>NZ_JBIVFN010000018.1:0-147789 GCF_044748145.1 Streptomyces sp. NPDC090022
ATGAAGGGTCTCCATACGGACTGTTCCGCCCTGTTCCACCTTGCGTACCGTGCCCGGTGACACGCCTGCGGCGTGGGCCAGTTCCTCCTGGCTCATCCCGGCCCGACGTCGGTACTTGCGGACGTTGTCAGCCAGCTCCGTAGTCATCCGCTCACCACCTCCAGCGCCACGGTACGCCGGTAGGGCGTATCAACCGGGGGCTATCCGGCAGATACCCGCCCGGGGCAGTAACTCACACGAAGCCAGAACGGCCCGCCGGGAGTCCGACGGGCCGTCCTGAAGGGCGCGCTAGTAGGTGATTTCCTCTCCTGCCGAATTCCACACCCTGGTCCAGCCGGATGTCACCCCCGGCTCTCCGATGATCAACCGGTCCGGGCGGTGGAGGAACGTGCCGGGCGTCCGACCGTTCCAGTCCGGCCACTCGATGGTGATGCGGTCTCCGGGAGCCAGCACGACTTCATTCGCGGCCGGCTCGAACTGGATCACCAAAGGCTCCGGTCCTTCAGCGACTACATCGAATCTGATCATTGCTACTTCATGTTCTCCAGGTAGAAACCGAGAAGGTCTCGCCGATGCGCTGCGCTGGGGTTCGGTCTACCCACGCCGCGTGCGGCACGGTAGTCGTTCGCCTGGACGATCGCATCGAAGTACTCGTAGAACACCTTGATGTCGTCCCGGGTGAACGTGGAATCGTTCACCTTCTTCAGGTACTTGGGAGTCGCGAACATAAGGCTGTCCGGCCCGTTGTCCCACAGGTTGGCGCCCTCGTGCTCGCCGGTCTTGTGGCGCGGTCCGCGCCCCAGCTCGGTGAGCGTGGTGCCGTGCTTCTCCGCAACGGCGACGGCCGCGTTCCGGGCCTGCTCGGTCAGCTGCGAGACAGTCGGGACCTTCGGGCTCGGGCTGTCTCCCCCTGCGGGGCAGTTGTGGACGAGTGCGCCCTGCTGTCCGGCCACCACGTAGTAGGTGTGGAGGCCCGCGACGGTCAGGTTGAACACCGTCTTCTGCTCGCTCCAGCGCCTGACCTCGACGACCTGAACCCAGGAGCCGGACGAGGTGCGGAGCCAGTCGCCCGCCTTCAGGTCGGTGGCGTCCATCCACTGGTCCAGCGCCGCCGACCAGAACGGGTGGTTCCCGGTGGCCGTGATCTTCTTAGTGGCGTTGCCGGCGAGGCCGTCGGTGTCGATCGTGATCTCAGCCAGATCCTTCTGGCCGCCACTGACGAGGTGCCCGACCACCGGTTGCGCTTCGGTGGCGCCCGCTTCCGCATCCGTGGACACGACTTCGTCGCCGATCTCGACCTCTTCGATCGGCTTCGTCGAGCCGTCGGCCATCAGGACGGCAGTGCCGGGAACGAAGCTGTTCTCGCAAGCGGACGGCTTCGTCGTGTTGCCACCCTTGCGGGGACTGTCAGCCTTCCTCGTCTCGGCGGACTTGGACGACTTGCCGTCACCGTCAGCCTTCCTGGCCTTCTGTGCCGAGGCCTTGCCCTGCCTGGCCGCCGTCGCCTTGGCCTCGTCGGCCCTCTTGGCGGCTGCGGCTGCTGCCTCCTGGGCAGCCTTGCGCGCCGCTGCGGCTTCCTCCTCCAGTTTTCTCGCGCGCTCGGCCGCTTCCTCCATCTGGCGTTTCCACTCGGCCAGGTCCTCGGCGTACTTCGCCATGGCCTGCTCGTAGCGTTGGACGCGCGCCAGGATGTCTCTTGCCAGCGCCAGCTTCTGTGACCAGCTGTTGAAGGCTTCCCACGCCCGGTCCAGGGCCTTCAGGATCCGCTTCGCGCGGCCCGCGAAGGGAAGCGCCGCGTCGAGAGCCAAGCCCGCACAGGCACCCCATGAACCGCTCAGGCAGTCACGGATGTCGTTGTAGCCCGAGACGTCCTTCAGGATGCCGATCGCGACTTCGAGCGCGATGTCCAAGGCGCTCTTGCCCTGGATCATGCGGGCCCAGGCCGCCTCCGCGTCCGTGAAGTCCTTGACCGGCATCACGGGGGGTGCGATCGACAGACCGCTGGGGTCACTGAACGTCACCGGCGAGTTGTTCGCGTAGGCGTACGGGTTCTGCTGCTTGGGTTCGTTGTAGTCGACGATCGGGTCAACCGAGAGGAACCGGCCGGTCGCCGGGTCGTACTCGCGGGCGCCCAGGTGGACGGTACCGATGGACTCGTCGATGTCTCCACCGACGAAGCCCTTCTTGCCCGGCCACACCGACGGGGTCGCGCCACGCACTTCGCCGTACGGCGTGAACTTCCGGCGGGTGACAGCCCCGGTCGAGGCTTCCACCGAGGTGGTCGCCGTGCCGTTCTTGTCGCTCATCAGGTACGACGTGGAGGTCACGCCGTCCTTGACGGTCTTGACCATCACCGGGCCGGCCGGGTGGGCGTAGTAACGCGTGCCCTCCAGCTTGCCCGCAGCGGTCAGCTTCACCTCGGTGCCCGGCAGGTACAGCGTGGTGCCGGTCGCGTCCCGCTTGATCAGGCGGTTGCCGCCGGCGTCGTACACGAAGGACGTGGTGTCCGTGCCCTTGGTGACCTTTTCCAGCTGACCCGACTCGTTCCAGTCCAGGGTCTGGGTGTCGCCCTGAATGGTCCGGGTCCTGGTGTTGCCCGCCGCGTCGTAGGTGTACGACTCGGTGCGCGAACCGCCCGGACCGGTCGTGTCGACCTTCCTCAGCCCGTTGGCTCCGGGCTGGCCGGGGGTGCCGTAGGTGTAAGTGCGGGTGACGTCCTTGGTGAAGTCACCGGTGGGAGAGTGCTGGACCTCCTTGGTGCGGTTGCCCGCCGCGTCGAAGCTGTACGAGCTCCAGTACGGGTTCACCCCGCCGACCTGCGGCTTGGAGCCGGGGCCGGACGCGTTCGGCTGGGCCGCGCAGTCGTCCGTCGCGGTCCAGGCCTCGTTCATCCGGCGCATGTAGTCGTACGCGAAGCACTGCACGTCCGGAACTGCGGTCGCCGACTCCTTGTCGCTGACCTTGAGGATGTTGCCGACGGCGTCGTACTCGTACGACGTGTCGTTGATCGTGACCGGCGACCGCTCCTGGCTGTTGACTGTCCTGGTCAGACGGCGCGTCTGCTCGTCGAAGAAGTTCGTCGTGTAGACCTGGGAGAGGGCCGGGCCCGACTCGGTGCGCAGGACGTCGCCCATGGGCGAGTAGTGGACCTTGCCGACGAAGGTCTTGCCCTGGATGCCCATGACCGTGGGCAGCTCGAAATGGTTGTACTGGATGGTGGTGCGCTCGGCGGGCAGACCGGCCACGGCCGGCTGCATGGTCCAGTTGGTGAGACCGGTGTTCGGCCGGTACCCGCTGCTGAAGGAGTACGTACCCCCAAGGGCACCTTCCGACGACGGGATCGTCACCTTGGTCCCGGTCGGACGGTACTCGGTGTCGTACCCGGTGACCTCCTGGGTGTACGCCTTGCCGTCCACGTAACGCGTCATCGCCACCGGCAGGCCGATGGCACCCGGCAGGGTGTCGTACGTGGTCGACGTCAGCTTCGGACCCGTGACCGAACCCTCGTGCGTGGCGATCACACGGCCGAGTGCGTCGTACTCGGGAGCCACGACCTTGCCACGGGCGTCTGTGACCGACTCGACTCGGTCGCCCTTGCCGTAGACGGTCGTAGCCGTTCCCTTGTCAGGGTCCGACTGCTTGGTCACGCGGCCCCGGATGTCGTACTCGAACGCCCACTTGTCGCCCGCCTGGTTGACGACCGACTCCAGCAATCCGCTCTGGTTGTAGGTGTAGCGCGTGGTGTCGTACGCACCCGTAGGGGAGTCCGACTTGAAGAAGCGGAGCTCCGTCTTGCGGCCCGCGCCGTCCAGGAAGGCCCGGGTCGGGGTCTCGCCCTTCGGCGGGTCGACGGTGATGTTGTCGCCGCCGTACGACGTGGTCGTGCGGGAGGTCTCCTCGCCGAACTTCCGCGAGATCTGCGCGACGGAACGGCCGGAGCCGTCGTACTCGGTCACCGTCGAGGACGGGACCTGGTTGTCCTTCGGGGCGAACTGCGTGCCCGAGGCCTCGCCGGCCGCGTAGTAGCCGCCGTTGGTCTTCCAGAGCCGGCCCAGGCTGTTGTAGAAGGTGTCCGTGATGACGCGGCCGTCGCCCAGGGCCTCCATCTGGGTCTGGCGGATCCGCAGGCTGCTGTCGTAGATGTCGTAGCTGGTGCGGTAGGTGCCGTCGTCCAGCAGGGCCTTGTTGGTGATGACCACCGGCCCGTCGGTGCGGACGTCGTACGTGAAGATGCCGTCCGGCGAATCGCTGTTCGGGTCGCGGTCCGGGGACCAGACCCTCGCAAGGCGCCCGAGGGCGTCGTACTCCATCACCTGGCGGCGGCCGTTGGTGTCCTGCTTGGCCAGGATCGAGCCGCGGCCCTGGTCGGTCTCCGTGGTCTGGGTGTGGCCCGCGTGGTTGGTCGTGACCACCTTGGTGGTGATCTGGCCCGCCGCCGGGGTGTAGTCCAGCTTGGTGACCTTGCCGAACACGTCCGTGGTCGTCTTCGGGCGGCCGTACGCGTCGAACGTCGCGCTGCCGTCCACCTGGTAGGTGGGCGTGCTGCCGTTGTAGCCCGTGAGGGACTCGGTCTGCTTGACGTTGCCGGCCGCGTCGTAGGACATCTTGATGTCCGACGTCACGTCCGCCGGGCGCGCCACCGTGGCGTCACACGCCTTGGCGACCGTCTCCACCCGCTTCTGGCGGGCGATGATCCAGCGCGTCTCGTCCGAGTCGTACTCGTAACGGGTGCAGCTGTCGTCGCCCGGGTCCGCGACGTCGCCCTTGTTCGACACCCACTGCGCGAAGCCGCGGTTGTCGTACTTGGTCTCCATCGCCGTACGGCGCCAGCCGCGGTTGTCGGAGAGCAGGATGCGGGAGCCGACGTTCGTCGTCTGCTGGACGAAGGCCTGCTGCGGCTCGATGTCCTCCTCGGACGTCTCGCCCGGACGGGCACGCGTCGCCGTCGGGCCGTGCAGCCACGGGGTGTACGTCGTCGCCGCCTCGAGGGCCCCGCCCTCGCCGTTGTAGGCCAGGACCTCGCGGGTCTGGCCCGCGAAGAGGCGGTGGTCGTCGAGCTCGATGCCCTCGGAGTCCTTGACCTTGACCGACTTCTTGCCACCGGACGGGCCGGCACGGTCGCCGTCCAGGCCGCGGAAGAACAGGGTCTCCGTCATGGAGCGCTTGTCGGGGGCCTCACCGATGTACGTCCTGACCCGCTCGTAGCCGCGCCACTGCGACCACGTGCGCGTCTTGGGGCGCATCATCTCGGTCTCGTCGTCGTACGCCCACGCAGGCTTGCCGACGAACTCGTACGTGGTGACCCGCGGCGGCGAGTTGCCGTTGCGGTCCTCCTCCCGGACCCAGTCCACGATGTGCTTGTGGAACCAGTCGGTGGAGTAGATCTTGTTCTCGCGCTTGGGGTCGTTCGGGTCCGGGAGTTCGGAGATGACCGGGTAGCAGCGCAGGGTGTTGTTCTCCGGCGAGGCCGGGATCACGCGCGGATCGGCCGCCCGGCACTCGGTGGGCGCGTAGTTCGCGTGGATCGACGAACCGGTCTCGGTGTCGATGACGTTCACGCGGTAGCGCTTGAACGGCGGCTTGCCGTCACCCAGGCCGTCGACGCGGTTGTCGAGCTGCGTGCCGCGGAACTTCACCGGCGGGAGCTCGATCGGCGTGCCGTTCTTGCCGACGTGGCGGATCTCGGACAGCCACAGCGGGTAGTCCGTGCCGTCACCGGTCATCGGGAAGTCCTGGACCAGGTTCCAGGTGTCGACCGGCTTGTGCGCTGAGCCGTTCCAGACGAAGGTGCTGACCTCGGTCAGACGCTTGCGGGAGAAGAAGGTCGGGGTGAACCGGCCCTTGCACTCCTCGCCCGCGGCGCACAGCTGGTCGCCCGGGGTGTCCGGCCACATCTTGGCGATGTTCCAGTCCACCTCCGGCTTCAGCTTCGCCGGGTCGCAGTCGAAGTCCTTGGTCGTCAGGCAGCGCTCGGCGACGGTGAAGTTCACCTGGGCCGGGGCCGGGGCGAACAGGTTGTCGCTGCGCAGACCGTAGGAGACGTGGTCCAGCCAGCCGGACCGGTCGTAGGACCGGGCGGTCGAACCGCCGGCGATCTTGTAGTTCGACCCGTAGTGGTTGACCTCCTTCTGGTACCAGTAGGTCATCGCGTTGCCGCGCGGGTCCACGACGTAGTCGAGGTTCCACCGGTAGGTCTGGTTGCAGACCGCGTCGGCGAACGTCGACTTGTAGCAGGGCTCACCGGGGTGGTTGGCGTAGACCGGGACGTTCCAGGCCGAGTTGGTGAGCGGCTTGCCGTCCGTCCAGCCCGGGACCTTGTTCAGACCGAAGTAGAACTGGATGCCCTGCGGGTTGGTGAACCGCCAGTGCTCACCCTCCTTGTCCCCGTTGTCGGCGCCCTGGAGCAGCTCGACGCGGGAACCGTCGTCCTTGGCCGGACGCCACTTCTTGGTCGTGTCGTCCAGGACGAGCTGGGTGGAGCCGCCGTTGAGGGACATGGTGACCATCGGCGCGCCGTGGCACAGGTCGCCGGTGTCGTCCTTCGGGTTGTTGTACCCGGAGTCCTTGCGCTTGTCCTGGCTGCACGGGACGTAGCCCCGCTCGATGAAGTTCGAGGCCAGGTCCCAGCCGTCGCCGACCCAGGAGGTCTGCTGCTGGGAGGCGTTCGTACGGCCGTCGATCTGCGCGCTGGAGTAGCCCAGCGACAGCGACGGGCTCGGACCGCCCAGGGAGGCGGGGATGTCCAGCGGGTAGGACCACGAGAAGTCACCCGCGGAGCCGCCGGCCTGCCAGGAGCCCGAGGCGCTCAGCGAGGTGGCCTTGTACGTGCCGTTCGCGCCGCTCGCTCCGGGGGAGGCGGCCAGCGTCATCCCGGCCGAGGCGGGGGCGGCGAGACCGGCTGCCGCCGGGGCATTGAGGAACGACTTGCCCACCGGCTTGACGGGCGCGGCCTTGGCCGGCGCGTCGAAGGTGGCGACCAGCTTGCCGGTCTTCGCGTCGTTGCGGGTGCTGACGGGGGTGCTGCCCTGGCACTCGGGGCGCTCCGGGGTGGTCAGCGCACACGTCGGGATCGCCGTGAAGGTCAGCCGGGAACCCCAGCTGCCGCCGTACGCGTTCTTGAAGGCGTTGTAGTCCAGCTCCACCGAGACGGGGGCGGCCGAGGCGCCCGGGTCCGTCCGGTCCACCGAGACGAGGACGCTGTTCGCGAGCCCCGCGCGCTGGGCGACGGCCCGGTCGTGCAGGGCGACGTTCAGCTTGACGTCGGCGGGGGCGGGGGCGGCCTGCGGTGCGGCGTCCGCGGCCGGGGCCGAGCCGTCCGCGGACCGCTTCGCGGCCGCGGGGGCGGCGGCCGGCGGGGCGACCGCGGCGACCGACACCGGGAGGGTGCCGGCCTTGACCGGACGGCCGGCAGCGGAGCCGGCATCCCGGGCGGCGGGCGCGGCGGCCGGGCCGTTAGCCGATTTGAGCTGGGCGGCCGGCGCAGCCGGGGCGTTCGGGAGGCTGACTTCAGCCGATCCCGGCGCGGGCCATGCGATCGCCGGGGCGCCCTTCCACGCCTTCTTCTGCGACTCGGCGGGGCCCGGTGCGGGCTTGCCCTTGACGTTCGAGCCGCTGACCTTGGTCAGCTTCTGCTTGCCGGGCAGCGCGGGCCCGGAGGCCGCTGCCGCGTCGATCGCGGTCAGCCCCGTGGTCATCATGACGACGGCGAGCACCGGTACGGGCCACCGCCAGACACGTCTCAAAGGCGCACGCATGGCGTGCGCCCGGGGTCGTATCAAAATCGAACACTCCCGTTCCTGTTCCGCGGTTCACAGGTTTCCGCGGTAATGGGCAATCCCGCCGAACTTACAGCGCAGGTCGCGGAATCGGGAAAGGAGGGGGCGGCTTCTGAACGGTGGAGCGTCTCTCCATTTGTGCAGGTGAGAGGGGTAACCGGAATAGATGATTCGGAATTATGTATTCCGCGTAAGTGTGTGATAAAGGGGCCTCGGCTGGTGCCGGTCAGGTTCGGGAGGGAAGGGGATTCGGTTCGGTTGTCGGTCCGTCCGGCTGCTACAAATCAATCGAACGGTGGTGATTTTTGTCGCGTGGCTGAAAACCGGCCATCGATGCACTGTTCGACCGATGCTTTTCGGCCGGTCCCCCCCCGGGGGTGCCGCCGGAACCGACACCGAGGACTCAGCCAGTGAGACCCTTCCCGACGCGACCCCGCGTCGCGGGGCCGCCCTCCCGGAGGGCACCCGTATTCATCCTGGCGACCGCGCTGGTCGCCACCCTGGTCGGCGCGATACCCGCCGCCGCGGCGGACCCCGCCGGCTCCGCCGCGAAGTCCGCCGAGCCCGCGTCCACGGCCGCCAAGGCGGACGCGGCGGCCACGGCGTCCGCCGACGCCAAGCGCACCGGCAAGCGCGTTGAGGTCGTCGCGCAGCGCAGCGAGGACGAGGAGGTCTGGGCCAACCCGAACGGGACCTTCACCTCCGAGAAGTCGGTGCTGCCCACCCGCGTGCACCGCGACGGCAAGCTGGTCGCGGTCGACACCGGTCTGCAGAAGCGCAAGGACGGCCGGATCGCCCCCAAGGCGACCCGTACCGACCTCACCTTCTCCGGCGGCGGTGACGCCCCGCTGGTGACGATGCGCAAGAACGGCCGCGACGTCGTCCTGACCTGGCCGCGCCCGCTGCCCACCCCGACCATGGAGGGCGACACCGCCACCTACGCCGAGGTCATCAAGGGCGTGGACCTGCGGGTCACCGCGGACGCCATCGGGTTCTCGCACCAGCTGGTGGTCAAGAACCGGGAGGCTGCGGCCGACCCGGCGCTCTCCTCCGTCACCTTCGGCCTCAAGGGCAACGGCCTCACCGTCCGCAAGGAGGCGAACGGCGAACTGCGCGCCGTCGACCCCGCCGGCCAGACGCTGTTCAGCTCGGCCCAGCCGCAGATGTGGGACTCGGGCGCCACGCAGCAGGCACCCGCCGGTGCCGCCCCCGTGGCCAAGTCCATGACGGCCTCGCGCGCCGCGTCCGCGGACAAGCCGGCCACGCCCGCCCCGTCGGCCCTCTCGGCCGACCCGGTGCCCGCCGTCGACGGCATCGCGCTCGGTACCCGCCAGGCCGACCTCGGCGTGGAGCTGAAGGGCGACAAGCTCACCCTCACCCCGGACCGGAAGCTGCTCACCGCGGCCGACACCGCCTTCCCGGTCGTCATCGACCCGGTGTGGCGCGACGACTGGAAGTCGGCCTGGGCGATCGCCTACAAGCACAACGGCATCGCCGGCTCCGCGGACAAGAGCTACTGGAACGGCGGCACTCTGAGCAAGGAGGCCCGGGTCGGCTGTGCCAGGGACGCGCAGCTCGGCAACTCGGTCGTCTGCGCCAAGACGTTCTTCCAGGTCGGCATGGGGGCTCTGCGCGGCAAGCAGATCCTCGGTGCCACCCTGCGCATCGAGCAGAAGTCCGCGGGCTCCTGGAGCTGCAAGTCCGGTGACATCCAGGTCTGGGACACCAATTCCATCGACACCACCACCACCTGGAACAGGCAGCCCGCCTGGAAGCGGCTGGTGGACTCCTCCGGCCAGTCCTACGGCGGCCGCAACTGCCCGGGCGACGGCAACACCGTCGAGCTGAACGTGACCTCCGCGGTCGCCGACGCCGCCCGCTGGGGCTGGCCCGCCTGGACCCTCGGCCTGAAGTCCGCCAACGACACGGTCGACGTCTCCTGGCGCAAGCTGAACCCGGACAGCGTCCGTATCTCCACCGAGTACAACACCCCGCCGTACCCCATCAACGACCGCTGGTCGGAGCCGTACGTCGCGTGCGAGGGCGGCTACATGGGCACGTCCGACGAGGTCGTGCTGCGCGCCTGGGTCGGCGACGCCGAGAACAACGGCCTCCAGGCCGAGTTCCACTACTGGAAGGCCGACGACTACGGCACGGTGAAGACCCCGAAGGTCCCGGTCGTCAGCGGCAACGCCGCCATGCTGCGGATCCCGGCCTCCGAGCTCACCGGAAGCTCCTACCGGTGGGACGTGCGCGGCGTCGACGACGCCGGCGGCACGGGCCCGTGGGCGGGCCAGTGCGTGTTCAGCATCGACCGCTCCCGTCCCGGCTCGCTGCCCGGCGTGACGTCGGCCCAGTTCCCCTCGGACGACAAGCCCGGGGCGACCCCCGGCCTCGCGCGCACCGAGGGCACCTTCACCTTCGACCCCGGCACGGACACCGACATCACCCGGTACCAGTGGCACACGCTGACCGACCCGACCGTCCGTACCGTGGACGCGACCGGCCCCGGCCGTACCGGGACGATCAAGTACACGCCGTTGGCGGCGGGCCCGCACGGCCTCATCGTCTGGAGCATGGACGCGGCGGGCAACCGGTCCAACGCGAAGGCGTACCGCTACACCGCCAAGCGCCAGCCCACGCGCGACAAGCACGGCGACACCAACGGTGACGGCGCGACCGACATCTGGAGCGTGGACCCGGGCGACGGCCAGCTGTGGACGGTCCCCGGACGCGGCAACGGCGCCTTCGGCGAGCCCCGCAAGGTCGGCAAGCCCGGTAAGGACAACTTCGCCAACGCCACCTCGCTGACCCAGTGGGGCAGCTGGGACGGCGACTTCTACGAGGACCTCCTTGTCCTGCGCCCGGTGCCCGGCAAGCCCGACAGGAAGAACATCTACGTCTACCCGGGCGCCGGCGACAGCGACCTGGCGAGCAGCGACTCGGACCGCCTGGAGCTGCAGGTCTTCGACGACGCGCAGCGCAAGTGGGACCGGGCCGACCAGGTTCTGGCGATCAGCAGCATCGACGACGACGACGCCAACGGCAAGGTCGACGAGAACGACGCCCCCGACCTGCTCGTCAAGGCGGGCACCGAGCTCTGGCTCTACACCGGTACAGCGACCGGCGAGCTCAACGTGAATGGCGGCCCGTACCTGCTCGGCAACGCCGACTGGCAGGACATGACCCTGGCCGCCCCCGGCGACCTCAACGGCGACGGCCTCCCCGAGATCTGGGCCCGCGCCAAGACCACCGGCAAGATCCACCAGTACAACAGCCGCAAGACCACCGACACCGCGGCGCCGCTGGCCATCGACCTTGCCGTCTACGCGGACCCGGCCGTCCGCGCCGGTTCCATCGGCACCGGCTTCACCGGCACCGCCTGGCCGCACCTGACCAGCGTGGGCGACTTCGAGAAGGACGGCTACCCCGATCTGTGGTCCCGTGACACCAGTGGCGTCATCAGCGAGTTCCAGGGTCGCCCGCTGACCAACGGCTCCGTCTTCGGGCCCGCCCGTCAGATCGCCTCCAGCGGCACCCCGTGGACCACCTGCGAGGACGTCCCCTCGGCGGTCTCGGCGACGGCCAAGCACAAGCTGTGCGGACCGATCCTGGCCAAGTTCAAGGCCAAGGGCGGGGTCGCGGGCTTCGGCAAGCCCTCGGGCAACGTCACGGACACCGCCGACGGCGGCCGCTTCGTGCACCTGCGGGGCAACGGCCTCGGCGCCGACAACGCGTCCATCTACTGGCACCCGAGCACCGGTGCCTGGATGGTCATCAACGGCATTCGCGAAAAGTGGATGAGCCTGGGCGCTGAGAAGGGCGTCCTGGGCTACCCGACCTCCGACGAGGACAAGACCTTCGACGAGGTGGGCTGGTTCTCCACGTTCGCCGGTCCGTCCGGCAACGGCGCCATCTACTGGTCGCCCGAGTTCGGCGCCTGGGCGACGTACGGCGGCATCTACGAGAAGTACTTGAAGACCGGCGGGCCGGGCGGCCCGCTCGGCTACCCGACCTCCGACGAGACCGGGCACGCCGACGGTGTGGGCCGCTACAACACCTTCCGCCGCTCCAAGGAGACCTCCGACACCGGATCCATCCACTGGACCCCCCAGACCGGCGCCTGGTCGGTCCGGGGCACGATCCGCAAGAAATGGCTCGAGCTCGGCGCCGAGAAGAGCTGGCTGGGCTACCCGAAGTCCGACGAGTACGGCATCTACGGCGGCCCCCGCGAGGACTTCCAGGGCGGCTACATCCGGCACAACAGCACCACCCACGTGAGCGTCGAGCACCACTTCGGTGACCGGACAGCCGATCAGCGCACCGAGCTCATGGGTGACTTCAACGGTGACGGCCGTGCCGACCTGGCCACGGTGTACGACCACGGCAACGAGACCACCGCACTCTACGTCCAGGCCGCCAAGGCGGACGGTGGGTTCGGGGCACCGGCCCTCGCCTTCAACAGCGGGGCCTGGAACTTCTCCTACGCCAACTCCCAGTGGGTCGCGGGCGACTTCAACGGCGACGGCCGCGACGACCTGGCCGCGCTGTACGGGTACCCCGGTGGCTCCAACGGCATGTTCACCTTCCTGGGCAAGGCCGACGGCACCTTCACGTCCCTTCCGCGCAGCGCCTACACAGGCGCCGGCAACTGGGAGGCGACGAAGGCCAAGCTCACCGCCGGTGACTACAACGGTGACGGCCGCGACGACGTGGCGTTCTTCTACGACCACGGCGGCTCGACCGGTGCCCACACGTTCCTCTCGAACGCGGACGGCACCTTCCAGCACTCATTCCCGAGCTGGCGCTCCGCCCAGGGCGGCTGGTACTGGAACGAGTCCAAGCAGGTGTCCGGCGACGTCAACGGCGACGGCCGCGACGACATCATCGCGATGTACGGCTTCGGCAACGGCACGGTGACCGCGTACACGCTGCTCGGCAAGTCCGACGGCGGGTTCGCCGCCCCGGTCGCCTCCTGGTCCCGTACCCCGGGCAACTGGGACTTCGGGCGGAGCAAGATCACCGCAGGTGACTACAACGCCGACGGCCGCGCCGACCTGGCGGTCATGTTCAACTACGACAACGACCGCGCGGCCCTGTTCACGCTGACCGGCAAGCCGGACGGCGGGCTGAACGAGGACTTCCAGAGCTGGAGCACTCCGGAAGGGGTCTGGAACTCGTCCCTGGCCGGGCTGCCGGTCTCCGGTGACGTCGACAAGGACGGCCGCGACGACATCGCCATCATGTACGACCACGGCGACGGCCGGAGCACGACCAACACCTTCCTGTCCCGGCCCGACGGCGGCTTCCTGCCTCCGAAGCCGAGCTGGGAGGCGGCACCCGGCACCTGGTAGTGCCGGTCGCCACGACTGAATGACACGAAGCCCCCGCCCGGAACCGGGCGGGGGCTTCCTCATGCCGTGCGCTGCGCGATCAGTCCTTGATCTCGCAGATCGTCGCCCCCGACGTCACCGAGCCGCCGACCTGGGCGGTCAGGCCCACGACGGTGCCCGAGCGGTGGGCGTTGAGGGGCTGCTCCATCTTCATGGCCTCCAGGACGACGACCAGGTCGCCCTCGGAGACCTCCTGGCCCTCCTCCACCGCGACCTTGACGATGGTGCCCTGCATCGGCGAGGCGAGGGTGTCGCCGGAGGCGGCCGGGCCGGACTTCTTGGCGACGCGGCGCTTGGGCTTGGCCCCGCCCGCGGCGGCGGTCCGCGCCAGCGTCATGCCCAGCGAGGACGGCAGGGAGACCTCGAGGCGCTTGCCGCCGACCTCGACGACGACCGTCTCGCGGCCCGGCTCGTCCTCGGTCTCCTCGGACGCGGGGGCCACGAACGCCGGGATCTCGTTGACGAACTCGGTCTCGATCCAGCGGGTGTGGACCGTGAACGGGTTGCCGTCGGCGGGGGCGAACGCGGGGTCGGCGACGACCGCGCGGTGGAAGGGGATGGCGGTGGCCATGCCCTCGACGTTGAACTCGGCCAGCGCGCGGGCGGCGCGCTGCAGGGCCTGCTGGCGGGTGGCGCCGGTGACGATCAGCTTGGCCAGCAGCGAGTCCCAGGCGGGGCCGATCACGGAGCCGGACTCCACGCCCGCGTCCAGGCGCACGCCGGGGCCGGTGGGCGGGTTGAAGACGGTGACGGTGCCCGGGGCCGGCAGGAAGCCCCGGCCCGGGTCCTCACCGTTGATGCGGAACTCGAAGGAGTGCCCGCGCAGCTCCGGGTCGCCGTAGCCGAGGGCCTCGCCGTCGGCGATGCGGAACATCTCCCGTACGAGGTCGATGCCGGTGACCTCCTCGGTGACCGGGTGCTCGACCTGGAGGCGGGTGTTGACCTCGAGGAAGGAGATGGTGCCGTCCATGCCGACGAGGAACTCCACCGTGCCGGCGCCGACGTAGCCGGCCTCCTTCAGGATGGCCTTCGAGGCGGCGTACAGCTGCTTGTTCTGCTCGGCGGAGAGGAACGGCGCCGGAGCCTCCTCGACCAGCTTCTGGTGGCGGCGCTGGAGCGAGCAGTCGCGGGTGGAGACGACGACCACGTTGCCGTGGGAGTCGGCCAGGCACTGGGTCTCCACGTGGCGGGGCTTGTCGAGGTAGCGCTCGACGAAGCACTCGCCGCGGCCGAACGCGGCGACGGCCTCGCGGACCGCCGACTCGTACAGCTCCGGGACCTCTTCCAGGGTGCGGGCGACCTTCAGGCCGCGGCCGCCGCCGCCGAAGGCGGCCTTGATCGCGATCGGCAGACCGTGCTCCCGGGCGAACGCGACGACCTCGTCGGCGCCCGAGACCGGGTCCGGGGTGCCGGCGACCAGCGGGGCGCCGGCGCGCTGGGCGATGTGCCGGGCGGCGACCTTGTCACCGAGGTCCCGGATGGCCTGCGGCGGCGGGCCGATCCAGGTCAGGCCCGCGTCGAGGACGGCCTGCGCGAAGTCGGCGTTCTCGGAGAGGAAGCCGTATCCGGGGTGGATGGCGTCGGCGCCGGAATCGGCGGCGGCCTGCAGGACCTTCGCGATGTCGAGGTAGCTGGCTGCCGGGGTGTCACCGCCCAACGCGAAAGCTTCGTCTGCCGCGCGGACGTGCAGAGCGTCCCGGTCCGGATCGGCGTAGACGGCGACGCTCGCGATCCCGGCGTCCCGGCAGGCCCGGGCAACGCGGACAGCGATTTCGCCACGGTTGGCGATGAGCACCTTGCGCACGATGGCTCCCTCCTTGAAACAAGCTGAGTTTAGGGACAGCCGACACGGCCTTTCGACCCGTCTCCAGAGGTGAGCTTGCCCACACAGAGCGTGATTCGAGGCTCGTTCAAGTCTCGAAAACCCTTGTGGCGCCCCAGGTCAGGGGGTTCCCCGACTGCACAGTAACCCCGTCGTGTGGCCAAGGTCTCTGTCTGCCGGAACATCGGGCCGCGCCGAATCTTTGTGGAGTCCCTACGAACGGTCCATCCATTCTTTGCCCTACCGTCCCCGGGCGGCGACCCCAGAACCGCTGCGGAGCCCCGTGTCGCACCCCTTGTCCCCCGGATTACCCGTTAGTAGCCTCCGTGGCGTCACGTCGAACACGCTTGTGTGGAGGGGTGGGGCTGTCGTGCTGCGCAGAATCGTGGCCGGGGTGGCCGCGGCCGTGCTCGTCGCGGAGGCGGCGGTGCTCGTGCTCGTCCACATCGTGCTGGGCGCGACGACCGCGAACCAGTCGATGTCGATCGCGGGCAGCGATCCGGATGTCATGTCCAAGGCAACCTATGTCCTGGGTGCCGGCATGGGCGGCTTCCTGACGCTGTGCGCCGTCCTGCTCGTCGTCGCCGCCGTACGCGACCGCGCGCCCGGCCGCCTCGCCCGCGTCGTCCTGATCGCCGCGGCGGTCACCCACGGCTTCCTGGGGGCCGTGGTGGCCGCCCTGGTCGGCTGGGGCGCGTTCGCCGCCCTGATGGTGATCCTGTGCCTGCTGGTGCTCCTCCTGACGCTCTACCCGAAGCGGGAGCCGGGTCCGGGGCCGGGACCGGAGCCGGGCCCGGGGCAGGCGGCCGGGCCGCCGCCCGGCCCCGTGCCGGGGGTCTCCGTCACGCCCACAAGTCCGTGACCGGCACACCCAGTTCGCCGAGCAGCGAGCGCAGCAGCGGCATCGACAGCCCGATGACGTTGCCCGCGCACCCGTCGATCCCGTCGATGAACGACGCCGACAGACCGTCCAGCGTGAACGCGCCCGCCACGTGCAGCGGCTCGCCGCTCGCCACGTACGCCGCGATCTCCGCGTCCGTCACCTCGCCGAACCGCACCGTCGTGGACGCCGTCGCCGAGACCTGACGCCCGCTCGCGGTGTCGATCACGCAGTGGCCGGTCCGCAGGACGCCGGCCCGCCCGCGCATCGACTTCCAGCGGGCCGTGGCCTCCTCGGCGTCGGCCGGCTTGCCCAGCGCCTCGCCGTCCAGCTCCAGCACCGAGTCGCAGCCGATCACCAGTGCCCCGGCGGCCTCCGGCAGGCCCGCCACCACGCCCGCCTTGGCCTCCGCCAGCGCGAGCGCCAGCTCGGACGGGGTGTCCGCGTTCAGCGCGTCCTCGTCGAAGCCGCTGACGATCACGTGCGGCGACAGCCCGGCCTGCCGCAGCAGGTTCAGCCGGGCGGGGGAGGCGGAGGCGAGGACCAGGGCGCGCGGTTCGGCAGTCATGCCCGTCATCGTAGGGGCCGGATCGGGCGCCGGAACAAGGCCTATCGGATGCCGCCCACGCCCAGGACGTACACCACGACGAGCATCGCGAGCGCGAGCACGACGACCATCCGCCGGAACATGGACTGCGCGTCGCGCATGTCCTTCGGCGGCTCGTTCTTCGGGTCGGACCAGAGCATGCTCCGATCCTGGCCCCGAAGACGCCGGTGGCGCCTGAGTACGGGTACTCAGGCGCCACCCGGACCTCTTCCGGTCCCGAGTGCGTACGGCCGCGCCCTACGCCGGCCAGTACGTACGGCCCCACGCCGCCGGCCCCGGGTGCGGCAGCCGGCGCCGCGCCACCTGGGCCGGATCCGCCCACGCGTCCGCCACCCGGTCCGCGCCCGACGGCGCCGACGCCAGCGCCGCCGCGCGCGCCTGGACCACCGCCAGTGCGGCGGCCAGCTCCTCCGGGGTCGGGTTGCCCTTGACGACCTTGATCACCACAGCGTCCTCCTGACAGGGACTAGAGGGGGATGTTGCCGTGCTTCTTCGGCGGCAGCGCCTCCCGCTTGGTCCGCAGCTGCCGCAGGCCCTTGACGATGTGCGCCCGGGTCTCCGACGGCATGGTCACCGCGTCGACGTAGCCGCGCTCGGCCGCGGTGTACGGGTTGAGCAGCGTGTCCTCGTACTCGGTGATCAGCCGCGCGCGGGTCGCCTCGGCGTCCCCGGCGGCCTCCGCCTCGGCCAGCACGCGCCGGTGCAGGATGTTCACCGCGCCCTGCGCGCCCATGACGGCGATCTGCGCGGTCGGCCAGGCGAGGTTGAGGTCCGCGCCGAGGTGCTTGGAGCCCATGACGTCGTACGCGCCGCCGAAGGCCTTGCGGGTGATGACGGTGATCAGGGGGACGGTGGCCTCGGCGTACGCGTAGATCAGCTTGGCGCCGCGCCGGATGATTCCGTTGTACTCCTGGTCGGTGCCCGGCAGGAAGCCCGGCACGTCGACGAACGTCAGCACCGGGATGTTGAAGGCGTCGCACGTACGGACGAACCGGGCGGCCTTCTCGGAGGCGTTGATGTCCAGGCAGCCGGCGAACTGCATGGGCTGGTTGGCGACGATGCCGACCGGGTGGCCCTCGACCCGGCCGAAGCCGGTGACGATGTTCGGCGCGAACAGCGACTGGGTCTCCAGGAACTCGCCCTCGTCCACCACGTGCTCGATCACGGCGTGCATGTCGTACGGCTGGTTGGCGCTGTCCGGGATCAGCACGTCGAGCTCGCGGTCGGTGTCGCTGACCTCGGTGTCCGCCTCCTCGGGGAAGGCGGGCGGCTCCGAGAGGTTGTTCGAGGGCAGGTAGGACAGCAGCGACTTGACGTACTCGATGGCGTCCTTCTCGTCGCCCGCCATGTGGTGGGCCACCCCGGAGGTGCTGTTGTGGGTGCGGGCGCCGCCCAGCTCCTCGAAGCCGACGTCCTCGCCGGTGACGGTCTTGATGACGTCCGGACCGGTGATGAACATGTGCGAGGTCTGGTCGACCATCACCGTGAAGTCGGTGATGGCGGGGGAGTACACCGCGCCGCCCGCGCAGGGGCCCACGACCAGGCTGATCTGCGGGATCACACCGGAGGCGTGGACGTTGCGGCGGAAGATCTCGCCGTACATCCCCAGCGCGCTGACGCCCTCCTGGATCCGGGCGCCGCCGGAGTCGTTGATGCCGACGAGGGGGCAGCCGGTCTTCAGGGCGAAGTCCATGACCTTCATGATCTTCTGCCCGTAGACCTCGCCGAGGGCCCCGCCGAAGACGGTGAAGTCCTGCGAGAAGACGGCCACCGGACGCCCGTCGACGGTCCCGTACCCGGTGACGACGCCGTCACCGTAGGGGCGGGTCTTCTCCAGCCCGAAGTTGGTCGAACGGTGCCGGGCGAACTCGTCCAGCTCGACGAACGAGCCCTCGTCCAGCAGCAGCGCGATCCGCTCACGGGCCGTCAGCTTGCCCTTGGCGTGCTGCTTCTCCACCGCGCGCGCGGACCCGGCGTGCGTGGCCTCGTCGATGCGTCGCTGCAGATCCGCGATCTTCCCCGCGGTGGTGTGGATGTCGATCGGCTCGGAGGGTTGTGACATCGGGGTCCCGGCTCCCTGCGTGGTGTCAACTGCCTGGTCAATTGATTGACTACTGCTGGCTACTGGTGCGTAGCGTATCGGCGGCCACGTCGCTCGGCAGTGCGGCGTTTGACACACCTGCTGTGGCTTGCTTGGCCTGCCCGGCCCCCTTAGGGAGCGGGTTCCCGCCCTCGCGGGCGGGCCTTCCTGTTTCGCCGCGCGCCGCCCCGACGGGGACGATGATCAGCTCGCGTCCGTACCAGGCCGAGCATCGCCGCGGTCTGCGCGTAGCCGATGCGCTCATGGCGGGACCGGGCCTCCGAGCGGGCGGCGAGTGCCAGATCGTAGACCTTTCGCACACAGCCGAACGTCCGTGACAGCTCCGCCGCCTGGGCATCCGTCGGGTAGAAGCGGAACTTGAACGCACGCTTGACCGAAGAACCTCCCACCGTGGTGGAAGCTAGGGGCAGTCACGATCCGAACACAAACCGGGACGACGTGTCACGCGGGGGCGCGCACCGCGGGCTCCGGTCCGATGGTGCGCTGCCTTCCCGGCCGCCGGCCAGGGTCTCCACGCAAGGGAAATTCGATGCCATCAGATGCCTCAGCCGGACCTTCCGCCGCGCGCTGGTCGAGCCTCGACCGGCCGCCGCTGAACGCCGCCGCCCTCCAGCGGGCGCTCGTCACCCCGGACAGCCTGTGGACCTCGGTCGAGGTCGTCGCGGCGACCGGGTCCACCAATTCCGACCTCACCGCGCGGGCCGCGGAGCTGCCCGAGGGGGCCGTGCTCGTCGCCGAGGAGCAGAGCGCCGGGCGGGGGCGGCTGGACCGCAGCTGGGTGGCGCCGGCGCGGTCGGGGCTGTTCCTCTCCGTGCTGCTGCGGCCCGGTCCCGACGTGCCGCAGGAGCGCTGGGGCTGGCTGACCCTGCTCGCCGGGGTGGCCACCGCGGGCGCGCTCTCCCGGGCGGCCGGCGTCGACACCGCACTCAAGTGGCCCAACGACCTGCTGGTCACCGTGGACGGCGAGGAGCGCAAGGCCGGCGGGATCCTCGCGGAGCGCACCGGGGACGGGGTGATCATCGGCATCGGGCTCAACGTCACGCTCACGGAGGACGAGCTGCCGGTCCCGGGGGCCGGTTCGCTGCTGCTGGCGCAGGCGAAGGTCACCGACCGCGAGCCGCTGCTCAAGGCCGTCCTGCGGTCCCTGGAGCAGTGGTACGCCGACTGGCGGGAGGCCGGCGGCGACCCGGCCGCCAGCGGGCTGCAGGAGACGTACGCGGCCGGCTGCTCGACCCTGGGCCGCCATGTCCGTGCCGAGCTGCCGGGCGGCCGCGAGCTGACCGGCACGGCGGAGGCCGTGGACTCCGACGGGCGCCTGGTCGTCCGTACGGCCGAAGGCGAGCGGGAGGCCGTGGCGGCCGGTGACGTCGTCCACCTGAGGCCGGTGCGGTAGGCGGCCGAAGGGGTGTGCGGGCGGGTCCGGCCCCGGACGCGGGTCCGGGGCGCGGACCCGGGCCGGGGACCAGGGAGTGAGCTACGGCACACCTGCCGTATGGTTTAGGCGATCGGCGGATGATCCCGGTGATCACCCGGTTCGGCAGGGCAGTGCGTACGGAATGGACAGGAGGCGGCCCTTGACCGTCGACGACACGTCCCCCGGGGCTGCTCACGGCCGGGGCTCCGGTTCCTCGGGGCCGAGCACACCCATCGGGCGGGACCAGCACACGCCCCTGCACGAGGTCGACCACACGGCCCACCCGACGGCGGATCCGCTCGCCATCCGGCTGGAGCAGCTGATCCTGGGCGCCGAGCGCCGCTACACCCCGTTCCAGGCGGCCCGCAGCGCGGGCGTCTCGATGGAGCTGGCGTCCCGCTTCTGGCGCGCGATGGGCTTCGCCGACATCGGCCAGGCCAGGGCGCTGACGGAGGCGGACGTACTGGCGCTGCGGCGACTGGCGGGTCTGGTGGAGGCGGGGCTGCTGAGCGAGCCGATGGCCGTGCAGGTGGCCCGGTCGACGGGGCAGACCACGGCACGGCTGGCGGAGTGGCAGATCGACTCCTTCCTGGAGGGGCTGACGGAGCCGCCGGAGCCGGGGATGACCCGCACGGAGGTCACGTACCCGCTGGTGGAGCTGCTGCTGCCGGAGCTGGAGGAGTTCCTGGTCTACGTCTGGCGGCGGCAGCTGGCGGCCGCGACGGGCCGGGTGGTGCAGGCGGCCGACGACGAGGAGATGGTCGACCGGCGGCTCGCGGTCGGCTTCGCGGACCTGGTGGGCTTCACCCGGCTGACCCGGCGGCTGGAGGAGGAGGAGCTCGGCGAGCTGGTCGAGGCCTTCGAGACGACGGCGGCGGACCTGGTGGCCGCGCACGGCGGCCGGCTGATCAAGACCCTGGGCGACGAGGTGCTGTACGCGGCGGACGACGCCCGGACGGCGGCGGAGATCGCGCTGCGGCTGATCGAGACGATGGAAGCGGATCCGACCATGCCGGAACTGCGGGTGGGCATGGCGTTCGGGACGGTGACGACCCGGATGGGCGACGTCTTCGGGACGACCGTGAACCTGGCGAGCCGGCTGACCTCCATAGCGCCGAAGGACGCGGTGCTGGTGGACGGGGCGCTGGCGGAGGAGCTGGTGCGCACGGGGGACGCGCCGCGGTCGGAGAAGCAGGCGGAGGAGGAGGCGGCCGAGGAGGGCGTGGCGCCGCACCGTTTCGCGCTGCAGCCGATGTGGCAGCGGCCGGTGCGCGGGCTGGGGGTCGTGGAGCCCTGGTTGCTGACGCGGCGGGAGCCTAAGATCCCCGGGTAACGTTCGTTAACCGGGGAGGTTCGTCGCCATGTCGGAGCAGCCGAAGCAGCCGCAGCAGCCGCAGCAGCCGCAGCAGCCGGTGCAGTTCGGGGAGCCGGAGCGGCCGGAGGAGCGCTTCGGGGAGTTCGTCGCCGTACGGCGGTTCGCCGACGGGGTCGTGGAGCTGGCGCTGGACCGGCCGAAGGCGATGAACGCGGTCTCCACGCAGATGGCGCGGTCGATCGGGGCGGCGTGCGCGGCGCTGTCGGCGGACGCCTCGGCGCGGGTCGTGGTGGTGACCTCGACGCACGAGCGGGCGTTCTGCGTGGGCGCCGACCTCAAGGAGCGCAACGCGATGTCGGACGCGGAGCTGGTGCGGCAGCGGCCGACCACGCGGGGCGCGTACGGGGGCGTGCTGGAGCTGCCGATGCCGACGATCGCGGCGGTGCACGGCTTCGCCCTGGGCGGCGGCTTCGAGCTGGCGCTGGCGTGCGACGTGATCGTCGCGGACGAGAGTGCGGTCGTGGGGCTGCCGGAGGTCTCGGTGGGCGTGATCCCGGGCGGCGGCGGTACGCAGCTGCTGCCGCGACGCGTGGGCGCGGCCCGGGCGGCCGAGCTGATCTTCACGGCGCGGCGGGTGGAGGCCGCGGAGGCGCTGGCCCTGGGGCTGGTCGACTCGGTGGTCCCGGCGGGCACCGACCGTACGGAGGCGCTGGCGCTGGCCACCCGGATGGCGGCCAACTCCCCGGTGGGCCTGCGGGCCGCGAAGCGGGCGCTGCGGCTGGGCCACGGCATGGACCTGGCGGCGGGCCTGGAGATCGAGGACGCGGCGTGGCGCACGGTGGCGTTCTCGGGCGACCGCGCGGAGGGCGTGGCGGCGTTCAACGAAAAGCGCAGCCCGAACTGGCCGGGCGAATAACCCACCCGCTCGGGCCCGGCCGCTGCGCGCCCCGGGGTCGGGCGTCCGACGGCCGGGCCAGGCCACGCGGCCGGCCGCCGGCCGCCCCGGGGCCGGGCCCCCTGTCACCGCCCGGCTCGGGCCGGGTTGCCGGGCCCGCGGTTGGGCGGGGGCGTCGGACGCCGCGTTCTGTGGCGCCAAAACGGACAAAGCTGCCTAGCCTTGGGTGATGGGAGTGGATGGGCGGCTGCGGGCCGTCGTCGGGCTCGCGCAGGCCATGGCCGCGGCGCGGGCGCCGCGGGACAGTGTGCGGGCCGCCGCGCGCGGGGCGCGGCTGGCCATGGACGGGTCCTTCGCCGCGATCTCCGCCTGGGAGCGGGAACACGGCCGGCTGCGGGTGCTCGTCAACGAGGGCGAGCGGCGCGAGGGCGAGGCGGAGTTCCCCGCCGACGAGTCGTACCCGGTCCACGACTTCCCCGAGATCACCGAGTTCCTGCACGAGCGCTGGGCCGGCGGCGGCGGGCCGCACGCCTGGGTGGAGAGCGTCGTCGACGACCGGCCCGGCCGCCGCGGCGAGACCCTGCGCCGCCGCGGCCGCGGTACGTGCGTCGTCGCGCCCCTCGTGCTCAGCGGCCGGGCCTGGGGCGAGCTGTACGTCGCCCGCGACGAGGGGCTGCCGGACTTCGACGAGGACGACGCCGAGTTCGCGGGTGTCCTCGCCGCCGTCGTCGCCGCCGGCCTCGCGCAGAACGAGCGCCTGGAGGAGGCCCGGCGGCTGGCCTTCACCGATCCGCTGACCGGGCTCGCCAACCGCCGCGCCGTCGACGTACGCCTGGACGAGGCGCTGGAGGAGCACCGGCGCGGGCGGGCCGTCGTGAGCCTCGTCGTCTGCGACCTGAACGGGCTCAAGGCCGTCAACGACACCCTGGGCCACGCCATGGGCGACCGGCTGCTGGAGCGGTTCGGCTCCGTGCTGAGCCTGTGCGGGGCCATGCTGCCCGGCACGCTCGTCGCCCGGCTCGGCGGCGACGAGTTCTGCCTGGTCAGCGTGGGCCCGTCCGCCGACGAGGTGGTGCGCGTCACCGAGGAGCTGTGCGTACGGGCCGCCGAGCTGGAGCTGGGGGAGGGCGTGGCCTGCGGTGTCGCGTCCACCGGGGACCCGATCGGGCCCGTGAAGTCCTCCCGGCGGCTGTTCCGGCTGGCCGACGCCGCCCAGTACAAGGCCAAGGCGGCGCGCTCGGGCAAGCCCGTCGTGGCGGGCCGGGACACCGCCGTGGTGCGGCTCGCCGACGCCCCGCAGCCCGGTACCGGCGAGCGCCGCCGCTTCCGCGGCCGCGGCGGGCCGACTGACGGGCCGACTGACGGGCCGGGGGGCGGGCCGAGCGAGGGGCCGGGCAACGGGCCGGGCGAGGGGGCCCGGTGGCGGAACGAGTGACGGACCAGGCACGTGGCCACCTAGTGACATGAAGGGATTCAGTCCGTAGGGTGCTGAATATGGATATGCACACTGTCGTGGTGGGGACGTCCGGTACCACCGCCGAGGACGTCATCGCCGTGGCCCGTGGCAACGCACGGGTCGAGTTGTCCGCCGAGGCGCTGGCGGCGCTCGCCCGCGCCCGTGAGATCGTCGACGTGCTCGCGGCCAAGCCCGAGCCCGTCTACGGGGTGTCCACCGGCTTCGGCGCGCTGGCCACCCGGCACATCTCGCCCGAGCTGCGCGCCCAGCTCCAGCGCAACATCGTCCGCTCGCACGCCGCCGGCATGGGCCCGCGCGTCGAGCGGGAGGTCGTACGGGCCCTGATGTTCCTGCGGCTGAAGACGGTCGCCTCCGGCCACACGGGCGTGCGCCCCGAGGTCGCCCGGACCATGGCGGACGTCCTGAACGCGGGCATCACCCCGGTCGTCCACGAGTACGGCTCCCTCGGCTGCTCCGGCGACCTCGCCCCGCTCTCGCACTGCGCCCTCGCCCTGATGGGCGAAGGCGACGCCGAGGGCCCCGACGGCACCGTCCGCCCCGCGGGCGAGCTGCTCGCCGCCGCCGGCATCGCCCCCGTCGAGCTGCGCGAGAAGGAGGGCCTGGCCCTCCTCAACGGCACCGACGGCATGCTCGGCATGCTGGTCATGGCCATCGCCGACCTCCAGAAGCTCTACACCTCCGCCGACATCACCGCCGCCCTCTCCCTGGAGGCGCTGCTCGGTACGGAGAAGGTGCTCGCCCCCGAGCTGCACGCCATCCGCCCGCACCCCGGCCAGGGCGCCTCCGCCGCGAACATGGCCGCCGTCCTCAAGGGCTCGGGGCTGACCGGTCACCACCAGGACGACTCCCCGCGCGTCCAGGACGCCTACTCCGTGCGCTGCGCCCCGCAGGTCGCCGGCGCCGGCCGCGACACCCTCGCGCACGCCGCCCTCGTCGCCTCGCGCGAGCTGGCCTCCGCCGTCGACAACCCCGTCGTCCTGCCCGACGGCCGGGTGGAGTCCAACGGCAACTTCCACGGCGCGCCCGTCGCGTACGTCCTGGACTTCCTGGCCATCGCCGCCGCCGACCTCGGCTCCATCGCCGAGCGCCGCACCGACCGGCTGCTCGACAAGAACCGCAGCCACGGCCTGCCGCCGTTCCTCGCGGACGACGCCGGTGTCGACTCCGGTCTGATGATCGCCCAGTACACGCAGGCCGCCCTGGTCAGCGAGATGAAGCGGCTCGCCGTCCCGGCCTCCGCCGACTCCATCCCGTCCTCCGCCATGCAGGAGGACCACGTGTCCATGGGCTGGTCGGCGGCCCGAAAGCTGCGCACCGCGATCGACAACCTGACGCGGATCGTCGCCATCGAGCTGTACGCCGCCACCCGCGCGATCGAGCTGCGGACCGGCCTGGTCCCGGCGCCCGCCAGCCAGGCCGCCATCGAGGCCGCCCGCGCGGCCGGCGTCGAGGGCCCCGGGCCGGATCGTTTCCTCGCCCCTGACCTGGCCGCCGCCGACGCGTTCATCCGTACGGGTGCACTCGTCGCCGCCGTGGAACCGGTCACGGGGCCGCTCGCCTGACGGACGCAAACGGCAGCGCAAACGCGCGGCATACGGCGGAGGGCCGCACCCGTGAACCGGGTGCGGCCCTCCGCCGTTCGTCCGGGCGGCCATCCCGAGGATGGCCGAAAAGCGCTACAGGGCTCGCGCCCGGCGCGCGGAGAACGCCACGAAGGCGGCCCCGATCCCCAGGCACATCGTGCCGCCCAGGACGTAGGGCGTGGTGTCCACGCCACCGGTGGCGGCGAGTGTGAGCTGCGTCTCGTCGGTGGTGGCGGTGGTGGCGGCCGTAGTGGTGGCCGCGGTGGTGGCCGCCCTCGGATCCGCCGTCCCCGCGGGCGCGTTGGCGCTCGCGGGCGCCACGGGGCCGCCCGGTGTGTCACCGGGAGCCGTGGCATTGGCGGAGGGGACGAACCAGAGGGCGCCGAGCAGGGTGGTCGCCCCGAGGGCGGTGAGCAGTGGTCGACGTGCGGACACGGTTCGATCCCCCTTGTGGCAGCAGCGAATTGGCCGTGTGGGCCGATGCTAATGAAAGGGGCGGGTCGCGGGAAAGTCAGGGGTTCCTTCAGGCTTACTCTCCGTCGTATGGACACAGCTGAGACATCACGCTATGTACGGCTTCGGGTGGACTTGGTTCTGGAGGTACCGGATCCGGATGCACTCACCGGAGCCGCCCTCGACCACATCCAGGCCGACGAGTTCATGCCGGACGAGGAGCGCGCCCACGCCGAAGCGGCCGTCCGCAAGGACGAGTCGGAGGCCCTCGCCTACCTCATCGACCCCACCGACCTGGTCGTCGACGTGCCCGGAGTCGAACTCGCGCAGGCGTCGTGGAGTACAGAACCGGTCGAATACGACCCCGAGTCCCTGGAGTGGGACCTGGACGAGGAAGATGGGGTGTTCGAGGAAGAGAGTGACAGCGCCTGACCGTGGGCTGGCCCACATCCGCAGCGGGTGTGGAACCGAACCGGGGTGTTTCCGCGTTGTCAGGACCAGGCAGGGGGCGATGCCCCCTGCCCGGGGATGAGTTTCGGGGTTCCGGCAACGATGGAGTGGCGTGTGAGGACGGACAGCAGGCGGCGGAGGAGGGCCCTCACGGCCGTGTCCGCCGTGCTCGGCGGCGTACTGGTGCTCTCGGCGTGCGGGGGAGGCGACGAGGAGAAGCCCAAGGGCGGCGAGGCCAGCAAGTCCCAGGCGGACGTCGACGCGGCCGCGGCCAAGGACGCCTCCAAGGCCCGTATCACCGTCACGCCCAAGGACGGCGCCACCAACGTCGGCATCAACGACTCGGCCACCGTCGCGGTCAGCGACGGCACGCTCACCAAGGTCGAGCTGAAGACTTCCGAGGGCGCCGCGGTCGCCGGCAAGATAGCCGCCGACGGCAAGAGCTGGAAGCCGGACGCCGCGCTCAAGCGCTCCACGAAGTACGCGCTGACGGCCACCGCCAAGGACGAGTCGGGCCGCGAGGCGCACGAGAACTCCTCCTTCACCACCATCTCGCCCGAGAACAGCTTCATCGGCTCCTTCACCCCCGAGGACGGCTCCACGGTCGGCGTGGGCATGCCGGTGTCGATCACCTTCAACAAGCCGATCAAGGACAAGAAGGCCGTCCAGTCGGCGATCACCGTCACCTCCACCAGCGGCCAGGAGATCGTCGGCCACTGGTTCAACGAGCAGCGCCTGGACTTCCGTCCCGAGAACTACTGGACCGCGAACTCCACCGTCACGCTGAACATGAAGCTGGACGGCGTCCAGGGCGCCCCCGGCGTCCAGGGCGTCCAGAACCGCACCGCCACCTTCAAGATCGGCCGCGCGCAGGTCTCCACCGTCGACGCCAAGACGAAGAAGATGACCGTCACGCGCGACGGCCAGGTCGTCAAGACGATCCCGATCTCCGCGGGCTCGCCCGAGAACCCGACGTACAACGGCCAGATGGTGATCTCCGAGAAGTTCAAGGAGACCCGGATGAACGGCGCCACCGTCGGCTTCACGGACAACGACGGCAAGGGCGAGTACGACATCAAGGACGTCCCGCACGCGATGCGGCTGTCGACCTCGGGCACCTTCATCCACGGCAACTACTGGGGCGCCGATTCGATCTTCGGCTCGGCCAACACCAGCCACGGCTGCGTCGGCCTGAACGACGTCAAGGGCGCCGGCGACCCCAACCAGCCGGCCGCGTGGTTCTACGACAACTCGCTGCTCGGTGACGTGGTGACGGTGACGAACTCGCCGGACAAGACCATCAAGCCGGACAACGGCCTCAACGGCTGGAACATGAACTGGGCCGAATGGAAGGCCGGTTCGGCGGTCTGACGCCCCGAAAAAGGCCCGCGCCGACACCCGGCGCGGGCCGTAGGGTCCGGAGCATGACCATCACACAGCTCTCCGTACCCCCCACCGACCCCGAGGTCGACGCCTGGCTGGCGGTGCTGGACGCCGTCCGGTCCGCCGACCGTCCGCTGTGGCCGGCCCCCTCCCGCGTGGAGGTGGCCGGCCGTTTGCGTGTGCCCTCCGTCCGCGGCCGGTCCGTGCAGTGGGCCGCCGGGGACGAGGGGATCGCGGCGCTGCTGCTGTTCAGCGACGAGGAGAACCGGCACTCCGCCTTCATCGACGTCCTCACCGTCACCCCGCACGCCCGCCGCCGCGGCGTGGCCACCGCGCTGTGGGAGGCGGTCCGCGCCGAGCTCCTCGCCCACGGCCGGACCACCGTCAGCGCGATGATCGACGACGACGGGCCCGGCGAGGCCTTCGCCCGCGCCCAGGGCTTCGCCCCCGTCCTGCCGATGGGCTGGTACGTGCAGCAGGTGCCCCAGGGCCCCACCGGGCCCGGCGACGCCGGCTGGACCGCCCCCGCCGGCTACACCTGCGCCACCTGGTCCGGCCCCGTCCCCGACGCCCACGCCGAGGCGTCCGCCGCCGCCCACAACGCCATGGACGACGCCCCCTCCGGCGACATGGAGGAGATCATCCCGACCTGGAACGTCGAGCGCCTGCGCGCCGTCCAGCAGCTCGTCGTCGACCGCGGTGGCGAACTGCTCACGGTCGCCGCCGTCACGCCCGACGGCGAGCTGGCGGCGTACACGGAGCTGATGCTCCCCCACCCCGGCGCGCACCGCGCCCTGCAGTACGACACCGTGGTCGTCCCCGCCCACCGGGGCCGGGGCCTGGGCCGCGCCGTCAAGGCCCGCATGCTGGCCGGGGTCCGCGGCTCGCACCCGGCCCTGCGCGAGATCGCCACCACCGTCGCCGACGAGAACGGCCCGATGCGCGCGGTCAACGCGTCGCTGGGCTACGTACGCGAGCGCGGGACCACGTACTACCAGCTGAAGCTCTAGGACCGCGGGCCGCGGGCGGTCCTGTCCGGTGCCCGGACCACTCGCGTGCCGCCCGCCCGGTCGTGCAGGAGCGGGCGGTGCGGGCGGTCCCGGTGGGACAGGAGCATGACGATCAGCACGTCGTCCCGATGAAGCAGTCGGCTTGGCACGCGCAGGCCGGGACCGCATGAGCGCCGGCCCGGGTGTGCCCGCGCTGTCAGCCCGGCTGCACGCCATGGAGGCCCGAGGGCTGGCGCAGCTCGGAGAGGCCGCCGCTACTCTGAGGGCTCTGGGCCGGGCACGCAAGGAACTGGCCCGGACGCCCGAGACGCCGCCTTCGTCTTGGCTCAGCCCGTTCGACGCCGCCGCGCTCGCCAGCGAGGCCGCGGTCTCCATGAACGACCTCGGCATGCTGCCCGCGGCCGGCGAGGCCGCCGAAGAAGCCCTCGCCCTGCGTACCGGCAACCGCGCCCGGAGCAGTTGGGTGACCTCGCCCGGCTCTGGAGCCGTACCGCCGGGAACGGGCCGTGGTCGAGTTCCTGGACTGCCTGGAGGCGGTGAACCAGCAGCGCGCGCTGCTCCTCGCCGGGATCGGTGCGCCCCACACCGGAGGTGCTGTCGCATGACCACGCGGCCCGAGCCCGGCACGGCCGAATGGGACCATCTCGCCGAGGGCAACGCGAAACAGGCCCGCAAGCGCGTGTCTGCGGACGTGCTCTTCCGGGACGAGGCCGGGCGCATCCTCCTCGTCAAGCCGACGTACAAGGAAGCGTGGGACCTTCCGGGCGGTATGGCGGAGGCCAACGAGTCCCCGCAGGATGCCGCCGAACGAGAGCTGCGTGAGGAACTGGGCCTCGCCGTTCGTCCGGGCCGACTCCTGTGTGTGGACTGGGTCCCGCCGCACGGTCCCTGGGACGACCAGCTCGCCTTCATCTTCGACGGCGGCACGCTCGACCGGTACCAGAGTGCCGACCTGCGCCCCCGGGACCACGAACTGTCGGAGTGCGCGTTCCTCACCCCGGAAGACGCACTGCTCCGGCTCCCGCCCCGTACCCGGCGCCGGGCCGCACAGGCGCTTCACGTCCTGGCGGGACGGCGGCCCGGCTACCTGGAGGACGGTGAGCCGGGCCGCTGACGCTCACTCCCCGCGCGCCGGGGCGACGCCGATCGGGCAGGAGACGCCCGTGCCGCCTATGCCGCAGTAGCCCGCCGGATTCTTGTCGAGGTACTGCTGGTGGTAGGCCTCGGCCGGCCAGAAGGGGCGCTCCGTGGCGTCGGCCGGGAGGATCGCCGTGGTGATCTGGCCGTAGCCCGAGCCGGTCAGGACCTGCTGGTAGGCCGCACGGGAGGCCTCGGCGGCCGCCTGGTGGGCCGGGGAGTGGGTGTAGACGGCCGAGCGGTACTGGGTGCCCACGTCGTTGCCCTGGCGGAAGCCCTGGGTGGGGTCGTGGGACTCCCAGAACAGCTTCAGCAGCGTGTCGTACGAGACCTGCGCGGGGTCGAAGACCACCCGCACGACCTCCGTGTGCCCGGTCATGCCGGAGCACACCTCCTCGTACGTGGGGTTCTCGGTGAATCCGCCCTGGTAGCCCACCAGGGTCGTCCACACGCCCGGGACCTGCCAGAACTTCCGCTCGGCGCCCCAGAAGCAGCCGAGGGCGAAGTCCGCGACCTCCAGGTGCTCCGGGTAGGGCCCGGTCAGGGGGTTGCCGAGGACGGTGTGCCGCGACGGCACCTCGAACATCGGGGTCGGACGGCCCTTCAGGGCCTGCTCGCGGGTGGGGAGCTCGGGCGTACGGCGGTACGTGAACATGGTTGGCCTCCTCGGTACCTGACAACGGCGGAGGGGGGACCGGGATTCCCCGGTCCGCCCCTGATCCGTCCCTGATCCGTATCTGTTCCGTCCCCGATCCGCCGGGTACCGCTAGCCGCGGGTGCTGCCGCGGGCCGCCAGGGCGCGGGCGCGGTCGAAGGCCGCGACCGGGCCCGCCTCGTCGTCCCGCCACGGCGCCGCGCCGCAGTACGGCCCCAGGTGCCGGAACTGCTCCAGCGCCGCCGCGTGCGCGCCCGCCTCCACCAGGTGGTGCGCGAGCAGGTGCCGCAAGCGTGGCAGGTCCTCGTGGTCCTGCGGTACGGAGTCCAGGCGGCGCGCGATGTCCTCCAGCCGCGCCCGGGCCTGGGCGCCGGACACGCCGCTGCGGCCGGCCCGCTTGCCGGCCTCGCACAGGGCGTCCAGGTAGACGCCCGGCAGCAGGCTGCCGGACGGGGCCTGGGTGACGGCGCGCACCGCGAAGTCGAACATCAGCTCGTCGGAGCCGTGCCACTTGGCGCACCAGTACTGCAGGGCCTGCCAGTGGGCGGCGACGTGGTGCGGGGCGCGGGCGGTCAGGTTCTGCCACAGGTCGCGGAACTGGCTGTGCGAGTACGACATCGCGCGCGAGGCCATGATCATGGCGACCCAGGGGCCCGGGTCGTGCGGGGCGCGGTCGGCGGCCTGCTGGGCGGCGGCCATCGCGGCGGGCAGCATCGCGCGGAACTGGCGCATGTCCGCGTCGGGCACCTGGTGCGCGTACGCGGAGCCGCGGACGGCCCAGGCCTCGTGGATCAGCATGAGCGCGTACACGGTGCCGGCGTCGCCGTCCTCGGGCCGGGCGGTGCGCCAGTCGGTCAGCCACCGGTCGTCACGGCAGGCGATCTGCGTGAGCAGTTCGATCCGCGACCAGCGCTCGTCCCAGTCGGTCCCTGCCGCGTCGACGTACGCGGCGACCGCCGGCCAGTCCCCGTCGCCGGCGGCGTCGACCGCCTTGCGCGTCTCGGCCTCGCGCGCCCCGTCGGGCTCCGGCCCGGCCCGGCGGGGGTCGAGCTGGTCCCGGGGGACGAGTCCGTGGGCGGCGGGGTCGAACCGCGTCCGTATCCACCGCTCCGCGGCGAGGTTGGCGGGTCCCTTGCGGAAGGCCCAGGCCAGGGCGGCGCACAGGAGGGCGAGGACGATGACGAGAGTGACGATCACGGCGGGAATCATGCGGCCTGGATGTCGCTTACAGCAACTCTATTGGCCAGGGGTGGGGGCGGGGTGAGGGTGTGGTGGGGGGTGTGGTGGGGGCGGGGTGGGCCTTACGGCGTCCCGCCCCGGCCCCGTAAGGCCCTACAAGGCCCCGTCAGCCCCGTCAGCCCCGTCAGCCCCGTCAGCCCCGTCAGCCCCGCCACGCCCCGCCCGTTACCCGTGCAGCGTGGCCGGCGTGCCGCCGTTCGCCTCGTAGCCCGCGACCGCCAGGGCGCGGAAGACCGCGTACGCCTCCGCCGGGTCCGGCTGGTGGGTCCAGGGCAGGGCGCCGACGTAACCGTCCACGTGCCGCAGCTGCTCCATCGCCTCCGCCCACCGCTCGCTCTGGACCAGGAAGAAGATCAGCAGGTGCCGGACGTGGGCGAGCATCGGGTCGTCCTGGCGCGCCGTGTGGACGGCGTACAGGGCGCCCTCGACCGCGCGCGTGATGACCGCGCTGCGGAAGAAGCTCTGCACGGTGGTGACCTCCGGCAGGTGCTCGAACACCGCGAACAGCGGCAGCGCCGCCAGCAGCGAGCCCTGCGGGGCGCGCGCCGCCGCCGCGTGCGCGAACGCGTCCGCCTTCTCGCGCGAGCCGTGCCACTTCTCGCACCAGTAGTGCAGCGCCGCCAGGTGCGCGCCCATGTGCTCCGGCGCCCGGTCGATGATCTTGGCCCACAGCGCGTCGAACTCCGCCTCCGGGTACGCCAGACCGCGCGCGATCGCGAGCTGCGTGATGTACGGGATCGGGTCGCCCGGCGCCAGCAGCGCGGCCTCGCCGCTCGCCGTGCGCGCCTCCTCCAGGATGATCCGGAAGTCCGCCGAGGCCGTCCCGGAGGGGCTGCGCCACGCCTGCTGCACCAGCAGCTCCGCGTACACCTGCGCGGCCCCCGCGTCCTTGGGGGCGTCCATGCGCCACGCCTTCAGCCAGGGCGCGCCCACGCCCGGCGACTGCACCAGTTCCAGCGCGGCCGCGCCCGCGAACGCCTGGACGCGCTGCCAGCGCAGCTCGCCCTCGCGCGGGGTGCCCGCCAGCAGCTGTGAGGCCGCCTGCCACTGCCCGCTGCGCTGCACGTTGCCGAGGGCGTCCATCAGGTCCTGGTCCCGCCCGGGGACCCGGATGTCGAGCTGCTCCTGCCGCACGAAACCGTAGTTCTCGGGGTCGGCGGCGTCCGGGCTGCCGGCCGGGACCAGGCGGACGGCCCCGCGCCTACGGCGTATCACCGGGGCGAGGGCGGCCAGCAGCAGGCCCATCGCGATCAGGAACCACAAAATCTCCATGTGACCAGCGAACCAGACGAAGGGGCCGCTGAGCCAACAGGGGGCCCGTTACCGCCCCGGCGATTAGGCTCTGCCCCATGAGCGACGACAGCCACGAGCACCAGAGCTTCGAGACCCGCGCGATCCACGCGGGCAATACGGCGGACCCCCTGACCGGCGCGGTCGTGCCCCCGATCTACCAGGTTTCGACGTACAAGCAGGACGGGGTCGGCGGCCTGCGCGGCGGGTACGAGTACAGCCGCAGCGCCAACCCGACCCGCACCGCCCTGGAGGAGAACCTCGCGGCGCTGGAGGGCGGCCGGCGCGGCCTCGCCTTCGCGTCCGGGCTCGCCGCCGAGGACTGCCTGCTGCGCACGCTGCTCGCCCCGGGCGACCACGTGGTGATCCCGAACGACGCGTACGGCGGCACGTTCCGCCTGTTCGCCAAGGTCGTGCAGCGCTGGGGCGTCTCCTTCGACGTCGCCGACACCTCCGACCTGGCCTCGGTGCGGGCGGCCCTGAGGCCCAACACCAAGCTGATCTGGGTCGAGACCCCCTCCAACCCGCTGCTCGGCATCACCGACATCACCGCCGTCGCCGAGATCGCCCGCTCGGCGGGCGTGAAGCTGGTCGTCGACAACACCTTCGCCTCCCCCTACCTCCAGCAGCCCCTCGCCCTCGGCGCGGACGTCGTCGTGCACTCGCTGACGAAGTACATGGGCGGCCACTCCGACGTCGTCGGTGGCGCGCTGGTGACGGCCGACGCGGCGCTCGGCGAGGAACTGGCGTACCACCAGAACGCGATGGGCGCGGTCGCCGGTCCCTTCGACTCCTGGATCGTGCTGCGCGGCATCAAGACGCTGGCCGTGCGCATGGACCGGCACAGCGAGAACGCGACCCGCGTCGCGGAGATGCTGACCCGGCACCCGAAGGTCACCAGGGTCCTCTACCCGGGCCTGCCCGAGCACCCGGGCCACGAGATCGCCGCCAAGCAGATGAAGCACTTCGGCGGCATGATCTCCTTCCAGGTCCAGGGCGGCGAGGAGGCGGCGGTCGAGGTCTGCAACCGCGCGAAGCTCTTCACGCTGGGTGAGTCCCTGGGCGGCGTCGAGTCCCTGATCGAGCACCCGGGGCGGATGACGCACGCGTCGGTCGCCGGTTCCGCGCTGGAGGTCCCGGGCGACCTGGTCCGCCTGTCGGTGGGCATCGAGGCCGCGGACGACCTGATCGCGGACCTGGCGCAGGCGCTCGGCCAGTAGGCCGCCCGGGCCGTCGGCGGGCCCCGGTGGCCACCCGGCCGGGCCCGGTGGCCGCCGGCAGGACCCGGTGGCCCCGGTGGCCCCGGTCAGCGGGACCTCGGTCGTCGGCTCCACCGCGACGCCGCCGGAGGGGCGGGGCGCCCCGGTCCTCCGGCGGCCACCGGCCCTCCGGCTGCTGCTGCCCCTTCGGCGGCTGCCGGCTGGCAGCGGCCACCGGCCTTCCGGCGGCCACAGCTCTCAGCGGCCACCGGCCTTCCGGCGGCCACCCGCCCTCCGGCGGCTACCAGCCCTCCAGTGGCGGGGCGATCCGGCTCGGTGGTACCTCCCAGGGCTGGACCAGCGCCGCCCACACCGCGAACGCCACGACCGCCGCGAACAGCAGGGTCCACGCCAGCCGGCGCAGGATCCGGCGGCGGCGCAGCAGCCGGATGCCGCGCGCGGCGGCGCCGGCCGCCAGTCCCGCCGGGACCGCCGGGTGCCGGCCGTCCAGCAGCCGCCGTACCTCGGCCTCCCGGTCCGTCCCGCGCCCGCGGCCCGTCCCGCGACCGGCGCCTCCGCCGCCCGCGCCCGCGCCGTTCGCCGTCCGGCCGTTCGGCGCCTCGTCCGTGCCCCCGCTCACACCGCCGCCCCGTGCGGACGTACGCCGGCCATCGCGCGGTTGAGCAGCACCCGGACCCGCTCCGGCGGGACTCCGAGCAGGGCCGCCGTCTGTTCCTCCGCCACGCCCTCGTAGACGCGCAGCACCAGCACCAGCCGCTCCGGCGGCGCCAGTGCCGCCAACACCCCGCCCCGGCCGCGGTGGTGACGCCACGCGTTCCGGGCGAATGCCGCGCACAGCTCCGCGCGCGTGGCGGCGTACGGATCGTCGCCCCGCAGCCGGCGCCAGTCGGCGTACGTGCGCGCCAGCGCGCCCGACAGCAGCCGCCGCGCGGCGCTCCCGTCCTCCTCCGGCTCCGCCGTCAGCAGGGTCGCGACGTGCAGCAGCCGCCCCGCCGCTCCCGCGACGAAGGCCTCGAACTCCCCGTAGAGCTGGTCCACAGGCTCATACTGCGGGTTCGCTCACTACCCGGGTCAAGAGGTGGGGAGCCCTCCGCTCACGAGCTGGGACCGGCCTCCGCGACCGCGCCCATCAGGTCCGACAGCGACAGGTTGAAGCGGGTCAGCAGCGCCGTGAAGGATTCGCGCTCCTGCTCCGTCCAGCCCTCGGTCACGCGCGCCATCAGCTCGCGCCGCGACGAGCGCACCTCCTCCAGCCTCGCCAGGCCCCGCGGCGACAGCGCCAGCACGACCGCCCGCCCGTCCTCGGGGTGCGAGGTGCGCTTGACCAGGCCGGTGTCGACCAGCGGCGCGACCTGGCGGGTGACGGTGGAGGAGTCGATCCCCATACCGCCCGCGAGCGCCTTGACGCCCATCGGACCTTCCAGATCCAGCCGGTTCAGGAGCAGGTAGGCGGCGCGGTCCATCGAGTTGCGGGCCTGGCCGACTCCGCCCAGGCGCGTCTGCTCGGCCCGGCGGGCGAACACCGCCACCTGATGCTGGAGCGCGTCGAGCAGGAGGTCGGAATTGGCCGGGTTGGAGGGCATGGCCGTGGGCTCTCTTCGGGTGGGTCCGACAGGGTTGGGGGACAGAGTACGCCGCTGCGCTGCGGCTCGTACGCCTCGTGCGCCAACTGGTACGGCCGGCGTCCGGCCCTCCTCGTACCGATTCCGTATGGCGAGAACTCGCCCCCGTCGGCTGCGAGACTTGCGGCATGACCTACCGTGTGCCGCGCCCCGTCCCCCAGGTGATCCTCGACGACGTCCGGGGCGCCCAGAAGATGCTCTCGGGCGTCTCGCGGGTGACCCCGATGGAGGGCAGCCGGCACCTGTCCGCGCAGGTCGGCGCGCCGGTGCACCTCAAGTGCGAGAACCTCCAGCGCACCGGCTCCTTCAAGCTGCGCGGTGCGTACGTGCGGATCGCCGGCCTGCGGCCCGAGCAGCGCGCCGCCGGCGTGGTCGCCGCCAGCGCCGGCAACCACGCGCAGGGAGTGGCACTGGCCTCCGCCCTCCTGGGGGTCCGTTCCACCGTTTTCATGCCGGTGGGCGCCCCGCTGCCGAAGGTCTCCGCCACCCAGGAGTACGGCGCCGAGGTGAGGCTGCACGGTCAGGTCGTCGACGAGACGCTGGCCGCCGCGCAGGAGTACGCCGAGAAGACCGGCGCGGTCTTCATCCACCCCTTCGACCACCGCGACATCATCGCGGGCCAGGGCACGGTGGGCCTGGAGATCCTGGAACAGTGCCCGGAGGTGCGCACGATCGTCGTCGGCATCGGCGGCGGCGGGCTGGCCGCCGGGATCGCGGTCGCGGTCAAGGCGCTGCGCCCGGACGTACGGATCATCGGCGTACAGGCGGCGGGCGCCGCGGCGTACCCGCCCTCGCTGCTGGTGGGCCACCCGGTGTCCATCGACGAGCCGGCGACCATGGCGGACGGCATCAAGGTCGGGCGGCCCGGCGACGTCCCGTTCGCCATCATCGCCGATCTCGTCGACGACGTCCGTACGGTCTCCGAGGACGCGCTCTCCAGCGCTCTGCTGCTGTGCCTGGAGCGGGCCAAGCTCGTCGTCGAGCCGGCCGGCTGCAGCCCGGTCGCGGCCCTGCTGAGCGAGCCGGAGCTGTACGGGGCGGGCCCGGTGGTGGCGGTGCTGTCCGGCGGCAACGTGGACCCGCTGCTGCTCCAGCGCGTGCTGCGGCACGGCATGGCGGCGGCCGGGCGGTTCCTGTCGATGCGGCTGCGGGTGGCCGACCGGCCGGGGGCACTGGCCGGGCTGCTGGGGGTGTTGTCAGTGGTGGATGCGAACGTGTTGGACGTGAGCCACGTACGGACCGATCCGCGGCTGGGGCTCACGGAGGTGGAGGTGGAGCTGCACTTGGAGACCAAGGGGCCGGAGCACTGCACCGAGGTCGCGCGGGCGCTGCACAGCGCGGGGTACCGGGTCATGGACTGACCGCCTGACCGCCTGACCGCCTGACCGCCTGACCGCCTGACCGCCTGACCGCTCGGGGCCGGGGCCGTTCCCGCCCGGGCCCCGGGGCCAACGGCGGGCCGGGCAGGACCCGTTGTGCACTGGACGGCGCGGTCCTGACCGGCCGGACCCTGGCCGACCTGGTCCAGACGACGCTCACCCTCGTCGCCCTCGTCGCCCTCGTCGTCGTCGCCCTGATCGTCGGCCGGCGCACCCACACCAGCGCCGGCGAGGTGCTGGCGGGCTTCGCCCTGCTGCTCCTGCTGGGGTACGCGTTCTCGTGGATCGGCGCCCTGATCGGCCTGTCGGTGCGCACGCCCGAGGCGGCGACCACGGGCCGCGCCCACGACGCGGTCAGGTACCAGCGGCCACGGCCCACATCCAGGTGGATGCGGTAGGCCAGCGTTCAGGCCGCCCGCGAGCTCTTCGGCAACCTGCCGCCGGGCTACCCGGTACCGGACGCCTGGCCGATGCAGCACCCCGTGGTGGCATCGGTCCTGTGGTCGGTCCTGATCGTGGTGGTCTTCCGGACCCTCGCGGTCCGCAAGTAACGCTCGGCGACCGCCTGACCCGGGCCCCCGCGCCCGGGCGGGCCGGGTGCGGTGGCTGCGAGGAGGGCGTCAGGGGCGGTCCAGGCCCCACGTCTGCAGGGCGAAGGGCCGGCCCTTCTCCTCCCCCTTGATCAGCGGTACGTCGAGCAGGCGGAAGCCCGCCTTGGTGGCGACCGCGACGCTGGCGGCGTTCTCGGCCTCCAGCTCCAGGATCACCTGCTCGGCGCCGAGCTCCTCGAAGGCGTACGCGGCCATCAGCCGTACCGCCCGCGCGGCCAGCCCCTGGCCGCGGTGCGCCGGGCCGACCGCGTAGCCGATCTCCGTGCCCTCGGGGGCGCGCTTGAGCATCGCCTCGCCCAGCGGGGCGCCGCCGTCGACGGTGATGGCGAGCAGGATGGCCGTGCCCTGCGCCCGCAGCGTGCGGGCCCGCTCCAGGCGGGTGCGGGCGGCGTCGTCGTCGAAGGGGGAGACGATCGGCGTCCAGTACGCGATGTCGGGGTGGTCGAACAGGTCCGGCATCGCGGCCAGGTCCGCCTCCGTCCAGTCGCGCAGGACCAGCCCCTCTCCCGTGAGCTCGATCCGGTCGGGGAAGGGTGACGTGGTGCTGCTGCTCATGGTGGGGGACCTCCCTGGCGTGGTCAGGACGAGGCAGGATAACCAGGGGCGGGCCCCCGCCCGCACCCGGATTTCCGCCGCCGGGACCGCCCGGGACCGCCCGGGACCGCCTGGGACGGCGGCCGGCATGCGCGGAGCCCCCGCCGGACCGGTCCGGCGGGGGCTCTGGCGTCGGTTGCGGGGCCTGGTCAGCCGGTGAAGGGCTTGACGTCCAGGATCTTGACCGAGGCCTTCTTGCCGTTCGGCAGCTCGTACTCGGCGTCCTCGCCCGTCCGCTTGCCCATCACTCCGGTGCCCAGCGGGGACTGGGGGGAGTAGGTCTCGAAGGCCGAGGACGCGTACTCGCGCGAGGCCAGCAGGAACTCCATGGTGTCGTCCAGGTCGCCGTCGAAGGCGATGGTCACGACGGTGCCGGGCGCGACGACGCCGTCGGACGCGGGCGCGGTGCCGACCTTGGCGTTCTCCAGGAGCTGCGTCAGCTGGCGCACGCGGAGCTCCTGCTTGCCCTGCTCCTCCTTGGCGGCGTGGTAACCGCCGTTCTCCCGCAGGTCACCTTCTTCACGGGCGGCAGCGATCTTCGCGGCGATCTCCGTGCGTGCGGGACCAGACAGGTACTCCAGCTCGGCCTTGAGCTGGTCGTACGCCTCCTGGGTCAGCCAGGTGACGCTCTCGCTCGTCTGGGTCACAGGTGCTCCTCGTCGGTACAGGGGACTACGTGGTCGCCGTCAGTGGGCGAAACCACGAGCCTAACAATTCGGGCCGAAAAGGGGGAGGAGACCAGACGTGTGAACTGTGTCAGAGATGCGTATGCACGAGCTCTGCCAGTGCCGCCCGCGCGGGCGGCCCGCTCCGGACCCCGGGCGTGCCGCTCCAGGACGTCCCGCCCATCAGCCAGGCGGCGACGTCGTCCGCGTCTCCGAGCCGGTCCAGCCCGGCGCGCAGGAGGGTCCGCTGGGTGGGGGTGAGGCCGCCCGCGCCGGCCGCCGGGATCCCGTCGGGGAAGGCGCGGGCGCCCAGGGCGAGGGAGATCCGGCCGCGGGTGCCGGACCACGGGGCGAAGAAGCCGTCGGCGGGCGGCAGCAGCCGGGGCAGGACCGCGAGCACCGCGGGGAGGACCTCCGCGAGGTCCGCCGCGCCCGCCACCGCCGCCTCCAGCAGGGTCAGCGGGAACCACGGGTCACCCAGCCACGCCTCGGCGGCGTCCGGGTCGGCCAGCGCGGCCGCTGTTCTGGTGGCGGCCGAGGCAGGGCAGGGCGGTGGCATCGCCCGCCGCGAGGCGGCGCAGCACGCCGGGGAGCGCGGGGTCGGGCCCGTGGCCGCTGTCCAGCGACGCCCAGTCGGTGGCGTCGACCAGCCGCGCGGGATCCGGGAGCTGCGCGGGATCCGGGGGCTGCGCGGGATCCGGAAGATCCGCGGGAGTCACCCTCAGCGGGCCGTGCCGGCCGGCTGGCAGCCGACCAGCTCGATCATCGTCGCGCGGGCCTTGGTCTTCAGGACCACGAGCTCGTCCACGCGCCGGGAGTTCTGGTCGAAGGTGTAGTCGGCGCGGCCGACCTCGTCGTGCGAGCGGTCCTGCGAGCTCAGCGTGCACACCCCGGTGACGCCGGCCTCCTTGCGGACCTCCAGGTGGACCTGCACCTCGGAGTCGGAGACCACCTCGAACTTGATCACCTCGGCGCTCACCGACTGGCCGCCGACGTAGTCCCAGCCGATCCAGCCGACGACGCCGAGCAGGGCGACGCCCAGCACCGAACCGACGATCTTGAGCTTGCGGTCCGCGCGCTCGTCCGCCGACCGGCCGTAACGGCCCTCGGGCAGTCCCTCGCGTACGGCGCTCATCGATCGCTCCTCGAGTCTGGGGGCCGGGCTGGTGCCACCCCGGAATTTTTCCGCCCCCCGATTCGGTCACTATAGAAGCCGACCATCGCGCCGAATCACAGAGGATCCTGTCTTGACCGAGCAGCTTCGACTGATGGCCGTCCACGCCCACCCCGACGACGAGTCGAGCAAGGGCGCGGCCACCATGGCCAAGTACGTGTCCGAGGGGGTGCCCGTGCTGGTGGTGACCTGCACCGGCGGCGAGCGCGGCTCGATCCTCAATCCCAAGCTCCAGGGCGACAAGTACATCGAGGAGCACATCCACGAGGTCCGCGCCAAGGAGATGGACGAGGCGCGCGAGATCCTCGGCGTCGAGCAGGAGTGGCTGGGGTACGTCGACTCCGGCCTGCCCGAGGGCGACCCGCTGCCGCCGCTGCCCGAGGGCTGCTTCGCGCTGGAGGACGTCGACGAGGCGGCCGGCCGGCTCGTAAAGAAGATCCGCGCGTTCCGTCCGCAGGTCATCACGACGTACGACGAGAACGGCGGCTACCCGCACCCCGACCACATCATGACCCACAAGATCTCGATGGTGGCGTTCGACGGGGCGGCGGACACCGAGAAGTACCCGGAGGCGGAGTTCGGCCCGGCGTACCAGCCGCAGAAGCTCTACTACAACCAGGGCTTCAACAAGCCGCGCACGATCGCGCTGCACGAGGCACTGCTGGACCGGGGCATAGAGTCGCCGTACGGGGAGTGGCTGGAGCGCTGGAAGGAGTTCGAGCGCACCGAGCGGACGCTGACCACGCACGTGCCCTGCGCGGACTTCTTCGAGATCCGTGACAAGGCGCTGATCGCGCACGCCACGCAGATCGACCCCGACGGGGGCTGGTTCCGGGTGCCGATGGAGATCCAGAAGGAGGTCTGGCCGACGGAGGAGTACGAGCTGGCGAAGTCGCTCGTCGACACGTCCCTCCCCGAGTCCGACCTCTTCGCGGGCATCCGGGAGAATGCGGAAGCATGAGCGCTACGCAGGCAGCAATCACCCAGCTCGTTCCGCTGGCCGCCGACACCTTCGACAAGAACAAGGTGACGCCCGGCATCCTCGGCTTCCTCGTCTTCGCGGCCCTGGCCGTGGGCGTGTGGGCCCTGATGAAGTCGATGAACCGGCACATGGGGCGCGTGAACTTCGACGAGGCCCCCGAGCCGGCGCGAGCCGGGACCGCGTCGCCGGCGCAGTCGGACGCCACCACCTCCTGACGCCCCGCGGGGCTCCGCCCCGGCCAGCGGGGCTCCGGCCCCCGGCCCGCGGCGTTCGGCCGGCCGTTCAGCGCCTCGGGCGCGCCCATCCAGCCTCGCCGGTGTGTGAGGCGCGGGGTGTGGGGCGGAGCCCCACCCGCGAGCCCGGCCGGCGCCTGAGGCGTGCGGTGGCCTCGGCCACGGCTGGTTCCGGCGGGCGGGGGCGCTGCTCCTGAGCCCTACGCCTCAAACGCCGGCGGGGCCGGCTACGCGGCCCCGGGGCGCGGCCCCGCCCCCCTCGGGCGCCGGCGAAGCCGGTACGCGGGACGCAGGGCCGACGGCGGGGTGTCGTGGCCGTTACGTCGGCCGGGGGACGCCCAGGACCTCGCGGGAGTGGCGGTCCGGGATCAGGGACAGGCGCCAGCCCGGCCAGTCTTCGCCCGGGGCGGTGCCCCGTGACAGGAGCACGCCGAACGCGTCCAGGCATTCCGACAGGCGGCGGTCCCGCGACGGGTGGGGATCCGTCCGCAGGGCCGCCAGCTCGGCGGCGGCCGCGTCGGACCCGGCCGACCCGGCCCCCGCTGCCGCGGACCCTGCTGCCGCGGACCCTGCTGCCGCGGACCCCGCTGCTCCGGACCCCGCGGCCCCGGCGTACGGCAGCAGCGTGCAGCGCAGGAAGCGGGCCCAGTCGCCGCCCCGCCGGTCGTCGTACGACGCGAACAGCCGGCCCGCCTCCTCGCACAGCGCCACCGCCGCCGGCACCCGCCCGTTGCCCGCGTCGATCACCGCCAGTTCCAGGCACGTCCAGCCCTCCCCGTGCGCCAGCCCGATCCGCCGGAAGTCGGCCCGCGCGTCCACCAGCAGCTGCCGCGCGAAGCCGGAGTTGCGCAGGTTCCCGGTCAGCGCCGCCCGCTGGTCCCGGGTGACCCGCCCCGAGTGGTGGCGGGCGCACGCCAGCCCGTACCCGTCCCGCATCCGCGAGAACATCGTCCGCGCCCGCTCCAGCTCCCGCACCGCCGGATCCCGGTCGCCGGACTCCTCCAGCGCCTGGCCCAGGTGGTACAGCGTCCACGCCTCGCCCCGCGCGTCCTCCGCCTCCCGGTGCCGCGCCAGCGCCTCGCGCAGCCGCTCCAGGCCCCCCGCCGCGTCCCCGGCCACCACCCGCGCCCGCCCCAGCTGGGTCAGCGCCCACGCCTGGCCGCGGCCGTCGCGCGTCCGCCCGTACAGCTCCAGCGCCAGCCCCAGCTCCGCCTCCGCCCGCGCCACGTCGCCCGACCGCAGGAACACCTGGCCCAGCTGGAAGTGCGCCCACGCCTCGCCGTGCACGCTCTCGTTCTCCCGGTGCAGTACCAGCGACCGCTCCAGCAGGCCCGCCGCCTCCGACAGCCGCGACAGGTCCCGCTCCACCGCGCCCAGCGCGTGCAGCGCCCACGCCCGGTCGCCCGCCAGCTCCGGCGGCTCCTGGAGGGCGATCGCCTCCCGGATCCGGCCCGCCGCCTCCGTCAGCTGCCCCTGGTGGTGCAGCGTGATGCCCAGCGACACCAGGGCCCGGGCCGCCCCCGCCTCGTGGTGCGCCTCGAAGTACTGGTCCACCACCGACGTCAGCGTCGTGTGCGCCGTGTCCAGGTCGCCCAGCTGGCGCGCCGCGATGCCCGTACGCCACCGCACCGACCGCACCAGCACCCCTTCCTCCCCGGCCCCGGCCCCGGCCCCGGCGCCGTCCCCGTCACCGGCCCCTGCCCCCGCCCCTGCCCCGGACTCTGCCGACGCCCGCTCCACGGCCCGCGCCAGCTCGTCGATCTCACCGAGCCGGTACAGGTCGCCGCGCAGCAGACAGAAGTCGCACAGCGCGCCCAGCAGGTCCAGCACCACCCGCCGGTCCACGCCCTCGGTGTGCCGCAGCGCCGCCGTGATGAAGCTCGACTCCTCCTCCAGCCAGCGCAGCGCCGCGTCGAGCGAGCTGAAGCCGTGCCCGCCGAACTGGTGCGCGCGGGTCGACGTCTTCCCGTCGACCATCCGGATCACGGCGTCCGCGAGCTGTGCGTACGTACGGATCAGCCGCTCGTGCGCGGCCGCCGCCCCCGCCCGGTCCTCGTCGGCCGCCAGCCGCTCCGCCGCGTACGAGCGGACCGCGTCGTGCATCCGGTACCGCTCCCCGCGCACCCGGTCGATCAGCCCGGCCCGGCACAGCTCGTCGAGCCCGCGCCGCGCCGCCGCCTGCGGTACGTCGGCCAGCGCGGCCGCCGCCGCGACGCCGAGCGAGGCCCGCCCGGCCAGCGGCAGCCGGCGCAGCAGCAGCCGCCGCTCCTCCGGCAGCCGCGCGTACGCCCGGCCCAGCGCCTGCTCGAGGGCCCCCTCCGGCGCCCGCACCCCGTCGTCCCCCGCGCCAGCGCCCAGCGGCGCCAGGATCCGCAGAGCCAGCGGCAGCCCGCCCCCGTCCGCCACCAGACCCCCGACCCAGTCCCCGTCCCCCTCCCCCTGCGCACCCTGTTCGCCGGCCACCGCCGCCGCCCGTACCAGCTCCGCCGCGTCCGCCGGCCCCAGCCGCTCCACCGGCAGGTGGTGCACCCACGCCGCCAGATCCGCCGGCAGTTCCAGCGGCTCCCGCGCCGTGACCAGCACCAGGCTGTCCGAGTGCTCCGGAACCAGCGCCCGGACCTGGTCCGCGTCCGAGGCGTCGTCGAGGACCACCGTCACCGGCAGCCCGTGCAGGTGCTGGAGGTACAGCTCGCCCAGGTGCCGCACCTGCTGCTCCTGCGACGACCGCTCCCGGAACAGCAGCTGCTCGCGCGGTGCGCCCAGCCGGTTCAGAAGGTGCAGCAGCGCCTCGCGCGTCGGCAGCGGCGAGAGCCCGCCCGGCGAACCGCCCCGCAGGTCCACCACGCACGCCCCACGGAACTGGTCGCGCACCTGGTGGGCCGCGCGCACCGCCAGCGCCGTGCGGCCCGCCCCCGGTTCGCCGTGCAGGACCACCACCACCGGCCGGGTCCGCGTGCTGGCGCGCGCCGCCCGTACCCACTGCGCGATCCGCGTCAGCTCCTCCCGGCGGCCCACGAACGGCCCGGCGGGCTCCGGCAGCTGCCCGAAGGACTGCTCCAGCGCGTGCCGCCGGCGCGCCTGCGCACTGCGGTCCGACCCGCGCAGCCGCGGCCCCGCCGCCGCCCCCGCCGAAGCCGGCGGCCGCGCGGTGCGCGCCGCCGCCACCAGGCGCTGCTGCTCCAGGAACGGCCGCACCCCCCGTACCTCCAGCGCCGACAGCCACTGGAGCCGCAGCTGCTGCGGACCGCCCGGCTGGCCCAGCGCCCCGGCCCTGCGGTGCGCCGCCGGTACGTGCGCCGCGGTCACCTTCGCCACCGTGGCCGCCGCCCCGGCCACGCCCACGACGGCGCCCGCGGCCAGCGCCGTACCGGAGGCGACGCCCAGCGCGAGGTCCGCCCCGAACGCGGCGGCCGCCGCGACCCCCGTCACCAGCAGCGCCGTCGAGGTGTTCGCCCGCCGAAACGATTCACCCAACGACCGCTCCCCGGCCGCCGCCTCGTCCAGAGCCCGTACGTACGCCTCGTACTCCTCGGCGGCGCTCGCGGCGAGCGCGTCCAGCGCCTCCCGGCCGCGCGCCAGCAGCGCCGCCTTGTCGATCCCCGCGCCGGGCCGCCGCGCCTCCTCCTCCACGGCCCGCACCAGCATCTGCTCGGCCTCGCTCCGATGACTCTCCCGCACCAGCAACCTCCTCCGATCGGGGTCCCCAAGTGTGCGCCGGTGCAGGCCCGAGTGCGAAGCAATCTGAGCTGGATCAGAGGAAGTTGACACACCGATCGCGCTCCCGGGCAGCTGCGGGACAGCCGCCGGGCAGGCGCGGGACGACTTCTCCGTTCCTACACGTCCCCAAGATCGACCGTGACGAGCTCCTCGGCCATACGGCGGATCACGGGCTTCGGCTCGGCCGTCCGGTACATCCGTACCGCACGCTCACGCAACTCCAGCGGGTACTTCCTCGGTGCAGGCATCGACTGGTCTCCTCTCATGAGACCCATCTGACCCTCTGTCACCCATCCCCGCATCTCGGGGGAACCTCAACCCGACACCAGCCGCATCAAGGGGGCCGAGCTGTTGCCAGCCGCAGGCAATGTCGACCGTACCCCTTCCATCAGGTCCAAGGGCGGGCCAGGCCGCAGCCCGGGGGAAGCTGATCGGCCTGCTGCCCTTCCTGGCGCTCAGGCCCACAACCGGGCGGAGCGCCTCTGCCGCCCAGGGGAGGGCTGTTGTGCGGAGGCTGGGGTCCCGTCATCTGGAACTCCGAGGCAGACGTCGGGCATCTCCGTAGGTGGAAGAGCGAAACTCGGGTGCGGAGCTACCACCGTCTGAGAGTATTACCGTGGCTAGGCTGGCGGGCTGCTGTAGCGGTGTTCGCTGAGTTCGGCACGGCCTCGCCAGACATGGTTCGACTGAACGGGAGCCCAGGTGTCGTTGGAACGGTTCTCGCTGGAGAACTATCGCTGCTTCAGGGAGAGGCAGGAGGTGGAGCTTGGAAAGATTACGGTGGTGCTGGGCCGGAACAATTCCGGCAAGAGTGCCGTTGTGCGAGCGCTCCCGCTCCTTTCCCTCGGTATCCACGGCGACTCCCCGTACCCTCTGGACCTCGACCTGATCCAGGGCTTCACTCCTTCGTTCGCCGATCTAATCCATGGCTCGTCACCCCATGGGCACATTCGCCTGGGAGCGTCGATCGGGCGCGAGGACGGCGAGACCGTCAGCGCCACCGCCGAGGTCCAGAACATCGCCAACCAGGGAATGCAGCTGGTCTCCTCAGTGCAGATCTCCTGCGGGACGGAGGTCGCGAACCTCTCCTGGATGCCCGGCATCGACGCCTACTCCCCGGAGAAGCGCGCGTATCTTGTCGACGGCCAGGAGGCTAAAGTCGGATTTCGCGGGCTGCTGCCTGATCCGGCCGACTGGCCGGACTCGGTCGGCGGTGTCAGCGGCGTCACTGGGCTAATTCGGGAAGGTCTCGACGAGATCCGGTATCTGGGTCCGTTCAGGAAGAGCCCGGAGCGTTTCTTCCGGTCTCCGGCCAGAACCCTGGGCAGCGTCGGCTATCGGGGCGAGAGGGCGCTCGGCATGCTCGCCGCGGACGAGGTCTACGGGCGTGGTCTGATCGGCCGTGAGGTGAACACCCTGCTGGAAATCATCCTGCCCGGGTGGCGCCTCGAAGTCACCGACGTCGGCTCCGGGATGTACATCCCCAAGCTGCGTTCCCTGCGCGACCCCGATCTCGTCGTCCACATCGACGACGTCGGCACCGGTGTGGTCCAGTTCCTGCCGATCGTGATCCAGCGGGCCGCGGACCGCGTGGAACCGCCCGCCGGGCCGGTGATTGAGATCGTGGAGGAGCCCGAACTCCATCTCCATCCTTCGGCGCACGCCGCGATCGCCGATCTCTACATCGACGCCGTGCAGGAGTCGCAGGTGCGCTTCCTGGTGGAGACACACAGCGAGAACTTCCTCCTCAGGCTGCGCCGACGGGTCGCGGAGCGGAAGCTGGCGCCGGAAGATGTGAAGATCTACTTCGTCGAGCAGGCGGAGGGGGCTGCCATCCTGCGGAAGATCGAGGTGGACGCCCTCGGCAACCTCGACTACTGGCCGCGGGGGGTCTTCGCGGAGGACTTCGAGGAGGTGCGCGCCCTCGCGGACGCGCAGGCGAATCGGATCGACGATGCGCGTTGAGATTCCCGTCGACCTGCTGAAGGGCCGTCAGGGCGACGAGAACGCAGAGCTCATATTGAAGCTGATCGCGTTCTTCAGGGAGGCGCGGCACGAGTGGGCGATCTCCCCGCGTGATGTGGACGCCGTCCATACGTTCCTGGAGCGTCACCTCCCGGTCCTGGCGCAGAGCTACCTGCTACTCGCGCAGAAGGCGAGCATGGCGCAGGCCTGGGCGCCGCACGAGGGGACCGCGGGCATGGTCAGGGTGACCGGCGAGACGCTCACGGCGGACATCCGTGACCTGGAGCGGCCAGCCGTGCTGGTCGTGGAGAACGCGATCTATGACTGGCAGATGATCGAGGCGCTCGCGCGCCTGCTCGGCTGCGAGGATGTCATCGACGCTAAGGCGGGGAGTCGCCTCGGTGTGTACAACGGAGGTGGCAAGGACGGGGCGACCGTGCACGCGGTCGACCAGGCCGCGCAGTTCTCCCGTACCAAGCGTGTGGTCCTCGTCATCGACAGCGACAGCTTCCACCCCATGGACCGGACCGACAATCACGAGAAGGCCGAAGCCGCGGCCCGCGAAGGCGTGAGTGCGCACGTCCTCAGCTTCCGGGAGATGGAGAACTACATTCCCAACCGGGTTCTGGCCCGGCAGCCGAAGAAGACCGTCGGAATGTCCTCCATGGCCAAGCGCTTGGAGTCCCTCAAGACTTTCTCGCCCGCGCAGCGAGCCCACTTCGACATGAAGCACGGATTCAAGGGGAAGCAGCAGAAGGGTGCCGACCAGAAGGGGCGCCACTCCAAGAAGGCGGGGGCCACCTACGTCATCCCGCCGCGCCACGGTGATCTGTACGACGAAGTGGCGGAGCAGGATCTCATCACCCTCCAGGAGGGATTCGGAACGGACTTGCCGGGCCTGTTCCTGCAAGAGGTGATGCGCGGCGGCATATCGGAGCGGGACCTGGACGGCCTGGGCCCCGGAGCGAAACAGGAATTGCGATCGATGTTCGAAACGATTCGGGGCGTGATCTGAGCATGGGAGACATCGAGGTGGTTAAGGATATCTCCGTGGTGCCGGAGGTTCACTTCCTGGAGCAGGTCCTGGAGCGGATTGCGCAGGGCGAGCTGCGGGTGCCGAAGTTCCAGCGCCCGTTCCTGTGGCGCCCCGAGCAGATGCTCCAGCTCTTCGACAGCATGGAGCGCGGCTACCCGATGGGCAGCCTACTCATCTGGGAGACCACCATGCCGCTCGAAAGCCTCGACACCATCGGTGGGCGCAGGATTCCGCCGGCACCGGAAGGGGCGAAGGTCGCGTACGTCCTGGACGGCCACCAGCGGCTCTCGACGCTCTTCGGCGTCCTCCACCGCTCGGCCGACGCCCCGCGGTCCGCGCGCCAGGAGGACTGGATGTGGTGGGTCTACCGGCCGCTCGTCCGGTCGGAACACGACGGCGTGCGCTACCGCCACCAGAAGAGCGGCGAGCCGGTGCCCAGCCACTACCTCCCCATGCGGTCCGTACTGGGGACTCTGGACTTTCTCGAATACGCACGGACGCTGTCCGACGTCTCCCACTCCCGCGATGAGGCCGACCGCCTCACCAAGGAGAGCGAGCGCATCGCGAAGCGGGTGAAGAACTACAAGGTCTCCGTGGTGCGTATGGAGGGCGGCACTCTCCAGCAGGCCATCGAGGTCTTCTCCAGGATTAACAGCAGCGGCCAGAAGATGCGTCCCGACCAGATGGTCTCCGCACTGACCTACGGGACCATCGGCTCGGAGACGCTCAGCGACAAGATGGAGGAGATCAAGGGGCGGATCGCCGCTTCGGGCTTCGGCGAGATCCCGATCATGACGATCTTCCAGACCGTCCTCGCGCTGTCCGGCGAGGAGGACGTATATGGGGACACCTCCTGGGAGACGATGGCCCGCAAGGTCCAGGGTCAGCTCACGACCGCGGTGGAGGACACCGACCTGATCCTCCAGCAGGTGGTCGAGTTCCTGCGGGAGGAGGTCCGGGTCCCGCTGGCTCGCCTGGTTCCCTACAACATCCAGATCATGCTGCTCGCCGTCTTCTTCCACTTCTCCGACAAGGTCGAAGTGGAGCAGCGGGGCAAGCTTCGGCACTGGTTCTGGACCACGTCCCTGGCGGGCACCTTTGCCGGGTCCACCACCACCCAGGTCCGGAAATTCATTACGGAGATGAAGGCCTTCGCCCAGGGCAAGGGCGGGCTCAGCTACTCCGCTGAGCGGGCCCGTTCCTTCCCCGAACGCTTCGACTTGCGCAGCGCGCGCGTGCGCGCCTACCTCCTCTGGGACCTACAGACGTTCCCGGACCGGAAGAACCTCGACGGCGGCACCGCCAACGTGCTGGAACAGCTGGCGACGGCGCACAGCGAGACCTATCGACACGTCATCACCCAGAGCGGGGTCCCCGGGGCTTCCAGTCCCGCCAACCGGATCGTCATGACGACGCCGCCGGGTGTGTCGATCCGGCAGGCGCTCATCAGGCTCGCGGAGGACGGGCAGACTGACATTCTGGACTCGCATGGGGTCAGCCTCGCGTCCATCGAGCACCTCAAGGCCGACGAGTTCACCGAGTTCATCCTCGCCCGGCAGCACGAACTGGCGGCGCGGGAGCGGCAGTTCATCGAGAGCTTGGGTATCAAGTCGGCAGACAAGGAGGTCGGCGAGGCCGACATCGACACCGAGTGAGGGGCAGCGAGTCCAGGCTTGTGCAGCCTCGAAGGCACAACGCGGCTTTCCTGCCCTGGAGCGGCCAGCATGGCGATCACCACATACCTGAGACCTGCTTGAACCGACCTGGCTGTGCGGGCTGCCTCTCCATCGTCCCGCGCAGCCAGGATCTTCACACGAGCTTCTACGCTCGACTCGTGAGGTCCGCCTACCTTTCCGTGCCCCCCGTATGGCCGCCGACGGTGACGTCAGCCCGTTAGCTTTGATGAACTGCAACTGGATACCAAGACTCGGCTCGCTTCTTTTGGACGGCTGCCCTGTTGGCGCGGCCGTCCGCCCACGTGCCCTTGGGTAGTTCTTGACCGGGCGCGGCTGAACGATCGTGTACGAACTGGAGTCGCATCCGCACGTGGCGAATCTGGTCCGTAGTCGGAGAATGTCCTGATGAGTCCGCGAAGCACCGTGAGGCATGCGCGGACGCTCAAGCGTCGATAGCGAGGCGACTTCTCCGTACCTTACGAGAGCCCAAGATCCACCGTGATGGAGAAAGGTGCGGTGGCCTTCACTGTGCCGGTGAACATCTCGCCGTCCCTATAAGCCTTGGTGGCAGGGTCGAGGACGTAGGTGTAGACGATCGGGACACCGGTGGCGGCCTGTTCGACCCGCCAGTAGAAGGGGATGCCGGCCTTGGCGTACTGGTCCACCTTCACGATCCGGTCGGTGGTCTCCGAACCGGGCGACACGACTTCGACGACCAGGAGTACGTGCTCGGGGCGGGTAGGCGTGAGGTCGATGGTCTCCGCCCGGTAGACGGTGACGTCCGGGCGGCGGTTGGTGAGCGGAACGTCCTGCAGGCGGACGTCGAAGCCCGTGTCCGCGTTCCAGTCCGGGCCCGCGGCGGCGTCCAGGGCATTGGCCAGGACCCGAGCCAGCCGGTTGTGCCGCTTGGAGGCGCTCGGGCTCACGACGACCATCCCGTCCACGATCTCGATGCCGGCGCACTGCTCCTCGGACCAGGAGTCGTACTGTTCGGCGCTGATCTGCGTGTGCATCCAGGCGGGCGCCACCATCTCGGCGGACATGGTGTACCTCCTTCGAGGAGCCTCGGCAGGTCCAGCGCTGCTGCGCCCAGCCTACTGTTCCGAGGTGTCGTGCCGCCCGACCAAAGCTTTGATACCGATTCTGAGGAGAAGGAGCTGCCCACCACGCGATGGCCTGCACGTGCAATTCAGCCGAGCGGGGTGGGCTCGCGAGGGTTTCGCCGGTCGTGCCAGGCGTTGTGAGAGGCTGGGCCGTATGAACCGGCTGGCTGGTGTGACCTCGCCTTATCTGCTTCAGCATGCTGACAATCCGGTCGACTGGTGGCCGTGGGAGGCCGGTGCGTTCGAAGAGGCCCGCCGGCGCGGCGTGCCGGTGTTCCTGAGCGTCGGCTACAGCGCCTGCCACTGGTGCCACGTCATGGCCCACGAGTCCTTCGAGGACGTGGAGACCGCCGCCTATCTCAACGAGCACTTCGTGTCCGTCAAGGTGGACCGCGAGGAGCGACCCGATGTGGACGCCGTCTACATGGAGGCCGTCCAGGCCGCCACGGGGCAGGGCGGCTGGCCCATGTCCGTGTTCATGACGCCGGACCAGGAGCCGTTCTACTTCGGGACCTACTTCCCGCCCGAGCCGCGCCACGGCATGCCGTCCTTCGCGCAGGTCCTCGAAGGCGTGCACACCGCCTGGACGGGCCGCCGCGACGAGGTGGCGGAAGTCGCGGCGAAGATCACTCGGGATCTTGCCGGGCGGCAGTTGAGCACCGGGGACGGCGGGGCGCCCACCGAGGAGACCCAGGCCCTGGCGCTCCTCCAGCTGACCCGGGACATCGACCCCGCGAGCGGCTGGTTCAAGGGGGACACCAAGTTCCCGCCGTCCATGGTGATCGAGTTCCTGTTGCGCCACCATGCGCGGACCGACTCCGTGGCCGCGCTGGAGATGGCGGAGGGGCTGTGCGGCGCGATGGCCCGTTCGAGCCTGTACGACCAGGTGGGGGGCGGGTTCCACCGGTACGTGCTCACTCCCCCCGGTGGTGGGACCTTGGTACCCCACTTCGAGAAGATGCTCTACGACAACGCCCTGCTCTGCCGGGTGTACGCGCACCTGTGGCGGGTCACCGGGTCCGATCTGGCGCGGCGTGTGGCGCTGGAGACCGCCGACTTCATGGTGCGGGAGCTGCGGACCGGGGAGGGTGGTTTCGCCTCCGCGCTCGACGCCGACTCCGCGGACCCGGCCACCGGTGAGCACGCCGAGGGCGCGTACTACGTCTGGACGCCGGCGCAGCTGCGGGAGGTCCTCGGTGAGGCGGACGGTGCGCTGGCCGCCGCGTACTTCGGGGTGACCGAGGAAGGCACCTTCGAGCACGGCGCGTCCGTGCTCCAGCTGCCCCAGGAGGGGCCCGTCGTCGACGGTGCGCGGATGGCGGGCATCCGCGAGCGGCTGCTGTCGGCCCGCGCCGGGCGGCCCGCCCCGGGCCGCGACGACAAGGTGGTCGCGGCGTGGAACGGGCTGGCCATCGCCGCCCTCGCGGAGTGCGGGGCGTACTTCGAGCGGCCCGACCTGATCGAGCGGGCCACCGAGGCCGCCGATCTGCTGGTGCGCGTCCACTTCGACGCCGCCGCCGGGCGCGCCCGGCTGGACCGGACCAGCAAGGACGGGCGGTCCGGCGCGCACGCGGGAGTGCTGGAGGACTACGGCGACGTGGCGGAGGGGTTCCTGGCGCTGGCCGCGGTCACGGGCGAGGGGGTGTGGCTGGAGTTCGCCGGTCTCCTCACCGATCTGATCCTCGACCGGTTCACCGCGCCGGACGGCACGCTGTACGACACCGCGCACGACGCCGAGCAGCTGATCCGCCGGCCGCAGGACCCCACCGACAACGCCGCGCCCTCCGGCTGGACGGCGGCCGCCGGCGCGCTGCTGTCGTACGCCGCGCACACCGGCTCGCAGGCGCACCGCACGGCGGCCGAGCGGGCGCTCGGGGTGGTGCACGCGCTGGGGCCGCGCGCCCCGCGCTTCATCGGACACGGGCTGGCCGTCGCCGAGGCGCTGATCGACGGGCCGCGCGAGGTGGCGGTCGTGGGGCATCCGGAGGACCCGGCGACGGCCGCGCTGCACCGGACGGCGTTGCTGGGGACGGCTCCTGGTGCCGTGGTGGCGGTCGGAAGGGCTCCGTCCGCAGACGCGGGTGCACCGGAGTTCCCCCTGTTGCACGAGCGCACGCTCGTACGCGACCTGCCCACGGCGTATGTGTGTCGGCACTTCGTCTGCGCGCGCCCTACGACAGATCTGGTCGAGTTGGCCGGGCAGTTGGGCACGGTTCAGACCTGAAAAGTCGGGAGTAGCGTCAATTCCGGTTGCTGAAAGGCTGGTTGGGAAACACGTTTTTTATCTGACGGGCGACTGAGGTTCACGTTCTCTGCCTAATCTCGGGGTTCGGGAAGATTTCGCGTACCGAGAACGCGCGCACTGGGGGGTGCGCGTGCTGGGGGAGGCAGGCGCCGGGCCGGGGGGCCCGCAGCGCGTCTCCGGGGGGTTTCAGACGTCGCCGCGCTCCGTGCCGGGCCGCGGCATGCCTGTGGGGGACTTGTTGTACACCTCTGTGTTCGTCGCTGCCGTTTCGCTCGCGCTCTTCTGGATGGCCGCCTTCACGCTGTGGTGGCAGATGCATGCCTGGCGTACGCCGGAGACCCTGGCCGCGACCCGCTTCGACCGTCCCGACGGCGGCGGCCGGCTGGCGTTCTCGCTGCTGCTGCCGGCCCGCCACGAGCAGGCCGTCCTGGAGCACACCATCGAGCGGCTGCTGGAATCCAGCCACCGCGACTACGAGATCATCGTGATCGTCGGCCACGACGACCCCGACACGGCCGCCGTCGCCGAGCGCGCCGCCGCCTGCGCGCCCGAGCGGGTACGGGTCGTCGTCGACCACCACGAGACCAAGAACAAGCCGAAGGCCCTCAACACCGCGCTCCCGCACTGCCGGGGCGACATCGTCGGGGTCTTCGACGCCGAGGACCAGGTCCATCCCGAGCTGCTCGCCCACGTCGACCACGCCTTCCGCGCCACCGGCGCCGACGTCGTCCAGGGCGGGGTCCAGCTGATCAACTTCCACTCCAGCTGGTACAGCCTGCGCAACTGCCTGGAGTACTTCTTCTGGTTCCGTTCCCGGCTGCACCTGCACGCCGAGAAGGGCTTCATCCCGCTCGGCGGCAACACCGTGTTCGTCCGTACGGAGGTGCTGCGCGAGGCCGGCGGCTGGGACCAGAACTGCCTGGCCGAGGACTGCGACCTCGGGGTCCGGCTCTCCTCCGCCGGCAAGAAGGTCGTCGTCGCCTACGACTCGGACATGGTCACCCGCGAGGAGACCCCGGGCTCGCTGGTCAGCCTGCTCAAGCAGCGCACCCGCTGGAACCAGGGCTTCCTCCAGGTCTACCGCAAGAAGGACTGGAAGCAGCTGCCCGGCCGCGGCCAGCGCTGGCTGGCCCGCTACACGCTGATGACCCCGTTCATGCAGGCCGCCTGCGGGGTGATCATCCCGCTGAACGTGGCCGTCGCGCTCTTCCTCGACGTGCCCGTCGGGATCGCGATCATCACCTTCCTCCCCCTGATCACGGCGATGGTGACGTTCGTCTTCGAGATCGTCGGCCTGCACGACTTCGGGCGCCAGTACGGCCTGCGCATCCGCTTCGTGCACTACCTCAAGCTGATCGTCGGCGGCCCCTTCTACCAGGTGATGCTCGCCGGCGCCGCGATCCGCGCCGTCTGGCGCGAGCAGCGCGGCCGTAACGAATGGGAGCTGACCAGTCACGTCGGCGCACACCTCACCGAGGCTCCGCAGACCCGAGAGGACATCCACCAGTGACCGCCACCCTGCCCACGGCCACTGATCCCCAGTCCCAGTCCCCGTCCCCGTCCCAGGACGCGTCCGCGTCCCCGGCCGCCGTCACCACCGGCCACCTCCCGGCCCGGCGGCTGCCCGGACACGGCTCCGCCGGCCCGGCACCGGCCTCCGCCAGAGCCCTGGTGCGGTTCCGCAGCTCACGGCCCGACCTGATCCTGTGCGCCGTCCTGGTCGTCGCCATCCTGCTCGTCCAGGGCTGGAACATCACCCACTTCCCCGCCCTCTCCGACGACGAGGGCACCTACCTCGCGCAGGCCTGGGCGGTCCAGCAGGGCGAGGGCCTGGCCCACTACACCTACTGGTACGACCACCCGCCGCTGGGCTGGATCCAGGTCGCGGCCCTGACCTGGCTGCCGTCGCTGCTGGTGCCCGAGTCCATGACGGTCGCCCCGATGCGGTTCTCGATGCTCGCGGTCTCGGCTGCCAGCGCCGTACTGCTGTACGTCCTGGCGCGCCGGCTGTGGCTGCCGCGCTGGGCCGCCGGGCTGGCGACCGGCCTGTTCGGGCTGTCGCCGCTGTCCGTCGTCCTCCAGCGCGAGATCTTCCTCGACAACCTCGCCGTGATGTGGATGCTGCTGGCGTTCTGCCTGGCCGCCTCGCCCCGCCGGCACCTGTGGCACCACTTCGCGGCGGGACTGGCGGCCGCGACCGCCGTCCTGACCAAGGAGACGATGCTGGTGGTGCTGCCGGCGCTGCTGGTGACGATGTGGCGGCACAGCCACCGTGACACCCGCAAGTTCGCCGTCACCGGCGCCATCACCGCCTGCGCGCTCATCGGGTTCGCCTACCCGCTGTACGCCCTCCTCAACGGTGAGCTGTTCCCCGGCCCCGGCCACGTCTCCCTCATCGACGGCATCACGTACCAGATGGGCCGGCCCGGTTCCGGTTTCATCCTCGACCCCGGCTCCGGCTCCCACGGCGTCTTCCAGTCCTGGCTGTACTACGACACCGTGCTGCCGCTGGGCGGCCTGGCCGGCGCCGCGCTGCTGCTGGTCACCTTCCACTGGTCGGTCACCGCCCGCGCGCTGGCCGGACCCGCGCTCGCCGCCGTCATCCTGGCCGTGGTCGCGCTGCGCCCCTCCGGCTACCTCCCGGCGATGTACGTCATCCAGGCGATGCCCTTCCTCGCCCTGGTCCTCGCCGGCGGCGCCGCCAGCATCACGCACGCCGTGCTGCGCCGGCGCCGTGGCCGTGCCGAGGGCCGCGCCCTGGTGTGGACCCGGTACGCGCTGGTCGCGGTCCTCGCCGCGGCTGCCGCCACGTACGTGCTGCCGCGCTGGTACGAGGGCAACCGCACCGCGCTGACGGCCGACGCCAACGGCCCGTACCGGCAGGCCGCCGACTGGCTCGGCAGCCAGGTCGCCGACCCCGCGAACACCCGCGTGCTCCTCGACGACGCGCTGTGGCTCGACGCCGTCCACCACGGCTTCGAACCCGGCCCCGGCGCCATCTGGTTCTACAAGGCCGACCTCGACCCGGCCGTCACCGCCACGCTGCCGCGCGGCTGGCGCGACATCGACTACGTCGTCTCCTCGCCGACCGTGCGACGGGACGCCGCCACCCTGCCCACCGTCAAGGCCGCTCTGGAGCACTCGACCCCGGTCGCCGTCTTCGGCACCGGCGAGGACCGCATCGAGATCCGCCGGACCGACCCCGACAGCGGGAGCTGACCATGAGCGAAGACCTGCGGACCGACCCCGCCCTCGACGAGGCCGGTGTCGCGGCCGCCGTGGAGGCCGTCGAGCCCCCGGCGCACGGCAGCATCACGCTGATCATCCCCACCTTCAACGAGGCGGGGAACATCCGCGAGCTGCTGCGCCGGCTCCGCTCGAGCATCCCCGCCCACCTGCCCTGCGAGGTCCTCTTCGTCGACGACTCCACTGACGACACTCCGGAGGTCATCGAGAAGGCGGCCGCCGACTGTCCCTTCCCCGTGGCGGTCCTGCACCGCGAACGGGCCGTCGGCGGCCTCGGCGGAGCCGTCGTCGAAGGCGTCAAGCGTGCCGCGTCCGACTGGGTCGTCGTCATGGACGCCGACCTCCAGCACCCGCCGCAGCTGGTCCCCGAACTCGTCGGCGAGGGCGAGCGCACCGGCGCCGAACTCGTCGTCGCCTCCCGCTACATCAGCGGCGGCAGCCGGGCCGGCCTGGCCGGCGGCTACCGCATCGCCGTCTCGCGCGGCGCCACCTGGCTCACCAAGGGGCTCTTCCCGCGCGCCCTGCGCGGTATCAGCGACCCGATGAGCGGCTTCTTCGCCCTGCGCCGCTCCGTGATCACCCCCGAGGCCCTGCGCCCGCTCGGCTACAAGATCCTGCTGGAGCTCGCGGTGCGCTGCCGCCCCGCCAAGGTCGCCGAGGTGCCGTTCGTCTTCCAGGACCGCTTCGCCGGGGAGTCGAAGTCCACGGCCAAGGAGGGCCTGCGGTTCCTGTCGCACCTGGCGGCCCTGCGGACCGCGACCGGGCCCGCCCGGATGATCGGCTTCGGGCTGATCGGGCTCTCCGGCTTCGTACCGAACCTGGCCGCGCTGTGGCTGCTCACGGGCGCCGGGATGCACTACCTGCCGGCCGAGATCCTCGCCAACCAGGCCGGGGTCCTGTGGAACTTCGTCCTCATCGAGGCGCTGCTCTTCCGCGACCGGCGCCGCCATCGCCACTGGGCGGACCGGCTGGGGCGGTTCGCCCTGCTCGCCAACGCCGACCTGCTGCTGCGGATCCCGCTGATCGCCGTGCTCGTCGACCGGTTCGGCATGGCCGTGCTGCCCGCGACCGCGCTCGCGCTGGTCACCACGTTCGTCCTGCGGTTCGCGGCCACCGAGGCGCTGGTCTACCTGCCGTCGAGCCGATACGCCGCCGTACAGCCGAGCCGCACAGAGAGGAAGATCCCATGCGACGTACCCTCCGGCGCCGGGGAGGGCGGCGGGCCGCCCTGCTCGCCGTCGGGGCGATGACCGGGGGCCTGCTGCTCACCGCACCGCAGCAGGCCAGTGCCGGACCGCCCAACCTGCTCACCAACCCCGGCTTCGAGACCGCCGGCGCACCCGGCTCCGACATGCCCTCCTGCTGGTCCAAGTCCGGCTGGGGCGACAACGACTTCACCTTCGCGACCGTCGCCGGCGCCCACTCGGGCAGCAAGGCGATGCGCGTCTCGCTCACCCGGCGCGTGGACGGCGACCGCAAGGCGCTGGTCACCGAGAACGCGGCCTGCGCGCCGACCGTCACCCCGGGCAAGCAGTACGACCTGTCGGCCTGGTACACCTCCGACACCCCCGACGTGTCCGTGACCGTCTTCCGCCGCGAGGCCGCCACGGGCACCTGGACCTACTGGACCGATCTGCAGAACCCGCCGGTCAGCGCGGCGTGGGCGCGTACGGAGGTGCGTACGCCGGCGGTCCCGCCCGGCACCGACAAGATCGCCTGGGGCCTGTCCGTGTACGGGGTGGGCACCCTGACCACCGACGACTACGCGATGGAGGAGGTCGGCGCGGCCCCGCCGACGCCCACCTGCACGGGCACCCCGCAGGAGTGCGCCAAGGGCAAGTGGGAGGTGATCCCGGCCGCGAACCCGGTGCGCTCCATGCACGCGGTGGTCCTCAAGAACGGGAAGGTGCTGCTGATCGCCGGTTCGGGCAACGACATCGCCCAGTTCAACGCGGGCACCTTCACCTCCGCCGTCTACGACCCGGCGAACGGCTCCTTCAAGACCATCCCCACCCCCGTCGACATGTTCTGCGCGGGCCACGTGCAGCTCTCCGACGGCCGGGTGCTGGTGATGAGCGGTAACAAGGGCTACCCGTCCGCCGACGGCACGATCGGCTACCAGGGGCTGAAGGACTCGTACACCTTCGACCCGGCGACCGAGACGTACACGAAGACCAACGACATGAACGGCGGCCACTGGTACCCGTCGGCGACCATCCTCGGCAACGGTGACGTGATCTCCTTCGGCGGTCTGAAGGAGGACTCCACGGGCAACGTGACCGCCGAGAAGTTCTCGGCGGCGCAGCACAAGTGGCTGCCGATGAACGAGGTCAACCAGACCTGGTCGTACTGGGGCCTGTACCCGTCGATGATCCTGATGCAGGACGGCCGGCTGTTCTACTCGGGCAGCCACACCTTCGGCAACGGCACCCCGGGCACCGGCGCCTCCGTCTACGACTACGACGCCAACACCATCACCGACGTGCCGGGCCTGCGGAACAAGGACCAGCGCGACGAGTCGGCGAGCGTGCTGCTGCCGCCCGCCCAGGACCAGCGGGTGCTGACGATCGGCGGCGGCAACAACGAGACCAACCCGGCCGCGAACCGCCTCACCGACATCATCGACCTGAAGAAGCCGAGCCCGGCGTACGTCGCCGGCCCCGACATCCCGCTGGGCCTGGTGGACCAGGGCGCCGGCAAGCGGCCGCAGACCGGCGCCGAGGGCAAGATGTACGTCTCGGCGGTGCTGCTGCCCGACGGCAAGGTGCTGGAGACCGGCGGCGCCCTGCACGACCGGGCGGACCCGGTCTTCGAGGCCTCGCTCTTCGACCCCGTGACCAACACCTACCAGGCCGGCATGGCCACCGACCCGATCCCGCGCACGTACCACTCGGCGTCGTTCCTGATGCCCGACGGACGCGTCATGTCGGTCGGCGACAACCCGGGCAACGGCACGTACAACCACGCCGTGTCGATCTACACCCCGCCGTACCTCTTCAAGGGGCCGCGGCCGCAGATCACCTCGGTGATCGACACGCAGTGGGTGTACGGCGACACCCAGCGGATCACCGTGAACCGGCCGGTCGCCAAGGCGGAGCTGATCCGTCCGGCGGCGGTCACCCACTCCTCCGACCCCAACCAGCGGTTCGTGGACCTGCCGCTGACCGTGGTCGACGACACGACCGTCGACCTCAACGTCACCAGCAACCCCAACCTGGCCCCGCCCGGCTGGTACATGCTCTTCGCGGTCGACGCGAACGGCATCCCGCCGATCGCGCAGTGGGTGCACCTGGGCGGGCCGTCGGCGGCGGCGCTGAGCGTGGCCAACACCGACGCCCGGACCCCGGCCGCCCACGTCCACGAGTTCGCGGACAAGCTGCCGGCGCCGAAGGCCAACCCGGGCAAGCGGGACTCCGTACCCGTGGCGCCGAGCGTCGCGGGCTGCGACCGGCACTACGGCACGGCCAACGTGTGCGTGCCGACGGTCTTCCCGGCGGAGGTCAAGAAGACGACCAGGGCCCGCTGCGACTGGCTGGCCACCCACACGTACCCGGCCCGGATGAAGGTCAACGGCAGCGACCCGCTGCGCCTGGACCCGGACGGCAACGGCGTGGCCTGCGACAAGGCGTAGGCCCCGGCGCACCGGCCCGGGGCGTCGCGTCGGCGGCGTCCCGGGCCGGTCCTCACCTGCCGGTCCTCACCTGCCGGTCCTCACTGGGCCATCACGGGATACGTGCTGCTGTTGTCGCCGGGGTTGATGTCGCCCGCCACCCGCATGGTGGCGCGGATGACGCCCTGGCCGGCCTTGTCCACGTGCGCGAAGACCGGGAGTTCCTTCTTCTCCCCGGCCGCGAGCGTGCCGCCGGTGCAGCGGTAGCTGCGGACCTTGCCGTCGGCCCCGGCCGCGCCGAGCGCGCACGTGAAGCCGCTGAAGATGCCGGGGTCCGGTGGCTTCCTGATCGACAGGGATCCGTCGGTGGTCACGTCGACCACCACGTTCTTGGCCTCCGCACCGGAGTTGAAGTACGGCACCCAGTAGGTGCGGTTGGTGCCGACGGGCGGGTGGAACTCGCCGTTGACCGTGCCCAGCGACGCGTTCTTGGGCGAGCCGGCGGGGTTGGCCGGGTCGGTCCCGGCGACACAGACGTTGTTGCTCCAGCCGCTGAAGTCGTAGGTGTCCCGGGTCGGGATCGCCGGGTCCGTGCGCGGGACCCTGGTCTGTACGGCCCCGCAGTAGGCCACTCCGGGCTTGATGCCGGGCAGGGACTTGGTGACCATCCGCCCCGTCCCGGGCGAGCCGCCGCCGTACCACCTGCGTACCTTGCCGGCTTCGTTGTTCGGATTGTCCTTCTCGAAGACGACCACCCAGAACCCGTCCTCGCCGTCGGTGTTGTCCCTGAACCTGATGTAGGCGGTCGATCCGTCCGTCCAGACGCGCTGCACGGTGGGGGCCGGCGGGTTCCCGGCGTGCGCCGGTGTCGCCAGGCCGGCCGCGAGACCGCAGGTCATTCCGGCCGCCGCGCAGAGCCGGAGGATTCTTCTCGTCCGTGTCGCGATGGACGCCATCGGATGTCCCTTCGGGTGCCCCCTTTCCGGATCTCCCACGCGCCGGGCCCCCGTCCCGCCCCCGACCCCGCTCCTTCCCATGCTGCTCCGGGCCGGTGGCCGTGTCGATCGGAGCCGGTCGCCGGGACCGGCTCGGGGAACCCCAGGGGGGCATCCGCGCGGCAGGGCAAGAGAACCCGTTTGACGGCCCGTCATACCGGGGTGCCGGGCGGCCCCGCTCCTACGCTGGGCCCATGCCCGAGACCGCCGCCCCGGCCACCGTGCGCCGCCGTGTCCTGCCCCGTTGCCGCCGCCTGGCCGCGCTGTTCGCCGGCGGTCTGCTGTGCTCGGCGGTGCTCGCCGCCGCGCCCGTGCCCGCCGCGCCCGTGCCCGCCGCGCCCGTGCCCGCCGCGCCCGTGCCCGCCGCGCCCGCGCCCGCCGTCCCCGTGCCCGCCGTCCCCACGCCGGGCGCGAGCGAGGCCGTACGCATCACCGAGTTCACCCCGCCCACCGCCGGCAGCGGTCCGCTCGGTATCACCGCCGGGCCCGACGGCAACGTCTGGTTCACCGAGAACGGCATCAACCGCGTCGCCCGGATCACCCCGCGCGGGCGGATCACCGAGTTCCCGCTGCCCACCCCGGACGCCTTCCCCGACGACATCACCGCAGGCGCCGACGGCAACCTGTGGTTCAGCGAGCCCTCCCTGAACCGGATCGGGCGGATCACCCCGCGGGGCAAGGTCACCGAGTTCCCGCTGCCCACCGTGGACGCCTTCCCGTTCGGCATCACGCGCGGGCCGGACGGCAACGTGTGGTTCACCGAGAACGGGTCCAACAGCATCGGGCGGATCACCCCGCGCGGCAAGGTCACCGAGTTCCGGCTGCCGACGCCCGACAGCCTTCCGTACCGGATCACGGCGGGCCCGGACGGCAACCTGTGGTTCACGATGCCCTTCGTGAACAAGATCGGGCGGATCACCCCGAAGGGGAGGGTGACCGAGTTCGCGCTGCCGAACCTCCAGGGCGCGCCGTTCAACATCACGGCCGGTCCGGACGGGAACCTCTGGTTCACCGACGGCGGCGGGCTCGACCACGAGATCGTACGGATGACGCGGTACGGAACGGTCACCCGGTTCCCGCTGCCCACCCGCAACGCCGGCCCCATCGGGATCACGGCCGGCCGGGACGGGAACCTGTGGTTCGCGGAGTCCAACCTGGACCGGATCGGGCGGATCACCCCGCGCGGCGTGATCACCGAGTACCCGCTGCCGGGCTCCGCCGAGGGGCGCAGCCCCTTCCACATCGCCCCGGGCCCGGACGGCACCCTGTGGTTCACCGAGCTCATCGGGAACAAGGTCGGCCGGGTCAAGCCCGGCGGCCGGGCCGGCTGACGGCGTACGCGACGTCCCGTACCGACTACGCGTGCTGGTACGCCGCCAGCGCGATGCCCACGAAGTGGGTGATGAAGGCGACCAGCGTCAGCGAGTGGAAGACCTCGTGGAAACCGAAGAAGCGCGGTGAGGGGTTGGGCCGCTTCATGCCGTAGATGACCCCTCCCACGCTGTACAGCAGCCCGCCGACGATCACCAGGACGAGGACGGCGATCCCGCCGGTGCGCATGAAGTCGGGCAGGAAGAAGACGGCCGCCCAGCCCATCGCGATGTAGCAGGGCGTGTACAGCCAGCGCGGCGCCCCGACCCAGAACACCCGGAACGCGATCCCGGCGGCGGCCGCGAGCCAGACCGCCCACAGGAGCGTGCGGCCCGTGGAGTCGGGCAGGAGCAGGACCGTCAGCGGGGTGTAGGTGCCCGCGATGATCAGGAAGATGTTGGCGTGGTCGAGGCGGCGCAGCACCGCCTCCCCGCGTGGTCCCCACGTGCCCCGGTGGTAGATCGCGCTGATGCCGAAGAGCAGGCACGCGGTGAGGACGTACACCGCGCACGCGACCCGCGCCCGCGTCGAGTCGGTGAAGGTCATCAGGGCCAGGCCCGCGACGAGCACGGCGGGGAACATCCCGGCGTGCAGCCACCCGCGCATCAATGGCTTGCCGACGACCGTGGCGGCCGGGGCGTCAACGGCTTCCGAAGTCATGGCGCTCATGCTACCTACGCGCGCGTAGGTTTCCGGGAGCGCACCGAGGGCACATTTACCGATTGTTCGCTTTGCCGAAGATTGACGCGAGTGGCGATGCTCACGTGAGAGGCCCTCTGGACATATGCGCACACGCACCGGATGATCAGATGAGTGCGGTCGGCACCGGATGAGCGGAGCGCGTAGCGTCCGGGTCGCAGCCCCCACGGGGCATACACCAAACAAACCCCTCAACAAGGAGCAATCGTGGCGCGCGACAACGCGGCTCCCACTTCCGTCCCGACGAATCACCCGGGCCTGATCGCCTGGGTGGAGGAGATCGCTGCCCTGACCGAGCCGGACGCCATAGTCTGGTGCGACGGTTCCGAGGCCGAGTACGAGCGCCTGTGCGAGGAGCTCGTCGCCAAGGGCACCTTCACGAAGCTGGACCCGGTCAAGCGCCCGAACTCGTACTACGCCGCCTCCGACCCGACCGACGTCGCGCGCGTCGAGGACCGGACCTTCATCTGCTCCGAGAAGGAAGAGGACGCGGGCCCGACCAACCACTGGAAGGCTCCTTCCGAGATGAAGGAGATCTTCGCGGGGGAGAAGGGCATCTTCCGCGGCTCCATGAAGGGCCGGACGATGTACGTCGTCCCCTTCTGCATGGGCCCCCTCGGCTCCGACCTCTCCGCGATCGGCGTCGAGATCACCGACTCCGCGTACGTCGCCGTCGCGATGCGCACCATGACCCGCATGGGAGCGCCGGTCCTGGAGGAGCTCGGCACCGACGGGTTCTTCGTCAAGGCCGTCCACACCCTCGGCGCCCCGCTCGCCGAGGGCGAGGCCGACGTCCCCTGGCCGTGCAACACCACCAAGTACATCTCGCACTTCCCCGAGACCCGTGAGATCTGGTCCTTCGGCTCCGGCTACGGCGGCAACGCCCTGCTCGGCAAGAAGTGCTACGCCCTGCGCATCGCGTCCGTCATGGCCCGCGACGAGGGCTGGCTGGCCGAGCACATGCTGATCCTCAAGCTCACCCCGCCGCAGGGTGCGCCCCGCTACGTCGCCGCCGCGTTCCCGTCCGCCTGCGGCAAGACCAACCTCGCCATGCTGGAGCCCACGATCCCCGGCTGGACGGTCGAGACCATCGGCGACGACATCGCCTGGATGCGCTTCGGCGAGGACGGCCGCCTCTACGCGATCAACCCCGAGGCCGGCTTCTTCGGCGTCGCCCCCGGCACCGGCGAGCACACCAACGCCAACGCCATGAAGACGATGTACGCCAACACGGTCTTCACCAACGTCGCGCTCACCGACGACGGCGACGTGTGGTGGGAGGGCATGACGGAGGAGACTCCCGCCCACCTCACCGACTGGAAGGGCAATGACTGGACCCCGGAGAGCGGGACCCCGGCGGCCCACCCCAACGCCCGCTTCGCCGTCCCGGCCGCCCAGTGCCCGACGATCGCCCCCGAGTGGGAGGACCCCAAGGGCGTCCCGATCTCCGCGATCCTCTTCGGCGGCCGCCGCGCCTCCGCCGTCCCGCTGGTCACCGAGTCCTTCGACTGGAACCACGGCGTCTTCATCGGCTCGAACATCGCCTCCGAGAAGACCGCCGCCGCCGAGGGCAAGGTCGGCGAGCTGCGCCGCGACCCGTTCGCCATGCTGCCGTTCTGCGGCTACAACATGGGCGACTACATGGCCCACTGGGTCAAGGTCGCCGCCGACAAGGACCAGAGCAAGCTCCCGAAGATCTACTACGTGAACTGGTTCCGCAAGAACGACGCGGGCAAGTTCGTGTGGCCCGGTTTCGGCGAGAACAGCCGCGTGCTCAAGTGGATCGTCGGCCGCCTCGACGGCACCGCCGAGGGCGTCGAGACCCCGATCGGCATCCTGCCGACCAAGGACTCCCTCGACCTCGACGGCCTGGACCTGCCCGCCGAGGACCTGGACTTCCTGCTCACCGTCGACAAGGAGGTCTGGCGCGAGGAGGCCGCCCTGGTCCCCGAGCACCTGAACACCTACGGCGACCACACTCCCAAGGAGCTGTGGGACCAGTACCACGCGCTCGTCGAGCGCCTCGGCTGAGCCGGAACACGCCCTGAAGAAGGGCAAGCCCTGAACAAGGGCCGATGAACGTGGGAGCCCCCGACCAAGCGGCGCCCACCGCTGTGGGAGCCCCCGACCAAGCGGCGCCCACCGCACCACACCCGGCCCGTCCGGCCACGAGCATCCGCTCACAGCCGGACGGGCCGGGTGCCTTTTCCCGTACGGGGCGGCGCCGCGCTCAGGAGCGGCCCCGGTCCTCCAGGTATGTGGTGTGCGTCTCCTGCCGCCGGGCCTCCGCCTCGCGCAGGGTCGCAGCCCACCGCTCCGCCTCCTCCAGCAGGACCGCCAGCTGCCGCTCCAGATGCCGCTCCGGCGACTCCGCGCCACCCGGCAGCCGGTTCCACCAGCGCGTCCGCAGGTAGGTGTCCACGCACTCGGGCAGGTCCTGGCGGATCGCCCGCGACAGCGCGTGCACCGCCTCCGGGTCGGCGGCCACCACCTCCGGCGCCCAGCCGGGGTCGAGCAGCGCGCCGTACAGGCCCATCAGGGGGTCCAGCTTCTGCGACGCCGCCGCCGGCAGCGACTCCACCGCCTCCAGGTACTCCTGGAACCGGCCCAGGTCGTCACGGAGCGCGCCCAGTTGCTCCTCCACGCCCGGCTCGGGCAGGACGGGCACGTCCGGCGGGGCGATCAGCGCGCCCGCGCCGTACAGCCCCGCCACCACCAGCCACCAGAACGGGCCCGCCACCCCGGCCACGGTCAGGCCGAGGCCCGCGACCCCGCCGGCGCAGCCGGCCAGGTTCTTCTTCGACTCCAGGTAGCGCAGGACCGCGCCACCGCCGCCTCTGTCACTGGTAGCCACGGATCTCCTCGAAGGCCCCGTCCAGCGAACCGTTGCCGGAGGTGGCGTCGAAGAGCCGGCCACCGGTCAGTTCGGTGATCTTGGTGAGTTCCTTGCGGTCCGAGTCCCCGAACAGCACCGCGAACACCGGGGTCTTCTTCTGCGCGTCGGGCAGGCCGGCGTAGAAGCGGTCGAACTCCTTGGCGTCGTCGCCGCTCTTGCCGTCCGTCATCAGCACGATCGAGGTGAACGCGTCCGCGTTGCCCTTGCCCAGGTGCTGGTACGCCGCCTTCAGGCTGCCGTACACGGCCGTGCCCCCTTCCGGCTCCAGGGACTTCACGTCGCGGCGGATCCCGTCCAGCGCCGGACCCGGATTGCCCGGCTCGACGACGTGCGTCAGGACCTTCTTCACCTTGTCACCGAACGGCAGCAGCGTCACCTCCTCGCGGTCGCGGAACCGCTCGCCGGTGCCCGAACTCCCCGTACCCGTCAGGTCCGTCAGCGCCGTCTTCAGCCGGCCGATCCGGTCCTCCTCGGACATCGAGCCCGAGGTGTCCAGGACGTACACCGTGCGCGAGGGCCTGCGCAGTTCGTTCTCGTACGACGCCAGCAGCCCGTCGGCGACCGGACGGCTGCCCGGGAACGGCAGCTCGCGCCGCTTGTCGGCGGCCAGCCCCGCCGCCGGGGTCACCCCGGGGACCACCGGGCGGCGGAAGGTCCGGTCGGTGATCGCCTGCTGCGCTCCGGCCCCGCGCAGGTACTCCGTCAGCGCCCGGCCCGACTCGCGGGCCCCCTGCGGCGCGGAGGTCAGCAGCGTCAGCGGGTAGTGCGCGGTGACCACCCCGTCCGTCGGCCGGACCACGGTCAGGTTCGTCTTCGCGTCCCGGTTCATCGACAGCAGCACGGACTCGTAGTTGACGAGGGCGTCGACGTCACCGCGCCGCGCGTACGCGGTCGCCAGCCAGCCCGACGAACCCGAGGTCAGCTTCTGCCCGGTGAAGAACTCCTTCAGCCGCGGGCCCGCCGCCTTCACGTCCGCGTCGGTGAGCGCCGACTGCGCGCCGGACAGCCCCGACGCCACCGAGACCAGCGCCGAGAAACCGGAGTTGGAGCGCACCGGGTCGGTCATCCCGTACGTCAGCTTCCCGCCGGCCACGGCCTGGTGCACCGCCGACCAGGTGACCTCCTCCGGCTTCCAGCCCAGCCGCGCCAGTGCCTCCGGCTTGATGCCCAGCGCCACCGGCGAGGACATCACCGGCGTCTCCGAACTCAGCTTCCCGGCCGCCTCCGGCCGCAGCCGCAGGTAGTCGTTGGACGACAGCCAGATCGCGTCGTACGTGCCGTCGGCCCTGCCCGAGGCGACCTGCTCGACCGCGTCCAGCGTGCCGGTCCAGGTCAGGTTCACCGACACCCCGGTGGCCTTCTTGGCGTCGGCGAGCACCTGGTCCATGTCGGCGAGCTCACTGGAGGCCAGCACCCGCAGGGTGCCCTCCTTGTACGGCGCGCTCTTCGACGCCTCGGGCTTGTCCCCGTCGGGGGACGGCGACGTACAGGCGGCCGCGCCCATCAGGCCGGCGGCGAGCGCGACGGCCGCCGCCAGCCGGCGGCGCACATGCGCGGAACGAGGGCTCACAGGGTGCCGCCTTCCAGGCTGGAGGAGGTGCGGGTGCGGGCCAGGTACGCCGAGGCCGCCTGGAGTTCGCCGGTCAGCGCCTCCACGGTGGCGGCCATCGACTCCGTCGCCTGCACCTTGTACGTGTCGATCGCGTCCAGCGTCTTGTAGATCTGCCCGAACGCCGTCCGCAGCGTCTCGGTGCCCACCGCCGGGTCGGCGGCGATCCGCTGGATCTCCCCGCTCTGCGTGGACAGCATCTCCGCGTTGCCCCGGATCAGGTCCTCGGTCGTCCCGCGCAGCGCGTTGACCTGCTCGGCCACCGTGCGCTGGTTGTCCAGCGCCGCCGCCAGCATCACCGCGATGCGCAGCGCCGAGACGGTCGTGGTCGCGGCCCGGTCGACGCCCTTGATCAGCTCGTCGTTGTTGCGCCGTACGACGTCCATCGCCAGATATCCCTGCGCGCACACCGCGAGCTGGGTCAGCAGGTCCTGGTGCTTCTGCCGGACGGGGAAGAGCACGTCCGCGCGCAGGGCGTCGGCCTGCGCCGGATCGGCGTACTCGGCCTCGGCGACGCGCTGCTCGACGGCCGCGTCCAGCGCCTCGGTGAGCACCGCGTACTCCTGGAGCTTGCCCATGGTCTCCCACAGCCGCGCCCGCTCGGTGTGCAGCGCGGCGTTGTCGCGGCGCAGCTCGTCCTGGCCGCTGCGCAGCGCGCTCACGATCCGGCTGAGCGTGGTCTGCGAGGAGGCGTACTTCGCGACGTGGTCGCGGAACCGGTTGCCGCCGGGCAGCTTCGCCAGCAGCTTGCGCGCCCCCTTGGCGGGCGACTCCCGCGGGTCGAGGTCCTCGACCGTACGGCGCAGCTCCACCAGGGACCCGGCCACGCGCGCCTGCGCGTCGCCGCCCTCGGAGCCCAGCGAGCGCACGGCCCGGTCCAGCATCCGGTTGGAGGCCTGCGCGGCGCTGCGGATGTCGGCGGAACCGAGACCGGCGATCTCGCCGAGGCGGGTGGTGAACTCGGGGGAGCGGGCGTCGAGTCCGGCGAGCGAACCCACGTACTCCCCGGCCCGGCGGGCCATCTCCTCGCGCACCCCGTCCTGCAGCGGGACCAGGCCGGCGGCCTGCTCCTTGCGGACGGGAGCGACGGGCTCCGGGGGGCTGAGGACGAGCGGGGCGTCCCCGGGAGGTGTCAGCGTCATGGTGGTGCGTTCCCCCTAGCCCTTGGCCCGCTGCGCGAGTGCCATCAGGATCTTGACGTTGGGCGTGTTCACCTGGCGGATGCCGGCGAGCTTCTGGTTGAGGAAGCCGGCGTGCGCATCGGTGGCCTTGGCGAACTCGGCCAGCCCGTCCTTGGGGCGGTAGCCGTGCTTGATGGCCAGCTCGCGCAGCTTCGGGTCGGTGGCGAGCAGCGCCCCGAGCTTCTTCGCCGGCTCGCTCAGCGGCACGAAGGTGTGCTCCGTGTTGACGGTGGTGTCCGGGTAGAGCACCACCATGTCGCCCGGCTCCTGCTTCTGCATCAGCAGCGAGGCCACCTGCGACTCGTACGCCAGGATCAGCGGGTCACCGGCGCCGCTTATGAACGCGCGGAACGGGTCGTCGGTGCTCTGCGCGAGCGACCCCTGCACGCTGATCAGCTTGTGCATCAGCGGGGCGGTGCGCTCGATACCGGCGTCGTCGGAGACGATCGTCTTGTTGTTCTGGACGTTGGAGGTCGCGGCGAGGAACAGCGCGCCGGAGTTGGACGTGGTGGGGTCGGTGGTGCGGATGAACACCGTGCCGGCCAGCTCCGCGTACGAGGACGAGCCCGGCAGCTGCTGCCAGGTGCGGCCCTCGGAGACGGCCTTGAGGTAGGGCTCCATCAGCAGGGTGCCGGTGTTGCCGCTCATCTTGACCAGGCCGTTGTCGGCCAGCACCTTCGCGGCGTTGCCGCGGGCGATGACGACCAGTGGCGAGTAGAACGGCTTGGCCGTCTGCGCGCCCTTCAGGTCGACCTTCGCCTCGATCTCGGCGGCCGGTTCGCTGCTGCTGGGGAACGCGAAGCCGTACTTCTCCAGGGGCAGCTGATCCATCGCCCAGGAGCCGGACGTCTCCGTCGTCACGGTGAAGTCCTTGTCGGCAAGGGCCTTCTTGACCTCGGGATCGTCGAAGAACGCCGCCTTCTCCGACCCGATCACACCGTGCACGGTCGTCGTTGCCGTGCCTTCGCCCTTCAGCAGGTTGGTGGCCAGGATGGTGAGAACACCACCGAGCAACACCACCGCGAGGGCAATTCCGAGTATGCGTCTCACGGGTGCAGCGTGCTCGCGGAAACCCACATTCCGCGCTGAGTTGGGTGAACGTCGGGTGACGAGCTCGTCCCACTTCGAAGGCCGGAGGATGATGGGGAACATGACGCACGTGCGTGGCTGGGTGGCGGCGCTGATGGCGCTCGCGGCACTGCTGGTGTTCGGCCCCCTGGGACTCTACCTGTGGGCGAACGGCGGCCCCCGGGAGGCCCCGGGGCCTGCGGCTTCGGTCTCGGTGACGGGTTGCCGAATCGATCCGGCAACCCGCCGGGCGCTGGCCCGGGTCGAGGTGGTCGGCGACGGCACCGGACCGGCCGCGCGCGCCGTACGGGTGAGCTTCCGTCAGGGCGAGAGCGGCCCGGTGACCGAGACCCTGGTCGAAGTCCCGCCCGTCCCCGCGGGCGAGGTCGCCGAGACCGAGGCGATCGGCCCCGCCTGGCCCCGCTGGACGCCGGGCCTGGTGCCGTGGTGCGCGGCCGCGACGACGGACCCCGCCCCGCCGTCACGGGGACGCTGAAAGCCCGGTGCCCGGCCGGATGACCGGCCGGGCACAGAGGTGGGACGCGGGGGCCTTCCGGCGCTAGGAGGTGTAGTAGCCGGCGATGTCGGCGATGAGGTCGACGGCGCCCGCGTTGTTGTAGAAGCTGACCTTCCCGTTCACGACGGGGACGATGACGAGGTTCGGGATGGTCTGCCCGGCGGTGAAGTTGAGGTTGGACGCGGTGGTGCGCGGGGTGCCGTTCGGGTAGACCGACACGTGGCTGGCGGTGGTCGGGTCGGTGGCGGTGACGTTGAGGACGACCGCCGTGACGCCCGACGCCGGGATGCCCGCCGTACCGGTCACCTGGAGGGCGACGCTGGTACCGCCCGCCACCTTGGCCTTCGGCGCGCCGAGGCCCTCACGGGTGTCCATGAGCCGGGTCGGGGCGACGGGCTTGTAGCCGGAGCCCGTGCCGTCGGTGGTGTAGTAGCCGGCGACGTCCGCGATGAGGTCGACGGCGCCCGCGTTGTTGTAGAAGCTGACCTTCCCGTTCACGACGGGGACGATGACGAGGTTCGGGATCGTCTGCCCGGCGGTGAAGTTGAGGTTGGACGCGGTGGTGCGGGCGGTGCCGTCCGGGTACACCGACACGTGGCTGGCGGTCGTCGGCTCGGTCGCCGTGACGTTCAGGACCACGGCCGTGACCCCGGTGGCCGGGATGCCGGCCTTCCCCGTGACCTGGAGGGTGACGTTGGTACCGCCGGCCACCTTGGCCTTGGACGCGCCGAGGCCCTCACGGGTGTCCATCAGCCGGGTGGGCGTGATCGGCTTGTACGTGGAACCGGTGCCGTCGGTGGTGTAGTACCCGGCGACGTCCGCGATCAGGTCCACGGCGCCCGCGTTGTTGTAGAAGCTGACCTTCCCGTTCACGACCGGGACCACGACCAGGTTCGGGATGGTCTGCCCGGCGGTGAAGTTGAGGTTGGACGCCGTACTGCGCGGGGTGCCGTTCGGGTAGACCGACACGTGGCTGGCGGTGGTCGGGTCGGTGGCGGTGACGTTGAGGACGACCGCCGTGACACCCGACGCCGGGATCCCCGCCGTACCGGTCACCTGGAGGGCGACGCTGGTACCGCCGGCCACCTTGGCCTTCGGCGCGCCGAGACCCTCACGGGTGTCCATCAGCCGGGTGGGCGTGATCGGCTTGTACGTCCCCAGGCCGGAGGCCGGGGCCGGCGTCACCGTCAGCGTGCCGCGCGGGTACGAAAAGCCGGCCGCGGTCACGGTGACGCTCCAGTGGCCGGCGGGCGCGGTACGCAGGTCGACGGTGGCCTTCAGCGTGCGGCCGTCGTCGGAGACCGAGGTGGTCGTGGCCGTCAGCGGCGCCGGACCGCCGGTCAGCTGGACGGTGGTACTCATGCCCAGCGCCGTGCCCTGCACGGTGAGGGTGGCGACCGAACCGCTCTGCGCGGTGGCCGGCGTGACCGTCCCGACGCTCACCTCCTCGGGGCCGCAGGGCGCGTAGTCGCAGACGAGCGCGGCGCGGTACGCCGTACGGTCCGTGCCGTCCGGCAGCGCGAGGGCGAACACGCTCCGGTCGCCGGCCTGGCAGCTGTACGGGGACGCGTGACCCGTGCAGAGGTTGCGGCCGGTGTCGTTGTAGAGCGCCGGCTCGGGGGTATGCGTCCCGCCGTCCGTGGCGGTGATCTCGGCCTTGAACGAGTCACCCTGAACGCTCGGCAGGACGGCGCACACGCCGGTGCGCTCCTCGGAGAGCGTGCCGGTGAGCGGGCCGTACCCGTACGCGACCGAGGCCGGCCGTGCGCACTCGGGCCCCGGACCGGACGCCGTGGAGATCCGCCAGGCGTCGAGCTTGTAGGAGGCGGGCAGGGTCCAGTTCTCCGGGACCTGGGTGACGACCTGGTAGCCGGTGGAACCGGTGGCCGAGCACGCCCGGGTCTTCTGGTGGCAGACGATCCCGCCGTTGTCGCTCATGACCAGCTGGTGCGTGGCGTCGAGGGCGTCCCGCGGGTTGAGGATCAGCCGGTCCGTGGCGGCGGCCGTGGTGATCCGGTGGCAGCGCAGGCTGCCGTTCCCGCCGGACGTGCCGGACACGGCCGGGGCGCCGACTGCCGTCGCGGCGGAGGCGGCGCAGCCCTTGGCCGTGGCGGTGACGTCGCGGCGGTCCAGGGTGTGGACGCGCGGGGCGTCCTGGCCCTCGAGCAGCACGGTGTAGGCCTTGCCCTCGGTGAAGGAGCAGCTCGTGAGACCGTCCGTCCGCAGGGACTGGCCGGGGGCGGGGTGGTTGTAGCAGCTGGGCGGCCCGTTGCCGTCGGTGTCGACGAGACTGATCTCGTAGTCCGGCCACAGCTCGTCGCCGTCCGGGCGCGCGTAGCGGATCCGCAGGAGCTCGGAGCCGGAGTGCGCGTCGGCCGGGATGGTCAGGCAGTGCGAGAAGACGCCGTTGCCGGTCTCCAGGCGTACGGCCGCCGCGTCGTCGGCGAAGCTCCCGGCGGGCAGGACCTGGCAGCCGTTGCCGGCCATGTCCGTACGGACGAAGTGCACGCCGTACGGGCCGGTCGCGGACTCGTCCCCGGCGCGCACCAGCGCGCGGAACGGGGCCGTGCCGGTCAGGGCGCAGCCGCCCCGGCTCAGCTCCTGGGCGGTGCACTGGGCGGTGCCGTTCCTGTCGACCACCTCGGCCCGGACGGTGACGCCCGCGCCGCCGCGCGAGGTGAGGGCGGCGATCCGGGCGCCCTGCGGGCTCGGCAGCTCCAGGCAGTGCGTCTGCCCGGCGGTGGCGAACGTTCCCGCGTGCCGGCCCTCGGTGACGGCGACGCAGTCCTCGGCGACCGGCGCGGCCGCGGCGGTGCCCGCCGGCAGGAGCAGGGTGGCGAGGACGGTGGCGAGGACGGTGAGCAGGCCCGTCAGAACGGCGGAAAGCGGACGTCTCGGCGACGCCGGAAACGTTGGCATGAACCCCCCAGGGTGGTGTGCGACGAGCGATGGTCGCACATCGTGCGAGCACGGGTCACAGGGGTATCCACCCAGGTGGGGATGGGTGGATATGGGGGGCGATGGCTCCCGGTCCGAGGCCTCCGCGGCCTCGGACCGGGGCCGTCAGTGGGCGCCGGCCAGGTCGAGGGCGGCGGTGTGCGCGTCCATGCGCTCGGCGGCGAGGATCGCGGCGGCGGTGTCGGCGCGCGAGGCGGCGACCACCAGGGCGCGGGCGGCGAGATCGTGCGCGCGCCGGTGCAGGGCCGCGGCTTCGGCGCCCTGCGGGACGGTACGGCGTACGGGCTGCGCGCCGCGCAGCCGCGCCACCTGGGCGGCGATCTGGCCGCCGGCCTCGTCCAGACCCAGCTCGTCGGTCACGGCGAGCAGGGCGGAGAGGTGCCCGGCGAGCTGGATGTCCAGCTCCTCGCCGCGGCTGCGGTGCGGGTAGTCGGCGCGGCCGCCGCCCATGCGGTGGACCGACTTCGTGCGGATCGGCTCGTACATGGGGATGGCCTCCTGCGTCGTCAGGAGACCATCCTACATTGGATCCGGTCTAAAGTTGAGCTGTATCCGATTGAAGGCCGTATCAGGGCTGGCTGTAACCGTCCAGGAAGGTGCCGATCCGGGTCACGGCATCGGCCAGGTCCGGGGCGGCGGGCAGGGTCACGATCCGGAAGTGGTCGGGCTCGGACCAGTTGAAGCCGGTGCCGTGCACCACCATGATCTTCTCGGCCCGCAGCAGGTCCAGGACCATCTGCCGGTCGTCCTTGATCTTGTAGACGGCCGGGTCCAGGCGCGGGAAGAGGTACAGCGCGCCCTTCGGCTTCACACAGGTGATGCCGGGGATCCCGGTGAGGATGTCGTACGCGGTGTCGCGCTGCTCCAGCAGCCGCCCGCCGGGCAGCACCAGGTCCTCGATCGACTGCCGCCCGCCCAGCGCGGTCGCCACGGCGTGCTGCGAGGGCATGTTCGCGCACAGCCGCATGTTGGCCAGGATCGTCAGCCCCTCGATGTAGGAGGAGGCGTTCTTCTTCGGCCCGCAGACCGCCATCCAGCCCGCGCGGTAGCCGGCCACGCGGTAGTTCTTGGACAGCCCGTTGAAGGTCAGCGTCAGCAGGTCCGGGGCGATGGCGGCGGTGTTGGTGTGCGTGGCGCCGTCGTACAGGATCCGGTCGTAGATCTCGTCCGAGCAGACGATCAGGTTGTGACGGCGGGCGATGTCCGTCAGCCCGCGCAGCATGTCGTCGTCGTAGACGGCGCCCGTGGGGTTGTTCGGGTTGATGATCACCAGCGCCTTGGTGCGGTCGGTGATCTTGCGCTCGATGTCGGCGAGGTCCGGCATCCAGTCGGACTGCTCGTCGCAGCGGTAGTGCACGGCCGTGCCGCCGGCCAGCGAGACGGAGGCGGTCCACAGCGGGTAGTCCGGTGCCGGGACGAGCACCTCGTCGCCGTCGTCGAGGAGTGCCTGCATGGACATCTGGATCAGCTCGGAGACGCCGTTGCCGAGGTAGATGTCCTCGACGTCCAGTGCGATGCCCTTGGTCTGGTAGTGCTGCATCACCGCACGGCGTGCGGACAGCAGCCCCTTCGCGTCCCCGTAGCCGTGGGCGTTGCCCAGGTTGCGGAGCATGTCCTCAAGGATCTCCGGCGGGCACTCGAAGCCGAAGGCCGCGGGGTTGCCGGTGTTGAGCTTGAGGATGCGATGACCTGCCGCTTCGAGCCGCATGGCCTCTTCGAGGACGGGGCCGCGGATCTCGTAGCAGACATTGGCGAGCTTCGTTGACTGGATCACCTGCATGACGGGAGCTTACGGGGCCGGGGGCCCGCCCGCTTCGGCATTCCGGCCGATCGGGCCGTGCCGAAATGTCCAGATTGACGGGACGGGTGGGTGGGGGCGGCGGCCGCCCTTGGAAACGGGGGCGGAGGTGGGCCCGGACCTGCGGAATGCCTGGACGGTGTACGGGCGCCCCGGCGCGGATGTTGCGCTCGTCACGCGGAGGCGTCGGGCGGCCCGAACCGCCGCACGTACCGCGCCTGCCAGGGGGTCTCGACGGCGCGGGGGTGGTAGTGCCGCCGTACGAACGCCACGGCCCGCTCGACCGGCACCCCGTCGAGCACGGCGAGGCAGGCCAGCGCGGTGCCCGTACGCCCCCGCCCGCCACCGCAGGCCACCTCGACCCGCTCACCGGCGGCCCGCTCCCAGACCTCGCGCAGGGCGGCGTACGCCTGGCGATGGCTGCTGGGCACCCAGAAGTCCGGCCAGCGCAGCCACCGCACCTCCCAGGGCGTAGCGCCGAGGTCGGGCTCCCTGCCCAGCAGGAGCAGCCCGAACCCGGGCACGGCCCCGTCGGGCACCCCCCACCGCACCCCCCGCCCCCGCACCAGCCGCCCGGAAGGCAACCGCAACACCCCGGGGCCGGCGGGGTCCCAGGCGTCGGCGGCGGTCATGCGTCCACGGTACGGGGTGAGGGGCGGAGGCGGGCCTTTTCGGTTTCGGGGTCAGCGTTCGTAGTTCGTCAGGACGCAGCCGTCCACCTGGGACTTCTCCAGGCGGTAGCCCGACGGGGCCTTGAAGCCCGGTTCGCAGTTCAGGTAGAGGAACTGGAGCTGGTAGAGGCCGTGGCGGACCGACTTGTCGTTGGTCTCCACCACGATGTTCTCGCCGACCATCAGCTTGCTGACCGTGGCCTTCAGGCGGCCGTCCTTCAGGTCCTCCTGCTGCGCCGCCTTCGCCTTCTGCTGGAGCGTCTTCATGTCGGAGACCGTGCTCAGCCAGTTCAGGTTGTGCGCGCGCCGCTCCCCGCCCAGATCGCCGCAGATCGCCCGGTCCTTGATGCCCCACGCGCTGGGTGCGCCGTCGACGGCCGGGGCGTAGTCGATCGAGCTGACCGCGACCGCGTCGGCGGCCGTGGACATGTTCGTGCAGTCCACGGTGTGCGGGTGCACCAGCTGCTTCAGCTCGTTCAGGCTCGACGCCTTGGGCAGGCCGAGGCTGCCCTGGGCCGGCTGGCCCGGCTTCTCGGAGGCGTCGGGGTTCTGCGGGTGCTCGAAGTTCGGGCTGCCGGAGCCGTCCGAGCTGTTGACGAAGTCGCTCAGCATGCAGTGCTCCACCAGCGCGGCCTCCCGCTTGTAGCCCTCGGGAACCCGGGACATCGGGTTGCAGGTCAGGATCCGCAGGTCCGACCTGGACAGGAGCAGGGCCGTCTTGGTCGAGGTCGGCGTGACGGCGAAGTTCTTGCCGACGAAGACGCGGCTGGTCTGGCCGTACGTACCGTTGCCGGCCGCGATCTTGTCCATGACGTGCTGCTTGTAGCGGGTCTGGAACTCCTTCATGTCCGAGGTCATGTAGAAGATGAGCTCCCCGCGCTCGACCCGGTCGCTGCACACGCCGCGCTGGGTCACCGACCACTTCCCGACCGTCGTGAGGTCGGTGAGGGGCAGGCGCGAGTCCTTCGGGTTCGTGCTCAGGTCCTCGCACGAGACCGTCTGCTGCTGGACGTAGCGCTGCGCGTCGGCCAGGGAGGTGATGCCGTCCGTGCCCGACCCCGCGGCCGCGCCGCCCGCGGCGGCCGGTTGCGAGGGGGCGGCGGCGGGCGTGGTGCCCGGCCTGGCGCCGGGCTCCTTGTCCTCGCACGCGGTGAGCGTGGCGAGGGCGACGAGGGTGGCGGCGGTGGCGAGGGCCCGCTGGATCCGCTGGAGGCGCATGGCTCGCTTTCGTGAGGGACGGGCGTATGGCGTGCACATGCTAGGCGGGGCGGGTCTGCTTGATCAAAGTCCGTGTGCTCAGCGGCCGGTGAGCGTGTACGTCGTCTGCATGAACCCGGCGTCCAGCACCTTCGCGGCGGTGAGCCGCAGGTCGAGGTCGGCGTCGAGCTCGCCGAAGGGGCGGATGCCGGAACCGATCAGGACGGGGGCCGTGGTGAAGGTGAGTTCGTCCAGCAGCCCCTCGCGCACGAAGGTCTGGATCAGCCGGCCGCCGTCGACGTAGACGTTCTCCGCGCCGGAGGCGGTCAGGTGGGCCAGCAGGTCCGCGAGCGTGCGGTGGACGGTGACGCGCTCGTCGTCGGTGGTGAGGGTGGTGCTGAGGACGGCGACGCGCTTGCCCTCGTACGGCCAGAAACCGAAGGTCAGGACCTTCTCGTAGGCCTTGCGTCCCAGGGCGACGGTGTCGATGCCCGCCAGGAACTCCAGGTAGCCCGTGTCGCCGGCCAGCGCGCCGCGCGTGGTGAGCCACTCGATGTCGCCGTCGGGACGGGCGATGAAACCGTCGAGGCTGACGCCGATGCTGACGGCCGTCCGGAACGAGCGGTCGGTGGGGTGGTCGGTTGCCATGGCTGGTCGGCGCCGCCTTCTGCCTCGGAGGGGATGTCAGTGGGAGGTTGGAGGATAGGCAGATGGAGCCGTTGAGAGTCATCCGGGGGGATGCGACGAGTCCCCAGGCCAAAGGGCCGAAGATCATCGCGCACGTGTGCAACGACCTCGGGGGGTGGGGAAAGGGCTTCGTACTGGCGCTGTCGAAGCGCTGGTCCGAGCCGGAGGCCGCGTACCGGGCCTGGCACCGCGGGCGCAGCGGGAACGACTTCGCGCTCGGCGCCGTACAGGTGGTGCAGGTCCGGGCGGACGTGTGGGTGGCCAACATGGTGGGCCAGCGCGGCATACGCACCGGCAGCAGCGGGCCGCCGATCCGGTACGAGGCGCTGGAGCGGTGTCTCGACGCGCTGGCCGGGCACGCGCTGGAGCTGGGGGCGTCCGTCCACATGCCGCGCATCGGGTGCGGTCTGGCGGGGGGCACGTGGGCCCGGGTGGGACCCCTGGTGGAGCGGGCGTTGTGCGAGCGGGGGGTCGCCGTCACCGTCTACGACGTCGGGTGAGGGGAGACGCTGGGGACTGGTATGCGGAATTGCGTGTGGGGGGTGCGGGGCTGTGGAACGATGGCGCCCCCGCTCGGTGACACCGCACTCCCGAGCCGGGCATCTCCGCGCCGCCGAAGGGAACTTCCGCATGCCTTCCGCCCTGCCGTCCGCCGTGACGTCCGCATCCCGCCCCACCCGCCCCACCCGTCGCACGGTCGTGCTCGCGTACGGGTGCATATCCGCCGCGCTCCTGGTCTCCGCCGTCGGCTGCGGCACGTCGTCCGCGCCGAAGGCGGACGCCAAGCCGGCGCCCACGGTCACCGTGACGGCCACCGCCACCGTGACGCCCGAACCGGTGGCTCCCACGGCGACGGTCACCGCGACCGCGACGGTGACCGTCACGGCGCCCGCGCCGACCGTCACGGTGACGGTCACCTCGTACGCCCTGTCCACGACCGGCGGGAGCGGCGGCGGTGGGGACGGCAGTGCCTATTACAAGAACTGCACGGCGGCCCGGGCGGCCGGCGCCGCCCCCGTGCGCCGCGGCGAGCCGGGCTACGGCCGCCACCTCGACCGGGACGGCGACGGCGTCGGCTGCGAGTAGGCCCGTCCTGCCCGTCCTGCCCGTCGGTCACGTGCGGTCGGCCGCCAGCCACCGCCGGCCCTGGTGTTGCCGCGGAGGTGCCCGCCTCGGTCCCGGTCGCGGTCAGCCTCCCGCGCGGGCCGCCAGGGCCTTCGTGAGCAGACTGCCTGCCACGATCAGGGCCACCCCCAGCCACCACATGTCGTCGAAGATCAGGACGGCGATCCCGATGGGCACCAGCAGCCCGGCCAGCGGCAGGAGCAGCCCCGCCAGGTGGGGCGGCTCCGGCCCGGGCTGCCCGGCCTCGCGCAGCGCGCGGGCGCGGACCACGTCCGGGTACCAGGCGGTGAAGCGCAGCGCCGCCACGATCGCCAGGATCTGGATGATCCATCCGGTCCAGATGTTGTTCGGGTTGCGCAGCACCAGATCGCCGTACGCGCCCGCGACGGCCGCGACCAGGAAGGCCAGCCCCCACACCCCGGTGATGACGTAGTTCGTCCGCAGGAACGCGGGCGAGTCCCAGTGCGCCCGGTCGACCTGCTCGCGCGCGTACTGGAGGGTGAACGGCATCCGGACCGCCATCGAGCCGAACGCGATCAGGAAGAGGGCGATGTTGGAGACCTCGCCGGCGTACGTCTCCAGCCACCGCCGGGTGCCGTCGCTCGCGAAGGCGCCGACGACGGCCATGCCGGCGAAGAAGACCAGGTCGGCGATCTCCAGCAGCTTCCAGGAACTGCCCCGGTGGACGATCCGCCCGGCGGCCACGAGCACGATCGTGGTCACCAGGGCGAGGACGACCGCGATCTCGAACCGGCCGGGACCGACCAGCAGCGAGAAGATGATCCACGGGGCCATGCCGATGACGGGGTTCTCCAGGAACCCCGCGACGGCACCGCGGCCCGTGGCGGGTGCCTCGGGCGTCACACCTCCAGACTGCCCGGGGACGCTCCATCGGGCCATTCGGGCGCCGACGGACCGGTTCTGCGTACGGCTGAAGCTGCGGGGTCCGCCGCGTACCCGGCTTCCGCGCCCAGTTCCTCCCGGGACACCCCCGCCTCCGTACGCCACAGCTTGATCTGGTTGCCGCAATACCGCCACGCCTCGTTCATCGCGCCTGTCCTCCCCGGGTACCGCCTGGGTACAACGGACAGCACCCCCGGTGCCGTTGCTCGTGCGGCCCTTACCCGGCGCGGGAGGCTGCGGACCGCAGAGGAGACCGTGGACACGGCGGTGCTGCTGCTCAGCGAGCTGATGGCGAACGCCACCCGGCACGCCCGGGTGCCACCCGGCCGGGAGGTGTGGATGCGGGCCGCGTGGGCGGACGACCGGCTGCGGGTGGAGGTGCTGGACGCGAACCGGGCGCTGCCCGTGGTCCGGGCCGCCCGGGCGGCGGACGAGGGAGGGCGGGGGCTGGCGATCGTCGCCGCGCTGGCGGGGGAGTGGGGGCGTACCCGCGGGCGTGCGGGATCGGGAAGGTGGTGTGGTTCGAGCTGGCGGCGCCGCGCGGGGAGTTGCTCTGATCGGGTGGTCTCGGCGTGCTGGGCTGGCATGTCCACCGGGACGCTCGCGATCATGATCGGCGTCTCGGCCCGGTCGGGCCATCCCTGACGCTCCCCCCACGGAGGCTTCCATGAAGCTGCGTTCCCTGGCGTTCGCCGCCGCCGTCTCGCTGACCTCGTTGTTGATGCCCACCAGTGCCTCGGCGGCCGGCGCCGTGCCGGCCTGTCCCGGGGGTTCGGTCTGCTTCTACTCCAAGGCGGACTACCGCGGCCAGAGCTGGGAGTGGACGCGGCACAGCGGTTACCGGGACATGCCGGCCGGGCTGCACGACCACGTCGGGTCGTTCGTCGCGGGCACCGACGCGTGCTTCATCAACTGGGGGCCGAAGGAGACGCGGTCCGTCCACAACGGCGACTGGCGCCGTGACTACCAGGGCGACTTCGGCGGGCGGATCGACGGCGTCGGGCCCACCTGTTAGCCCGCCAGGCGGCTCAGTCCGCCAGGGCGGGCGTCCGCTCGATGATGACCAGGGGGATCTCGCGGTCCGTGCGCTCCTGGTACTCGTCGTACTGGGGCCACAGGCCCGTCATCACGCCCCAGTACGTCTCCCGCTCCTGCGGCGTCGCCGTGCGGGCCTTCGCCGCGCAGACCTCCGCGCCGACCTGGACGCGGATCTCCGGGCAGGCCAGCAGGTTGCGGTACCACGCGGGGTGTTCGGGGGCGCCGCCGTTGGAGGCGACCACCAGGAGGCGGTCCTCGTCCTCGCCGTAGATGAGCGGGGTGCGGACCGCCCGGCCCGAGACGCGTCCCACGGTGGTGAGGAGGAGGGTGGGGACGCCGTGCCAGATGTGGCCGTCCGTGCCGCCGGTTTCGACGTACGAGCGGACGTGGTCGAGCTGCCAGCCGGGGCGCGGGTCGGTCGGGTGGTCCCAGTCGACGTCGGTGGAGTGCATACCGGGTGAACGACGGACGACCGGCAGGCGTCACGTTCCTTCTGGCTCCCGACCGTAGCGCGAGGGGGCAGGTCTGGACCAAGCTCGGGGGATGGACTTGGAGTTGAGGCACCTCAAGACGGTCAGGGCCATCGCCGACGCCGGAAGCCTGACCAGGGCGGCCACCGCCCTCGGGCTCGCCCAGCCGGCGCTCAGCGCGCAGCTGAAGCGGATCGAGCGGGTGCTGGGCGGGGAGCTGTTCACGCGCGGCCGGGACGGGGTGCGGCCCACCCCGCTCGGCGAGCTGGTCGTGGAGCGGGCCCGGGTGGTGCTGCCCGCGCTGTGCGAGCTCCAGGAGGAGGCCGTGCGCTTCGCGCGGCAGGGGACCGAGGGGTACCGGCTCGGCGGGACGCACGGGCCGCTGCTGGGCGGGGTCGTCGACCGGATCGCGCGCGGCGAGCCGGGGGCCGGGGTGGCGACGTACACCGCGTGGTCGGAGACGGAGATCGCCCGGCAGGTCGCCGAGGGGCGGCTGGACTTCGCGCTCGTCGGGGTGTGCGGGGAGAGCGCGCCGCCCGAGCCGGGGCGGCTGGCGTGGCTGGAGGTGGCGCGGGACCCGGTGCTCGTGATGCTCGCCGAGGACCATCCGTTGGCGCCGCGCGCGGAGATCGGGCTGGCGGAGCTGGCCGCGGAGGCGTGGACCGACGTACCCGGCGACGGCTGCTTCGGGGACTGCTTCGCGGCGGCGTGCGTGCGGGCCGGGTTCACGCCCGCCTGCGTGTACGAGACGGATACGGCCTCCTGCGTGCACCTGGTGCAGGTGGGGCGGGCCGTCGGGCTGTGCCGGGCGACGTTCCCCGCCACCCCGGGGCTGGTGACCCGGCCGCTGGCCGGGGCGCCGCTGGTGTGGCGGCACCTGCTGGGCTGGCACCCCGCGGCGCGCGCGGCGGCCCGGGCCGCGGCCGTACTCGACCACGCCCGGGCCGCGCACGCGGAAGCGCTGGCCCGCTCAGCGGCAGCGGTTCAGGAAGCGGCTCAGAGGAGCTCGGCCTTCTCGATGACGACCGGCTCGACGGGGACGTCGGCGTGCCCGCCCGCGCGGCCGGTCTTGACGGCGGCGATGGAGTCCACGACGTCCTGGCCCTCGGTGACGGCGCCGAAGACGGCGTAGCCGAAGCCCTGCATCGTCTCGGAGGTGAAGTCGAGGAAGGCGTTGTCCGCGGTGTTGATGAAGAACTGCGAGGTCGCGGAGTGCGGGGCGCTCGTGCGCGCCATCGCGACCGTGTACTTCTTGTTCTTCAGGCCGTTGGTGGCCTCGTTCTGCACCGGCGCCTGGGTCGGCTTCTGGTTCATGTCGGCGGTGAAGCCGCCGCCCTGGTTCATGAAACCGGGGATGACCCGGTGGAAGATCGTTCCGTCGTAGTGCCCGGCCTGCACGTACGAGAGGAAGTTCGCGACGGTCAGCGGCGCCTTCTCCTCGTTCAGGTCGATCACGAGGGCGCCATGGTTGGTGGTCAGCTTGACCTGGGGCATTGCGGTGTCCGGTCCCTTCTCGGGGTGAGGTTTTTTACGCTCCAGCTTCGCAGACGCCTCCCTTGAGTCGATCAGTCGGCAGGCTTCACACTCGGTGACATGCGACGACGTGGGGTGAGGGCCGGCGTGGCGGTGGCGGCGCTGGTGGTGCTGTCGGTGGCGGGTTGCGAGGGCGGGACGGCGGCGGGGGGTTCCCCGGGCGGGGCGTCCGGAGGGGCGTCAGGCGGGGCGTCCGGAGGGTCCGGGCCGCGTGCGTCCGGGACCTCGGCCCCGGGTGGTGGCAGTGCGGGTCAGGGGGGTGGCTCGGCCCGGCCCTCGGCGACGCCCGGGGGCAAGTTCCCGGGGACCCTGCCGGTCCCGGGCAGGACGGTGGACAAGGACGGCCTGAAGGCCCCGCGCGACAAGGTCTGGCCGTACGAGGACGGGCTGCCGGGCGGCATCAACGACGTCGGGCCGCTGGACCCCTTCCGCCCGGCCGGGAAGTCGGGCGGGTTCATGATCACCTGTATGCCGAAGATCCACGACGGTACCGGCGTCTACCTCACCCCCTCGAACGGGCGGGCCTCCTTCAAGGCGCACGCCGTCCTGGCCGAGTACCGCTACCCCGAGGAGCCGGCGGTGAACGGCAGGCTGCCGGCCCGCTCGGCCTGGCGGAAGGCGCCGGCGGTGGTGATCAGCCCCTCCTCCGGGACCCTGGAGAGGGGGGCGAAGATCCCCCTGGTGGTCAGCGGCCGCTTCTCCCTGGGCGACAAGAAGTTCTTCCTGGTCGTGGAGAACGGGGACCGGAGCAACAGCATCACGATCCCGTTCGAGTGCTTCCGCTGAGCGGCGGCCCGACCGCGCTCCCCGGCCCCTCCGCCCGGGCGCGCGGAGGGGCCGGGGCCGTACGTGCGTACTACGGCAGGTAACGCTCGATGACCTGCGGCCCCTCCTTCTCGATCAGCTTCCGGGCCTTCTCCACCCGCTCCGGAGTCGGGTCCGCGCCCGTCGCCATGACGAGGTCCTCGGGGTCGTAGGCGCGTTCCCCGCCGGTCCACAGCTTGGCCGGGCGGGCCTTGCCCCCGGGCTGCTGCTCGTCGCCTTCAGTGGCCATGTCGTACCTCCCTCGGATGCCCCCAGGCCCCCATCCTGCGACGGCCCGCGCATGAACGCATGTCGGCCGGACGGGTGGCGGGGCCATAACGCGAAGGGAGGGGCCAACTGGCAGCTCCCGCGCCCCGGTCGGGGATTCCTAGGGTTTCGGCAGACCCCCACCGAACCTCCGACCGAGGAGATCCCCCATGCTCAAGCGACACGCCCGCGCGGCGTGTACCGCCCTCGCGGCCGCCGGTCTGCTGCTCGCCGGTACGGCCGGTACGGCCGGCGCGAGCGCCGCCGCCGCGGCCGCCGGCGACGCCCCGTCCGCGGCCGTCACCCTGCGCACCGCCGACGCGCAGCCCGAGCTGCTCGCCGCCCTCCAGCGCGACCTGGGCCTGGACCCGGCCCGCGCCCGGGCGCGGCTGGCCAACGAGGCCGCGGCCGGGGCCACGGCCGCCCGGCTGCGGGCGGACCTCGCCGGGTCCTTCGCGGGGGCCTGGGTGGACGGCGACCAGGCGCAGACGCTGACCGTGGCCACCACCCGGGCCGCCGACACCGCCGCGATACGCGCCGCCGGGGCGCTCGCGAAGGTGGTCCCGCACGCGCTGGGCACGCTGGACGCCGCCAGGGCCGCCCTGGACGCGGGCGCCACCGCCGCGACCCCGGTCCGCTACGTCGACCAGCGGGCGAACGTGCTGGTGGTGGAGGAGACCGAGGCGGGCGCCGCGGCCCGGCTGCTGGCCGCCGCCAAGGTGCCGGCCGGCCTGGTACGGGTGGAGCGGACGGCCGAGGCACCGCGTCCGCTGTACGACCTGCGGGGCGGGGACGCGTACTACATGAACGGCAGCGGCCGCTGCTCGGTCGGCTTCCCGGTGACCCGCGGGACCACGCAGGGCTTCGCCACCGCCGGGCACTGCGGGCGGGCCGGGACGACGACGACCGGGTTCAACCGGGTCGCGCAGGGCTCGTTCCAGGCGTCGGTGTTCCCGGGCAGCGACATGGCGTGGGTGGCCGCGAACTCCTCCTGGACCGCCACCCCCTACGTCAAGGGCAGCGGCGGTGCGAGCGTGCAGGTCACCGGCTCGGTGCTGCAGCCCGTCGGGGCCTCGGTGTGCCGCTCCGGCTCGACCACCGGGTGGCACTGCGGCACGATCCAGCAGCACAACACCTCCGTCACCTACCCCGAGGGCACGATCTCGGGCGTCACGCGCACCACGGTGTGCGCCGAGCCCGGGGACTCCGGCGGCTCGTACATCTCCGGCAGCCAGGCCCAGGGCGTGACCTCGGGCGGTTCGGGGAACTGCTCCAGCGGCGGCACCACCTTCTTCCAGCCGCTGAACCCGCTGCTGTCCGCGTACGGGCTGACGCTCAAGGTCACCGGCTCCGACCCGGGCCCGGGCCCCGGCCCCGAGCCGGAGCCGGGCGGCAGCTGGAAGGCGGGCGCGGTGTACGCCGCGGGCGACACCGTGACGTACGGCGGCGGCAGCTACCGCTGCCTCCAGGGCCACCAGGCGCAGACGGGCTGGGAGCCGCCGAACGTGCCGGCGCTGTGGCAGCGGGTGTAGCGGCCCGTACGGAACCCCCACGGGGCGGAGGGGCCGCGGCTGCCGGGGGGCAGCCGCGGCCCCGGCCGTTCCCGGCCCGGGGTTCAGCGCGGCGGCGGCTCAGTGGGACAGCAGGGCGACCAGTACGCCGAAGGCGGCCAGGATGCCGCAGATGATCAGGTTGACCCCGCGGTGCTCCCAGAAGACGGCGACGAACTCGCGGATGGTGGCGCTGGGCCAGAAGTAGCGGGCGGTGGGCGAGCCGAGGACCTGGCCGTCGACCCCGGCCTTGCGGGCCATCATCGCGGCCCGGAAGGCGTGGAAGTTGTTGGTGACGACCACGCACCGGTAGCCCGGGACGGCCTCCGCCATGATCGTGCGGCTGAAGGCGAGGTTCTCCTCGGTGGTGCGGGAGCGGTCCTCCAGGCGGACGTGTTCCTCCGGGACGCCCTGGGCGATCAGCCAGTCGGCCATGGCACGGGACTCGGCCAGCTTCTCGTCCTCGCCCTTGCCGCCGGAGGTGAGCAGCACCGGCACCCGGCCGCCCCGGGCGAGCTGGGCGGCGTAGATCTGCCGGCCCTTCTCCAGGCGGGAGGCCAGCAGCGGCGGCACCCGCTCCCCGCCGATCAGGCCCGAGCCGAGCACGACGACGAAGTCGACGTCGCCGCGGACCCGGATGCGTCCGTAGAGGTAGGCGTAGCCGAGGAAGCACAGGAAGACGAACGAGACGTAGACGCTGATCAGGGTGAGCGCCGCGACGACGCCGTCGAGGACGAGGGAGCCGGAGAGCTGAACGGCGATCAGCAGGCCGATCATCCCGAAGATGGCGAGACCGGCGAGCATCGAGAGCAGGTTGGCGGGCCGGCCGCCCTCCTTGCGGATCATCGTGACGCCGTTGGCGATCAGGAAGACGCCGAGGGCGACGACCCCGAACAGGGGCAGCGCGAAGACGGCCACGAGGACGAACTGGGCCAGCCAGAAAGGCAGTTTGGCCACCTGCCACAGCAGGGCCAGCGAGGTGAGGATGAACGTCAGGCCGAGCAGGACGGCGTTCTGGAAGCGCCGGCGGTCCTTGCGGACGCTGACGCAGAAGACGAGGAAGAGCAGGAGCGCGGGGGCGAAGGCCGACATGTGTTCATCGTATGGGCGGCGCAAGGGGCGTCCGGCGGACGGAGCGGCCGGCCAGGACGTCCGTGCGGCGCCCGTCGCGGATGACGGGGCGGCCGTCGATCAGGACGTGCGGGATGCCGGCGGGCAGCGCGCGCGGGCGTGCGTACGTCGAACCGGCCGCGATCTCGCGGGGGTCGAAGAGGACCAGGTCGGCGCGGAAGCCGGGGCGGAGCAGGCCCCGGTCGGGCAGCCGCAGGCGGGCGGCGGGGCGGCCGGTCAGGTGCGCCACGCACTCCTCCAGGGTGAGCACGCCCAACTCGCGGACGTAGTGGCCCAGGTAGTGCGGGAAGGTGCCGTACGCGCGGGGGTGCGGTTTGGCGCCGCGCAGGATGCCGTCGGAGCCGCCGGTGTGCGCCCGGTGGCGCATGATCGTGCGGACGTTCTCCTCGTGGCCGACGTGCTGGAGGACGGTCGTGGCCAGCCGGTCCTCGATCAGCAGGCGGCGGGCGCTCTCCCAGCCGTCCAGCCGCCGGCCCACGTGGTGGGCCAGCGCCGGGTCGCCGGTGCCGGAGATCTCCACCGCTCGCCAGTCCACCGGCACCCCGTGGCAGCCGTCCGAGCCCTGTACCTCCAGCGCGTGGCGGATCCGGTCGGCGCTCGCGGGGTCGGCGAGGCGGGCCAGGACCGCGTCGGGGCCGCCCTCGCCGGCCCAGCTCGGCAGCAGCGCCACCAGCGTGGTGGAGCCGGCGGTGTACGGATAGGTGTCGAAGGTCAGGTCCGCGCCGGCCGCCAGGGCCCGGTCCAGGAGGGTCAGCAGCTCGCCGCCCCGGCCCGCGTTCTCGGCGAAGTTCATGGTGGCGTGGGCCAGGTGCAGGGCGCAGCCCGCCGTGCGAGCCAGCTCGATCATCTCGGCGTAGGCGCGCAGGGCGCCGCGGCCGTAGCTGCGGTGGTGCGGGCAGTAGTAGCCGCCGTAGGAGGCCACGACCCGGCACAGCGCGGTCAGTTCGGCGTCGTCGGCGTACATGCCGGGGGTGTAGGTCAGCCCCGAGGACATGCCGACGGCGCCCTGGCGCAGGCCCTCGGCGACGAGCTCCCGCATCCGGTCGACTTCGGCGGCGGTGGCCGGGCGGTCGGTCCAGCCCACGACCTGGGCGCGGACGGTGCCCTGCGGGACGAGGTAGGCGGCGTTGACCGCGATGCCGCGGTCGAGGCGGTCCAGGTACTCCCCGACGGTCCGCCAGTCCATCCCGACGTCCGCGCCGTCCCCGTTCCAGCCGGCGATGGCGGTGCGGACCTCGCCGAGGGTGCGCTCGTCGGCCGGCGCGTACGACAGCCCGTCCTGGCCCAGGACTTCGAGGGTGACGCCCTGGGCGGCCTTCGCGCTGTGGTCGGGGTCGCGCAGCAGCGCGAGGTCGCTGTGGGCGTGCATGTCGATGAACCCGGGGGCCAGCGCGAGCCCGTCGGCGTCCAGGGTGCGCCGGCCGCCCGCGCGGATCCGGCCGATCTCCACGATGCGGCCGTCGTGGACGGCGACGTCGGCGGTGTACGCGGGGCCGCCGGTGCCGTCGAGGACACGGGCCCCGCGTACGACCAGGTCCACGGCGGCTAGAAGAACGTACGGATCAGGTCGCCGACGGTGCCGTCGGCGTCGACGACGGGGATCAGCGGCCACTTCTCGAAGATGGTGCAGGGGTGGGACATGTCGAGCGCCACCCAGTCGCCGACCTCCAGGGCCGTGCCGGGCTCGGTCTCCAGCCAGGCGTGCTGGTCGGAGAGCTTGACCACGCGCACGCCGGTCGCCGGGCGCTCGGTGCCGCCCTGGGCGTCGCGCACCAGCTCGGCCTCGGGGAGCCCGAGGTCGTAGGCGATGTCCCGCTTGCCGGCGTTGACGAAGGCCTGGGTGGGGGAGGGCCGGGAGACCACCTGGGTCCACAGCCGGAACGCCGGGCGCAGCCCGCCCTCCTCGGGGACCCGGTTGAAGGGGGTGAGCCGGGTGTACCAGCCGTGGTCGTGGGAGACGTACGCGCCCGAGCGCAGCAGCTTGAGCACCGGGCGGGACAGCCGCGGGAGTTCGGCGAAGACCTCGGCCACGGAGTCGAACCAGGCGCTGCCGCCCGCGCTGACGACGATCTCCGGTACGTCGGCGAAGCGGCCGTCCTTGTCGAACTCGACGGCGAGCGCGGTGAGCCGGCGCAGCCAGGCGGCCACCCGGTCGGGGTCGGCGTCGGGCACCTCCGCCTCGTAGCCGGCCACGCCGACGAGCCGGAGGGTGGTGGTGGCGGCGACGGCGTCCGCGACGGCCCGGCAGTCCTCCTCCGTACGGGCTCCCGTACGGGCGCCCTCGCCGGCGCCGAGCTCCACGACGACGTCGAGCGGGCGGGTGGTGCGGCCGGCCAGGGCCCGGTCCATGAGCTGGACCCCGCGCACGGAGTCGACGTAGCAGACGAAGGTGAGGCCGGGGTCGGCGGTGAGCTCGGCGGCCACCCAGTGCAGGGCGGCGGTGTCCACCAGCTCGTTGGCGAGGAAGATCCGCTGGATGCCGAAGGCGCGGTAGACGCGGGCCTGGTGGGGGACGGCGGCGGTGATGCCCCAGGCGCCGTGGGCCAGCTGGCGCTCGAAGAGCTGCGGGGCCATGCAGGTCTTGCCGTGCGGGGCGAAGGCGAGCCCGTGGCGGGCCGCGTAGGTGCCCAGGGCGGTCAGGTTGTGCTCCAGCGCCTCGGCGTCCAGGGTCAGCACGGGGGTGGTGAACCCGCCGGTGAAGAGGTTGCGGCGCTGGGCGGCGAGCTCGCCCACCGTGAGGGCGGCGGCCTCGGCGTCCGGCGGCAGGCCCTTGAAGCGGTGGTCGAGGGGTTCCCGGGCGAGGTCCCGTACTGCTGCGCCGGTCATGGGTGCCTCCTGTGGTGCGCTGGTCGTACGCGACGCGCTCGTTGCGCTGGGTGCAACGGTCGTTGCGTGAGGTGCTCGCCGCTGTCTAACATCCCGCGTGACGGCGGGTCAACGCCGACCGCTGCCCGCCGGGAAGGGACCGACCGCCATGAGCCAGTCGCTCGACCGGGCCCTGCGCATCCTGCCGCTGCTCGCCCGCGGCGCCGCCGGGCTCGGCGAGGTGGCCGGCGCCCTCGACGTGCACAAGAGCACCGCCCTGCGCCTGCTGCGCACGCTCGACGAGCACGGGTTCGTCTACCGGCAGAACGACGGCCGCTACCGGCTGGGTTCCCGGCTCTTCACGCTGGCCGCCGAGGCCGTCGAGGGCCTGGACCTGCGCGAGATCGCCCACCCGCACCTCGTGGCCCTCAACCAGGCCACCGGCCACACCGTGCACCTCGCCCTGCACCAGGACGACGAGGTCCTCTACGTCGACAAGGTCGACAGCCGCTATCCGGTACGGATGTACAGCCGTATCGGCAAGCCCGTCCCGCTCACGGTCGCCGCCGTCGCCAAGGTGCTGCTGGCCGACCTGCCGGAGGCCGAGCGCCGGGCGCTGGCCGCCCGGATCGACTACCCGCGCTACACCGCCCGCTCGACCCCCGGCGCCGAGGCCTTCCTGCACGAGCTGGACCTCGTGCGCGAGCGGGGCTGGGCCACCGACCTCGGCGGGCACGAGGAGAGCATCAACTGCGTCGGTGCGCCCGTGCGCGGCCCCGGCGGGCGGGTCGCCGCCGCGATGTCGCTCTCCGCGCCGAGTGTGGTCGTCAGCGGCGAGGAACTGCTCGGACTGCTGCCCCTGGTACGGCGCACCGCCGATGCCATCAGTGAGGACTACTCAGGAGAGGACGGCGCGTGACCGACACGAGCGGCACCGAGAAGACCGCCATCACCCCCGCCACCCACACCGCCCCGCCCGCCGCCTTCTCGCACGGCGTGCGCAAGGGCAACCTCCTCCAGGTCGCCGGCCAGGTCGGCTTCCTGCCCGCCGTCCCGGGCCGGCCGCCCACGCCCGCCGGGCCCACCCTGCGCGAGCAGACGCTCCAGACGCTGGAGAACGTCCGCGCGGTGCTCGAGGCGGGCGGGGCCGGCTGGGACGACGTGATGATGATCCGCGTGTACCTCACCGACACCGGTCACTTCGCGGAGATGAACGAGATCTACGACGCCTACTTCGCGGAGCAGGGCCTGAAGCAGGCGCCGGCGGCCCGGACGACCGTGTACGTCGGGCTGCCCGCCGGTCTGCTCGTCGAGATCGACGCGCTCGCCGTCCTGGGGTGACGCGCGAGGGGCGCCCCCCTGGCGGTGGGGCGCCCCGTGGCACGTACCAGCGGACCCGCTCAGCCGAAGAGCGGATCAGCGGGTCACGGCGTCGTGCAGTACTGCGCCTCCTTGCCGATGGAGCGGTACATGCAGTCGGCGTTCTCCAGCAGCTGGAGCACCGCGTCCTTGTTGCGCGCGGTCTCGCGGTCGATCACCTCGTCGGGCGGGTAGAAGCCCCCGCCGCCGCTCCTCGGGTACATCTCGAAGGTGTACCCGAAGATCTTCTGGTCGCCCCACAGCCAGTCGTCGATCGTGCCGTCGGTGATGTAGAGGTCGCTCGCCTGCTCCGGGGTGTAGCCGTTGCTCGCGGCCATGTTCTGGCCGATCTTCTTGAAGGCCGCCAGGTCGTCGGCCGTCAGGCCGGGCGCGGTGTCGTTGTAGGTCCAGCCGTACGGCCACAGCACGAGCTCGCTGTACGTGTGGAAGTCGATCGCGGCCTTGATCTGCTGCTTGCCGCCGACCACCCGGCCGCGGACGAAGTCCGAGACGGCCTTGACCTCGGGCGCCGACTCGGCGGCGGGACCGCGGTAGGTCTCGGAGCTCTTGCTGCCGCTGGAGCCGCCGCAGCAGCCCCACTTGTAGTTCCAGTTGCGGTTCTCGTCCGTGCCGACGTACGAGGAACCGGCGTTGGGCTGGCGGTTCTTGCGCCAGGAGCGGTAGGAGCCGGTGGCGATGTCGTACTCGCCGCCGTCGGGGTTGAGGTCCGGGATGATCCAGATCTCGCGGCCGTTGACGGCGTTGGTGATGCGCGACTCCGAGCCGTACTTCGAGCCGAACTCCTTGAGCAGGTACAGCGCCATCTCGACGGTGAGGTGCTCGCGGGCGTGCTGGTGGTGCGTGAACAGCACCTCCGGCTCGTTCTCGTCGGTCGCCACGTTGTCACTGATCTTGATCGCGACCAGGTCGCGGCCCTGGTACGACTTGCCGATCACCTTCTTGCTCATGATGGCCGGGTACTGCGCGATGCGCTGGTCGATCTCGGTCATCATCTCGGCGAAGTTGTGGTAGCGGGAGTCGGCCGAGGGGAAGTCCATGGGCGCCGCCGTCAGGCCCGGCAGCGACCGGTCGGGCGGGCCGGGGAGGGCTTCCAGCTTGTAGCCGAGCGAGCGCAGCTTCTTCGCCTGCATGGTGTCGGCGCTGACCACGACCGCGTGGTCGTCCACCTCGTCGACGGAGACGCCGTGGGCGAGGAGCGCGGTGCGGTCGGCAGGGGTCGAGGGGCCGTGGATCTCGTACTGGACGATGGCCTCGTCCTGGGTCGCGGTGGACGGGGTGGGCGGCGATGAGGCCGTCGCGCTCATACCGTAGGCGGGTGCGCCGAGGGCGAGCGCCAGCAGGGCCGCGACGGTGGCGGTCCTCCTGCGAGTGCGTAGCCGCATGCGATCTCCTGGGTGTGGAGTGTGGGGGTAGCCGTGCGGACGCGCACAGCGTGCGCTTCTGACATGGCCCGGTCAAGAGGTCCGAACCGGCCACCCCCACACGTACCCGCTACGGCAGGTTGTGCACGTGCGGACCCACCGCGTTGGACCACGCGTTGCCGGCCTTCGCGTCCCAGTTCGTCGACCAGGTCATCGCGCCGCGCAGCCCCGGGTAGGTCTTCGACGGCTTGAAGGATCCGCAGTTCGTGCCGCGGGTGAGGCAGTCCAGGGCGTTGTTCACCACGGCCGGCGACACGTAGCCGCTGCCCGCCCCGCTGGGCGAGGCCGGGACGCCCAGGCCCACCTGGGACGGGGCCAGGCCGCCCTCCAGCTGGATGCAGGCCAGGGCCGTGAGGAAGTCGACCGAGCCCTGCGAGTAGACCTTGCCGTCGCAGCCCAGCATCGAGCCGCTGTTGTAGTACTGCATATTGACGACGGTGAGGATGTCCTTGACGTTCAGCGCCGTCTGGAAGTAGGCGTTCGACGTCGACTGCATGTCGATCGTCTGCGGAGCCATCGTCAGGACCAGCGAGGGGCCCGCCTTCTGGGACAGCGAGCGCAGCGCCTGGGTCATGTAGGTGGCGTTGAGGCCGTTCTCCAGGTCGATGTCGATGCCGTTGAAGCCGTACTCCTGCATCAGCGCGTACGCCGAATCGGCGAGGTTGTTCGCCGAGGCCGCGTCGTTGACCGTGATGGTCCCCCGCTCGCCGCCGATCGACAGGACGACCGACTTGCCCGCCGCCTTCTTCGCGGCGATGTCGGCCTTGAACTGGGCCACCGTGTAGCCGCCGAGGCCCGCCGAGTCGAGGTTGAAGGCGATCGCGCCGGGCGTGGCGGTGGCGTCGGCGAAGGAGACGGCGATGATGTCGTACTGGGCCTGGACCTCGGAGAGCTTCTGGACGGTCGCGCCGTTGTTGAAGTTCTGCCAGTAGCCGGTGACCGCGTGCCGGGGCACGGCCGGGTTGCCGGGATCGCCGCCGCCACCGGTGGTCCGGCCCGGCACGGGGGCCGAACGGGGGCCTTCACCCGCCTGGTTGTACGCGCTCACCTGGAAGGAGTAGGCCGTGTCGGGGGTCAGTCCGCCGAGCGTGGCGGTGGTCCCGGAGACGGTGGCGACCCGCGCGCCGTCCCGGTGGACGTAATATCCGTCCGCTCCGCTGACCGCGTTCCACGAAAGGGTGAGCGCGTTCGGGCTCTGGCCGGAAACCGCGAGTCCGGACGGCGCGCCCGGGACCGAGGGGCCGGGGTCGGTGCCCCCGCCGCCGTCCGGGCCGAAGACGGAGAAGGCGTCCACGTGGTAGGCGGGCTGCCCGTACCAGCCGTGGGTGTAGACGGTGACCTGGGTGGTGGAGGGGCCGGTGGTGAAGGTGGTGGACAGCTTCTGCCAGCCGCCGCCGCTGCCCGGGGTCCAGGTGGAGACGTCCTGGGTGCCGGTGCCGCTCGCGCCGAGATAGACGTAACTGCCCTGGACCTGCGTGCTCAGCGTGTACGTGGAGTTCGGCTTGACCGTGACGGTCTGGCTGCACCGGGCGTTGTCGGACCCGGCCGGGGTGGCCTTGAGGGCGCCCGCTCCGGCGAACACCGGGCCGGCGACGGCGGCGCCGCTGCCGGCCGTGCAGCTCCAGTTCGACAGACCCGACTCGAATCCGCCGTTGCGGGCGACATCGACGTCGGCCGCCCGCGCCGTGCCGGCGGTCAGGGCGGTCAGTCCGGTGGCGGTGAGAGTGGCGGCGCCCAGCAGGGCGAGGGAGCGTATGCGATTCACGAAGGGCTCCGGTGGGGGGAGTTGGGGATTTCGTGGTGAGTGGGACGCGGGGCGACGGGTAGGGGCGTGGGAGGTGGGGAAGTGAAGTGGGGGACCCCGCGCCCAAGTTGGTCCAGACCAATCCGTCTGTCAAGAGTCTTCGCAAAGTGGCTGGAAATGACTGATCTCCGGATCTGCGTTGTCTGCGTTGTCCGCATTTCCCGCGGGTTCTCCGCACCCTGTGATCGCATGGGCACCCACAGGAATCGACAAGGCCCTGCCCGACCGGCGATGACGTGGATATGGTGCTGGGGCAGGAGGGGAGAGCGTCGATCGTTCGCGGTCGCGCAGCGGGTGCGTGTACGTGGCGGCGACGCGAAACGTCCGTGGCGCAAGGGGTGAACGGGGGAATTCGCGTGCCGACCGCCATCGCTGTCACCAGCGCCGATCTGGTGCTGCCCGCCCCCGACCGGCACACGCCGGCCGCCGCCGTGCTCACCGGCCCCGACCGGACCGACCTGGCGGGCTCGCTCGCCGAGACCGCCACCCTGCTGGAGCGGTACGGGCACGTGGTCACCGTCGTCCCCAGCTGGCTGCCGCCCGCCACCGCGCGCCGGCTGCACACCGTACGGTCCCTCCTGGAGAGCGACCGGATCGCCCTCCTGGAGACCGATCTGCCCCCGTTGGGCACCGCCCTGCTGGTACGTCAGTTACGCCAGCTCACCGTCTGCGACTTCAGCCCCGGCGTCATCGCCTCCGCCGCCCGGCTGCTCTCCCACTACGTCTACGCCGGCGCCCTGCTGGGCTCGGTCGCCAAGCTCGACCGGGTGCCCGTGGGCCTGCGCGCCCACGCCCGGTCCTGGTCACCGGGCGCGCTGTTCGCCGTACTGGCCCATCCGACGCCGCACCTCGCCAAGCTGGGCACCCCGGCGGCCCAGCTGCCGCCCGGACCCGGCTTCGCCACCCACCTCACCTTCGCGCGCGGCCAGCTCACCTCCGACTGGGTCACCGCCGAACTGGCCGGCGCCTGGCAGGTCCAGGGCGTCCTGGAGAACCCGCTGCCGGACGACTCCGCCTCCTGGTGGGCCACCGGCAGACTCGTCGAGTTCGCCGCCGCCATCCCGGACCTGACGGTCCTCTACCAGCTCGTCGCCTCCGTCCGCCGGGAACGGTGCCGCTGGTGCGGGCTCGAACTCATCGGCGACCGCTGCGGCTTCTGCGCGGCGCGGCAGTCACCGGCGGCCCCGGGCGCACCGGCGCCCGCGGCCGCCGCTTCCTGACCCTGGCCTCCGACCCTGGCCTCCGACCCTGACCCTTCATCTCGCCCCCGACCTCTGACCCCGACGGACAGACCGCACCGCCCGACCCCCGAACGACGAGGTAGTACGGCCCATGAACTCACGCCAGCGCCGCGGCGTCATCCTGCTGCTCCTGTCGGTCCTGTGCGCCCTGGCGGCGTTCGCCGGCGTCCTGTCGGTCATCGGCGACGTCAACGCGAAGGTCGGGCGGGAAGTGGTGGCGTACGAGGTCAAGAACGGCATAGCGCCGTACGCCCCGCTGAAGGCGGCCGACTTCGACGAGGTCAGGATCCCCCAGCGGTGGCTGCCGCCGAACGCCGTCACCGACCTGGCGGCCCTGCGCGAGAAGACCACGCTCGTGCCGCTGAAGAAGGGCAGCCTGCTCCAGAGCGACATGCTCGTGGACCGGCCCACGCTCCAGCCCGGCGAGCAGGAGATGGCCATCATGATCGACGCGGCCACGGGCGTCGCCGGAAAGATCACCCCCGGTGCCCGGGTCAACATCATCGCCACCTTCCAGGGCGCCAAGGAGACCGACCCCGACCGGTCGGTGATCATCGTGGCCAACGCCCGGGTGATCGGCGTCGGCCAGCTCACTCCCGTGGAGAAGACCAGCGGCGACCGCAAGGGCCCGGACGAGGCCGTGCCGATCACGTTCGCCCTCGACACCAAGGACACCCAGCGCGTGGCGTACGCCGAGTCCTTCGCCGAACACGTCCGGCTGGCCCTGGTGGCACCGGGCGGCGAGGGCCGGCAGCCCGCCCCGAACGAGCGCACGTACACCCTCGACGGGGACAAGTGAGGCCCGGATGACGACCCGAATCCTCCCGGCGGCCGGCGAGGCGGACGCCGCCCGCTCCCTGGTGACCCTGATCGGCCAGCTGCCCGACGCCGAACCGGCCGCCCCCGTCCCCGACTCCACCACCCTGCTGGACACCCTGGGCCGGCTGGCCGCCGAATCCCTCGACGAGCTGCCCGAGGTGGTCCTGGTCCACGAGCGCATCGGGCCGGTCCCCGCGCTCGACCTGATCCGCGAGGTCGCCCTGCGCTTCCCGGCGGTGGGCGTCGTCCTCGTCACCTCCGACGCCGGGCCCGGACTGTTCGCGGCCGCCATGGACTCCGGCGCGCGCGGCGTCATCGGGCTGCCCCTGTCGTACGAGGAACTCGCCGCCCGCGTCCAGGCCGCGGCCCAGTGGTCGGTGGGCGTACGGCGGCACCTGGGGCGGGGCGCGGAGGTCTTCACCGGGCCCGGCGGCAGCGTGGTCACGGTGACCGGAGCCAAGGGCGGGGTCGGCACCACCCTCACGGCCGTCCAGTTCGCGCTGGCGGCGGCCGCGTCGGGGCGGCGCACGGCCCTGGTCGACATGGACCTCCAGGCGGGCGACGTGGGCTCGTACCTGGACGTGCAGTTCCGCCGCTCGATCGCGGACCTCGCCGGCATCCAGGACATCTCCCCGCGGGTGCTGGGCGACGCCGTCTTCGAGCACGGGACGGGGATCGCGCTGCTGCTGGCGCCGGCGGAGGGCGAGCGCGGCGAGGAGGTCGACGACCGGGCGGCACGGACCATCGTGACGGCGCTGCGCAGCCGCTACGAGCTGGTCGTCATCGACTGCGGCACGCAGCTGACGGGCGCGAACGCCTCGGCGGTGGAGATGGCCGACGTCGCGGTGCTGGTCACCACGCCGGACGTGGTGGCGGTCCGGGCGGCCAAGCGGATGGTGCGGATGTGGGAGCGGCTCCAGGTGCGCAAGGCCGAGGACACCGCGATGGTCGTCAACCGCTGGTCCAAGCACACCGAGATCCAGCCCGCGCTGATCGAGAAGATCACCAAGGCGCGGGTGGCGCGGACCCCGGTCCCGGCGGCGTTCAAGGAACTCCAGGCGGTCGTCGACGCGGGCCGCGTCCAGGACCTCGACAACCGTTCCGCCGTCAAGCAGGCCCTGTGGACGCTGGCGGGCGAACTGGGCCTGCTGGCCACCCCCGACACCGCGGCCCCCGGCACGTCCGGCAGCACCCCGGGCACCACCCTGGCCCTGCGCGTCCCGGGCCCGGTGGCCCGCCGGCGCGGCGCCGACCGCACCGCCCGCACCACCCTGGGCCTGCGCCGCCGCAAGGACCCCCGGTGATCCGCCCCGGACGCCGGGCGGCGGGCGGGGACCGCGGCCAGGTGGCGGTGGAGTTCGTGGGCACGGTCCCGCTGATCCTGCTGCTGGTCGCGGCGGTGTGGGAGGGCGTCCTGATCGGCTACGCGTTCTCGCTGGCGGGCAACGCGGCGGACGAGGCGGCGAGGGCGGGCGCGGTCAAGGGCGACGGTGCGTGCCAGGCGGCCGCCGTGGAACACGTCGGCGACTCGTGGAACCCCAAGGCGCTCTGCGGCCCGGTGGCGAACGGGGTCTACAAGGCCACGGTGGACCTGACGCTGCCGATCATCTACCCGGGCATGCTCGACCTGGACCTCACGATCACGGGCACGGCCGGATCCCCGATGGAACGGGAGACCAACTGATGGCCGCCCGACCGACGCCGCCGCGCCCCACCTCAGACCCGTCGGCACCCGCCTCTGCCGTGCCAGCACCCGCCCCGGCTCCGTCGGCATCCACCCCAGCCCCGCCGGCGTTTGAGGCGCTGGGGGTACCCCCAGCGGTAGCTGGGGGAGGTCCGGGGCGGAGCCCCGGATACGGGAAGGGGCGGGGTGGGGAAGGAGCCGCCCGCAGGGCCCCCCACCGCACCCCGACCGGCCCACGCGACCGAGGCCAGGTCGCCATCGAATACATCGCCTTCGTCCCGATCCTCCTCTTCGTCGCCCTCGCCGGCATCCAGCTCGGGGTCGTCGCCTACGCCGAGGAACAGGCCGGCACCGCCGCCCGCACCGCCGCCCGCGTCCAGGCCCGCGACGGCGAGGGCGGGGTCGAGGCCGGCAAGGCGGCCCTCAGCGACTGGCTCGCCGACGACGCCACCGTGGACGTGCCGCCCGGCGGGGACGCCATCACGGCCACCGTCACCGTCCGGGTGCCCTCGGTCCTGCCCGGCCTCGACGGCCACGTGGCCACCCGTACCGCCGTGATGCCCAACGACGACCCCAAGGAGGCCCGCCCGTGAGCCTGCGTTCCCGGGTCGGCACGCCCGACGACCGCCACAGCCCCCGCGAGGACGGCCGCCTCGTATCGTCCTACCGCGCCAAGCTGCTGGAGGAGATCGACCTCGCCGAGATGTCCGCGCTCGCGCCCGCCGAGCGCCGCGCCCGGCTGGAGCGCGTACTCGGGCACATCATCAGCCGCGAGGGTCCGGTCCTGTCCACCACCGAACGCGGCCAGCTCATCCGCCGCGTCGTCGACGAGGCACTCGGCCTCGGCGTGCTCGAACCACTCCTCGAGGACGCCTCGATCTCCGAGATCATGGTCAACGGCCCTGACCACATCTACGTCGAACGCGGCGGCCGCGTCGAGCAGCTCCCCCTCCGCTTCGCCTCCCACGACCAGCTGATGCAGACCATCGAGCGCATCGTCTCCACCGTCAACCGCCGCGTGGACGAGGCCAATCCGATGGTCGACGCCCGCCTCCCCAGCGGCGAGCGCGTCAACGTGATCATCCCGCCGCTGTCGCTGACCGGCGCCACCCTCACCATCCGCCGGTTCCCGCGCGCCTTCACCCTCCACGAGATGATCGCCCTCGGCTCCCTCGACGAGCAGATGCTGCTCCTGCTGTCGGGCCTGGTCCAGGCGAAGATGAACGTGATCGTCTCCGGCGCCACCGGCACCGGCAAGACCACCCTCCTCAACGCCCTCTCCGGCCTCATCCCGGAGGGCGAACGCATCATCACCATCGAGGACTCGGCCGAACTCCAGCTCCAGCAGGCCCACGTCATCCGCCTGGAGTCCCGCCCCGCCAACGTCGAGGGCAAGGGCCGCATCACCATCCGCGACCTCGTCCGCAACTCCCTGCGCATGCGCCCCGACCGCATCATCGTCGGCGAGGTCCGCGGCGGCGAGACGCTCGACATGCTCCAGGCCATGTCCACCGGCCACGACGGTTCCCTGGCCACCGTGCACGCCAACAGCGCCGAGGACGCGCTGATGCGCCTGCAGACCCTGGCGTCCATGTCGGAGGTCGAGGTCCCCTTCGAGGCCCTCCAGGACCAGATCAACTCCGCCGTCAACGTCGTCGTCCAGCTGACCCGCTTCGGCGACGGCTCCCGCCGCGTCACCGAGATCTCCATCCTCGACTCGCACGGCCGCGAACCGTTCCGGATCACCACCGTCTGCCGCTTCGTGGCCAGCCCCATGGGACCCGACGGCCGCGTCCACGGCTCCTTCGACCACTACCCGGTGCCGCGCCGGATCGCCGACCGCCTCTACATGTACAACCAGCCGGTCCCCCCGGCCTTCGGGGTCGCCCTGTCCGACGACCAGCTCACGACCCGCACCACGGCGACCGGAACGCACAGGGGGACGATCCTGTGAACCCCCTCGTGCTCCTCACCCTCGGCGCCACCCTGCTCGCCTGCCTGCTCGTCGTCGCCGGCACCCACGCGTACGCCGCCGGCCGCGCCCAGCGCGCCGCCCTCATCGAGCGCCTCTCCGCGTCCGGCGCCCCCGCGCCCGCCGGGCGCCGGCGCCGCTTCCACGCCGTCGACCGGCGGCTGCGCCGGACCCGCGCGGGCCGGTTCATCGAACGGAAGCTGGCCACGACCGGCCTGGACCTCACGCCCGGCGAGTTCTTCGTCTACATGCTCGCGGGCATCGCCGGCGTCTGGCTGCTCGCGGCCTCCTTCCTGGCCCCGTTCTTCGGCCCGGTGGCCGGGCTCATCGGTCTGTGGGCCGCCAATGCCTTCCTGACCTGGCAGCGCGTGCGCCGCACCGAGCGGTTCATCAACCAGCTCCCCGAGCTCGCCCGGATCCTGGCCAACGCCACCCAGGCCGGCCTGGCCCTGCGTACGGCCATCGGGATGGCCGCCGAGGAGCTGGAGGCACCGGCGGGCGAGGAGCTGTCGCGGGTCGCCGACCGGCTGGCGGTCGGCCACTCCATCGAGGAGGCGCTGGGCGAGCTCGCCGAGCGGCTGCCCTCGCGCGAACTCGTCGTGCTCGTCTCCACCCTCGTGCTGTCCGCACGGGCGGGCGGCGCGATCGTCGGCAGCCTGCGCAACCTCACGGTCACCCTGGAGCAGCGCAAGGAGACCCGGCGCGAGATCCGCACGCAGCTCTCCCAGGTGACGGTGACGGCGTACCTCGTCCCCGCCATCGGACTGGGCTCGCTGCTGCTGGTGGACGCGATGATGCCGGGCGCGCTGGACCGGATGACCGGTGCCTTCGTCGGCCAGACCGCCGTCCTGATCGCGCTCGGCCTGTTCACGCTCGGCTTCGTCCTCATCCGCCGCCTGTCGAAGATCGACGTCTGAGAGGCCGCCGGACATGACCCTGACCCCGGACACGATCGCCGTCCTGCTCGCCCTCGCCGTCGCGGTGTGCGTGTTCGGCGTCTTCCACGGCATCCGCCTCTACCGCGCGGACACCGAACTCCCCACCGATCTGGCGCTCGCCCTGGAGGTCGGCGCCACCCGCACCACGGCCGTCGGCTCGGTCGTCGACCGCATGGGCATCCGCTGGGCGCCGCTCGTCCTGCGCCTGATGGGGTCCAAGCGGGTCGCGGCCAAGCGCCGCCAGATCGACATGGCCGGCAACCCGGCCGGTCTGACCATCGACCGGTACGCGGCCCGGCGCGCCGTCTACGGCGCGCTCGGCGCGCTCGGCGCGTTCGCCATGCTGATCAACGGGCAGCTGGTGCCGGCGCTGCTGATGGTGGCGTTCGGGCTGTTCTGGATCGAGGTCGGCCTCTGGTCGGCGATCCGGGTCCGCCGCGACCACATCGAGCGCACCCTGCCCGACTTCCTCGACGTCCTCGCCGTGGTCGTCAGCGCCGGGCTCGGCTTCCGGCAGGCGCTGGAGCGGGTCGCGGGCAAGTACGAGGGGCCGTGGGCGGACGAGATCCGCATCACCCTCCAGCAGATGGACATGGGCGTCAGCCGCCGCCAGGCCTTCGACGACCTGCGCCGCCGCAACGACAGCGAGCAGGTCGCCCAGTTCGTCACCGCCCTCCAGCAGGGCGAGGAGCTGGGCTCGCCGATCGTGGAGACGCTGATCGCCATCGCCGAGGACATGCGCCGTACCGACGCCCAGAACGCGCGGCGGCGGGCGGCCCGGGCGGTGCCGAAGGCGACGTTCGCGGTGACCATGTTCATGCTGCCGGGCACGCTGATCCTGCTGGTCTGCGGGTTCGTCTACGGCGCGAACGTCGACTTCGGCGCGATCCTCGGGGGCGGGTGAGGACGATGACGACGGCCACCGTGCGGGCGGCCCCCGCGCCGCTGCGACGCCTGCGCCACCCGGCGCAGGGACCGGGAGACCCGTCCCTGACCCTCCAGTCCCTGACCCTCCAGGCGAACGCCCTCCAGGCCCTGTGCCGCCAGGTGTTCGGCTTCCGGCTGGCGATGCTCGCGCTGGGCGCCCCGGTGGCGCTGGGCCGTACGGCGCCGGGCGGACCGCTGTGGCTGGTGTCCGCCGCGATCCTGCTGACGTTCATGTTCAGCTACGTGCTGTTCCGCGACTGGGAACGGTGGGGGCCGCGGCTGCTGCGGCACCGCTGGGCGCTGGCCGTGGACATGGGGTTCAGCGCGCTGCTGCTGGTCACGGCGACGCCGGAGTCCCCGCTGGGGCTGGTGTGCGGGTGCACGCCGCTGCTGGCCGGGCTGGTGTACGGCTGGCGCGGCTCGGCGCTGTACGCGGCGGCGCAGGCGGTGCTGGTGGCCGGCGTGTACGCGCTGGACGCCGCGTCGCCGGTCACGGTCACCGGCGCGATGGTCCTGCCCGGCCTGTGCGTGATCGCGGGCGCGGCCGGCGCCTGCCTGCGGGGGCTGCTCTTCCGCTTCGGTACGGCCGGCCGGGCGCTGACCGAGACCCGGGCCCGGCTGGCGGTGGCGGAGGCGGTCGCGGCGGAACGGGCGCGGCTGGCGCGGGAGATGCACGACTCGGTCTCCAAGACCCTGCACGGGGTCGCGCTGGCCGCAGAGGCGCTGGCGGCGGGCGGTACGGCGGATCCGCGCGAGCTGCGCGCGCAGGCCCGCCTGATCGCGGGCGCCGCGCGGCGGGCCGCGGCGGAGTCCCGCGACCTCCTGGCCGACCTGCGGGCGGACCTGGACGCGCCGGTGGTGTCGCTGGCGGGCGAACTCCGGTGCAGGGCGGGGGCCTTCGCGTCGGAAGCGGGCCCGGGCCTCGCGGTGGAGGTCGAGGTGGACGCGGGCCTGCCGCCGGTCCCGGGGGCGGTGGCCCGCGAGCTGTCGTGCGTGGTCGGGGAGGCCCTGGAGAACACCCGCCGCCACGCGGGGGCGAGCCGGGTGGCGGTGTCGGCGACGGCAGACGGCGACCACCTGACGCTCCTGGTCCGCGACGACGGCCGGGGCCTGGGCGCGGTGGCGCTCGCGCCGGACGGGGACGGCCGCTTCGGCATCCTGGGCATGCGGGAGCGCGCCGAGGCCGCCGGCGGCCGGCTGACCCTCGGGGCGGGCCCGGACGGCGTCGGCACGGAGGTCCGGGTGGACATCCCACTGGCGGCGCTGGCGACGCAGGCGGCGGGCGGTACGGCATGACGTTGCTACCGCTGCGCGTGCTGATCGCGGACGACAACCCGGTGGTCCGGGCGGGCCTGGCGGCGTTGCTGTCGGCGCACCCCGGCCTGGTGGTCACGGCGGTGGCGGCGGACGGCCGCGAGGCCCTCCGCCTGGCCCGCCTGCACCGCCCGGACGTGGTCCTCCTCGACGTCCGCATGCCGGGCGTCGACGGCATCTCGGCCCTGCCCCACCTGACCCAGCTGGCGCCGGTCCTGATGCTGACGTACAGCCGCGAACCGGAGGTGGTCCGCGAGTCGCTGCGGCTGGGCGCGGGCGGCTACCTGGTCCATGGCGAATTCACGCCGGACCAGCTGATCGCGGCGGTGCGCGACGTGCGGGAGGGACGGGCGAACTTCACGACGACGGCAGCGAGCACGCTCCTGGCCGAACTCCGCACGCACTCTTCGCAGCCGCAACGCTATGTGTCACAATCCCAGGGCGAGCCCGCCAATCGAGCGTCGTTCGGGTTGAGTTCACGTGAGGTGGAGATCATGGATCTCATCGCATCCGGGATGAGCAACCAGCAGATCGCGGCCGTGTGCTTCATCAGCGAGAAGACGGTGAAGAACCACATCAACCGCATCTTCGCGAAGCTCCACGCGACGGCGCGCAGCGAAGCGATAGCCCGCTGGCTGGGAACCGCCCACCGAGGGACACCGGGCCATGCGTAGCCGCCGCGGGGAGTGGGTCCGCAATTGGGCCCACGGACCCTTGGACCCTTGGACCCGCCCGCCATACCGTCCGCAAATCGGAACCGGCCCCGGCCCGGGAGGGAACCCCCATGTCACACAACACGCTGGCCAGGATGAGGAAGCGGTACGCAGGGCGGGGTCGCGGGGATCGCGGCCAGACCGCGTTCGAATACCTGGGGATCATCCTGGTGGTCGTGGTGATCATCGGGGCGATCGTGGGTACGGGTATCGGCGAAGCCATCACGGACAAGATCAAGACGGCAGTCACCAACATCAAAGCAGGGTCGTGACCGTTGGCCGACGCTATGGGGACCGGGGACAGGCCTTCCCGATCTACGTCGTGGTGGTCGCGGGACTCCTCTTCGCCGCGTTCGCTTTCTTTGTGATTGGTCAGGCCTCGGTTACGCGTAGCACCGCACAAGGTGCAGCAGACGCAGCTGCCTTGGCGGCGGCTCGCGAAGCCAGAGACAACCTGGCTCCCGGCCTGGATCTGGTCGTGCTCAAGCCGGAGGAGTGGAAGGGGGTCCTTGACGGAAGGCTCTTCGACGCCAGGGGGGCCTGCAGGACGGCGGAGGAATTCGCGGCGAGGAACGAAGCTGTGGCCTCCTCCTGCAAGCCGGGTCCGCTTCGCTTCGCGGTCGAGGTGGAGACGAACCGCACGGTGGGTGACTCCGTGGTTCCCGGCACAGGTGCTATGCACGGAACGGCCAATGCCACCGCCGAGATCGTGCCGCTCTGCCGACTTGGTCCCGTGTCGGGAAGTTCGCCCTCACCGACGCCCTCGCCATCGGCATCGCCAGGTGAGACTCCCCAGCAGCCTGGGCCCGTGAAGATCGTATGCAGGGAAGGCGACGACATCATCTTCGATCCCCTGAAACCCAAACCATGGAGCACGTTGGCCAGGGCGCTCTTCAGCGTGCGACTGGTCGACTGACAGCGAACGAGAGACAAGGAAGCGGCGTACATGAGCATTCGGCACACGGTGAAGGTCCGCGGGGGAGCGGTCGCAGTGATGGCGACCGTGCTGACCCTCTCGCTGGCCGGGTGCGGCGGCGACAGTGACGGGGCGAAGCCGAAGGAACAGCAGAAGAGCTCCGCTGCCTCTCAGGGTGCACAGCAGCCCGTTCCCAACGGGGGCCAGAGCGCCGCACCTCTTGAAGTTCTCGCCACGGTGAATGGTGAGAGCGGCATGGTGCTCACGATCAACTCGGCTCAGCGCGATGCAGGTGGATTTCTCACCATCAACGGTCAGTTGAAGAACACAGGCAGTGAGACCTATGTGAAGACCACGCCGTGGCGTGGCAACGAACTCAAGGACAGCGGCACCTCGGTCGCAGGCGTCACCTTGGTCGACAAGCCCGGCAAGAAGCGCTACTACGTGCTGCGTGACACGGATGGCCGGTGTCTGTGCACCACAGGTCTCGCCACGATCGAGGGTGGCAAAACAGTCCCCTTCTTCGCCCAGTTCCCCGCACCCCCCGCCACCACCACCGACGTCGAGTTCAGCCTCCCCACCTTCGCCACGGCCACCATCAAAATCTCCGGGTGACCCCATGACCACACGGACCCAACACCAACGCCACCGCGCGGCCGCCGTGATAGCGGCGTCCGCGCTCGTCTTCGCCGGGGCGCACCTCGTCGGTGCGGCCAGCGCAAACGCCGATGAGAAGCCGACCGCGCCCCCCGGCACCGAGCCCTCCGCATCCGCTCCCGTGCCCATCGACTCCAATTCGCCCGGCCTCAAGATCCCCCAGGGCGGCACCCTCGCACCGCCCAAGGTGCTCGACATCGCCGAGGTCGTCGAGGACCTCGGCGGCGAGCAGCGCCGGCAGGAGACCAATCAGAGCGTCATGATGGCGCTCCAGGCCGAGGTGCTGTTCCCTGAGGACAGTTCCATCCTCAACGCCCAGGCCACCGCCCGGATCCAGGCCATCGGCCAGGAGATCAACCAGCAGAAGGCCACCCGCGTCCGGGTGTTCGGGTTCACCGACGACCAGGGCAGTTACGAGCACGGCAAGGAGCTGTCCAAGAAGCGGGCCGACTCCGTGCAGGCCGAGCTCGCCAAGACCGTCACCGACCCGGGCGTGATCTTCGACATCCGCGGCTACAGCGAGGACTACCCGATCGCCGACAACACCACCGAAGAGGGCCGCAAGAAGAACCGCCGCGTGGAGATCACCTTCCCGCGCACCGTCAACCCGTAGGGGACAGCAGGCGCGCCGCCATCTCCCGGGCCCGCAGGGCCGGCGCCGGTCCGGGGGTGAGGGCGGCCACCGTCGTCGCGCCCTCGACCAGGATCAGCAGGTCGTCCGCCAGGGCCGGCGAGGAGCCGGGCAGGCCGGCCAGCAGGGCGTGCAGCTCCGCCTTGTGGCGGTGGACGACGCCCAGGACCGGCTCCGGGCCGCCGGCGCCCAGTTCGCCGTACGCGTTGAGGAACGCGCAGCCCCGGAAGTCCGGCTCCGCGAACCAGTCCGCCAGCCAGTCGAAGACCGCGAGGACCGGCCGCTCCGCCCCGGTCACCGCCTCCCGCAGGGAGCCGAGCCAGCGCCGGTCGCGCCGCTCCAGGTACGCCGTGACCAGCGTGTCCTTCGCCGGGAAGAGGCGGTACAGCCGCTTGAGGGGCACCCCCGACCCGGCGCGGATGCGGTCCATGCCGACGGCCTGGATGCCCTCGGCGTAGAACAGCTCCTCCGCCGTGTCCAGCAGCCGGGTACGGGCCTCTTCGTCGTCCATGCAGGCAGCGTAACCGAGATGCCCTTGCCGTGAGAACGATCGTTCTCTAAGGTGATGGAGAACGAGCGTTCTCGCCCCCTTCTCCCCGGAGGTCTCCCGTGACCGATGCCGTACGCCCGCCCGTGCCCCCCTTCACCGAAGAGACCGCCCGCATCAAGGTCCAGGCCGCCGAGGACGCCTGGAACAGCCGCGACCCCGAGCGGGTCGCCCTCGCCTACACCGAGGATTCCGTCTGGCGCAATCGCGACCGTTTCCTCACCGGCCGCGCCGAGATCCGCGCGTTCCTCGCCGACAAGTGGGACCGGGAGCTGGACTACCGGCTGCGCAAGGAGCTGTGGTCGTACACCGGCAACCGGATCTCCGTCCGCTTCGAGTACGAGTGGCACGACGCCGACGGCCAGTGGTGGCGCAGCCACGGCAACGAGCAGTGGGAGTTCGCCGACGACGGGCTGATGCGCCGCCGCGAGGCCAGCATCAACGACGTCCCGATCCGTCCCGACGAGCGGCGCCTCGGGCGGGACTGACGGGGCGTACGCCATCCCCCCGCACGTCCGCGTAGCGGTCCGCGTAACGGTCCGCGTGACGGTCTGTCCCGGTCGACCTTTTGAGCCATGTGATCCAATGGCGTTTTGGACGCGGTGCTCACGGGGGTTTCAGAGGCATGGCGATAACGGTTCCGGACTGGGCTGACACTCTGCTGGATCTGGTCGGGGTGAACTGGCCCAACGTCGACGAGGACGCCTACCGCGACATGGCGGACGCCCTGCGGGAGTTCGCCGAGGACCTCGCGGACGACGGGCAGCTCGCCAACAACCACTTCGCGCGGCTGCTGTCCTCCGGCGAGGGCGAATCCATCAAGGCCCTCGGCGAGCACTGGAACACCGTCAAGGGCAAGCACCTCAAGGACATCGTGTCCGCGGCGCGGACGATCGCGGGTGCCCTGGACATGGCGGCCGGGGCGATCGAGGCCATGAAGGTCAAGGCCGTGGCCGAACTGGGCCTGCTCGCGGCCCAGACGGGGCTGGCCATGGCGCTGATCCCGGTGACGGGCGGGCTGTCCGCGCTGCTCGGCGCGGGCGCCATCGCCTTCACGAAGAAGCAGCTCCTGAAGCTGCTCACGGAGGCGGCCGAGGAGGCCGTCGCACTCATCGTCGCGGCCATGACGGAGCCGGCCGTCGCCGCCCTGGAGGGGATGGCCGCCGACCTCGTCGTCCAGCTCGGCGCGGTGGCGATCGGCCTCCAGGACGGGGTCGACGTCGACCAGACCAAGCAGGCGGGCAAGGACGGCTTCAACGACGGTGTCCAGTCCGGCAAGGAGTCCCTCAACCTGGCCTCCGCCGGCGGCAGCGGCGGTGGCGGTGGCGGGAGCGGGCTCTCGGACCTGTTCATCGACCACGACGAGCACGACCGAGCCCACGGCAAGCTGTCCGGGGTCAGCACCAACATCCACGGCAGGACCACCTCCAAGCTGACCAAGGCCAAGACCGCGCACGGCCGTACCCGGGGCCGTGATTCGATCGCGCAGGCCATCGACCCGGTCGCCGACAAGGCCGTCGCCGCCCTGATGAAGGCCACGAAGCAGGTCGGCGACCACGTCGGCAAGACCCTGCCCAAGGCCGTCAAGCAGATCTCCACCGACCACAAGAACAACGACGACGACCTCGCCGCCCGCCTGGCCCGCGCCAAGGCGAAGGACGCCAAGGAGGGCAAGGGCGGGGGCGGTTCGGGCGGCAGCGGCCGTCCCGGCGGGAAGCCGAACGGTCCCGGCGGCCACAAGAAGCCCGACGACCTGAACAAGGCCAAGGACGAGACCCGCCGCAACAGCATCCCGGAGAAGGACACCCACTGCGAGGGCGACCCGGTCGACGTCGTCACCGGCGAGATGATCCTGACCCACACGGATCTCACCCTCCCCGGCACCCTGCCCCTGGTCCTGCGCCGCACCCACCTCTCCGCCTACCGCTACGGCCGCTGGTTCGGCCGCAGCTGGGCCTCCACCCTCGACGAGCGCATCGAGCTCGACCCCGTCGGCGGGGGCGCCACCTGGGCGCGCGAGGACGGCTCCGTGCTGGTCTACCCGCGGCTGCCGCTGCCCGGCGGAGAACCCGTCCTGCCCGTCGAGGGCCCGCGGCTGGCCCTCGCGCACGGCGGCTCGTACGAGGACCAGACCACGTACACGGTCACCGACGTGCGGGCCGGCCTCACCCGCGCCTTCACCGGCAGCCCCTACCAGGCGTCCCCCGCCTACTGGCTGACCTCCATCGAGGACCGCCACGAGAACCGGATCGCCTTCTCCCGCGCCTCCGACGGCTCACCCACCGCCGTCACCCACAGCGGCGGCTACACCGTCCAGACCCTCACCCGCGACGAGCGGATCGCCTCCCTCGCCGTGCGCGGCCCGGACGGCCCCGTCACCGTCATGACGTACGGCTACGACGGCCGCGGCAACCTCGCCGCGATCACCAACTCCTCCGGCCGGGCGCTGCGCCTGACCTACGATGCCGCCGACCGCATCACCTCGTGGACCGACCGCAACGACTCCACGTTCCACTACGCCTACGACACCGCCGGCCGCGTCGTGCGCACCACCGGCCCGGACGGCTTCCTCACCGCCGCCTTCGCCTACGACCCCGTCGCGCGCGTCAACCGCTACACCGACGCCACCGGCGCCACCAAGGTCTTCCACTACAACGAGCACCTGCAGATCGTCGCCGAGACCGACCCGCTCGGGCACACCGTCCACAGCCAGTGGGACGCCTACGACCGCCTGGTCGCCCGGAGCGACGCGCTCGGCCGCACCACCACCTACACCTACGACGCCCACGGCAACCTGGTCCGCATCGTCCACCCGGACGGCACCACCGCCGTCGTCGAGTACAACGCGCTGCACCAGATGACCTCGGTCACCGGCCCCGACGGCGCCACCTACCGCCAGGAGTACGACGAGCGCGGCAACCCCACCGCGTTCCTGCGGCCCGACGGCACCGCGACCCGCCTCACCCACGACGCCTCCGGCCACCTCACCGGCGTCGGCGACCAGCTCGGCCCCAAGGACCTGCTGCGCGTGGACGCCGCGGGCCTGCCGCGCGCCGTGCGCGACCAGCGCGGCGGCGTCACCCACTACGAGCGCGACGCGTTCGGCCGGGCCGTGCGCATCACCGACGGCCAGGGCCGCACCACCGAGCTGGAGTGGACGGTGGAGGGCCACCTCGCCCGCCGCATCGACCCCGACGGCTCCGAGCAGTCCTGGACGTACGACGGCGAGGGCAACTGCCTGGTCCACACCGACGCCGCCGGCGGCCGGACCCGGTACGAGTACACCCACTTCGACCTGCTCGCCGCCCGCACCACCCCCGGCGGCGCCCGCCACACCTTCGGCTACGACGGCGAGCTGCGCCTCACCGAGGTCGTGGGTCCGCAGGGCCTGACCTGGACCTACACGTACGACGCGGCCGGCCGGCTCACCGGCGAGACGGACTTCGACGGCCGCACCCTCGGCTACGCGCACGACGCACTGGGCCGGCTGACCGCCCGTACCAACGGCCTCGGCGAAACGATCCGCTTCGAGCGCGACGCCGCCGGCCGCGTCGTGACCCGGGACGCGGCGGGCGCGGTCACCCGCTTCCGTCACGACACCACCGGCCGCCTGGTCCACGCCGCCGGCCCGGACGCCGAACTGACCTGGGAGTACGACGGGTCCGGCCGGGTCGTGCGGGAGACCACGAACGGCCGCGCCACGGCCTTCGCGTACGACGTGACGGGCCGGCGCGTGCGCCGCACCACCCCCTCCGGCGCGGTCAGCTCCTGGGAGTACCCCGCGACCGGCCGGGCCGCCCACCTCGACGCCTCCGGGCACCGCGTCACCTTCGAGTTCGACGCCGAGGGCCACGAGACCAGGCGCCGCATCGGCGACGCGCTCACCATCGAGCACGCCTACGACGACCTGGGCCGCCTGACCGGCCAGCTCGTCCGGGGCCCCGGGGAGCGGACCGTCCAGGAACGCTCGTACACCTACCGCCCCGACGGCAGGCTCGCCGCCCTCGGCGACCGGCTGGCCGGCGCGCGGGCCTTCGACACCAGCCGCGAGGGCCGTGTCACGGGCGTGAGCGGCGCGAACTGGACCGAGCGCTACGCCTACGACGAGGCCGGCAACCAGACGCAGGCCCTGTGGCCGGGCGAGGACGCCGCCACCGGCCCCCGTGAATACACCGGCACCCGGCTCGGCCGGGCCGGATCGGTCCGCTACGAGTACGACGCGCAGGGCCGTGTCGTCCTGCGGCAGAAGACCCGCCTCTCGCGCCGGCCCGACACCTGGCGGTACGCGTGGGACGCCGAGGACCGGCTGGTCGGGGTCACCACCCCCGACGGCACCCGCTGGCGCTACCGCTACGACCCGCTGGGCCGCCGGATCGCCAAGCAGCGGCTGTCGCCCGACGGCTCGGAAGCGGTCGTGGAGCAGGTGGACTTCACCTGGGACGGGGACGTGCTGTGCGAGCAGCGCTCCGGCGCCCCCGGCTCGCCCGAGGCCATCGCCCTGACCTGGGACCACGACGGGTTCAAGCCGGTCGCCCAGACCGAACGGCGGCTGCTGGACCAGGGCGAGGTGGACCGCCGGTTCTTCGCGATCGTCACCGACCTGGTCGGTACGCCCCGCGAACTCGTCGACGAGCGGGGCGAGATCGCCTGGCGGACCCGGGCCACGCTGTGGGGCACCACCACCTGGAACCGCGACGCCACGGCGTACACGCCGCTGCGCTTCCCGGGGCAGTACTTCGACCCCGAGTCCGGGCTGCACTACAACCACCACCGGCACTACGACCCCGAGTCCGGCCGCTACGTCTCCCCGGACCCGCTCGGCCTGGTCCCGGCGCCGAACGCCTTCACGTACGTGGACGACCCCACGACGTGGGTGGACCCACTGGGCCTGTCGGGCTGTCCGCACAAGGGGGACGACAAGCCCAAGCACCACGTGGTGCTGGGCGTGAACAGCGACGGCAAGCACTCCGACGACCTGGCGAAGTGGCTGCGCGAACAGGGCGGGGACGGCGCGGGGGCGCACACGTACAACGGAAAGCCCTACGACGGCATCCTGCAGGGCGGGCCGTGGTGGATGCTCAACGTCAAGGCGGGCATCAGCGACCGTGAGGGCACCCGGCTGTCGATCATCCTGGACGGCATGTTCGGTGCCGACGGCAAGCCGATGAAGGTGGACACGCCGGAACGGATCGCGGAGGCGTTCCAGCAGGCGGCCGCCCACGGCAACAACTTCAGCCTGGGCAAGCAGAAGGACTGGCCCACGCCCGGCAACGGAACGGCCTGGGAGATGAGCCAGGTCGCCCTCGCCGTACGGCAGTACGAGGGCACCGTCGACGACCCGGACTTCGACACGCCCGCGGGCCGGGGCTGGCACGAGATCGACTGGTACACCCGCGACGGGGACGGCTTCCGGAAGATCGAGGGCGTGGACCGGCCGGACATCTCGATCCTCGACCCGGCCAGCGAGGAGAACCGGCCCAAGGAGACGCGCCGCCGCCGGTGATCCCGGCGGCTCCGGCCTACTCCTGGTGGTGGGCCTGGGTGATCAGCTCCGTGGCGACCTCGAGGGCGGCCAGCCGGGTCTCCTCGGGATCGCCCTCCACGTGCTGGAGGAACATCATCCCGGCGTGCAGCGTGAACAGGGCGCTGACGCAGCGGACCTGGTCGGTCTTGGGGCCGTCCTCGGTACGCAGCAGCTCGACCAGGGCGAACAGCCGCTCCTTGACCGTCCGGCCGATGCTGAGGTCGCGCATCGTCGCCTGGTTCTCCTGCATGAACCGGTACAGCGAGGCGCCGGCGGCCATCGCCTCGCTGTAGCGCCGCAGCACCTCCTGCTTGGTCTCCAGGGTGCGCGGCTGCCCGCCGGCCCAGGTGATCAGCTCGTCGATGGGCCGGGTCACATCGTCGAAGATGCTGATCAGGATCTCTTCCTTGGTCTTGAAGTGGTAGTACAGCGCCGCCTTCGTGACCCCCAGCCGCTCCGCGATCTCGCGCAGCGAGGTCTTCTCGTACCCCTGCTCGGCGAAGAGCTCCAGCGCCACGTCCTGGATCCGCTGGCGTGTGTCGCCGCGCCTCTGCTGCGGACCGCTGCTGGTCATGGCACTCCCCATTTGCTTACTTGACGCCCGGCTAGTTACCGGTCTACCGTCCCCATTGTAATGAACTAGCCGGGCGGCAAGTAAGTGTCAGTGCGGCAGCGACAGCGGTAGCGGTAGCGGCAGGTGGCGGGCGCCACGGGGAGTGGAACATGGGCGAGACGGTGAAGACGGCGGACCTCGCGGAGGGGGTGAAGCCGCGCAGCGTACGCGTCGTCCTGATGGCGCTCATGATCGCGATGCTGCTGGCCATGCTCGACAACATGATCATCGGCACCGCCATGCCGACGATCGTCGGCGAGCTCGGCGGCCTGGACCACCTGTCCTGGGTGGTCACCGCCTACACCCTCGCCACGGCCGCCTCCACCCCCATCTGGGGCAAGGTCGGCGACATGTACGGGCGCAAGGGCTCCTTCCTCGTCTCGATCGTCATCTTCCTGATCGGTTCCGCGCTCAGCGGCATGGCCCAGGACATGGGCCAGCTCATCGGCTTCCGCGCGGTGCAGGGCCTGGGAGCCGGCGGTCTGATGGTCGGCGTCATGGCGATCATCGGCGACCTGATCCCGCCCCGCGAGCGCGGCAAGTACCAGGGCATGATGGCCGGCGTCATGGCGCTGGCGATGATCGGCGGCCCGCTGGTCGGCGGCACCATCACCGACCACCTGGGCTGGCGCTGGTCCTTCTACATCAACCTGCCCCTCGGCGCGGTCGCGCTCGCCATGGTCACGGCCGTCCTGCACCTGCCGAAGAAGGAGCGCGGCACGAGCCGGATCGACTACCTGGGCGCGGCGCTGCTGACCCTCGCCATCACCTCCACCGTCCTCGTCACCACCTGGGGCGGCAACGAGTACGCCTGGGGCTCGGCCGAGATCCTCGGCCTGACCGCGGTCGGCGTCGTCTCCCTCGCCGCCTTCCTGTACGCCGAGACCCGCGCCGCCGAGCCGGTCCTGCCGCTGCACATCTTCCGCAGCCGCAACTTCACGCTCATGTCGGTGATCGGCTTCCTGACCGGCTTCGCGATGTTCGGCGGCGTGCTCTACCTGCCCCTCTTCCAGCAGTCGGTGCAGGGCGCCTCCGCCACCAACTCGGGCCTGCTGCTCCTGCCGATGCTGCTGTCGATGATGGCCGTCTCGCTGATCGCGGGCCGGGTCACCACCAGCAGCGGCAAGTACAAGGTCTTCCCCATCGCGGGCGGCGCCCTGATGGTCGTGGGCCTCTACCTGCTGGCCACCATGGACACCGGCACCACCCGCCTGGTCTCCGGCCTCTACATGGCGGTCCTCGGCGCCGGGCTCGGCTTCCTGATGCAGATCACGATGCTGGTCGCCCAGAACAGCGTCGAGATGAAGGACATGGGTGTGGCGTCCTCCTCGGCCACCCTCTTCCGGACCCTCGGCGGCTCCTTCGGCGTCGCCCTGATGGGCTCGCTGTTCACCTCCCGGGTACGGGAGACCATGACCGAGCGGCTCGGGGAGGCCGGCGCCGGGGCGGCCGGGGGCAGCGCCCAGCTGGACGCGGCGAGCCTGGCCAAGCTCCCGGACGCCATCCGGGAGGCGTACCAGCACGCGGTGGCCGCCGGTACGCACGCGGCCTTCCTGCTCGGCGCGGCCGTCGCGGTGCTCGGCTTCGCGGCCGCCTGGTTCGTCAAGGAGGTCCCGCTGCGGGGTGCGGGCCCCGCCCCGGCGCAGGCCGGCCCGGACGACGGGACCCCGGTGGCGGCGAACCGGCCGGAGCCGGTCGCCCACTGACGGCACGCCACGAGGCCCCCGGCGGACGCGCACGCGTCCGCCGGGGGCCTTCCGCATGTGATCTTCGCCTCGGCGATCGCCGGTGGCCGGACGGGCGTCGCCTGGACGGTGCCGCGACCGGGGAGGATGAACACGAGCCCGCGTGGGCAGAGTTACGTGGGTTCTGTCCCGTTTCCCCTGAGGTGCACATCGGCATCTTCACGGACCAAAATCCCCTTAAGAGATCTTTAACGGCAAATGGCGCGGAACCCACGGCCGTTGAGGGACGTCCTGATGCACAGACACTCAAGGCGGATGGGGGAGTGGACCGTTCATGAAGCGTGACGACTTGCAGGGAACCAGGGCCCGGATAGCCATCGCGGCGGCGGCCGCGGCCACGCTGGCCGGCGCGACGTGGGGAGCGGTGGCGCTCACCGGTACCGCGGGCGGCACCGAGGCCCCGCAGCAGAACCTGACCCGCCCGAAGGACGACGGCTCCGGAGGCGGTGACGGCAAGGGCGGGCCCCAGCCCGGCGGCTCCGGACCGTCCGGCCCGCAGGTCCCCGACAGCATCGCGCACGCCTCCGAGGCCGGGGGCGACGCCGTGAACATCACCATCGACGACGGCCCGGACCCCGCCTGGACCCCGAAGGTCCTCGACGTCCTCGCCCGGTACGACGTGAAGGCCACCTTCTGCATGATCGGCCCGCAGGCCCGGGCCCACCCCGACCTCGTCAAGAAGGTCGTCGCGGCCGGCCACCGGCTGTGCGACCACTCCGTCTCCCACGACACCCGCATGGACAAGAAGCCCGTGGACTACCAGGAGCAGCAGATCCTGGAGGCCAAGAAGATGATCGAGGACGTGGCCGGCGGGGCGAAGGTGGAGTACTACCGGGCGCCCGGCGGCGCCTTCACCCCCGACAGCCGGCGCATCGCCGCCGCCCACGGGATGCGCCCGCTCGGCTGGAACGTCGACAGCAAGGACTTCAAGGCCACCGGCCCCGGCGCCATAGTCGACACCGTCAAGGGCCAGATCTCCAACGGCCCGACCATCCTCCTGCACGACGGCGGCGGCGACCGCCGGCACACCGTCGAGGCCCTCGACCGGCTGCTGGCCTGGCTCAAGGCCGAGGGGCGCCCCACCGGCTTCCCCGTCCGGACCGCCCCGTGACCCGGACACGCCGCCGGGCGGCGAACGGGTGAGGATCGGCGGCCCGGACGCCCGCCGGGTGTTCCCTGGTCGTGCGTACGAGCTCGTGCGTACGAGCCCGTACGCCCGTACGCCCGTACGCCCGACCAGGAGGTCCCGTGACCATCACCCCGAGCAAGCTGTCCGACCCCACCGTCGCCGCCCTCGTCGCCGCCGTCAACGCGCACGACAAGGACGGCTTCCTCGCCCTGCTCACCCCCGACGCGACCATGTCCGACGACGGCTCCGACCGCGACCTCCAGGAGTGGATCGACAAGGAGATCTTCGACTCCGCCGGCCACATGGACGTCCAGACCGAGTCCGACGGCGGCCGCAGCCTGGTCGTCAACTACCGCAACGACGCCTGGGGCGAGATGCGCACCGCCTGGCGCTTCACCGTCACCGACGGCGGCCGCATCAGCCGGTTCGAGACCGGTCAGGCCTGACCGAGCCCCTTCACCACCGCCAGCACCGCCGCCGTCAGCCGCGCGTTCTCCGGAGCGGTGCCGCCGGGGAAGCGGAAACGGCGGCGCGTGTACGCGTACGCGACGGCCGTGTCCGGATCGGCGAACGCCTGGGCGCCCGCCGCGCCGCAGTGCCCGAACGCCCGGGGCCCCGCCGCGGGCTGCCGCTCGAAGCCCAGCCCGAAGTGGTCCGGCTCCGCCGTGATCAGGTCCATGCCCGGCGTGTGCGGCCGCGCGAACTCCGCCGCCGTCTCCGGCCGGAGCAGCGGGGCCCGCCCCGCCACCTCGCCGATCGCGGCGGCGTACATCGCCGCGATGCCGCGCGCGCTGCCGACGCCGCCCGCCGAGGCCGGGCCCTGCGCCCGGACGGCCGGGTCGTTGGCGTACGCCGGCATGTCCATCGGGACCCCGCCGCGCGCGTTGAACGCGACGGGCAGCAGCTCCGGCGCGGCCGGCCCCGCGGCGTACGCGGCGAGCTCCCGCGGGGTCGGCAGCGCCTCCAGCACCGGCTTCCAGCGGCCCTCCAGCGCCTGCGGCAGCCCCAGGTACAGGTCCAGCCCGTACGGCGCGCGGATCCGCTCCTCGTACACCTCCTGGATCGACCGGCCGGTGACCCGCCGCACCACCTCGCCGGTCAGCGCGCCGATGGTGAAGGCGTGGTAGCCGTACGCCGTCCCCGGCTCCCAGTACGGCTTCGCGGCCGCCAGCCGGGCCGCCACCCCCGCGTCGTCGGCCAGCTCGGCGAGGGAGAGGCCCCCGTCCACGTTGACCAGCCCCGACCCGTGCGCGAGCAGCTGCCGCACGGTGAGGTGCTCCTTGCCGTGGCCGGTGAACTCCGGCCAGTACGCCGAGACCGGGCGGTCCAGCTCCAGGCTGCCGTCCTGCACGAGCAGCGCCACCACCAGGTGCGCCGCGCCCTTGGTGATCGAGTAGACACCGCTGAGGGTGTCGCCGTCGGTGTCCTCGCCCGCCCAGAGGTCGACCACGCGCCGGCCCTGGTGGTGGACGGCCAGCTGGGCCTCGGGGGAGTGCGGCTCGTCGGCGACGAAGGCCGCGAACTCCTCCCGTACCGGCTCCCAGCCCGCCGCCACCGTTCCGTACACGTTCCTGTCCACGACATCCCCCTGAAGATCGTTTACGTTCCGCCGGGCACAACAGGCCCGCCCGCGCTGCCATTCCCGGCCCGTACGGGTGAAGGGGCGGGCCCCGGCGTTCCGGGCCGCCGCGGGCTCCCGTTGGTCCGGGCATGAAGCGCACCCGTACCGCCGCCCTCGCCCTCGCCACCGCCGCCGCGGCCCTCGCCCCCGTCTTCGTGGAGGCCGCGGCCGCCGAGGGGTCGCCGTACATCCAGGACCCGGCGGGCGGCGAGAAGACGATGAAGTCGCTGTGGACCCAGGACGACCAGCACAAGCTCGAGGCGCAGTTCCGCTTCCACCCCGGGGTCACGTACGCGATGAAGGACCGGCCCGGCCCCGCGGCGGCGCCGGAGTGGAACTCCGAGACGGGCGACGCCGAGACGCTCGCCTGGCGGCCGACGTTCGAGTTCGCGTGGGCGTTCTCGGACTCGCTGGTGGTCAAGAAGGCCATCCGGACCAAGGACGGCAAGCACCCCGTCACCCTGTACGCCGTCCTCGAGCGGGCGGACGGCACCACGGCCGCCGAGGTCCGCGACGAGACGAAGGACCGCCCGGCCACCGGCCGCACGACCCTGGAGGGCGGCCGGCGCATCGCCTGCGACACCGGCGACTACACGGTGCACTGGTCGGTCACCCGCACCGGCTACGGCACCCTGCGCGGCACCCTGCCCTGGAACGCCGACTGCGAGCAGTACCGCAAGGCCTTCACCACCGGCCAGGACCCGCGCTAGGAGCTGCCCGCGCGCTGCCTGCCGATCGTGCAGCGGTGAGGAAGAGGGCCCGGTGTCCCGCGGGCACCTTGTGGGTGCGGGCGGGCGACCGGGCTGCGGCGCTCGGATCGAGTGCCGTGACAGCCGTCGTGCCGCACGGGGTGGATGCGGCAGGGGGACGAGTTCCCGGACGCCGGGCCGGATGTCTGGACGTCCGGCCGGGTCAGGACTTCTTGCCGGCCTCGCGGGACTTCTCCGCGATGTCGTCCAGGATGGCCTTCGGATCGCCGGAAGGGTCCACGGCGCGCCCGATGTTGCGCTTGATCGTGTCGCTGACCGTCACCCAGCTGGGGTCGTTGACCGGGTAGAGCTGCGCGCCGCGCAGTGCCGTCAGGAAGGCCTGGTCGGTCTTGTCGATGCCGCCGCCGGCCGGGGTACGGGCGGCGGAGACCGTCGAGGGCAGCAGGTGGTAGCGGCCCGCGAAGTCCGACAGGTTCTTGTCCTGGTAGAGGAAGCCCAGGAACCTGCCGATCCGGTCGCGGTTGCCGTTCTGCTTGAACGCCATCATCCAGTCCGCCACGCCGACCATCGGCGGCCGGTCGGAGGAGCCGAGCGTGTTGGACACCGGCATCTCCACCGCGGTGACGCCGATGCCCTTGCCCTTGGCCTCGTGCAGCAGCGACGGGTAGCCGTTGACCATGCCGACCTCGCCGCGCAGGAACGCCGCGAAGGCGTCCGCACGGTTGAGCTGGGAGGGCGGGACCGGCCCCGTCAGCCCCGGGGCGACCAGGTTGTCCTTGATCCAACGGAAGGTCTCGACGTTCTGCTCGGAGGCGAGGCTGTAGTTGCCGCTGCTGTCGACGTAGCCGCCGCCGTTGCTCAGCTCCCAGATCATCGCCTCCGCGTGCGCCTCCTCCGGGCCCAGCGGCACGGCGATCGGGAACTTCACGCCCTTGTCCTTGAGCGCCTTGGCGGCGTTCCTCAGATCGGCCCAGGTCCTCGGCGGCGAGCTGATCCCCGCCTTGGCGAAGAGGGCGTCGTTGAGGAACAGCAGCCGGCTGCTGGCCACGAAGGGCAGGCCGTAGAGGGTGTTGCCGACGGATCCGGCCTCCGCGAGGGGCGGCAGGAAGTTCGCCTCGTCCGAGACCGAGAGGAGTTCGTCGGCGGAATAGAGCTTGCCCTGCGCCGCGAAGTCCGAGTAGGCGCCCATCAGGGCCATGTCGGGCGCCCGGCCCGCCTTGACCATTCGGGTGACCTCGCGGTCGATGTCGGCCCACGGCAGGAGTTGTACTTCGATCTTGATGCCGGGGTGCTGGGCCGAGAAATCGGCGGTCAGCTTGGACCAGAAGGCCTGGGAGTCGCCGTATTCGGCGGCCACCAGCTTGAGGGTGCCGCTTCCGCTGTCACCAGCGGAACTTCCGCAGCCGGAAAGAGGGATGAGAAGGCCGAACACGGCCGCGCCGGCGGCCGCGCCGAAAATTCTTCGTCGCACGGGTGAATTCCCCTGTTGTTGCTTTTTGAATCCCGGGCGCGAGATGGCCCGATGGCCGAAATTCTCTCCTGTGGCAGGGGGGTTTGAATCGTTGGGTCGGTACTTGTGGTCATTGCTCCAACTGCGGATTTTCCGGCTGGTGTTTTCTGATATGCGCGCAGTAAAGGAGACGCGCGTAGACATGCCGAAACGCCCGTTTCGCGTCGCGGAACGGGTGATGCGGCCGGGACGGCGGGGTGGCGGGGGTGGCCGGGATCAGTCGGTGAAATCGCCGGCGTACGGGTCGGGCTCGCCCGTCTCGGGGTTGCGGCCCTCCTGCCAGCGCCGCTGGGCCTTGCGCCAGTGCACGAAGCTGAGCGGCCCGCCGTCCCAGAAGGTGATGCTGACCGGGCTCACGTCGAACTCGTCCGAGAAGAGCCGGGTGAGGAACTCGGCCATGCCGTACGGGTGGACGGCGAACGTGTCGGCCGTGTGCCGTCCGCACACCAGGACCGGCCAGCGGTCCGGGTCGGGGTCGGAGGTGAGCCAGCACAGGATGTCGGCGGCCCCGGTGACGCCCCAGGCGACGATCGACTCGGGGTCCACGTCGAAGGCGGCCCGGCCGCCCTCGGCCTCCCAGGCGGCGCGGGCGTTCCGGGTCTCCTCGCCCATCTGCGCCGGGTCCCACTGCAGGCCGGGCTTGGGCAGCGGCAGCAGGATGTCGGCCTCGCCGTTGATGGTGCCGGCGCCGTAGCGGCCCATGAAGGCCACGTAGTCGGAGGGGAAGCGGCCGCCCCAGGCCGCTTCGACGGCGGGCCAGTCGATGTCCTCGTCGGCGCCGTGCGTCGCGGGCATGATCTGCTCAAGCGCCTTGACCTGCATGTTCTCCGTCATGGCCGCTCCCCGACACCCCGCCCTTTGCCCAACCGTCCCAACCTACCCTGCGGCCGGTGGGCGGCCCAGGGATGTCTCGGGGTCAGCGGCCGTCCCCGCCGTCCCCGCCGTCCGGGCCCGCCTCGCCCTCTCCGCCCTCCTGGTGGACCGTCACCGTCACCGTGGTCCCGGGGCGCAGGCCCCAGGCCGCCATGGCGCCGGCCTCGGCCTCCAGGACGTGGCGCGCCCGGGGGCGGGGCAGGCCGAGCCGGCCGGGCGGCATGGTCCGTACGGCCAGGACGCGGTCGTGGCGGTCGAGGTAGGCCACGTCGATGGGGAAGCGCATCCGGAACGTGTGCACGCTCGCCGCGGGCGTCAGCAGCATCGCCCCCGCGATGCAGTCCCGCCCGAGCAGCCCCCGGGTGCGCGCCCGGTAGGAGGCGGCGATCTCCAGCGGGACCGCCCGCGCCGGCGGCCCGTCCCCGTCCCCGGCCGCGTCCCCCTCGCCGCTCGGCGTGATGCTCAACGTCCCCCTGCCGTCCCGCCAGCGGCGTGCCATCGCGGCTCCCTCGTCTCGCCCGCCGAGCCGCCAGCGTACGGAGAGACGGGGAGGAAGGGGAGACGGGGAGGAAGGGGAGGAGGGGGGGAGACGGGGAGGCAGAGGAGGCGAGAGACGGCGGGGACGGGCAATGGGTCCCCGGGCCCATGTCCCTGTCCCGGCGGGGTGCCTAGGGTCGGCGGATGGGCCTGGTCGTGATCATCCTTGCCGCCGGGTACGGCGTGGCCGCCGGCCTGCTCCTGCCCCGGGCCGCCCACCGGCTCTCCGTCGAGCCCGGCGAACCCTGGCGCGCGGCCTGCCCCCGGGGGCACCCGCTCACCGGCTGGTTCGGCCGCGCCCGCTGCCCGGGTCCGCCCGCCCACCCGTACGGCCCCCGCCCCGCGCTGCTCGCCCTGCTGACCGCGGCGCCGGCCGCCGCCCTGGCCGGCGCCGTCGGCGGCCGGCCCGAGGCGGCCGTCTACGTCGCCGCCGTCCCCGTCGTCGTCCTGCTGGCCGCGGTGGACCTCGCCGTGCACCGGCTGCCCGACGTCCTGACGCTGCCGCTCGCCGCCGCCGTGGCCGCCGGGCTGGGCGTGGCCTCCCTCGTCCCCGGGGCGGCCGGCCGGTGGCCGGCCGCCCTCGCGGGCGGTGCGGCCCTCGGCGCGGGGTACCTGGTGCTGTTCCTGATCAACCCCGCCGGGATGGGGCTCGGGGACGTCAAGCTCGCGCTCGCCCTCGGGGTCGCTCTTGGGTGGTACGGGTGGGGGGTATGGGCGGCGGGAGCCTTCCTCGGCCTCCTCTACGGCGCCCTGTACGGCCTCGGCCTTGTGCTGCGGGGCCGGGCGGGCCGCGGGACGGGCTTCGCCTTCGGCCCGTACATGGCCGCCGGGGCGTTCACCGGAGTGCTCCTGGGCGGATTCGGAGCGTAATCGTGTCGCGCCAATGCACGCATCACGCTTTACGAAGGGTTATGGTGGAACCCCCCCCTCGGGCCGGTCCGTATCCCCCCCACGGACCGGCCCGTTTTTCATTTCCCCCACCGCCCCCGCAAAAGCGCAGGTCAGCCGCGCTGGGCCCAGATGTTCGTCCCCGGGGTGGAGACCGCGAAGGAGTCGATCTCCTTCAGTTCCTCCTCGGAGAGCGGCGCTCCGGCCAGAGCGGCCACATTTTCTTCCAGCTGCCGCACGCTCGACGCGCCGATCAGGGCGGACGTCATCCGCTCGTCCCGCAGCACCCAGGTCAGCGCCAGCTGCGCCAGCGACTGCCCGCGCCGGGCCGCGAGGTCGTTCAGACCGTTCAGGCGGCGGACGACGTCCTCCGAGAGCAGACCCGGGTCCAGGGACTTGCCCTGACTGGCCCGCGAGCCCTCGGGGATGCCCGTGAGGTACTTGCCGGTGAGCATGCCCTGCGCGAGCGGCGCGAAGGAGATGCAGCCCATGCCGGCCTCCTCCAGGGTGTCCAGCAGGCCGTCCTCCTCCGTCCAGCGGTTGATCATCGAGTACGACGGCTGGTGGATCAGCGGGCGCACGCCCATGTCGTTCAGGATCCGCACCGCCTCCGCCGTCTGCTCCGCGGTGTACGAGGAGACGCCGACGTAGAGCGCCTTGCCCTGCTGGACGGCGGACGCGAGCGCGCCCATCGTCTCCTCCAGCGGGGTGTGCGGGTCGAAGCGGTGCGAGTAGAAGATGTCGACGTAGTCCAGGCCCATCCGCTTCAGCGAGGCGTCGAGCGAGCCCAGCAGGTACTTGCGGCTGCCCCACTCGCCGTACGGGCCGGGGTGCATCAGGTAGCCGGCCTTGGTGGAGATCACCAGCTCCTCGCGCAGGGACGCGAAGTCCTGCGCGAAGATCTTGCCGAAGTTCAGCTCGGCCGAGCCGGGCGGCGGCCCGTAGTTGTTGGCCAGGTCGAAGTGGGTCACCCCGAGGTCGAAGGCACGGCGCAGGATGGACCGCTGGGACTCCAGGGACCTGTCGTCACCGAAGTTGTGCCAGAGGCCCAGGGAGATGGCGGGGAGCCTGAGGCCGCTGCGGCCCGTGCGGCGGTACTCCATGGAGTCGTACCGGGAGGCTGCTGCCCGATAGGGATTGTTATCAGTCACGTTGTCCTCCCTATCACGGACCTGTGACAGACCGGGTTGGGCCAGGCCTCCCCGCGCGCAGTAATGTGGCGCCCTCGGGGGACCGCATTTCGCACGGGGGCATTGCACGGAGGGGCTGGAAGATCGTGAAGCTGCGCGACCTGGTGTACAGGCTCTACGCACGCCGGGTGGAAGGCCGCCTCGATCACGCCGCGGTGCCCAAGCACATCGGCGTCATCCTGGACGGCAACCGGCGCTGGGCCAAGGCGTCCGGAGGAACCACGGAACAGGGCCATCAGGCCGGTGCCGACAAGATCTCCGAGCTGCTGGGCTGGTGCGACGAGACGGACGTCGCCGTCGTCACCCTGTGGATGCTCTCCACGGACAACCTGGACCGCCCGGAGGACGAGCTCCGCCCGCTGCTGAACATCATCGAGAACACCGTCCGGGGCCTGGCCGCCGACGGCCGCTGGCGCGTCCACCACGTGGGCAACCTCGACATCCTCCCCGGCCGCACCCAGGCGGTCCTCAAGGAGGCCGAGCAGGCCACCCTCGACGTCCAGGGGATACTCGTCAACGTCGCCGTGGGCTACGGCGGCCGCCAGGAGATCGCGGACGCGGTGCGCTCGCTGCTCCTGGAGCACCACGAGAAGGGCACCTCGATCGAGGAGCTCGCCGAGATCCTGGACATCGACCACATCTCGGAGCACCTCTACACCCGCGGCCAGCCCGACCCCGACCTCGTGATCCGCACCAGCGGCGAGCAGCGGCTGTCCGGATTCATGCTCTGGCAGAGCGCCCACTCCGAGTACTACTTCTGCGAAGTCTTCTGGCCGGCCTTCCGGAAGGTGGACTTCCTGCGGGCGCTGCGCGACTACGCCGCCCGCCACCGGCGCTACGGAACCTGACGCCCCCTCGGCCCGCCCCTCCCGGGGACCGGTGCCCCTCGCGTCCCGCGCGCACGGCCTTCACCTGGGGGCACCTCCCAACGAAGTTGGGGGAGGATTCACCGAGCGTCCGTCATATGCCATGGCATGGCGCCGCGTGTTCGAGGGCATATCCCTTACAGGTCGATGCCCGATCCACGGGTGTCGAGTCTCAGCGGGCGGCACAGGGCCGTCCGCCCGGGAGGCCCTTTGCACCAGGACGCTCGTGCGGTTCGCACGGACATCAGGGGAGGGCCGGAAATCGGTCCTTGCATTGCGGCCGATGACCGGTCCGGTCTTCATGGCCCGACCTCTTCCGAGGGGGTACGTCCTTCCGTGGTGACCAGCACAAAGCGCCGCCTGCCCGACAGGCGGACCTACGTCCTCGACACCAGCGTCCTGCTGGCCGACCCGCACGCGTTCTCCCGCTTCGACGAGCACGAGGTCGTGCTCCCGATCGTGGTGATCACCGAGCTGGAGGCCAAGAGGCACCATCCCGAACTCGGCTACTTCGCCCGCCAGGCCCTGCGCCTGCTGGACGACTTCCGGGTCCGGTACGGCCGCCTCGACGCCCCCATCCCGCTGGGTGATCTGGGCGGCAGCCTGCGCGTCGAGCTCAACCACTCCGACCCCGGTGTGCTCCCGGCGGGCTTCAGGCTCGGGGACAACGACTCGCGGATCCTCGCGGTCGCCCGCAACCTGCAGGCCGAGGGGTACGACGTCACGGTCGTCTCGAAGGATCTCCCACTGCGCATCAAGGCCTCCTCCGTGGGCCTGCTCGCCGAGGAGTACCGCGCCGAACTCGCGATCACCGATGCCGGCTGGACCGGCATGAGCGAGCTCTCGCTCTCCGGGGAGCAGGTCGACCTCCTCTACTCCGAGGAGCGGCTGTACGTCCCGGAGGCCGCCGACATGCCCGTGCACACCGGACTGGTCCTGCAGTCCGAGCGGGGCAAGGCACTGGGCCGGGTGACGTCCGACGGCAACGTCAAGCTCGTACGCGGCGACCGCGAGGCCTTCGGGCTGCACGGCCGCAGCGCCGAGCAGCGCATCGCGCTCGATCTCCTGCTCGACCCCGAGGTCGGGATCGTCTCCATGGGCGGCCGGGCCGGCACCGGCAAGTCCGCCCTCGCCCTGTGCGCGGGCCTGGAGGCGGTGCTGGAGCGCCGTCAGCACCAGAAGGTGATGGTCTTCCGGCCGCTGTACGCGGTGGGCGGGCAGGAGCTGGGCTACCTGCCGGGCACCGAGGCCGAGAAGATGAGCCCGTGGGCGCAGGCGGTCTTCGACACGCTCTCGTCGGTGGCGGGGCGCGAGGTCATCGAGGAGGTGCTCGGCCGCGGCATGCTGGAGGTGCTGCCGCTCACGCACATCCGGGGCCGCTCGCTGCACGACGCGTTCGTCATCGTGGACGAGGCGCAGTCCCTGGAGCGCAACGTCCTGTTGACCGTTCTGTCCCGGATCGGGGCGAACAGCCGGGTCGTCCTCACCCATGACGTCGCGCAGCGGGACAATCTGCGCGTCGGCCGGTACGACGGAGTGGTCGCCGTCGTTGAGAAGCTGAAGGGACACCCCCTCTTCGCCCACGTCACGCTCACCCGCTCCGAGCGTTCGCCCATCGCGGCGCTGGTCACGGAGATGCTCGAAAGCATCTGAATCACCGCATAGCGGCAGGTGAGTTGGCGCCGCCCGGCAAAGGCCGAAGAGCTTAGCCGGGCGGCGCCGTGCTGCACAGGGGTTTCCAACAGCCAAGCGCGACATGCCTGGTGTGACCTTTCCCACGCAACGGGGAATTGCCTTGCGGTGTCGGGGTCCGGCAGAGTCTGTTTTCCGTCAGGCCCCGCATACGGCACAGCTGTACCTCTCGCTGGTACGGCACGCGGCACCACAACTCCACAGACGACGCCGTATGCCGCCCGGAAGCATCACGCGGCACTCCCGACCAGGAAGCTGCCCACGGGCCCGCGTCTCCACTGACCGCCGCTCCATGGAGACCAGTGTCGAGGGGCACTCTTGCGCACGCCCGAGGTCACGGGCGGACGCTGCTGGAAGGACACCGTGTGAGCCGGATCTCGGTCCGGGGTATCGCCGTGGCTTCGGCCACTGCGGTGACCACCGTCGGCGCTGTCGTGGGCGTCGCCACTGGCGACGGCCAGAACTCGAACGACCTCGAGACGACCGCTTCCGGCGCGACTCTCCTCACCGACATCGCGGTCGGCGACCAGGCCCAGGTCCAGAGCGCGTCCCTGACGCAGCAGGCCGACACCCTCGCCCAGGCCGCCGATGCCGACACCATGCGCTCGGCCCAGGAGGAAGCACGCCTCCAGGCCGCCAAGGACGCCAAGGCGAAGAAGGAATCCGCGCAGAAGGCGGCGGAGGAGAAGGCGAAGAAGGAGCGCGAGGAGAAGGAGCAGGTCGCCAGCCGCTCCGCCGCCCGCGACGCCTCCGACTTCGCGCCCCAGAGCTCGTACACGGTCGCCCAGGTCCAGGCCATCGCCCGTCAGATGGTCCCCGCCGGGCAGTGGTCCTGCTTCTCCGAGATCATCGACCGGGAATCCACCTGGAACTACAAGGCCGTGAACTCGTCCTCGGGCGCCTACGGTCTGGTCCAGGCGCTCCCGGGCTCGAAGATGGCCTCGGCCGGTGCCGACTGGCGCACCAACCCCGCCACGCAGATCAAGTGGGGCCTGAACTACATGGAAGACCGCTACGGCAGCCCCTGCGCCGCGCTCACGTTCCACAACGCCAACGGCTGGTACTAGTACCGGCCCCTGCTGAACCCCGCTGAGCCCCGCACCGTTCTACGGTGCGGGGCTCGCCGCGTGTACGGTCGACCTGGTGTGCGTACGGCGGGCGGGGGAAGGGAACGAGATGGCGAAGACGGTGGGCTGGCTGGGGCGGCTCGGCAACAGACTGAATCGGGTGGAGGCACGCCTCCACCAGCGCCGGGCCGAGGTGGAGGCCGAGAGCACCGCCGCCCTGCCCGGCCCCGTCGCACCCGCGCCCGTGCCCGCCGCGGTCCCCGACCCGCGGCCCGGCCCGGAGGACCCCTACCAGCCGGTGCGCCCCGACCCGGTCACCGTCGTCCCCTGGGGCATGCGGGTGGCCGCCGAGGTCAGCTGGCGGCTGCTGCTGCTCGCCGGGATGCTCTGGGTGCTGATGAAGGTGATCAGCGAGGTCCGCCTGGTCGTCCTCGCCTTCGCCGCCGCCCTGCTCGTCACCGCGCTCCTGCAGCCCTTCGTGGTCCGGCTGCGCCGGCTGGGCCTGCCGCGAGGGCTGGCCACCGCCGTCACCGCGATCCTCGGCTTCGTCGTCATCGGGCTGGTCGGCTGGTTCGTGGTCTGGCAGGTCATGGAGAACCTCGACGACCTCTCCAACCGCGTCAAGGAAGGCATCAACGAGCTCAAGCAGTGGGCGCTCGACAGTCCCTTCCACGTGACCGAGCAGCAGATCAACGACATCGCCAAGAACCTCACCGACACCATCGGCACCAACACCGAGGAGATCACCTCCGCCGGTCTCCAGGGTGTGACCGTCATGGTCGAGGTGCTGACGGGCATTCTGCTCGCGATGTTCTCCACCCTCTTCCTGCTGCACGACGGCAAGAAGATCTGGCGGTGGGTCCTGGGCCTGGTCCCGGTCACCGCCCGGCCCGGCGTGGCGGGTGCCGGCCCGCGGGCCTGGCGGACCCTGACCGCGTACGTGCGCGGCACCGTGATCGTGGCGCTCATCGACGCCATCTTCATCGGCCTGGGCATCTACTTCCTGAACGTCCCGATGGCGGTCCCGCTGGCCGTCTTCATCTTCCTCTTCGCCTTCATCCCGCTGGTCGGCGCCGTGGTCTCCGGCGCCCTGGCGGTGGTCGTCGCCCTGGTCACCCAGGGCGTGTTCACCGCGCTGATGGTGCTGATCGTCGTCCTGGCCGTGCAGCAGATCGAGGGGCACGTCCTCCAGCCGTTCATCCTGGGGCGGGCGGTGCGCGTCCATCCGCTGGCGGTCGTGCTCTCCGTGGCCGCGGGCGGCCTGATCGCGGGCATCGGGGGCGCGGTGGTCGCGGTCCCGCTGGTCGCCGTCACCAACACGGTGGTCGGCTACCTGCGGGCGTACTCCCGTGAAGCGCAGCTGCGGATCGGGCCCGGCCCGCACGGCGCCACGGCCGTGGACATGAGCCCCACCATGGAGGGGGAGGCGAGGACAGGTGATCAGCGAGCCTGAGCTCGACGGACCGTACGAAGAGCCGGACCGGCCGGGGGAGCCGGATCCCGCACCGCCACCAGCCGCCCCCGCCGCGCACCGCCGGCGGCCCTGGCTGTGGGCCCTGGGCGGCGCGCTGACCGCGTCGGCGGTGTGGGCGGGCGGCCTGTACGCGGTGGGGGAGCAAGGGTCGCTGGGCCCCGCGCGCTACCGCTGGGCCGAGTACCTGTGCGACGACTTCACCGCGCCCGCGCTCAGCCGGTTCGCGGGGGTCTCCCTGCCCGGGCGCAAGCTGGACAACAACCGGCAGCACCCGGTGCTGGACTGGACGGGCTGCCGGCTGAGCGCCAGCGCCGGCAGCGTCCTGTACGAGGTCACGGCGGAGGTCGCCCTGCACCACAGGACCGACCCGGGGCCGGAGTTCGAGGTGGACCAGGCCGCCGACCCGTGGCTGGAGCAGGACGCCGTGACGGTGGAGAACGTCCCGGGCCTCGGCGAGCGCGCCGAACTGCGGCACGACGGCCCGTTCGACCGGCGGACGCTGCGGGTCGTGGACGGGCAGGCGGTCTTCACCATGAACTTCTCCGCGGTGCGCGACTACCGGGACAGCCCCCCGGAAAAGGTCCTCGACCCGTCCGGCCCGGGCATCGACTTCGCCGCGGCACGCACGGCCCTGATCGAGGACATGCGCACGCTGATGGCGGCCCTGCGCATCTGAGACGGGATGACAGGACACCACATGATGCGGGGGGAAGAGCTGTGATCAGTGAGCCGGAGTTGGACGGCGGCTGGGACGAGACGGGGGCAGCCGGCACAGCGGCCCCGGCCGACCCGGCGGGCCCGGAGCGAGCGGGGGAGCCGCTGGCCGGGACGGCGCGCGGGGCGCGGCGGCCCTGGCTGTGGGCGCTGGGGGGCGTGGCCGCCGCCTCGGCGGTGTGGGCGGGGGCGCTCTTCGCGGCCGGGGGAGCGGCGCCGGAGCGGCCGGAGATCGCGTACCGGATGCCGGCGAACCTGTGCGACGACCTCAAGGCCCCGCGGCTGACCGCGCTCCAGGCGGGCCTGCGCGGCGACACCCCGACGCACCAGGAGTTCACCCACCCCGCGATGGACCGGGCCTTCTGCCACCTGGAGACCCCGGGAGGGGGCGGGCTCTCCACGACCGCCGAGGTCACACTGCACCGGAAGGTCGATCCGGAGACCGAGTTCGAGCCCCGCATGGAGGGGTCCGATTTCCTGGTCCAGCTGAACCGCACGGCCGTGCCGGGCCTCGGCGAGCACGCCGTGATGGTCACGATGGACAAAGGCGGCTACGCGCAGCTCACGGTGCTCGACGGCGGGGCCGTCCTCACGCTGACGGCGCACGTGTTCGCGATGGACGGCCGGACGAAGCCGGAGATCGACCCCGACGCGCTCCAGGCGGCCCTGATCGAGGACATGCGCACGCTGATGGCGGCGCTGCGCGTGTAGGGGGTCCGGGCGGGGCGTACGAAGGGCCCCGCAGCCAAGGGACGGCTGCGGGGCCCGGGTTCGTACGGTCGTAGGCCCGTACGGGGCTGGGTGCGGTACTACTCGGCGGTGAGCGCCGACTCCGCGTCGAGGGTCACGGCGACCGCCTGGATCACCGAGGCGACCTTGAAGGCCTCCTGGACGGTCTCGCGGTCGACGCCGGCCTTGCGCAGGACCTGCTCGTGCGAGTCCAGGCACTGGCCGCAGCCGTTGATCGCGGAGACCGCGAGCGACCACAGCTCGAAGTCGACCTTCTCCACGCCGGGGTTGCCGATGACGTTCATCCGCAGGCCCGCGCGCAGCGTGCCGTACTCCGGGTCGGAGAGCAGGTGGCGCGTGCGGTAGAAGACGTTGTTCATCGCCATGATCGCGGCGGCGGACTTGGCGGCCGTGTACGCCTCCGGCGACAGGTTCGCCTTCGCCTCCGGCTCCAGCTCACGCAGGACGCGCGGGGAGCGGGCGGCGATCGCGCAGGACAGGACGGTGCCCCACAGCTGCTGCTGGGTCAGCGTGCTCTGGTTGCCGATCACCGAGCCGAGGTTGAGCTTCAGGTCCTTGGCGAAGTCCGGTATGGCGGACTTGAGCGCGTCGAGGGACATGGGTCACTCACCGGCCAGCAGGGCGCCGGCGTCCAGGGTGTCCTCGCCCTTGGTCCAGTTGCAGGGGCACAGCTCGTCGGTCTGCAGGGCGTCCAGGACCCGCAGGACCTCCTTGGGGTTACGGCCGACGGAGCCGGCGGTCACCATGGAGAACTGGATCTCGTTGTTCTGGTCGACGATGAAGACGGCGCGCTGCGCGAAGCCGTCCTCGCCCTGCACGCCACAGGCCTGCATGAGCTCGTGCTTGGAGTCGGCCAGCATCGGGAAGGGCAGGTCACGCAGGTCGGCGTGGTCCTTGCGCCAGGCGTGGTGCACGAACTCGGAGTCGCCGGAGACGCCGAGGACCTGCGCGTCGCGGTCGGCGAACTCGTCGTTCAGCTTGCCGAACGCGGCGATCTCGGTCGGGCAGACGAAGGTGAAGTCCTTCGGCCAGAAGAACACCACGCGCCACTTGCCCTCGTAGGTCTTGTGGTCGATCTGCGCGAACTCCTTGCCCGCTTCGAGCGAGACGCAGGCGGTCAGATCGTAGGTGGGGAACTTGTCACCGACAGTGAGCACGTGCTCTCCTTGCGGAATGGAAAATAGCCCTTTTGGGGGTTTTCCGAGGGGGTTGGACGGATCTCACATGCTGGCACAGCTGCATTGATTACAGAAATAGCTAGCCTTGTGCTGGGTGATCGGAGGTACCTATCAGTGGCCGTGAGTAATAGGGGAGCGAAGCAGCCGACGCTCGCGCAGCTGCGCGCGTTCGCCGCCGTCGCCGAGCACCTGCACTTCCGCGACGCCGCCGCGGCGATCGGGATGAGCCAGCCGGCGCTGTCCGGCGCCGTCTCGGCGCTGGAGGAGGCGCTCGGCGTACAGCTGCTGGAGCGCACCACCCGCAAGGTCCTGCTCTCGCCCGCCGGGGAACGGATCGCCGCCCGTGCCCGGACCGTGCTCGACGCCGTCGGCGCCCTGCTGGAGGAGGCCGAGGCCGTACGCGCGCCCTTCACCGGGGCGCTGCGGCTCGGAGTGATCCCGACCGTCGCGCCGTACCTGCTGCCGACCGTCCTCGGGCTCTTCCACCGCCGCTGGCCGAGCCTGGACCTCCAGGTCCACGAGGAGCAGACCTCGTCGCTGCTGGAGGGCCTGGCCGCGGGCCGGCTCGACCTGCTGCTGCTCGCCGTCCCGCTCGGGGTCCCCGGCGTGAGCGAACTGCCGCTCTTCGACGAGGACTTCGTCCTGCTCGCGCCCCGCGAGCACCCGCTGGCCGGGCGCCGGGACATCCCGCGCGAGGAACTGCGGGACCTGCGGCTGCTGCTGCTCGACGAGGGCCACTGCCTGCGCGACCAGGCCCTCGACATCTGCCGGGAGGCCGGCCGCGCCGACGGCGCCGCCGTCACGACCACCGCCGCCGGGCTGTCCACCCTCGTACAACTGGTCGCCGGGGGACTGGGCGTCACGCTGTTGCCGCGTACGGCGCTGCGCCTGGAGACCGCGCGCAACGACCAGCTGGCCACCGGCTGCTTCGCCGAGCCGGCGCCCTCGCGGCGGATCGCGCTGGCCATGCGGACGGGCACGGCCCGCCAGGAGGAGTTCCGCACGATCGCGGCGGCACTGCGCGAAGCCGTACGCCCCCTGCCGGTGTGGCCCACCGACTGACGGCGGCAGGCGGCACCGGGAGGGGGCGTACGGCTTCGCGGCCGCGGGGCTACTCCGTGCGCAGGCCGTCCGGGCGCATCAGGCGCAGCAGCGACGGCAGGCTGAACAGGGTCACCGCGGCGATCATGCCCGCCCCGATGCCCGACATCGCCAGCACCGAGGCCCAGTCGACCCGGACCGGCACCCCGGACATCCGCAGCAGCACCGTGCCCAGCGTCACCCCCACCGCGGAGGCCAGGGCCAGGCCGAGGGCCACCGGAACCGCCGTCTGCCACAGCACCGACAGGCTCAGCGTCGAGCGCCTCGTCCCGAACGCCACCAGCGTGGACAGCAGCCTGCGGCGCTCGCGCAGCTGCTCCACCTGGGACAGCAGCAGACTGGTGCCGATGAGGACCAGGACCGCGGCCGCGCCGAAGAACAGCCCCGCCCGGATGGTGGCGTAACGGGCGTCCTCCGTCCCCGAGAACGTCCCCGCGTACGCCAGCGGCTCCGCCCGGTGGACCGCCACCCGGGCCTCCTCCATCGCGTCCGGCACGGTGTGGTCCAGCCGGAGGTGGACCTGCGTCACCGCGCCGGCGGCCACGCCCTGGGGGGCGGCCGAGGGCGTCACCAGGACCCCGGTCCGGAGGTCACCGCCCGGGTCCTCGCGGGCGGTGACGTGCCGGGCCGCCGCGGGCACGGTCCAGGGCACCGCCGGAGCGCCGCCCGACAAGCCCGTCACATTGCCCGTGAACAGCCGCTGTCCGGGCTCGGGGACGACGCCGTACGGCCCACCGTCGGGCAGCACGAAGGAGTCGCCCTCCGCGCACGGGCCGAGCACGGCGACCTCGCGCAGCGCCTCGCAGGTGCCGACGGTGATGTCCACCGTCGCGGTCTTCTCGTGCTCGGTGACGGCGGCGTCGAGCCGGGACAGCGCGGTGGCCGAGGCGATCCCCCGGGCCTCGCCGAGCCGCGCGCCGAGCGCGGCGACCCGGTCCCACTCCCCGCCGGCCGGGGCGCCGTCGCGCAGGAAGACCGTCAGTTCGCCGCGGCGCCCGTCCTCGGCGCCCTGCGCGGCGTACCCGCCCCCGACGCCCGTGAACATCATCTGCAGGGCGATGGCGCCGGCGACGGCCACCGCGACGCCGTTGACCAGCCGGGCCGCCGGACCGCTGTTCACCTGGAGCCGGCGGATGCCCAGCTGCCAGGAGACCGGACCCGCGCCCAGCCGGCCCACCAGCCGCTCCAGCAGCCACGGCAGCAGGGCGGTGACACCGACGAGCAGCAGGACCACACCGGCGCCGACCTGCCACTGGCTGAAGTCGCCGAGCTCGCGCCCCTCCCCCATCAGCGGCGCGAGGAGGGCGAGTCCGGCGACCGGCATCAGCAGCCGCCACCAGATCCGGCGGCGCACCCGCCGCGCCGTACGGACGACGCCCAGCGGTTCGACGACCACGCGGCGCATCGTGAACAGCGTCACCGCGACCGACAGGAGGGGCACCGCGACGGCGACGAGCGCGAGCAGCCACCCGGCGGGGTCGAGGTCGGCGGGGAAGACGTCGCGCTGGTAGAGGTGGACGTAGCGCACCAGTTCCCGGCCGGCCAGGAAGAACACGGTGCCCAGCCCCAGCCCGGCCAGCGCGCCGGCCAGGGCCTCGCCGGCGGCGATCCGGCGGACCGTCCGGGTGTCGGCGCCCACCAGGCGCAGCGCGGCCAGCCGCCGGTCGCGGCGCTCGCCGCCGGAGCGGACGGCGGCGGCGATGAAGACGACGACCGGCATCAGCAGCGCCACGAAGGTGAGCAGGATCAGCAGGTTGAGGATCGGGTCCAGCGGCTTGCGCTCGACCTTGCCGGAGAACCCCGCGACCCGCTGGGTGGTCTCGATCCCCCCGGCCGGCGGCCGGAGCAGGTCCGTGCCGGCGTAGAAGCAGAGCTCGCCGGGGCCGACCAGGCCCGCGTCGCCGATGGTCTGGGTGATCCGCCCGCCCAGGCGCTCGCGCAGCAGCCGGCCCTCGTCCGACGCCAGCAGCTCCGCCAGGGCGGGGGAGACGGCGAGTTCACCGGGGGCGGGGAGCGCGCGCAGGCCGGGCGGGACGGCCGGGGCGGCGCCCTCGGCCTGGACGAACATGCCGTCGATGTCCTGCCCGCGGTACTCCTGGCGGGCACTCATGGTCAGGAGGGTGGCGGGTCCGGGCCCGACGCCCTCGGCCACCGCCACCGGCGTGCGCGCGTCCTCGCGCAGGTGCCGGGCGGACAGGGCGTTCGGCAGCGCGGTGGTGATCAGCAGCAGGGCGACGCCCAGGCCCACGCCGACGGCGGTGAGCAGGGTGCGGGTCCAGCCCTCGCGGCCGCCGGTGCACGCGAACCGGACGCCCATCGCCAGGTCGCGGGCCCAGACCTGCGGGGCGCCGGGCGGCCGGGCGGGACCGGCCGGGCCCCCGGGCCGTGCGCCCAGCGGCCCCCGGGCGCGGGAGGCGTCGTTCATATCGCGCGCTCCATGTCGCGGGAGCGGCCGTCGCGTACGACGATCTCGCGGTCGGAGTACGCCGCCACCCGCGCCTCGTGCGTCACCAGCACCAGGGCCGCGCTGGAGGCGCGGGCGGTCTCGGCGAGCAGCTGCATCACCAGTTCGCCGTTGAGGGAGTCCAGTGCCCCGGTGGGCTCGTCGGCGAAGATCACCCGGGGGCGGGTGACCAGCGCCCGGGCGACCGCGACCCGCTGGCCCTGGCCGCCGGAGACCTCGCCGGGGCGGTGGCCGGCGACGAGGTCGACCTCCAGCCGGGTCAGCCACTCCCGCGCGGTGTGCTCGGCCTCCTTGCGCCGTACGCCCGCCAGACGCAGCGGCAGGGCGACGTTCTCCAGGCAGGTCAGCTCCGGGACGAGCTGGCCGAACTGGAAGACGAAGCCGAACTCGTCGCGGCGCAGGGCGCTGCGCTCGCGGTCGCCCATCGCCGTCAGCTCGCGGCCGGCGTACGTGACGGACCCGGAGTCCGGGGTCACGATGCCGGCGAGGCAGTGCAGCAGGGTCGACTTGCCGGAGCCGGAGGGCCCCATGACGGCGACGACCTCGCCGGGGTGGACGGAGAACTCCGCGCCCGCGAGGGCGGTGGTGGAGCCGTAGGACTTGCACAGGTCCCGGGCGGTGAGCAGGGATCCCTCGGGTATCACGCGCCGACCTCCCGGGCGAGCTGGTCCAGGCGGGCGGCGGCGAGTTCGAGCCAGCGCAGGTCGGCCTCCAGGTGGAACAGGGCGTGGTCGCAGACGAGTTGGTCGGCGAGGTCGCCCTTGCGTTTGCGGGTGGTCAGGATGCGCATCAGGCGCAGGTGCTCGGCGCGCTGGGTGTCGAGCAGGTCGGCGGCGCTGCGGCCGGTGAGCAGCGCCAGGACGACCTTGGTGTACAGGGTCGACTGCAGGTACGGCTCGGGCTTTTCCGGCTGGGCCAGCCAGGCGCCGACATCGGTGATCCCGGCGGCGGTGATGGCGTAGCGCTTGCGCTCGGGCCCGCCGCCCGCCTCGATGCCGTCGACCTCGACGAGGCCGTTCCTCAGCAGGCGGGACATGGTCGAGTAGACCTGGCCGTAGGCGAGGGGGCGGTCGTGGCCGAACCTCTCGTCGAAGGCGCGCTTGAGGTCGTATCCGTGGCGTGGACCGGCCTCCAGGAGGCCGAGCAGTGTGTGACCGATGGACATGCGCCGCACTCTACACCGTGTGTATACGCTGAGTGTATAGAGGGCTCGCGGCCATTCGAAGGGACTCGGCCCCCGCGGGCGGCCGCCGGGCACCGACGCCCTGCGGGGGCTGGCATGTTGAGGGCCGGCCCTGCCCCGCGTACGTCCGAAAGGCGCGCCATGCCCGCACCCTCCACCGACCTCGCCGCGCTCCCGCCCCAGCAGTCCGGAACCACGCGGCGGCCGGTGGCCGAGCCCGCCCCGCCCGCCCGCGCCGGGACGCCCTGGTGGCTGTGGACCCTCGCCGGCGGCCTCTTCCTCCTCTACACGGCGCTGTCCTGGCGCACCCACGACCGGCTGCTCTCCCACAGCTTCGACCTCGGGATCTTCGACCAGGCCGTGCGCTCCTACGCGCAGGGGCGGCTGCCGGTTTCCGAGGTGAAGGGGCCCGGCTTCCCCGTGCTGGGCGACCACTTCTCCCCGGTCCTGGCCCTGCTGGCGCCGCTGTACTGGCTGTGGCCGTCGGTGAAGGTGCTGCTCGTGGCCCAGGCGGCGCTGATCGCGTGGAGCGTGCTGCCGCTGGCGGGCTGGGCGCGCGAGGCCCTGGGGCCGCGGGCGGGCGCGGTGACGGGGTGCGCGTACGGACTGTCGTGGGGCATCGCCAGCGGCGTCGGCTTCGACTTCCACGAAGTGGCCTTCGCCGTACCGCTGCTGGCGTGCTCGCTGGCCGCGCTCGGCCGCGGGCGGCTGCGGGCCGCCGCGTGCTGGGCCCTGCCACTGGTGCTGGTCAAGGAGGACCTGGGGGTGACGGTGGCGGTCATCGGGCTGCTCGTCGCCCGGCGCGGTGCCCGGCGCACCGGGATCGCCACCGCCGTGGCGGGGCTGGCGTGCACGCTGCTGGCGGTGCTGGTGCTGGTGCCCGCGTTCAGCCCGACCGGCGGCTACTTCTACACGGGGTACCTCGGCGGCTCGGGTGCGGGCTCCGGCTCCGGCGGGGCGCCGGGCGGCCTCGGCGGCCTGCTGTGGCGCGGTACGGCGGGCCTGGTCACCCCCCAGACCAAGCTCGCCACCCTGGTCCTGGTGCTCGCGCCCACGCTGTTCCTGGCGGTGCGCTCCCCGCTGGTCCTGGTCGCCGTACCGACCCTGGTGTGGCGCTTCGCCTCGGACAACGAGGCCCACTGGGGGACCGGCTACCACTACTCGCTGATCCTGATGCCGGTCGTCTTCGCGGCCTTCGTCGACGCCCTGCACCGGCGCGGGAGCAGTCCGCGGAGCCTGCGCCGCTACCTCGCCGGTGCGGCGGCGGTCTGCCTGCTGGCCCTGCCCGCCTTCCCGCTGTGGCAGCTGGTCCAGCCGGCCACCTGGCGCACCGACCCGCGGGTCGCCGCGGCCCACCGGGTGATGGACAGGATTCCCGACGGAGCCACCGTGCAGGCGTCGGACGGCCTGGTGCCGCACCTCGCCGACCGGACCAGCGTCAGCCTCCACGGCTGGCCCGACAGCCGCCGCGACCCGGAGTGGATCCTGGTGGACACGCTGGTCCCGCCGGAGCGGCGCTGGCCGCTGTCCGCCATGGACGAGTCCGTCGCCCTGGCCGAGGCGCGGGCCCGGGGCTACCGGGAGGCGGCGCAGGAGGACGGATTCCTGCTGCTGCGCCGGGCCGGCCACGGGGCGTCCGGCCCGACCGGCCGAGGCACCGGCTGAGGGTGGCCGGTCCCAGCGGCCGGACGTCAGGCGTCGGGGGCCCTGCGCGGCCGGCCGCGCGGGGCGATCGGCGCGGCGCCACCGGGGAGCCGGCCCGACTCCGCGAGCGCGCGCCGGAGCAGGAACTCGATCTGCGCGTTGGCGCTGCGCAGTTCGTCGCCCGCCCAGCGGGCCAGGGCGTCGTAGACCTGCGGGTCCAGCCGCAGCAGCACCTGCTTGCGGGCCTGCCGCCCGCCGCGCCCACCCGGGGCGGCGGCGGGCTCCGGGGCCTGCTCGCCGGGGGTCACTGGTAGAGGGTGCCCGTGTTGACGACGGGCTGTGCGGAGCGATCACCGCACAGCACCACCATCAGGTTGGAGACCATGGCGGCCTTGCGCTCCGGGTCCAGCTCCACGATGTCCTCCTCGGCGAGGCGGGTCAGGGCCAGCTCGACCATGCCCACCGCGCCCTCGACGATCTGCCGGCGGGCCGCGACGACGGCGCCCGCCTGCTGGCGCTGGAGCATCGCCGAGGCGATCTCCGGAGCGTACGCGAGATGCGTGAAGCGGGACTCGATGATGTGCACACCGGCCGCGTCGACCCGGGCCTGCAGTTCGGCCGCGAGCTTCTCGGTGATCTCCTCGGCGTTCTCGCGCAGCGACAGCCCGCCCTCGTCGTGGGAGTCGTACGGGTACTCGATGGCGATGTGCCGGACGGCGGCCTCGGTCTGGGTCTCGACGAACTCGGAGAAGTCGTCCACCTCGAACACCGCCCGCGCGGTGTCCTCGACCTTCCACACCACCACGGCCGCCAGCTCGATCGGGTTGCCGTAGGCGTCGTTGACCTTCAGGACGGCCGTCTCGTGGTTGCGGACGCGGGTGGAGATCTTGTGACGGGAGGTCAGCGGGTTGACCCAGCGCAGGCCGTCCGTACGGATCGTGCCCCGGTAGCGGCCGAAGAGCTGGACCACCCGGGCCTGGCCCGGCGCCACCGTGTTCAGCCCGCACATCGCGAAGACCGAGCCGATGTCGACCAGGATGCCCAGCGCGATCAGGAGGCCCTTGGCGAGGGCGGCCGCCGCCGCCGCGCCGGCCGCGATCAGGCCTCCGCCCACCAGCAGTCCGGCCAGTCCGAGCAGCAGCGCCAGCCCGCCGCCGACGCTGTGCGCCGGGAACTCCCGCGTCTGCGGCTCCTGCTCGGGCACCGATGCGTTCGTCATGATCCACCCCGTTTTCCATGGGTCCGCTCGATCGCGGCCTCTAGCAAAGTGATATCACTTTTCCGTCGCACCGCAACCCTCGGGGCCTCCCGTGCGTCGGTTCCTTCGGTGTGGGTGCTGATTCTCACGTCCGAAATGACCGGTATTGGCCTTGCTTGGCCAACCTATGTCACAGCCTGCGGTGTTAGTTTTCGGAGCTGACGTCGGGGGGTTATCGAGCGGAGCGGGAGCGATGGGCCGAGCAGAAGCGCGACGGGCGCAGAAGCAGCGCGGAACGCGGCGGGCGTCGCGCGGTCGCGCGGCGAACAGCGGCGCGGAGGCCGGCCCCGGCCGCGGCCGCGGCGCCGGCAAGGCCGAGCGGGGCGGTATACGCCGGTTCTTCACCTGGAAGAAGATCCTCGGCACGTTCTTCGGCCTGGTCCTGCTCGGGATGGCCGCGCTGGTCGGCCTGTACCTCTACGTCGAAAAGCCGGACCCGAACACCGAGGCGACGCTCCAGAGCAACACCTACCAGTTCTCCGACGGCTCGGTGATGACCCGGACCGGAAAGATGAACCGCGAGATCCTCCCGATCGACAAGATCGCGAAGGACACGCGCAGCGCCTTCATCGCCGCCGAGAACAAGTCCTTCTACAAGGACAGCGGCGTCGACATCAAGGGCCTGGGCCGCGCGGCGCTCCAGGCCGTCACCGGCGGCCGCAAGTCCGGCGGCTCGACGATCACCCAGCAGTACGTCAAGAACTACTACCTGAACCAGGACCAGACGGTCACCCGCAAGCTCAAGGAGCTGGTGATCTCCCTCAAGGTCGACCAGTCCATGGAGAAGGACGACATCCTCGCCGGCTACATGAACACGAGCTACTTCGGCCGCAACGCCTACGGCGTCCAGGCCGCCGCCCAGGCCTACTACGGCGTGAACGCGGACAAGCTCACGGTCGAGCAGAGCGCCTACCTCGCCGCCCTCCTCCAGGCCCCCAGCCAGTACGACTGGGCCGTCGCCAGCGACACCAGCAAGAACCTGGTCAAGGAGCGCTTCGAGTACGTCCTGAACAACATGGTCGAGATGGGCGAGCTGGACCCCGCCAAGCGCGCGGGCATGCAGTTCCCCATACCCAACAAGCCCAAGGCCGCCCCGGGCAGCGAAGGCCAGAAGGGCTACCTCATCGAGGCCGCCAACGCCGAGATGGAGGCCCAGGGCATCACCCCCGACCAGCTCAAGGCCGGCGGCTGGACGATCAAGCTGACCATCGACCCCAAGAAGCAGGCGGCGCTGGAGAAGGCCGTCCAGGACGAGCTGGAGTCCAAGCTCGACCGCAAGGACACCAAGCCCAAGGCGGTCGACCCCAGCGTCCAGGCCGGCGCCACCTCGGTCGACCCCAAGACCGGCAAGATCGTCGCCATGTACGGCGGCACGGGACAGCAGGAACACTGGTCCAGCAACGCCCTGCGCAAGGACTACCAGCCCGGCTCGACGTTCAAGCCGATCGTGCTGGCCTCCGCCCTGGAGAACAAGTCCCGCACCCAGGACGGCAAGCCGATCACGCCGAACGCCCTCTACGACGGCACCAGCGGCCGCCCGGTCGTCGGCAGCTCGGTGCCCTTCGCCCCGCAGAACCAGGACCAGCAGGACTACAAGACCGGTGACAGCCCGCTGATCACGGTCCAGAAGGCCACCAACTCCTCGGTCAACTCCGTCTACGCCCAGATGATCGTGGACGTGAAGCCGCAGAACGTGAAGAAGACGGCCCTCGCCCTCGGGATGAAGGACCGCAAGGGCTGGCCCGAGGACAAGCCGGCCATGTCGCTGGGCACCATGAGCGCCAACACCGTCGAGATGGCCGCCGTGTACGCCACCTTCGACAACCACGGCAAGAAGGTCACCCCGACCATCGTCGAGTCGGCCAAGCACGCCTACCGCACCTACACGCCCGTCCAGGCCGTGGGCGGCCAGGCGATCAGCAAGGTGACCGCCGACACCGTCACCAAGGTGCTCACCGGCGTCGTCAACGAGGGCTCCGGCAGCGCGGTCAAGTCCAGCGCGTACGAGGCCGCCGCCAAGACCGGTACCACCGAGTCCAACGTCGCCGCCTGGTTCACCGCGTACACCCCGGAGCTGGTCACCGTCGTCGCCATGTTCGGCGAGGAGCCCGGCACCGGCACCCAGGTCAGCCTCTACGGCGCCGCCGGCAGCAACGCCCGTGTCGGTGGCTCCAGCTTCCCGGCCGAGATCTGGAAGACGTACACGCTCGCCGCCCTGCGCGGCGGGAAGGCCGGCCAGTTCGACCTGGACGACGCCGACATGGGCGAGCCCCCGGCCGCGCCCAGCCGCAGCACCTTGCCGTCGGCCACGACCAGCCGCACCCCGGACCCGACCACCAGCGGCAGCAGCAAGCCGCCGTCGTCGTCGGTGAAGCCGGACCCGACCCAGACCGGCACGGGCAAGCCGGACCCGACGCAGACCAGCACGGGCAAGCCGGACCCCACGCAGACCAGCACGGGCAAGCCCGGCCCGACCCTCACCGGCGGCCCCATCTTCGGCCAGTAGCCGCGCGGAGAGGACCCGCGCGGGCGAACAGACCGCCGCCCGGCAGCCCACAGGCTGCCGGGCGGCGGTCCTTTTTCTCCGCCCGGACCTACGCCTCCGCGACCGCCGCCGCGATCGGGCCGCCGCAGGTCCTTGTCGGCCTCGGCCCTCCCCGACCAGTCAACGCCGCTCGCGGCCACCCGGCAACGGGAGCTCGAACCAGACGACCTTTCCGCTGCTCAGACGGGTCGCGCCCCAGCGCCGGGCCATCCGGTTGACCAGGAACAGACCGCGGCCGCCCTCGTCGGTGTCCCGGGCCCGGCGCTGGCGGGGCAGCTGCGGGGAGTCGTCGCCGACCTCGCAGCGCAGCACGTCCGTCCGCAGCAGCCGCAGCGTGACCGGCCGCTCCGCGTACCGCACGGCATTCGTGACGACCTCGCTGACCAGCAGCTCCAGGGAGTCACCGAGCTCCTCCAGGCCCCAGCGCGACAGCGCGCGGCGGGCGAACCGGCGGGCCCGGCCCGGAGCGGTCTCCTCCGGGTCCAGGAACCAGTACGCGACGTCACTGGGCGCGATCCCGTCGAAGCGGGCCGCGAGCAGTGCGATGTCGTCGTCCCGGTCGCCGGGGCCCAGCATGTCCAGGACGTCGTCGCACAGCGCCTCCAGCGGCGGCGGGTGGTCCAGGCCGGTCAGCTGGGCGGTGGTCGCCAGCCGCTCGCGCAGCAGCTCGATGCCCGTCCACACGTCCCGCAGCCGGGACTCCACCAGGCCGTCGGTGTACAGCAGCAGCGTCGCCCCGGCCGGGGCGTCCAGCTCGACCGCCTCGAAGTCCACGCCGCCGACGCCGATCGGCGCGCCCGGCGGCACCCGCAGCACCTCGGCGCGGCCGCCCAGGTGCAGCAGCACCGGCGGCGGATGGCCGGCGTTGGCGATGGTGATCCGGTGCGAGACCGGGTCGTAGACGGCGTACAGGCAGGTGGCCATCCGGTCGGTGCCCAGGCGCTGCGCCTGCTCGTCGAGGTGGTGCAGGACCTCGGCGGGCGGCAGGTCCAGCTGGGCCAGGGTCTGCGCCGTCGTCCGCAGCTGGCCCATGATCGCGGCGGAGGTCATGGAGTGGCCCATGACGTCGCCCACGACGAGGGCGACCCGGCTGCCGGGCAGCGGTATGGCGTCGTACCAGTCGCCGCCGACCCGGGCCGTCTCGGCGGCGGGCAGGTAGCGGGAGGCCAGCCGGACCCCGGTGGGCTGGGGCAGGCTGTCGGGGAGCATGGTGCGCTGGAGCTCGTCGGCGATGTACGCCTCGCGGCCGTAGAGCACCGCCTTGTCGATGCCGAGCGCGGTGTGCGTGGCCAGCTGGGCGGCGACCAGGAGGTCGTTCTGCTCGAAGGCGGGCCGCTCCGGGGTGCGCAGGAACACCGCGGCCCCGATGACCCGGCGGCGGCCGCGCAGCGGCGCCAGGATGGCCCGCTGGCCGCGCGGGATCGGGTGCTCCTCGCCCAGCAGCTCGGGCAGCGCGGCCCGGGCGGCGGGGGAGGACCCGAAGACCGGCCGCACCCCGCGCAGCACCTCGGCGAGCGCCCCGCCGGGGCGGATCTCGCACAGCTCGGCGGCCGGCAGGTCGCCCTGCGGGCCGAGCAGCGGCAGCTGGCTGAAGTCGAACTCCCCGGCGGCCCCGGTGACCCCGGTGACCCCGGCGACGGCCGTGAGATCCACTCCGGCGCCGGAGGTGTGGTCGGTCAGGTCGTCGATCGGCCGCAGCCGGTCGGTGCGGCGCAGCCTTAAGACGACCGCGCCCATCGGCCGTTCGTCGCCGACCGGCAGCGGGTCGCGCAGGTAGACGAGGATGGCGTCGGAGAACGTCGGCACGGTGGCCCGGCACAGCCCGAGCACGATCTCGTCGAGGTCGATGCCGCGGGCGATCCGGCGGGTCGCCGCCCCGACGAAGCGCAGCCGGTCGCCCTCGCGCCGGGCGACACCGAGCTCGCCGGTGCCCGGCGTACCGGCGCCGGCCGCGCCGCCCGCGGCGGAGCCCGCGCCCGCGGCGGCGGAGCCCGTACCCGGGGAGGCGGAGCCCGAGCCCGGAGCGGCCGGGCCGGTGGTGGCCGCGGCCGGATCCGCGGCGGCGGCCGGGTCCCGGCCGGATGTGGGCGTGGCGCCGGGACCGGCCGCGTTGCGCGCGGCGGCCGTGTCGCGGCGGTGGCCGCCGCGCACCCGCGCCGCGCCCTCGCCGGTGCCGGTGCCGGTGCCGTCGTGGGAGGTGGGAGAGGCGGGGGCGCCGGGGGCGTCGGTCGTGGCGCCGGGCAGCGCCGTGTCGTCCCCGGCGCCCGCGCCGTCGCCGCGGCGGGCCGGGGGGATCGCCGCCGGACCGGGGCAGGCATCGGCGGGGTCCGGGCGGGTGGCCTGGGCGGCCGGGGCCGGCGTCTTGCCGTGGCCGGCCTCGTCGGAGCCCGCGGCCGCGCGCCCCGTGCGCTGCTGCCTCGCCCCGCGCGGCACGGGCACGGCGGAGCCGCCCGCCGCGGCAGACTGAGGCTGCGGGCCCTCGTGAGAGGTGGGGTACTCCGTCACGCGTGGAAGTCCGTCCGTTTGCGCTCGATGTGCGCTGCACTCAACTCGGTTCAGTCGCGGTATACCCGCTCAGCGGCCCGGGCACCGTCACCTCCCGGGAACGTCCCCCCAACTGTGTCCTGGGGCGCCGCCACCCCGCCCGTTTGCCCGCTCGTCACCAAGTCCCGCGCGCAGCATGCCAATTACGCAGCCTTACGGAGGACGATCCTACGTTTGAACCCCGGGGGCGCATCAAGGGTCTCATGAGGTCATATGCGCCGGGGTGCGGTCCCAGTCCTCGGGAAGAACCGGAACATCCCAGGTCGGATCGGGTCTCCAGCCCTCCCAGCCGTCCGAGAACGGCGATCCCCACGCCTTGATCACATTCACCGCGGCCCGCCCCGCGGCCTGCACCCGGCGGGCCTCCGCGGAGGCCATCAGCCCGGCCCGCTGCGCCTGGGCGAACTCGTCCTCGTCGCGCCACTTCCAGCTGCGGTCGGGGTAGACGGAGATGTCCAGGAAGTGGTCCACGGAGTCCACACCGCCGGCCCACCGGGTCCGCGGCTCCTCCAGGTTCACGTACCAGCTCTTGAACTCCCAGCCGTGCTCCCAGAACAGCCACACCGACCACGGCTCCCCGGGGCGGGCCAGCTTCAGCACGCCCGCCCCGAACCACCGCGACCGCACGGTCGTACGGGGCGCGGTGTAGCGGGTGGCGAGCGGCTCGTCGTGCACGGCGGTGCCGTCGGCGAGCACCGGCTTGACGCATTCGGTGCCGGGGGCCATCCACACCGCCAGCAGGTCCTCGGTGTCCTGGACGACGGTCACCGGGCGGGCGATGTGGACCGGGCCCTTCAGGCCCGGGGCGTGGTCGCGGTAGCGCCAGAGGATGTGGTCCCCGGGCGCCCAGTGCGTGTCCGGAGCGTCACCGCGTGCCGCGCGGTGCGTCCCGCGCGCGTCGCCGCCCCCGCGGCCTGCCGTACCTGTCATGCGCAGATCTTAGGGCGCGGCCGCGGCGCCCGCTGCGGCGCGGGTCACGGAGGTGGCCCGGGGCGGCGAACGGCCGGAATCCGCCCCCCGGTCAGGGCCGGGTCATACGCAGCACGTCAAGGGCCTGATCGAGCTGTTCCAGCGTCAGATCGCCGCGCTCGATGTACCCGGACTCCAGCACCACTTCCCTGATGGTCCTGCGTTCCGCGAGCGACCTCTTGGCGACCTTGGCCGCCTCCTCGTAGCCGATGTAGCGGTTCAGCGGGGTCACCACGGACGGCGAGGACTCGGCGTACTCCCTGGCCCGCTCGGCATTGGCGGTGATCCCGTCGACCGTACGGTCGGCCAGCAGCCGGCTCGCGGCGGCCAGCAGCCGGATCGACTCCAGCAGGTTCTTGGCCATGACCGGGAGCATCACGTTCAGCTCGAAGTTGCCCGCCGCGCCCGCGACCGCGACCGTCGTGTCGTTCCCGGTCACCTGGGCGGCGACCATCAGGACGGCCTCCGGGACCACCGGGTTGACCTTGCCGGGCATGATCGAGGAGCCCGGCTGGAGGTCGGGGAGGTTGATTTCGGCCAGGCCGGTGCGGGGGCCGGAGGCCATCCAGCGCAGATCGTTGGCGATCTTGGTGAGGGAGACGGCGATCGTACGCAGCATGCCGGACGTCTCCACCAGCGCGTCCCGTGCCCCCTGCGCCTCGAAGTGGTCGCGCGCCTCGGTCAGCGGCAGCCCGGTGTGGTCCGCGACCTCCGCGATCACGGCGGCCGGGAAACCGGGCGGCGTGTTGATCCCCGTACCCACGGCCGTGCCGCCCAGCGGCAGCTCGGCCAGCCGCGGCAGGACCGCGCGCAGCCGCTCGATCCCGTAGCGGACCTGGGCGGCGTACCCGCCGAACTCCTGGCCCAGGGTGACCGGGGTGGCGTCCATGAGGTGCGTGCGGCCGGCCTTGACGACCTCGGCGAACTCGGCGGACTTGCGCGAGAGCGCGGCCGCGAGGTGCTCCAGGGCGGGGACCAGGTCCTGGAGGACGGCGGCGGTCGCGGCGATGTGGATGGAGGACGGGAAGACGTCGTTGGAGCTCTGCGAGGCGTTGACGTGGTCGTTGGGGTGCACGTCCCGGCCCAGCCGCTCGCCGGCGAGGGTGGCGATCACCTCGTTGGCGTTCATGTTGGACGAGGTCCCCGAGCCCGTCTGGAAGACGTCGACGGGGAAGTGCTCGTCCCAGCGGCCGTCGGCGACCTCCAGGGCGGCGGCGCGCACGGCGGCGGCGATGTCCGGTTCCAGGACGCCCAGTTCGGCGTTGACCTTGGCGGCGGCCGCCTTGATGCGGGCGAGCGCGGCGATGTGGGCGCGCTCCAGGCGCTGGCCGGAGACGGGGAAGTTCTCCACGGCGCGCTGTGTCTGGGCGCGCCACTTGGCGTGTGCGGGGACCCGCACCTCGCCCATCGAGTCGTGTTCCACCCGGTACTGATCGTCGGTCATGTTCGTGGCCTCCTCAAAAAGTTGAGCAATTGTCTTGTTCAAAGTGTTCCCAACTCCCCTACCGGCCAGTAAATACCCGGGGTAACACCGACACCGGGGAGCATTCATGGCGCGTAACAGACCCAGACTCAGATCTACCTTCGCCGCCGCCGCGGCGATCGCGGCCGCCCTCGGGGGCGTCACCGCCATCACCCCGATGGCCCAGGCGGCCCCGTCGGCCACCGCGGCGACCACCACCGCGGCGACCACCACCGCGGTGGCGGCCGCCGTCAAGCCGCTCCCGCCCGAACTGGAGGCCGTCCGCGCCGCGGAGGCCACGAAGATCTACGGCGACCCCGCGATCCGCCCGATGAGCGAGCGCCGGACCGGGCTCATCTCGCTGGGCGACAGCGAGATCTCCGGCGAGGGCGTCGGGAACTACGACCCGGCGACCAACACCCCCTCCAACCAGTGCCACCGTTCGCCCGACGCCGCGATCCACCGCACCGGCATCCAGGCCGACCTGACCTTCAACGTCTCCTGTTCCGGCGGCTACACGGGCAACATCAGGATCGGCGGCAGCAAGCAGTACGCCGACGAACTGGTCCAGAGCGACAGCCTCGCCGTCAAGGCCCGCAACACGAAGATCAAGATGGTGCTGCTGGTCGCCGGGGCCAACGACGACCTCCAGTTCGGCCCCGTCATGACCGACTGCGTCACCCGCTGGGTGCTCAGCCAGGGCACCTGCCAGCCGAAGTACGCCCCCGGCTGGCAGGCCCGCGTGGACGGCCTGCGACCCAAGGTCGAGGCGACCGTCGGCGACCTCAGGACGGTCATGCGCGACGCCGGCTACGCCGACGCCGACTACAAGCTGGTCGTTATGGGCTACCCCAGCCCCATCGGCCCCGACTTCTACGACAACCCCTCCTTCCCCGGCAAGCTGCCCGGCGGCTGCGCCGGCTACGACTCCGACGCCACCTGGGGCCGCAACTACGCCGTACCGGCGTTCGAGAAGGGCATCCGCGAGGCCGCCCGCAACTCCGGCGCCCTCTACCTGGACAACTCGCGGCTCTTCCACGGCCACGAGGTCTGCATGGAGGACACCTGGGCCCGCGGCCTCTACCTCGACCTGGCCGACCACTTCCCGTGGGACGAGAACACCGCCCGGCAGTCGTTCCACCCCAACTACCGGGGCCACGGCGCGTTCGCGTCCTGCCTGACCCAGTTCTACGCCTCGGGCCTGCGCGAGGCCTCGTGCGCCGACCCGGCGAGCACCGGCACCCCCGTGCTCCAGGCGGGGGCCTGGGACGACCTGTACCGCCCGCTGCGGGGCGAGGCGACCGGCACCTGCCTCGACACCAACGGCGGCGCCAGCGCCAACGGGACCGCCGTCCTGGGCTGGGACTGCCACGGCGGCCGCAACCAGGGCTGGTGGTACGACCCGGCCCGCACGTCCGTCCACGTCGAGCTCACCCATGACCGCTGCCTCGACGTCCCCGGCGCGCGCTACGGCGCCGGCACCGCGCTGATCATCTGGAACTGCCACGGCGGCGCCAACCAGACGTTCCTGCGCGACGGCGCCACCCTGCGCCCCGCGGCCGCCCCGGCCATGTGCCTGACGGTCGCCGCCGCGGGCGGACCGGCCCGCCTCCAGCCCTGCGACGGCTCCCCGTCCCAGCGCTTCGCCTGACCGCCACCGCACCCCCCACATCCGGCCGGCGCACCCCGGCCGGATGTCGTCTTTCCGGAGCCCGCTCGGCGGAGCCCGCTCGGCGCAGGCCCTCAGGACGCCATACCGTCCGGCAGCGGCGGCAGCGGCGCCGGGGTCACGGTGAAGCCGCCCCGGACCACGGTCGTGAACGGGGCCGGAGCCATGCACGTCCCGACCGTCGGCTGGACGACCTCGCCGTGCTCGTCCTGGTGCGGCGGGTCGATGTTGACGATGCCCCACGAGAACCCGAGCCGGTCCGGCTCCCCGTGCCGGCCGTCCTGGACGCTGATGCCGATCCGCTTGCCGACGTCGCCGACGGTGGACTTGGTGACCACCGCCGTGACCGTCGCCGTACGGCCGCCCGTCACCATGCAGTCGACCTCGGCCTCGGAGGTGCCGGGCTCGCGGCCGGGGATGCCGTGGTACACGGTGATCCTGCCCCGGGCGTCGGTCGGCGCGCCGTGCGCGCCCTGCGGATCGGGGAAGGGCCGGTTGACTCCTCCCCTCCCTGAAGGGAGGGGATTCCTAGCTCACTTTGCCTGGCACCTAGCAGGTGGCAGGGCTTGCAAGATCAGCACTAGGGCCTGTTGTGAAAGTGCTGGTCACAGCCATTCGTTGATGGCTGCGACCAGCACGGTCGCTTCGAAGCGGACGGCGAGTTTGTCATACCTG
>NZ_JBIVFN010000019.1:0-134361 GCF_044748145.1 Streptomyces sp. NPDC090022
ACCTACCTCACCCAGGTCCGGCAGTACGACATCGCCTACACCGCCCTGGCAGGCGCGATCACGGATGCCCGGCGGGCCGGGGACATGCTCGCGGCGGGTTCCGGCGTCGGCGGTATGTGCTGGCTGCTGGTGAGGCAGGGGCGGCTGGACGAGGCGGAGCGGATCGCCGCTCAGAGCATGGACGCGGTGGAACCGAAGATCACTGGGGCCGAGCCGGACCACTACGCGGTGTGGGGCGGTCTGGCGATGGAGGCCGCCGCCGCAGCCGCCCGCAACAACCGCCCGGATGTGGCCAAGGAGTACCGGAAGGCAGCCCGGGTGGCGGCAGCCGCTGTTGGCACGTCGCACCGTAACGTCTCACGGCACTGGTCCGTCTTCGGACCGGTCACAGCGGCGATGAAGGCCCTGGAAGATTCGATGGTCGTAGGCGACGCGCGCGCCGTGGTCCGCAAGGCAGGCGAACAGGAAGAGCTGTCGCCCAAAGCGTGGAGGCGTCTGGGTGAGCCCAGTACGAACGACGGGAACCGCTTCACCCTCGATATGGCGCGCGCCCACACACGCACTGGGGACCTGTCGGCCGCCATGGACGAGCTGACCCGAGCCCGAGAGGCGGCCCCGGAGTGGATGCGGCACCAGAACATGGCCGCCGAGACCATGCAGGAGATCCTGGGCAAGCGCAAGCGCACCCTCACAACGGAGATGCGAGAGATGGCCAACTACCTGGGCGTCGTCGGATAGCTACCACGCAACGCGATACTTCCGGCACGCTCCGTCGATAACTGGCATGCCTCGCCGATGGAGTGACGGACAGTAGCCCCCTACGGTCGCCGTATTCCATTCGGCTACCCAGGTGGGGGTGCACCATGAGCACATCCAGGACCGACGCGGACCGCATGCGCTGCAGGGAGTTGCACGACGCAGCGGCAGGTGTGACCGGTCCCCGCTTACTGCCATGGACTACTCAGGACGGAAACCCCTGCTACCTCAGCACCGACGGCAGGGGCTACCTCTCCTCCCTCGCCGACAGCATCGAAGAAGTCCAACTCGACATGGGCGAGGAACTCCTGGAGTACGCCCACGGAGTCGTGGCTCCCGGAGCGAAGATGCTCTCGGCCGCCGAGTACCGGTGGCTCGCCTGCCGGCTGACCGAAGCCCTGACCGATGCACTCCGGGTCGCCGAATCACGCGGCGACCGCATCCCGTCCCCGCTCGAGAACCCTGGCTCCTGACGGCGCGGCGGCGCTAATGCGACAGCTGCTGAAGGTGCCAGTGCGGACCTGCCTGGTAGTGCAGGCGTTCAAAGCCCTGGGCGCCTGAGTGGTGATCAAATGGCAGCACTGAGTGCGGAGCTTGGAATCGAATGTGCCCTTGTCTACCGAACTGGACCCGGGCGTAATGGCGGTGGTGGGGCCTATTGGCTTTACTCCGTAGGGAACTGGCTGTTACCGTCCCTGTCGGTGACGATGTGCGCGTCATCTCGCACACTCATCCTGGCGGGACCCCATGCGCGAGCCGGGGTGACTTGAATGTGTTGGCGGCCCTCCGAAAGGCTGGATCACCGCAGGTCTCCAGCCAGGTCGTCCTGCCGGACGGTTCCGCTCCTACGGTGCGAAGGATGTTGGATGAGAGATGGGGCGTTCGCTCCATGAGTCTGGATGAACTCAGCTACCTCTGGGAAACTCCGACGGGTCGGCACGTGCTCATTAGTGTTGATGAATCTGCTGGGGATAGCGGGCTAGTGATCTATGACCACCTTGGCCCATCCTTGGAACTCATCCATGATGACGATCTCCACGTTGAAGTGGTCCGGCGTATGCGTGAAGAAGGCGTGCCTGTCATGGATGACTTCCCGAAGTATCCGAATGGAAGAAATCCGAAAAGCTTTCCCCGGGTTCTTCCGGGGGAAGATTCTGGGCTGTTTGACCGCAGCGGCAGCGGCAGCGGATGACGGCTGCGGAGGGCGGATCGTCGGTGGGGACGAGAGTGTCGCCCAAGGCGTCGATGGCTTGGCGTTGCAGGCGGATTCGGACGTGGGCGTGGACGCCGGCGGTGACGCCGATGTGGGCGTGGCCCTGGAGTTCCTTGATCGCGATGAGGTCGACGTCCCAGGTGCGGGGGCTTGTTCGTGTCGCGGAGGCGTGGGGGTGGGCCTGTGGCCGGCCCTTGGGGGTGGTCAGGGCCGGCCAGGGGAAAGGGTCAGGGCTCCAGGAGGTTGGACATCCAGGTTTCGATCGCTGCCGGGGTGCGGGGGAGGGCTGATGACATCAGGTGGGCGCCCGTGGCCGTGATGACGAGGTCGTCCTCGATGCGGACGCCGATGCCGCGGAGCTCCGGGGGCAGGGTTTCGTCGTCGGGCTGGAGGTAGAGGCCCGGCTCGACCGTGAGGACCTGGCCCTCCTCCAGGACGCCGTCCAGGTACGTCTCCGCGCGGGCCTTGGCGCAGTCGTGGACGTCCAGGCCCAGCATGTGGCCGCTGCTGCACAGGGTGTAGCGGCGGTGCAGGTCGCCCTCGGGGTGTTTCAGGACGCCCCATTCGGCGAGACCTTCGGCGATCACCCGCATGCCCGCCCGGTGGAAGTCGCGGAAGCTCGCGCCCGGGCGCAGGGCGGCGATGCCGGCCTCCTGGGCGGCCAGGACCAGTTCGTACACCTGGCGCTGGACCGGGGAGAAGCGGCCGGAGAGGGGGAGGGTGCGGGTGATGTCGGCCGTGTAGAGGGTGTCCGTCTCCACGCCCGCGTCCAGGAGGAGGAGGTGGGAGGGGTCGAGCGGGCCGTCGTTGCGGATCCAGTGCAGGACGCAGGCGTGGGCGCCGGACGCGGCGATGGTGTCGTAGCCGGTGCCGTTGCCCTCGGCGCGGGCCCGCAGGCCGAAGACGCCCTCGATCCAGCGTTCGCCGCGCGGGTGGGCCAGGGCGCGGGGGAGGGCGCGGACGACGTCCTCGAAGCCGGCCACCGTGTGGTCGACGGCCAGTTGGAGCTGGGCGACCTCCCACGAGTCCTTGATCAGGCGGAGTTCCGAGAGGGTGGCGGCCAGCTGTGGGTCGGTTGCCGCGTTGCGGCCGGGCGGGGTGCCGAGCGTGTCGAGGTGGGCGCAGCGGATGCCGGTCAGGCGTTCGGCCTCGGCGAGGTCGGGGCGGCGGCCGACCCAGAACTCGCCGTAGCGGCGGTCGCGGTAGAACTCCTCGTTGCCGTCCGCGCGCGGTGAGCGGGGACGGAGGTACAGGACCGCCTCGTGGCCGTGCGGGCCGTTCGGCTCCATCACCAGGACGTGGCCGACCTGGTCCTCGCCCGTGAGCCCGGTCAGCCAGGCGTACGCGCTGTGCGGGCGGAAGCGGTAGTCGCAGTCGTTCGAGCGGACCTTCAGTTCGCCGGCCGGGACGATCAGGCGCTCACCGGGGAAGCGGGCCGAGAGGCGGTCGCGGCGGGCCGGGGTGACGGCGTACGCGGCGGCCCGCGCGGTGGCGGGGAGCGGGGACGGGGCCCAGTCGCCCGCCATGAAGCGGGACAGCTCGGGGGATACCGGCAGGTCATGGCTGCCGATGTGGAGGCGGGCAGGGGCTTCGGTCATGGGGGCTCCTCGGGGGTGGGCGAGAAGGAGGACGAGAACTGGTGGGTGCACAGGTCTTGTCAGTGCAATTTCACATTACTATGTTACAGCTCACACACCGGCGCGTTAATCCCCGTCAAATGCCTTGTGGCGTCGGGTGGTTCGTCCCTGGCGGCGGTTCGCCCGTCAGGGCGGGTCGCCCGTCCGTTCGTGCACCAACCCCCACGTTTCCTCCCCAATCAGGAGTTTTTGGTGTCCACACGCAGAGCCGTACGATCTTCCCTCCTCGCCTCCGCCATCGCCGTGACCCTCCTCGCCGGCGCCGGGCAGGCCACCACCCAGGCCGCCCCGAAGGTCCCCGCCACCTTCACCCAGGGGAGTCAGGCCGAGCACGCCCACGGCGAGAACCCCTTCGACGAGGTCGACCGCCTCGGTTCCGCCCCCGAGATGCTGCCCGCCCCCGCCTTCGCCCCCGGCGGGACCGCGCCCGGCAAGGCGGCCGGCCAGGTGCCCGGCGCCGCCCCCGCCGAGGCGGACGCGGCCCCGGCCACCGTGCAGGCCGAGAAGGAGAGCAGCCGCAAGCTCGCCCAGGGCGCGCCCGTCGCGCGCTCCGTGGCCGCCGGCGTCCCCTGCACCCTCGACGGGATCACGGGCCTGTCACCCGAGCAGTTCGCGGACTTCCTCGCCGACCCGGCCGTCCTGGCCAACGGCTGTCTGCGCGGGCTGATCTGGACCTGGGACGCGCGCCTGGCGCCCGTCATGTCCGACGCCCACGTGCAGGCCGTCTCCCGCCGGATATCCAGCCTCGCCGCCTCCCACGACGGCAAGAACTCCTCCCACCTGGAGGAGATGTTCACCTACCTGCACGCGGTCGTGTACCACGACTTCTCGCGGGGCGAGATCGACGTCACCGACGCCCCGACCGTCGACGCCATGCGCCGCGCCGTCGCCGACTTCGGCAACGCCGCCCGCACCTTCGACGTCACCCCCAGCAACGCCAGCACCCTGCGCGAAGCCCTTTACGCCGCCAGCGGCCCGGGCCTGCGCCAGCACCAGCTCCCGCTGATCACGAAGGTCCTGGCCACCATGGACCCGGCCCACCCGGCCACCCACCTCGACGCCGGCTGGGCGGGCGCGGCGCTGGCCGCCCTCTCCGTCAACTACCTGGGCGTCTACCCGGGCAACCAGGACGCCGCCTTCCACGCCGCGGTCGCCGCCGACCCGGCGTACCGCGCCACCTTCAAGGCGTTCGCGTCGTACGCGCACCTCAAGGGCACGGGCAACGCCTGGGTGGTGCGCGACGCGCTCAGCGAGTACGCCCGCTTCGGGCAGGTCGCGGGGCTCAAGGACCAGATCGCCGCCGACCTCGGGGGGCTGCTGGAGCCGGTCAAGGCCACCTTCGGCAACGGCAGCGAGCCGTGGGCGAAGCTGGTGTCCTGGCTCAACTTCTACGAGGCCTGCAAGCCGTACGGGGTGTGCAAGGAGGACATCGAGAAGCAGATCTTCCCCCACACCTACACCTACGACAACGGCGCCATCAAGGTCCGCACCGCCCTCGACCGGGCCACCGTCGACCAGCTCTACTACGCGAGCAAGCAGGTCAAGGCGCAGTTCCACCGGGTCCTGGGCACCGAGCAGCCGCTGGCCGACGACCCCAATACCGCGCTGAACATCGTGCTGTACGCCTCCCGTGCCGACTACGAGAACTACCACCCCATCCTCACCGGCATGGGCACCAACAACGGCGGCATCTACATCGAGCGCGGCGCCACCTTCTACACCTACCAGCGCCGGGTGCCGCAGGACTCCTCCCTCACCCTCGAGGAGCTCTTCCGCCACGAGTACGTGCACTACCTCAACGGCCGCTTCGCCGTCCCCGGCTTCTTCGGCGAGGGCCCCTGGTACGAGGGCGACCGCACCACGGCCATGGACGAGGGCACGGCCGAGTTCTTCGACGGCGCCACCCGCGACAACGGCATCGCCGTCCGCAAGTCGCTGGTCAAGAGCATCATCAACGACACCGCCGGCGGCGGCCCGCGCATGACGGTGGAGCAGGTGCTCAACGCCACCTACGACGGCGACGGCTTCCGCTTCTACAGCTACGCGGGCACCTTCTTCGAGTTCCTGTGGACCGAGAAGCCCTCGCTGCTGCGCGAGATGTACACGCACCTGCGCACCAACAACGTGGCCGCGTACGACGCCTGGCGCCACCGGCTGTCCGCCGACACCTACCTCCAGCGCGACTACGACCGCTTCCTCGACGCGCAGATCGCCAAGGTGGACCAGCTGTTCGTCCCGAACACCACCTTCACGCCGGTCGACCAGCTGCGCGACTCCGCGCTCGCCTCGGTGAAGTCCTCGTTCGCCACCGCCACGTACAACACCCCCGACTGCGTGGAGAACGGCGAGCCCGGCAAGCGGCGCTTCACCTGTACCGGGCGGATCACCGCCAACCTGAAGAACTGGCGCAGTGACGACCAGAACTTCAAGGACATGAGCGAGACGGTCGACTACTTCATCCTCGACCGGGCGGGCGCGGCCTCCAACAACCTCGCCGACATGAACTGCAGCTTCGGACCCGTAGAGATCTGGTCGAACAAGGTGGCCGGCACCTCCGGCTACAGCTGCGAGGGCCCGCTGCGCGGCTGAGCGGCGGCAGGCGGTACCCGGCAATACCGGGCCGGCCCCGATGAGCGAACGGGGGCGGGGCCGGCCCCCTGTATCGGCCCCCCTGCACCCGGTCCGCCGCCTCCGCGCGGCGGACCCTAGGCACCCTCTAAAGAATGTGACATATTACTGCCGTGCTCAACAGACACCCTCTGGACGCCGTGATCATCGGCGCCGGCGTCGTCGGAGCGGCGTGCGCGTACTACGCCGCGCGCGCCGGACTCTCCGTGGCCGTCGTCGACCGGGGCCCCGTCGCCGGTGGCACCACCGGCGCCGGGGAGGGCAACCTGCTCGTCTCCGACAAGGAGGCGGGCCCCGAGCTCGACCTCGCCCTCCTGTCCGCGCGGCTGTGGCGCGAACTGGCCGACGTCCTCCCGCCGGAGACCGAGTACGAGCCCAAGGGCGGCCTCGTCGTCGCACCCGACGAGACCACCCTCAAGGCCCTGCGGACGTTCGCCGAGGGCCAGCGGGCGGCCGGCGTCGAGGCGGCCGAGGTGAGCGCCGACGGCCTGTACGACCTCGAACCCCACCTGGCGCGGGGTCTCGCGGGCGGGTTCCACTACCCGCAGGACGCCCAGGTCCAGCCGGCCCAGGCGGCCGCGCGGCTGCTCGCCGCCGCCGCGGCTGCCCCCGCCGGTGCCACCGTGCACCTGGGCGAGGAGGTCACCGCGATCCTGCGCGACGCCTCCGGCGCGGTCCGGGGCGTGCGCACCGCGCGGCGCGAACTCCTCGCCCCCGCCGTCGTCAACGCCGCCGGCACCTGGGGCGGGACGGTCGCCGGCCTCGCCGGCGTCACCCTGCCCGTCCTGCCGCGCCGCGGCTTCGTGCTCGTCACCGAACCCCTGCCGCGCGTGGTGCGGCACAAGGTCTACGCCGCCGACTACATCGCCGACGTCGCCAGCGGCTCCGCCGCGCTGCAGTCCTCGGCCGTCGTCGAGGGCACCCCGGCCGGCCCGGTGCTCATCGGCGCCACCCGCGAACGCGTCGGCTTCGACCGCTCGCTGTCCACCGAGGCCCTGCGCCGCCTCGCCGGGCAGGCGGCCGCGCTGTTCCCGGTGCTGGCGGACGTCCGCGTGCTGCGCACGTACCACGGCTTCCGCCCCTACCTCCCCGACCATCTCCCGGCGATCGGCCCCGACCCGCGGGTCCCGGGCCTGCTGCACGCCTGCGGCCACGAGGGCGCCGGCATCGGACTCGCCCCGGGCACGGGCCTGCTGATCGCGGCCGCGCTCGCGGGCACCGCCCCCGCCCTGGACCCGGAACCGTTCCGGCCGGACCGTTTCGGCGACGGTGACGGGCAGGGGGACTTCCACGATCCGGTCGATCCCGCCGATCCCGCCGGTCCCGCCGGTCCCGCCGCCCCGAAGGAGGCCGCCCCATGAACCGCCCCACCGAACCGGCCGGCGGCACGGGTACGTCGCGCACCCCGCGCGCGCTGGTCGGCGGCGCCGCGCAGGCGGCGTACGCGATCGAGTTCGACGGCCAAGAGATCCCCGCGCTCGCGGGCCAGAGCATCGCCGCCGCCCTGTGGGGCGCCGGGATCCTGTCCTGGCGCACCACCCGCGACGGGGCCGCTCTGCGCGGCGTGTTCTGCGGGATCGGCAGCTGCTACGACTGCCTGGTCACCGTCAACGGCCGCCCCAACCAGCGCGCCTGCCTCGTCCCGGCGCGGGCGGGGGACACCGTCACCACCCAGGAAGGGACCGGCCATGCCGAGCTCGCCGTCTGAGCCCGAACCGCCGGCGGACCGCGTGCATCCCACTGGACCCGCTGATCCCACCGACCCCACCGGCCTCGCGGATCTGGCCGTCGTCGGCGCCGGTCCGGCCGGGCTCGCGGCCGCCGTCACCGCGGCCGGACTCGGCCTGCGCGTCACGCTCCTGGACGCGGGAACACGGCCCGGCGGGCAGTACTACCGCCACCCGGACCCCGCCCTGGGCGCCGCCCGCCCCGAGGCGCTGCACCACGACTGGTCCGCGTTCGCGCGCCGCGAGGCGGCCCTGCGGGCGCACATCGCGGCCGGCCGGATCGACTACCTGCCCGGCCGCCACGTCTGGACGCTGCTCCCTGCCGAACCGGCCGGGAACGATCCCCACGGCTGGCTGCTGCACGCCGTCGGCCCCGACGACACCGCCGCCCGCGTCCGGGCGCGCGCCGTGCTCCTGGCCACCGGGGCGTACGAGCGCCAGCTGCCCTTCCCCGGCTGGACGTTGCCCGGGGTGATCGGCGCCGGCGGCGCGCAGGCGATGCTCAAGGGCGGGCTGGTGCTGCCCGGCCGGCGCGTGGTCGTCGCCGGGAGCGGGCCGCTGCTGCTGGCCGTGGCCGGTTCGCTCGCCGCCGCCGGGGCCACGGTGCCCGCCGTCGTCGAGGGCGCGTCGTACCTCGGGTACGCCGGCCGGGTGCCGGTGCTGCTGCGCAACCCGGGCAAGCTCGCCGAAGGCGCCACGTACGGCGGGGCGTTGCTGCGGCACGGCGTACGGCTGCTGACCCGGCACGCCGTCACCGAGGCGCACGGCGGGACCCGCGTCGAGGCGGTGACCGTGGCCCGGCTGGACAAGGACTGGCGGCCGGTCCCGGGCACCGCACGCCGGATCCCCTGCGACGCGGTCGCCGTCGGGCACGGGCTGGTGCCCCAGCTGGAGCTCGCCACCTCGCTGGGCTGCGCCACCTTCACCTCGGCCGACGGCACCGCCGCCCTCGTCCTCGACGACGACCAGGCGACCTCGGTACCCGGCATCTGGTCGGCCGGTGAGACCGGCGGCATCGGGGGCGCGCAACTGGCCCTGGTGGAGGGCGAGCTGGCGGCCCTGGCGGTCGCCTGCACCGTACGGCCGTCCGCGACCGCCGCCACCTCGGCGCCCACGCCGGCGGCCCCGACCGCGGCCGACGACCGCCGCGCCGCGCGGCTGCGCCGCCGCCGCGCCCGGCTGCGGGGGTTCGCCGACGCCATGGCCGCCGCCCACCGGCCCGGCCCCGGCTGGATCGGCTGGCTGGACGACGACACCGACGTCTGCCGGTGCGAGGAGGTCCCGGCCGGGCGGATCCGGGAGGCGGTCGCCGACCTCGGCGCGCGGGACGCCCGTACCGTCAAACTCCTCACGCGCGCCGGTATGGGCTGGTGCCAGGGCCGGATGTGCGGTCCGGCAGTGGCCGCCCTGACCGGGCAGGATCCCGCCGCCGACCGCCGGCCGTTCTCCTGCCCGGTGCCGCTGGCGCACCTGGCGGACCTGCCCGCTGACGGCGGCTGATCAGCCGCCGGACCGTCGGCCGGACGTTCGCCCGGCCGACCGGCGCATGCCCGGCCGACGCCAGTCGAATGTCCGTCGAACGCCTGTCGATTGGTCTTCGATCCGCCCTCGATCCGCCCGGACGTAGCCCTTGTGGCCACATCGAACCCACTAGTAAAATGTCACACACCACACTAGGGAGTCACCCATGACCCACGCGCCCACCCCCGCGCCCCGTCCCCGCACCCGCCCCTGGCACGGCATCATGGTCGCCACCGCCCTCCCGCTGCGCGAGGACCTCTCCGTCGACTACGACGCCTACGCCGAGCACGTGGCCTGGCTGATCGCCAACGGCTGCGACGGCGTCGTCCCCAACGGCTCCCTCGGCGAGTACCAGACCCTCACCGACGAGGAGCGCGCCCGCGTCGTGCGCACCGCCGTCGAAGCGGCCGGCGGGGACGGCGACCGCGTCATGCCGGGCGTCGCCGCCTACGGCAGCGCCGAGGCCCGCCGCTGGGCCGAGCAGGCCGCCGAGGCGGGCGCCGGTTCCGTCCTGCTGCTGCCGCCCAACGCCTTCCGGGCCGACGAGGACGCCGTACGCGCCCACTACGCCGAGGTGGCGCGGGCGGGCCTGCCGGTGGTCGCGTACAACAACCCCATCGACACCAAGGTCGACCTGACCCCCGCCCTGCTGGCGCGGCTGCACGCCGACGGCAGCATCGTGGCGGTCAAGGAGTTCAGCGGCGACGTCCGCCGCGCGTACGAGATCGCCGAGCTGGCCCCCGGGCTGGACCTGCTCATCGGCGCGGACGACGTCCTGCTCGAACTCGCCCTCGCCGGCGCGGTCGGCTGGATCGCCGGCTACCCCAACGCCCTGCCGAACTCCTGCGCCACGCTCTACCGGGCCGCCGTCGCCGGTGACCTCGCCACCGCCCTGCCGCTCTACAAGTCCCTGCACAGCCTGCTCCGCTGGGACTCCAAGACCGAGTTCGTCCAGGCCATCAAGCTGTCCATGGACCTGGCGGGCCGTCCGGGCGGGGCCACCCGGCCGCCGCGCTTCCCGCTCACCGGGGAGACCGAGGCCGCCGTCCGTGCCGCGACCGAGAAGGCCCTGGCCGAGGGCCACAACTAGGGGCCGCTCCGGCGCGACCGGCCCGCACCGACCTGCACGGACCCGCACCGACCCGTACCCGACCGACCGTCCCGTCCACGCACAGCCGACAGGGGGATCCCCATGCGCACCCGTCACGTCTACCACGCCGTCGACTCCCACACCGAGGGCATGCCGACCCGGGTGATCACCGGGGGAGTCGGGGTGATCCCCGGCGCCACCATGGCCGAGAAGCGGCTGCACTTCATCGAGCACATGGACCACGTCCGTACGCTGCTCATGTACGAGCCGCGCGGCCACTCGGCCATGAGCGGCGCGATCCTCCAGCCGCCCACCCGCCCCGACGCCGACTTCGGCGTGCTCTACATCGAGGTGTCGGGGCTGCTGCCGATGTGCGGGCACGGGACCATCGGGGTGGCCACCGTCCTGGTGGAGACGGGCATGGTGCCCGCCGTCGAGCCGGTCACCACCGTCCGCCTCGACACCCCGGCCGGGCTGGTGAGCGTGGACGTCCGGGTCGAGGACGGCGAGGCCCGGTCGGTCACCCTCACCAACGTGCCGTCCTTCTGCGTCGGGCTCGATCTGAAGGCCGACGTCCCCGGGTACGGCACGGTCACCTACGACCTCGCCTACGGCGGCAACTTCTACGCCTTCGTCGACCTCGACGCCCTCGGGCTGCCCTTCGACCGGGCTCGGAAGGACGACCTCCTCGCGGCCGGGCTGGCCGTCATGGACGCCGTCAACGCCGGCCCCGACCGGCCCGTCCACCCCGAGAACCCCTCCATCGCCGGCGTCAAGCACGTCTACCTGGCCGCCCCCGGCTCCGACGCCACCCGCTCGCGCCACGCCATGGCCATCCACCCGGGCTGGTTCGACCGTTCCCCGTGCGGTACGGGCACCAGCGCGCGCATGGCCCAGCTGCACGCCCGCGGCCTGCTCCCCGTGGGCCGGGACTTCGTCAACGAGTCCTTCATCGGCACCGAGTTCACCGGCCGGCTGGTCGAGGAGACCACCGTCGGCGGCCGGCCCGCCGTCGTGCCCACCGTCACCGGGCGGGCCTGGATCACCGGCACGGCACAGTACTTCCTCGACCCGTCCGACCCCTTCCCCGGAGGGTTCCTGCTGTGAGCACCATCCCCACCATCCGTACCGTCCGCACCACCGACTACCACACCGCCGGCGAGCCCTTCCGGATCGTCGACGCCACGGCTCCCGGGCTGCCGCCGGTACCCGGGGACACCGTGGCCGAGCGCTGCGCCACCGTCATCGGCCCGGGCGGCTCGGGCACCGCGCCGCGCCGGGGCGGGCTGGACGACGTACGGCGGCTGCTGGTGCAGGAGCCGCGCGGGCACGCCGGGATGTACGGCGCCTTCGTGGTGCCGCCCGACGACGACGGCGCCCACTTCGGGGCGCTGTTCTGGCACAAGGACGGCTACTCCACCGCGTGCGGGCACGGCACGATGGCGCTCGGGGCGTGGGCGGTGGACACCGGCCGGGTCGCGGCCCCCGACGACGGCGAGGTCCAGGTGCGCGTCGACGTGCCGTCGGGGCGGGTCACCGCGACCGTCCACCGCGCCGGCGGCCGCACCACCGGCATCACCTTCCGCAACGTCCCCGCCCGCGTGAGCGCCCGCAAGGTGCCGGTCGCCACGTCGTCCGGCGTCGCCGAGGTGGACCTCGCCCACGCGGGCGCCTGCTACGCCTCGGTCGCCGCCCGTGACCTCGGCCTGGAGGTCACGCGCGCCGCGCTGCCCGCGCTGACCCGGGCCGGCCGGGAGATCCGTGCGGCGCTCGCCCCCCACCCCGGAACCTGGCACCCCGACAGCCCGCTGCTGTCCGGGGTGTACGGGGTGATCCTCTACGAGGAACTGCCCGACACCCCCTTCGGACCGCACCAGCGCAACGTGACCGTGTTCGCCGACGGGCAGATCGACCGTTCGCCCTGCGGATCGGGCACCTCCGCGCGGCTGGCCCTGCTCGCGGAGGACGGCCGGCTCGGCGGCGGCGAGGACCTGCTCCACGAGTCGGTGGTGGGCTCCGTCTTCACCGGGCGGATTCTGGCCGGCGGGGTCACCGAGGTCACCGGCACCGCGTACCGGACCGGCGAGCACGCCTTCGTCGTGGACCCCTACGACGCCCTGGGCGCCGGGTTCCAGCTGTGACCGCGCTGCCGCAGCTGGGCGAGGGGGACGTCCTGCGGCTCCTCGGCCCGGCGGGTGCCGCCGACGCGCTGGCCGACGTCCTGCTGGCGGGCCTCGACCCGGAGGCCTGCCCGCAGCGCACCTCCGTGGCCGTGCCCGGCGGCGAGCTGCTGCTGATGCCGGCCGCGACGGGGGCGTACGCGGGCGTGAAGATCGCCGGGGTCGCGCCGGGCAACGCCGCGCGCGGGCTGCCCCGGATCACCGGGTCCTACCTGCTGCTGGACGGCTCGTCCCTGCGGCCGCTGGCCCTGCTGGACGGCGCCGCGCTGACCGCGCTGCGCACCCCGGCGGTATCCGCGCTCGCCCTGCGGTACCTGGCGCCGGCCGGGCGGCCGCTGCGGCTGGTGCTGTTCGGGTCGGGGCCGCAGGCGTACGGGCACCTCGAAGCGGTGCTCGCGGTGCGCCCGTTGGCGGAGGTCCTGGTCGTCGCGCGCAACCCGTTCGGGGCCGGGAAGCTGGCCGACCACGCCCGTACGCTGGGCGTCCCCGCCCGGACGGGTACGGCCGCGGACGTGGCCGGGGCCGACCTGATCGTGTGCTGCACGACCGCGCGCGAGCCGCTCTTCGACGGGCGGCTGGTGCCGGCGGGCGCGACGGTCGTCGCGGTCGGCTCGCACGAGCCGGACGCCCGCGAGACCGACACGGCGCTGGTACGGCGGGCGGCCGTGTACGTCGAGTCGCGGGCGGCGGCGCTGCGCGAGGCCGGGGACCTGCTGGTGCCGGAGGCGGAGGGGGCGATCGGGCCCGGTCACATCACCGGGACGCTGGCCGATCTGGTGACCGGCCGGGTGCGTCCTCCACAACCGGGAAGTTGTCCACAGCTCTTCAAGAGTGTGGGCATGGCCTGGGAGGATCTTGCGGTGGCGGTGGCGGTGTACGCGGCGGCCGGGGAGAACAGCGCAACGTGACATTGTACGCTGTTCCTCTGCTGGGGGCACCGCCCAGCGGTAGCTGGGGGATCTTCGGAGGACATGCGATGGGCGACCTGAAGCAGCACAGTCTCATCAAGGCCCAGGAAAGGCTTCGCGACCAGGTCGGTCATGCCCTCCGTGCCGCCCTGATAGCGGGCGAACTGCGCCCCGGCAACGTCTACTCGGCACCGGGCCTGGCGGCCGAGCTCGGCGTCTCGGCCACCCCCGTGCGCGAGGCCATGCTCGACCTGGCCCGCGAGGGCCTGGTCGAACCGGTGCGCAACAAGGGCTTCCGGATCACCGAGGTCAGCGAGCGCGACCTGGACCAGTACACCGAGCTGCGCACGCTGATCGAGGTGCCGATGATCGGCCGGGTCACCCGGCTCGCCACGGCCGCGCAGCTGGAGGAGCTGCGGCCCATCGCCGAGGAGATCGTCACCAGCGCCCGCGAGCACAACCTCATCGGCTACCTGGAGGCCGACCGCCGCTTCCACCTCACCCTGCTGGGTCTGGCGGGCAACGAGCGGCTGGTGGAGACGGTCGGCGACCTGCGCAAGCGGTCGCGGCTGTACGGACTGACGGGCCTGGACGAGGCCGGCAAGCTCGTCTCCTCCGCCGAGGAGCACCTGGAGCTCCTGGACCTGATGATCGCCGGTGACGCCGAGGCGGCGGAGGCCTGCATGCTCCGCCACCTCGGCCACGTGCGCTCGCTGTGGGCCCAGGGCCGCGACGAACCGGTGGGTCGCACCGAGGGCGGCCTGGGCAGCGGGCTGCGGTAGCCGGATCGCGGTAGCGGGTAGCGGGCTCGCGGTGGCGGGTTGCGGGCTCGCGGTGGCGGGTTGCGGGCTCGCGGTGGCGGGTTGCGGCAGCCGCCCGCGGGCCGCCGCCCTCAGCGGCCCCCTCCGCCGGCCGCCGCCGGTGCGGTGGCGGCCGGAGCCTCCCAGGCCAGCAGCATCCGCAGCGCGTCGTGCGACGGGGTGCCCGGCTCGGCGGCGTACGTGATCAGGGCCTGCTCGGTGTCGTCGGCGGCGCGCAGGGTCTCGTAGGAGAGCTCCAGGTCACCGACCACCGGATGGTGGTACAGCTTGGTGCCCGAGGTCTTGTCCTGCACCGGGTGCTGCGCCCACCAGGTGCGGAACCGCTCGCTGCGCAGCGACAGCTCGCCGATCAGCTGCGCGAGCCGCGGATCGTCGGGATGCCGCCCCGCCTCCAGGTGCAGGTAGGCGACGTTCTCTCGCGCGCATCCCTCCCAGTCCCCGAACAGCGCGCGGGAGGCGGGGTCGAGGAAGGTGATCCGGGCGATGTTGCGCTCGGCGGGAGCCAGGGCGCCGTAGTCGCCGAACAGGGCACCGGCGGCGGCGTTCCAGGCCAGGATGTCCATCCGCCGCCCCATCACCACCGCGGGCACGTCCCGCAGTTCGTCGAGCAGCCGCCGCAGCATCGGCCGCACCCGCTGGGGCGGGGCCGGCGCCCGCCCGGCCGCGGGCCGGACGGTGCGCCGCGGCCCGGCCAGGTGGCGCAGGTGCGTCCGCTCGTCCTCGGTCAGCCGCAGGGCGCGGGCGAGCGCGTCGAGCACGGAGTCCGACGGGTGGGGGACGCGGCCCTGTTCCATACGGGTGTAGTAGTCGACGCTGACCCCGGCGAGCTGGGCGACCTCCTCGCGGCGCAGACCGCTGACGCGCCGCCGGCCGCCGTAGTCGGGCAGGCCGATGTCCTGCGGGTGCAGGCGGGCGCGGCGGGTGCGCAGGAAATCGCTCAGGCTCGTGGAGGCGGGCATGCCCCGATTCTGGCCGACGGGGCGGGGTGCTGCCTGGCCCTGCCAGGACCAGGCAGCGTCACGCGGCCGCGACCGGGGTCCACGGGACGGCCGGGATGACGGTCACCAGCCCGCCGTCGACCGCGATGTCCTGGCCGGTGATGTACGAGGAGCGCGGCGAGAGGAGGAAGGCCACGGTCTCGGCGACGTCCTCGGCCTCGCCCAGCCGCCCCAGCGGGACCTCGGCCCGGATCGCCTCGTGCGCGCCGACGTCGGGGATGTTGGCGTGGAACATCTCGGTGACGATGTAGCCGGGGCTCACCGAGTTGATCCGGATGCCGCGCTCCGCGAGGTCGCTGCCCAGCGTACGGGTGAGGTTGTGGACGGCGGCCTTGCTCGCCGCGTACACCGGCGCGTGGGCCATGCCGCGGTGCAGGGTCCACGAGGCGTTGATGACCACCGAACCTCCGGCACCTCCCGCGGCTCCGGCACCTCCGGCGGCGAGCAGCGGCAGGGACTTCTGCACGGTGAAGAAGACGCCCTTGAAGTTCACGCCGATGACGTGGTCGAAGTCCGCCTCGCTGACCTCGGCCGCGCGCTGGAAGACCCCGACGCCGGCGTTGGCGAAGACCCCGTCGAGCCGCCCGTGGCGTTCGCCGATCACGCTGGTCAGACGGTCGAGGTCGGCGACGGAAGCGGCGTCGGCCCGTACGGTGAGCAGCCGTTCGCCGCCGTCGGAGGCGGCCTTCAGCCGGTCGGCCGCCCGCTGGAGGCGGGCGTCGTCGCGGCCGGTGACCACGACGTGCGCGCCGGCCTCCAGCAGCCGGCCGGCCGTGGCCAGACCCATACCGCTGGTCCCTCCGGTGATCAGGACGACGCGGTCGCGGAACTCGGTGGTGGTGGCGGTGGTTTCGGCGGTCGCGGTGGCTTCAGTGGCCGTGGTGGTGACTGCGGCGGCCGTGGTGGTGACTCGGGCGGCCGTGGTGGTGACTCGGGCGGCCGTGGTGGTGGCTTCGGTGACTTCGGTGGTGTGGTGGTTCGTCATGCCCGTAGCCTCGCCCGGGTCCCGCCGGCCCGGCCAGGCCCGCCGTGACCCTGGGTCCACGAGGGCCACCCTCGCGACCCGCCCCCGCTGCCCGCCCCCCACGGCCCCCAACTCACCCCGCCCGCCCCCGTTTTGGACACGGCTGGATAACAGGGAGCCCGACCCCTTGTCAGTGCAATTTCACATTACTATGTTACCGGTCACATCGCAGAGTGCCGCCCTTCCCTGGAGTGACCATGAACAAGCGCACCCAACTCGCCCTCGCCACCGCCCTGGTGGCCGCACTCGGACTCGGCGTCACGGGTTGCTCCGGCGGCACCACCAAGGGCGCGGGCGGCGGGGCGGGCGCCGCCAATCCGGCCGCCGCCAACGACGGCAAGATCCTCGGCGGGACCCCGGTCAAGGGCGGCACCCTCACCGTCCTGTCCAACCAGGACTTCTCCCACCTCGACCCGGCCCGCAACTGGACCATGCCGGCCATGGACTTCGGTACCCGGCTGCTCTACCGCACCCTGGTGACCTTCAAGGCCGAGCCGGGTGCCGCAGGCAGCGAGCTGGTCCCCGACCTCGCCACTGACCTCGGCACCCCCTCCAACGAGGGCCGCACCTGGACCTTCACCCTCAAGGAGGGCGTGAAGTACGAGGACGGCACGCCCATCAAGGCCCAGGACATCAAGTACAACGTCGAGCGCTCCTTCGCCCCCGACCTCACCGGCGGCCCCGACTACGCCGCCCAGTACCTGGCCGGCACCGAGGGCTACAAGGGCCCCCTCCAGGGCAAGCACCTCGACTCCGTCAAGACCCCCGACGACCGCACCATCGTGTTCGAACTCAAGCGCCCCGTCGCCGAGTTCTCCGCGACCGCCACCCTGCCCACCTTCGCGCCGGTCCCGCAGTCCCAGGAGAAGGGCACCCAGTACGACGCCCGCCCCTTCTCCTCCGGCCCCTACAAGATCGAGACCTACGACCGCGACAAGAAGCTGGTCCTGGTCCGCAACGAGCACTGGGACCCGAAGACGGACACCGTCCGCAAGGCCTACCCTGACCGGTTCGTGGTCGTCATGGGCCTCAAGGGGGTCCAGATCGACGACCGGATCATCGCCAGCGAGGGCGCCGACGCCTCCTCCGTGGAGTACTCCAACATGCGCCCGGAGAGCGCCCCCAAGGTGCTGCCCAAGCCCGACGTCAAGGCGCGCCTGCTCGCCGAGTCCCAGGGCTGCACCACGATGCTGCACCTGAACAACTCCCGGGCCCCCTTCGACGACCCCAAGGTCCGCGAGGCCATGCACTACGCCCTCGACAAGGAAGCCGTCATCACCGCCGCCGGCGGCCCGGCCCTCAACGAGGTCGCCACCGCCTACCTGCCGCCCGCTCTCACCGGCGGCAAGCAGGCCGACACCCTGAAGACCGCCCCGGCCGGCGACCCCGCCAAGGCCAAGGAACTCCTCAAGGCCGCCGGCAAGGAGAGCCTCAAGGTCTCCCTCGCCGTCTCCACCGGCGACAAGGGCCGCGCCGAGGCCATCCAGCACGGCCTGGCCCGCGCGGGCGTCGAGGTCGTCATCGACACCATCGACCCGGGTGCCTACTACGACTCCATCGGCGACCTGTCCACCACCCCGGACATGACGTTCACCGGCTGGTGCCCGGACTACCCCTCCGGCTCCACCTGGATCCCGTTCGTCTTCGACGGACGGACCATCAAGGAGAAGGGCAACCAGGGCAACTACAGCCAGTTCCGCGACGAGGCCGTGCAGAAGCGGATCGACGAGATCAACGCCATGTCCGACGCCAAGCAGGCGAGCCAGGCCTGGATCGACCTCGACGCCGAGATCATGAAGAAGGCCCCGTCCATCCCGGTCCTGCTGGAGCGCAAGCCCCTCCTCGTCGGTACCAACATCGCGGGCGCCTTCGGCCACCCCGTGTGGACCGGCGCCATCGACTACGCCACCGTCGGCCTCAAGGACCCGGCCAAGAGCCAGGGCCAGGGCTGAGAGCGGACGAGGCCCAACCCGTCATGACCGCCACCGCACCGGCCGCAGGTCCCGCGGCCCCGGGCGGGGACCCGGCCACGGACCCCGCCAAGGGCCCGGCGGACGGCCGGGCAGCCGGCCTCCCCCCGGGCAGCAGCCCCTGGCAGCTCGCCCGGCGGGAGCTCCGCCGCCGCCCCGCCGTCCGCGTCAGCCTCGCCGTCGTCCTCCTCTTCGTCCTCATGGCCGTCACCGCCCCCTGGCTGGGCGCACTCGGCGGCTGGTCCCCCGACACGTTCGACAAGAGCGCCGTCGACCCCTACCTCGGCGGCCTGCCGATCGGCCCGCTCGGCGGCATCAGCTCCGAGCACTGGCTCGGCGTCGAACCCGTCACCGGCCGCGACCTGTTCGCCCGCGTCGTCCACGGCGCCCAGGTCTCCCTCCTCATCGCCTTCGCCGCCACCGCCATCGTGGTCCTCGCCGGCACCGCCGCCGGGATCGCCGCCGGCTACTTCGGCGGCCGCACCGACGCCGTCCTGTCCCGCCTGATGGACCTCACCATGTCCTTCCCCTCGCTGATCTTCATGATCGCGATGATGTCGGTGGCCAAGGACGTCAACCGGATCGTGCTGATGACCGCCGTCATCGGCCTGTTCGGCTGGCCCGGCGTCGCCCGCGTGGTCCGCGGCCAGACCCTCTCCCTCAAACACCGCGAGTACGTCGACGCCGCCCGCGTCGGCGGATCGAGCCCCTGGCGGATCCTGACCCGCGACATCCTCCCCGGCGTCGCCGGCCCCGTGATCGCGTACACGACCCTGCTCATCCCCGGGATGATCAGCACCGAGGCGGCGCTGAGCTACCTCGGCGTGGGAGTCCGCCCGCCCACCCCGTCCTGGGGCCAGATGATCGCCGAGTCCGTCGCCTTCTACGAGACCGACCCCATGTACTTCCTCATCCCCAGCACCTTCCTCTTCCTCGCGGTGCTCGCCTTCACCCTGCTCGGTGACGCCCTGCGCGACATCCTCGACCCCCGGGGCGGCCGCACATGATCCTCTACCTGGTCCGCCGACTGCTCGCCCTCACGGGCGTGCTGCTCGCGATCGCCGCCGTCACCTTCCTCGTCTTCTACGTGCTGCCCGCCGATCCGGCCGCCGCCGCCTGCGGCAAGACCTGCACCCCGGAGCGGATCGCCGACGTCCGCGCGTACCTGGGCCTGGACCAGCCGCTGTGGCGGCAGTTCGCCGACTTCCTCACCGGCATCTTCACGGGCCGCACGCTCGGCACCGGCCCGTACGCCGTCACCTGCGACTTCCCGTGCCTGGGCTACTCGTACGAGAACTCCCTGCCCGTCTGGGACCTGCTGATGGACCGGCTCCCGGTCTCCGCCTCCCTGGCCGTCGGCGCCGCCGCCCTCTGGCTGCTGCTGGGCCTGGGCGCCGGCGTCACCGCCGCCCTGCGCAAGGACACCGTCACCGACAAGGCCCTGATGGTCGGCGCCGTCGCGGCCGCGTCGCTGCCCGTCTACTTCACCTCCGTGATGCTCATCTACGGAGTCATCCGCGTCGCCGGCCTGCTGCCCTACCCCACCTACCAGCCCTTCACCGAGAACCCCGCCGCCTGGGCCTCGAACCTGCTGCTGCCCTGGACCGCCCTCGCCCTGCTGTACGCCGCCATGTACGCCCGCCAGAGCCGCGGTTCGATGATCGAGGCGATGGCGGAGCCGTACATCCGCACCGCCCGCGCCAAGGGCCTTCCCGAGCGCACCGTCGTGATCAAGCACGGCCTGCGCTCCGGCATGACCCCGGTCCTGACCATCTTCGGCATGGACCTCGGCGGCCTGCTCGCCGGAGCCGTCATCACCGAGTCCATCTTCGGACTCCCCGGCGTCGGACGGCTCTTCTACGGCGCACTGGTCGGCGCCGACCAGCCCGTCGTCCTCGGCGTCACACTGCTCGCCGCCTTCTTCATCGTCGTCGCCAACCTCGCGGTCGACCTCCTGTACGCCGTCGTCGACCCGAGAGTGAGGTACTGATGACGCACCCCGCACCCCTCCTCGACGTGCGCGACCTCCAGGTCACCTTCACCACCCCGCGCGGCCGGGTCCGTGCCGTGGACTCCCTCTCCTTCACCGTCGAGGCCGGCCGCACCCTCGGCATCGTCGGCGAGTCCGGCTCCGGCAAGTCCGTCACCTCGCTCGCCGTGATGGGCCTGCACCGCGGCGCCGAGGTCACCGGATCCATCGCCCTGGACGGGCGGGAACTGACCGGGATGGCCGAGAAGGAACTCTCCCGGCTGCGCGGCCGCCGCATGGCGATGATCTTCCAGGACCCGCTCTCCAGCCTGCACCCCTACTACACCGTCGGCGAGCAGATCGCCGAGCACCACCGGGTGCACTTCCGCGCCGGACGGGCCGCCGCCCGCCGCCGCGCGATCGACATGCTGGGCGAGGTCGGCATCCCCGAACCCGCCCGGCGGGCGGGGGAGTACCCCCACCAGTTCTCCGGCGGCATGCGCCAGCGCGCCATGATCGCGATGGCCCTGGCCTGCGAACCCGACCTGCTGATCGCGGACGAGCCGACCACCGCCCTGGACGTCACCGTCCAGGCCCAGATCCTGGAACTGATCGCCCGGCTCCAGCAGGAGCGCGGCCTCGGCGTCGTGATGATCACCCACGATCTGGGCGTGGTCGCCCGCGTCGCCCACGAGGTGCTCGTCATGTACGGCGGCCGGGCCGCCGAACAGGCGGCGGTCGACGACCTGTTCGCCGACCCCGCACACCCCTACACCCGTGGGCTGCTCGACTCGCTGCCGCGCCTCGACGACAGCGACGACCAGCCGCTGCGGGCCATCCCCGGCGCCCCGCCCTCCCTGCGCGAACCGGCCCCCGGCTGCGCCTTCGCCCCGCGCTGCGCCCGCGCCGCCGCCGGTACGGACGAGGACCGCACCCGCTGCGCCACCGTCCGCCCGGCGCTGCGCCCGTACCCGGGCCCGGCCGCCTCCCCGGCCGCCTCCCCGGCCGCCGTGCCCGGCCGTACCGCGGCCTGCCACTTCGCCGGTCCGCACGACCCGCCGGCCGGCGCCGGCCCCGCCGCCGGGTCCGCCGCGGACCCCGTCCAGGAGGTGTCCCGATGACCACGGCGAACCCCACCGAGGCCCCCGGGGTCACGGCCGCGGCCGCCCCCGCCGCGGAGGACGGCGACGGGCCCCTGCTGCGCGTCCGCGACCTCACCATGGCCTTCCCCGGCCGGCGCGGCGCCACCGGCCGCCGCGGCGCGCCCGTGCGCGCCGTCGACGGCGTCTCCTTCGACCTCGCCGCCGGCGAAACCCTCGGCCTGGTGGGCGAGTCGGGCTGCGGCAAGTCCACCACCGGCCGGATGCTGGTACGGCTGCTGGAACCCACCGCCGGCAGCATCACCTTCGACGGCCAGGACATCACCCATCTCCCGCAGGGCCGGCTCCGCCCGCTGCGCCGCCACCTGCAGATGGTCTTCCAGGACCCGCACTCCTCGCTCAACCCCCGCCAGACCGTGGCCCGGATCATCTCCGACCCGCTGCTGGTGCAGGGCTGGACGGCCGCCGACGCCCGCCGCCGCGCGGCCGAACTGATGGACCTGGTCGGGCTGATCCCGGAGCACATCGACCGCTACCCGCACGAGTTCTCCGGCGGCCAGGCCCAGCGCATCGGCATCGCCCGCTCGCTGGCCACCAGCCCCCGCCTGGTCGTCGCCGACGAGCCGGTCTCCGCCCTCGACGTCTCCGTCCAGGCGCAGATCGTCAACCTCATGGAGCGGCTGCGCACCGAACTGGGCCTGGCCTACGTGTTCATCGCCCACGACCTGTCCGTCGTCAAACGGGTCAGCGACCGGGTGGCGGTCATGTACCTCGGGCGGATCGTCGAGATCGGCGACAAGAAGTCCCTGTACGAGGACCCGCAGCACCCCTACACCCGGGCCCTGCTGTCCGCCGTGCCCCTGCCGGACCCCGCCGCCGAGCGCCGCCGCGAGCGCATCACCCTGCTCGGCGACCCGCCCAGCCCGGCCGCGCCGCCGCCCGGCTGCACCTTCCACCCGCGCTGCGCCAAGGCCCAGGAGATCTGCCGGACCGAACGTCCGCTCCTGCGGATCGCCGGGACCGGCGCCGGCCGCGAGGTGGCCTGTCACTTCCCGGGGGACTGACGGGGAAACCCGGGAAGGAGCAAGGGCCCCGCGGCCGACGACGTCCGCGGGGCCCTTCGCTCGTGCGCTCAGCTCCCCGAGCTCAGCTCAGCTCCCCGAGCTCAGCTCAGCTCCCGACGTTCAGCTCCCGGCGGAAGAAGGCCAGCTCCTGCCACATCAGCTTCTCCCGCACGCCACCGGGCGTCATGTGCGTCACCCCGGGCAGCGCCAGCAGCTGGTGCGGCCGGCCCGCGTCGGTGAGCGCCTGCGACAGCCGCAGGGTGTGCGAGGGGTGCACGTTGTCGTCGGCCAGGCCCGTGATCAGCAGCAGCGGCCGGGTCAGCGCGGGCGCGTCACCGATCAGGCAGTCCCGCTCGTAGCCCTCCGGGTTCTCCTGCGGCAGGCCCAGGTAGCGCTCGGTGTAGGCGGTGTCGTAGGCGCGGAAGTCGGTCGGCGCGGCCCCGGCGGCGGCCGCGTGGAAGACGTCCGGGCGGCGCAGGACCGCCATCGCGGCCAGGTAGCCGCCGTACGACCACCCGCGCACCCCCACCCGGCCGAGGTCGAGGTCGGCGTGCCGGGCGCCGAGCGCCCGCAGCGCGGCCACCTGGTCCTCCAGGGTCACCGCGGAGAAGCCGCGGAACATGGCGTGCGTGAAGGCGGGGGAGACGTACGGGGTGCCCCGGTTGTCGACGGTGACGACGGCGAAGCCCTGGTCCGCCCACCACTGGCGGGCCTGCCAGCGGCGCGGCTCGGCGCAGACGTCCTGGAAGCCCGGGCCGCCGTAGGAGTCCATCAGCACCGGCAGCCGGCGGCCGGGGACATGGCCGCGCGGCCAGACGACCGCGGTGGGCACCCCGTGCTCGGTGACCCGTTCCAGCACCGGCGCCACCCGGTACGGCAGCGGCTGGGCGAGGTCGCGCGGGGTGAACTCGCGGCCGTCCGCGGTGCGTACGGTGCGCCGGAAGCCGCCGGCGTCGGCGGCCGTCAGCAGCAGCGCTCCCTCGGACGCCGTCACCGTGTGCACGCCGGGGGCGTCGGCGAGCGCCGTCAGCTCCCCGGAGTCCGGGTCGAGCAGCAGCACCTGCTGCTCCGAGGGGTCGCGCAGGCCCGCCTCGATCAGCAGCTGCCCCTCGTGCACGCCGGCCACCCGCCGTACCTGCACCGCGGCGCCGGTGATCGGGACGCCGTCCACGGCCAGCGCGCGGGCGGCTCCGCCCGGGAGGTCGGCGGCGGTGAGCATCCGGCCGTCGGGCAGCCGGGCGGGGGTGCCCGGCACCAGCGGGTCGACCCACTGCGGGTGGGTGGTGCGGGAGAGTTCGCGGGTGCGGCCGGTGGCCGGGTCGGCGCCGAGCAGGACCACGTTCTGCTGGAGCCGGTCCTGGACGGTCAGCAGGATCTCGTCGCTCGACTCCCACCCGGCGTCCGAGACGTACGGGAAGGCCTGCGCGTCCCACTCCAGCCGGACCCGCCGGCCCCCGGGCCCGAGCACCCACAGCTGGACATCGGCGTTCGGGCCGCCGGCCTGCGGGTAGGCGAAGTCCTCGGCGGGCCGCTCGGGGTGGGCGGCGTCGGCGAAGTGACGGCGCGGCAGGGCGCCCTCGGCGACCCGGGCGGCGAGCAGGGTGACCCCGTCGGGCGACCACCAGTGGCCGCGGGCGCGGTCGAGTTCCTCGGCGGCGGCGAACTCGGCCAGGCCCCAGCGGGCCCCGTCGGCCGGGCTGACCCGGCCGCCGGGGGCCGTGTACAGGGCGTCCCCGCTGACGTACGCGACGCGCGAGCCGTCGGTGTTGGGGCGCGGGTCGACGACGGGACCGGCGGCCGGGAGCTCCTTGGGGGCCGCGCCGCCGTCGCCCGGGACCTCGTAGAGCCGCCCGTGGAGCGCGAACACCGCGCGCAGGCCGTCGCCGGAGAGGGCGTACGCTCCGATGCCGGCCGCGACCAGCCGGATGCGCTCGCGCAGCCGGCGTTCGGCGAGCGGCAGTTCACCGGGTTCGGGGGCCAGTTCGGCCGCGTCGGCGAGCAGGCGCTCGGCGCCGGTGGCGGTGTCGAGGACCCACAGGCTCTCCATGGGGTCGGTGGGGCCGGTGGAGCGCAGGAAGTACAGCAGCCGGGCCCCGTCCCCGAAGGCGAAGGCACGCGGGGAGCCGTAGGAGAAGCGTGCGGTCCGGGCCGAGAGGTCAAGGAAGTCATCCATGACTCTGTAGTGTGACATGTGAAATAGTACATCGCCTAGGCCATTCGAGTGGTGACCCGTAGGGGCCGGGCATAGCGTCGTAAGAGTGGATCAAAGCCCCCGGCCGACCCGGCACGGGAGCGCCGGTACGGCCGGGCCGCCCCGGCGCGGCCTCGCGCTGTTCGTCATCGCCTCGTGCCAGCTCATGGTGGTCCTCGACGTCACCATCGTGAACATCGCGCTGCCGCACATCCAGACAGCCCTGGGCTTCTCCACCGAGAGCCTGTCCTGGGTGGTCAACGCCTACACCCTCACCTTCGGCGGGCTGCTCCTCCTCGGCGGCCGCGCCGGCGACATCCTCGGTCGGCGCCGGGTCTTCGTCTTCGGCGTGCTGCTCTTCGGGCTGGCCTCGCTGCTCGGCGGCCTCGCGCAGAACTCCGGCCAGCTGATGGCCGCCCGCGCCCTCCAGGGCGCCGGCGGCGCGATCGCTTCCCCGACCGGGCTCGCGCTGATCAGCACCAACTTCCGTGAAGGGCCGGACCGCAACCGGGCGTTCGGCGTGTTCGCGGCCGTCTCGGCGGGCGGCGGCGCCATCGGGCTGCTGGCCGGCGGCATCCTCGTCGAATGGCTCGACTGGCGCTGGGTTCTCTTCGTGAACGTCCCGATCGCCGCGCTGATCGCGCTGGCCACCCCGCGCGTGATCACGGAGTCCGCGCGCCACCCCGGACACTTCGACCTCGCCGGCGCCCTGACCTGCACGCTCGGCATGGTCACGCTGGTCTACGGGTTCATCCGCGCGGCCCAGGACGGCTGGCGCGACCCTGTCACCCTGGCCTCGTTCGGCGCGGCGGTCGTGCTGCTCGCCGCGTTCGCCCTGGTCGAGCGGCGCTCGCGGCAGCCGATCACCCCGCTGCACTTGATCGCCGACCGTAACCGTGCCGGGACGTACGGCATCATGCTCTTCTTCGCCTGCTCGATCTTCGGCATGTTCTTCTTCCTGACGCTGTTCGTGCAGAACGTCCTCGGCTTCAGCCCGTTCCGGGCGGGCGTGGCCTTCCTGCCGGTCAGCGTGGTCGTCGCGGTCACGGCGAATTTCACCTCGCGGATGCTGCCGAGGTTCGGCCCCAAACCGTTCATGGTGGCCGGCGCGCTGTGCGCGGCGGGGGGCCTGGCCTGGCTGACGCGGATCGACGTCCACTCCACGTACCTGGGCAGCATCCTGGGCCCGATGCTGGTGTTCAGCTGCGGCATGGGCATGCAGTTCGTGTCCCTGACCCTGATGGCCCTCTCCGGCGTCGCCGACCGTGAGTCGGGTGCGGCCTCGGGCCTGCTGAACACCACGCAGCAGGTGGGCGGCTCGCTGGGGCTGTCCATCCTGGTCACGGTCTTCGGTACGGCCAGCCGCGACGAGGCGAAGGAGCAGGTGCCGGCCTTCCTCGCCGAGGCCGGCCCGGCGCAGAAGCTCCTCTTCGCCCGCACCGGCCGGCTCCCCGACCCCTGGGGCGACCAGGTCCTGGCCTCCGGCGTCTCGGCGGCCTTCGTCATGGGCTCCTGCTTCACGCTGGCCGCCGCCCTGATCGCCCTGTTCGTGATCCAGGTCCGCTCCTCCGACATCGAACGCCTGAAGGGCAACCACACGGCGGTCGGGGTGTGAGGGCCCCGTCCGCGGATCAGGGGCGCGGGCGTGCGCGCAGGCGGCAGCGGGCCGGGCCCGTGGGGCGCAGGGTGATGCCGGTCGTGACCGGGACCTCCGGGTCGACGGCGTCGAACGCGTAGCGGTCCAGGATCATCGCCAGGGCGATCACCGACTCCAGCATCGAGAAGTGCTGGCCGATGCACGCGCGCGGGCCGCCGCCGAACGGGAACCAGGCATAGCGCGGGCGGCCCGCCTCCTGTTCCGGGGTGAAGCGGTCGGGGTCGAAGCGGTCCGGGTCGGGCCAGTGCTGCGGGTGGCGGTGGGTCACCCACGGGGACACGATCACGTCCGCCCCGGCCGGCACGGTGTACCCGCCGATCTCGGTGGCGGCGACCGCCCGCCGCCCGATGACCGGCGCGGCCGGGTACAGCCGCATCGCCTCCTTCAGTACCCGCGTCAGGTACGGCAGCCGGTCCAGGTCGGCCGCCTGCGGCGGACGGCCGCCCAGCACCCGGTCGACCTCCTCGTGCGCCCGGGCCTGCTGCTCGGGGTGGCGGGCCAGCAGGTGCAGGGCGAACGCCAGCGAGGTGGCCGTCGTCTCATGGCCGGCGAGCAGGAAGACGAGGACCTGGTCGCGCAGTTCGGTGGCGTCGAAGCCGGCGTCGCCGTCGCTGCGCGCGGCGGCGAGCAGCGTCAGCAGGTCCTGGCCGCCCTCGCCCGCCTCGCCCGCCGCCTGCCGCTCGGCGACGATCCGGTCGCACACCCCGTACAGCTCGTCCATCGCCGCGGCGGCCCGCCGGTTGCCCGGAGTCGGCCAGTGGCGGGGGAAGTTGGCGGGGGAGTAGCCGCGCCGCATCACGTACTCGGCGATGACCGGGAAACACCGGTCGACGACCCCCACCGTCTCGTCGACGTCCGTACCGAACAGGATCCGGGCGACGGCGCGCAGCGCCAGCCGCATCATCTCGTCGGACACGTCGACCACCGCGCCGTCGTGCCAGCCGCCGATCGAGGCCGCCGTCTCGGCCGCGACCGCGCCGGCGTACCCGTCCACCCGCCTGCGGGTGAACAGCGGCTGCACCAGCCGCCGCTGGCGCAGGTAGTCCTCGTCCTGGCTGGTCAGCAGGCCGTTGCCGAAGGAGTCGCGGACCTCCTGGTAGAAGACGTTGTCCTTGCGGAAGTTGGCCGATTCCGACGCCAGCACCTGCTGGGCACCCTCCGGGGAGAAGACGCAGTACATCTGCGCGCGCAGCCCGGGCGGCCCCGCGGTGATCCGTACGACGTCCCCGTGCGCCTGCTGGGCGCGCAGGAACGTGCCGAGGGAGTCGCTGCGGAGGTCGAGCAGCGACCCGAGCAGCGGTGTTCCGGCCGGGCCGGGGACCTCCGTACCGATCGTCGTATCCACTGCCATGCCCGCCGCCCCCTCGACCCGCTGCCGCACCACTGCTCCGCCGCGTAGATTCTGCCCCCGCCGGGCCGGACCGGGCGAGCGTGCGGTCACCCGTCCGGCTGAAATCCGACGGTGGCTACTTGTCGCAGGCGATCCCGTCGTTGTCGCGGTCGAGGTGCTTGCCGTAGCCGGGCTGACCGCGCCGGATGGGTGCCGCGCCGGCCGCCTTGGCCTCGGCGCAGTTCCTGTAGGAGACGCTGCCGCCGCCCCCGCCCGTCGTCTTCGGCGCGTCCGGCACCTTGGTGGAGGGCGCCGGCGCGGGCGCCTTCGACGGGGCCTTCGAGGCGGCGCCCGACGGTGCCTTCGCCGGTGGCGGTGTGCTCGGACCCTTGCCGGGCTTCAGGGTGGCCCCGGCCTGTTCGGGACACGGCGTCCCGGGCGCCGTCAGCGACAGCTCGACCCGGCCGCCGGGCGTGACCTCGGTCCCCGCCGCCGGCGTCTGGAAGCACACGGTCCACGCCGCGTGGTCCGCGGGGAGCCGTACGTCCGCGTACGCGCTGCGCGGTTCGAGCGTGACCGCGACGCCGAGCTTGTTCACGGCCGCCGAGGCGTCGGTGAACCCCTGCCCGACGACCTGCGGCATCACCGGTGCGGTGGGCGCGCTGGGCACGGCCGCGACCTTGTCCGAGCCCGTCGTGCCGGACCCCTTCTCCGTGCCGCCCCCACAGCCGGCCCCGAGCAGCACCACGGCCCCCACCACGGCCACCGCGGCGACTCGTCGAGCACCAGGACGACCGGGACGACCGGGACCACCGGGACCACCCAAAACACGCAGAACACCGAACACGATCAAGCCCCCCAGGACCAGAACTCCGCGAAACCGCCGCAGCATATGCGCCCGTCGGCGCGGACGTGGGGCTTTTCCGGTATGTCCGGCGACGGCCCGGGCTCCGTACGACGCGCCCGGGGCCTGTCGTACGGGCCCCGGGCGCGCGAGGGGACGTCCTAGATGTCCCGGAACGTCTCGATCTGGGCGCCGACCGAGTTGAGGCGTTCGGCCAGCTCCTCGTAACCGCGGTTGATGACGTAGACGTTGCGCAGCACCGAGGTGCCCTCCGCCGCCATCATCGCCAGCAGGACCACGACCGCCGGGCGCAGGGCCGGCGGGCACATCATCTCCGCCGCGCGCCAGCGGGTGGGGCCCTCGACCAGGACGCGGTGCGGGTCCAGGAGCTGCAGGCGCCCGCCGAGCCGGTTGAGGTCGGTCAGGTAGATGGCCCGGTTGTCGTACACCCAGTCGTGGATCAGGGTCTGGCCCTGGGCCACGGCCGCGATGGCCGCGAAGAACGGGACGTTGTCGATGTTCAGCCCCGGGAACGGCATCGGGTGGATCTTGTCGATCGGGGCTTCGAGCTTGGACGGGCGGACCGTCAGGTCGACCAGGCGGGTACGGCCGTTGTCGGCGACGTACTCCGCCGACCGGTCGTGGTCCAGGCCCATCTCCTCCAGGACCGCGAGCTCGATCTCCATGAACTCGATCGGCACCCGGCGGATGGTCAGTTCGGACTCGGTGACGACCGCCGCGGCCAGCAGGCTCATCGCCTCGACCGGGTCCTCGGACGGCGAGTAGTCCACGTCCACGTCGATGGTCGGCACACCGTGCACGGTCAGGGTGGTGGAGCCGATGCCCTCGACCTTGACGCCCAGTGCCTCCAGGAAGAAGCACAGGTCCTGGACCATGTAGTTGGAGGAGGCGTTGCGGATGACGGTGACGCCGTCGTGCCGGGCGGCCGCCAGCAGCGCGTTCTCGGTGACGGTGTCCCCGCGCTCGGTCAGCACGATCGGGCGGTCGGGGTGCACGCCGGTCTCGACCTGCGCGTGGTAGATGCCCTCGGTCGCGGTGATGTCCAGGCCGAACCGGCGCAGCGCGATCATGTGCGGCTCGATGGTGCGGGTGCCGAGGTCGCAGCCGCCGGCGTACGGCAGCCGGAAGCGGTCCATGCGGTGCAGCAGCGGGCCGAGGAACATGATGATGCTGCGGGTACGGCGGGCCGCCTCCGCGTCGATGGCGTCCATGTCGAGCTCGGCCGGCGGGACGATCTCCAGGTCCACGCCGTCGTTGATCCAGCGGGTGCGCACGCCGATGGAGTTCAGGACCTCCAGCAGGCGGTACACCTCTTCGATGCGCGCCACCCGGCGCAGCACCGTACGGCCCTTGTTGAGCAGCGAGGCGCACAGCAGCGCGACACACGCGTTCTTGCTCGTCTTGACGTCGATCGAACCGGACAGCCGGCGCCCGCCGACGACGCGCAGGTGCATCGGGCCGGAGTAGCCCAGAGAGACGATTTCGCTGTCGAGGGCCTCGCCGATCCGGGCGATCATCTCAAGGCTGATGTTCTGGTTGCCGCGCTCGATCCGGTTCACGGCGCTCTGGCTGGTGCCGAGCGCATCGGCAAGCTGACTCTGTGTCCAGCCCCGGTGCTGCCGGGCGTCACGGATGAGCTTGCCGATGCGTACGAGGTAGTCGTCTGCCATGGGTGCACGGTATCTCAGATATGAGATGCCCTTCGCATCGGGCGTGGCGGACGGGTGTTACCGACCGTCAGATTCCACCGGGCCGGTCCTCGCGGCGAGATGACCGCCGCCCGGAAGAATGGTGGGATTTGCACTCCTTCTGGGTGATGGGGGGATGATCAGAGGAATCGGGGTGAATGGTGCGGGTTCGGAACGTCAGTGCGCGCCGTGGCCGCACGCCGCGTGCCGGTCGCCGTGCACCGCGCCGTACGCCGCCGGGCGGGACGCCGCACCGCGCGCCACCCGGTCCGCGGCGGCCCGGCCGGACGCCGACCCGGCGTCGTGCACCACACGCCCGCCGACCAGCGTCATCCGTACCTGCGTACCGCTGATGTCGGCCACCGGGCAGCGCGTCACATCGCGGTCCAGCAGCACCAGATCCGCCGCCCGGCCCCGCTCGACGGTGCCCGTCAGGCCGTCCTGGCGCAGCTGCCACGCGGTGCCCAGGGTGTGCGCCCGCAGGGCGGAGGTCCGGTCGAGGCCCTCCAGCTCCCGGTACAGCGGGCCCCTGCCGTACGCGCCCTGCCGGTCGACGGCGGTCCGCAGCTGGTTCCACACCTGGAGCGCGTCCACCGGCCAGTCGGAGCCGCCCGACAGCCGGGCGCCCGCCCGCTCCAGGCTGCGCGCCGGGTACATCCAGCGGTGCCGGCGCGGCCCGATGTACGGCAGCAGCGCCTCGTTCGTCCAGGTGTCCTCGGCCGCCCACTGCAACTGCATGCAGGCGGCCACCCCCAACTGCGCGAACCGGCGCAGATCGGCCGGGTCGACGATCTGGAGGTGCGCGATCGCGTTGCGCGCGTCACGCTGCCCCGTCACACGGCGCGCGTACGCATATCCGTCCAGAGCGGTCCGTACCGCCCGGTCGCCCAGTCCGTGCGCGTGCATCTGCCAGCCGATCCGGTTGAAGGCGGCCGTCAGCTTCCCGTAGTCGGCGGCCGAGGTGTACAGCTCGCCGCGGTTCCCGGTCGGCCTGCCGTCGCCGTCCAGGTACGGCTCCAGCAGCGCCGCCGTCTGCGCCGGGTACTCGATGACCCCGTCCAGGAACACCTTGATCATCCCGAGCCGGAGCCCGGACACCCCCCGGAACTCCCGCTCCAGCCCCCGCGCGTACGCCACCGAGGCCGCCGGGTCCTTGGTCTGCTCCACGTCCAGGCGCACGGCCGCGACGATCCGCTGCGGGAGCTGCCCGGCGGCGGACAGGGCCCGGTAGAGCTCCAGTTCGTGGCGGCCGGCCCAGGCGTCCATGAAGGTGGTGATCCCGGAGGCGGCCGCCTCGGCCAGCACCCGGGCGCACGCGGCGACCAGCTGGTCCCGGGTCGGCGCCGGGATGTGCCGCTTCACCAGCTCCTGGGCGTCGTCCTTGAGGACCCCCGTCGGCTGCCCGTCCGCCCCCTTGACGATCTTGCCGCCGGCCGGGTCGGGCGTCGCCGCCGTGATGCCCGCGATGTCCAGGGCGCGCCGGTTGGCCCACAGGTTGTGGCCGTCGCCGCCGACCAGCACGAGGGGCCGCCGGGTGGGCAGCGCGTCGAGCATCGTGTGGTGCGGGACCGTGCCCGTGGGCAGCAGCCCGACCGGGTTCCAGTCCTCCACCACCAGCCACGTGTCCGGCTCCGCGCCCGCGCCGCCGGTCTCGGCGAGGAAGCCGGTGAGGATCTCCGTGAGCTGGGCGAGGGTGGTCTCGGCGCCGTCCAGGGAGGGCCGCAGCGACCGGTCGCCCGCGCCCAGCGGGTGCGCGTGGCCGTCGTGGATGCCGCTCATCACCGTGTTCCCGCGCGCGTCGACCACCTCGGTGTCGCGGCCGGCCAGCCGGCGTACGTCGGCATCCCGCCCGGTCGCCAGGATCCGGCCGTCCCGGCCCACGGCCACGGCCGTCACGGGGGCGCCGCCGGAGGTGCCCGTGAACACCCGGGCGTTGTGGAACACCAGCGCCGCGCCGGTGCGGCCGCCCGCCGCGGCCGCCGTACCGGCGCCGGCGGTGGCCAGCAGCCCGGCCGTACCGGCGGCCCCGGCCGCGACGAGCACGCCGCGCCGCGACAGCGAGGCCCGGGCGGATCCGGCGGGCCCTGCGGATCCGGCGGGCCCTGCGGATCCGGCGGGCCCTGCGGACCCTGCGGACCCGGCGGGCCCGGTGGACCCGTCGGCCGCGGAAGACCGCGGAGAGGACCCGGGGAAGGACGAGGATTCCGTCATGACCACTCCAAACTCTCGGCTGTGGCCAGGACACTGTTTGATTAAGTCCTTAACCAGAACCCGCCGTCGACGACGGAATCCGTACGATGGCCCGACGATGAACCGCGCGCCCGGACCCACCCTCGCCGACATCGCGCGCGCCGCGGAGGTCTCCACCGCGACGGTCTCGCACGCCCTCAACGGCACCGGCCGGCTCGCCGACGCCACCCGCCGCCGGGTCCGCGAGATCGCGACCGGACTCGGGTACGCGGCGCCCAGCGCCCCGCGCACGCGCAGCCTGGGCCTGGCCGTCACCACGTTCGCCGGGTCCGCCTGGAACTTCGTCGCGGTGTCCTACTTCTCCCAGTGGCTGACGGCCGCCACCGCCGCCGCCCACGCCCACGGGTACGCCCTGACCACCCTGCCCGCCGACCGCGGGGCCGGAACCCCGTGGCACACCCTCGCCGTCGACGGGATGCTGCTGCTCGACAGCCCACGCGGCGACCCGGTGCTCAGCGCCCTGCGCGCCCGGGGCATCCCCGTCGTCTTCGACGGCCGCCCCGCCGATCCGCGCCCCGGCGACGTCTGGGTGGACAACGACCACGCCGCGACCACGCGTGAGGTCCTCGGCCACCTCGCCGCGGCCGGCGCCCGCCGGATCGCCCTGCACGGCGGCTTCGGCGACGAGCACTACACATACGCGGTGACCCGGGCGTACGAGGAGTGGTGCGCGGAGCACGGCCGCGCACCACTGGTGATCCCCTTCGCCCCCGACGACGCACCCGGCCACGCCTTCGACCGGGCCTTCGCCACGCGCGCCGCCGACGCCGTCTACTGCCTCTACGACCCCGGCGCCCGCCAGGCCCTGGCGGCGGCCGCCCGCCACGGCCTGACCGTCCCCGAGGGGCTGCTCCTGGTCTGCGCGAGCGAGGACCCGGCGTACGAGCGGTCCGCCCCGCCGGTCACCACGGTCACCCTGAACCCGGCCCTCACCGCCGAAACAGCGGTCGCGGCCCTGATCGCGATCGTGGAGTCCGGCACCGGCGGGCCGCCCTCCCCGCCGACCGTGCCCGCAGGCCTGCTGGTCCGGGCGTCCTCGGTCCGGCGGTGACGGCCGGGTCGTTCAGTCGCCGCCGAGGACGACTCCGGTGTTGACCACGCCGGTGATCGCGGAGCCGTGCGCGCCGGTGATCAGGATGCCGGTGTTTCCGGTTCCTCCGACGATGCGGACGGACGGGGCCGGATCTCCCGGCAGCAGCATGAGTTCCTCCAGCAGGTCCGTCGCCCCGTTCGCGAAGGCCCGCTCCACCACGTCCTCCCACGGGAGTTCCCCCGACGACCTACCGGCCAGCCGCTTGCGCACCCGCCGGGCCAGCACCGGATCCAGCGCCGTGACGATCCCGGCGGCCGCGACGGGCGCCGCACCGTGTTCCTCCAGTGCCGCCCCCAGCCACCGGGCCAGGTTCCGGCGTGTCCCGACGGCCTCGGGATGGTCGGCCCCCAGCACCCGGATCTGGTCGGCGGCCAGCGGGATCAGGGTGCGCGCGGCCTCGACGCCGTCCCCGGCGGCCCCGAGCCACGTGGCCAGGTTGTTGCGGGAGGTGAGGGTGTTGGGGTGCTCGGGTCCCAGCACCCGCGTCTGCTCGGCCACCAGCTGCCTCTGGAGCCGGACGGCCGCCGGGAAGTCCCCCTGCCCGCCCAGCGCGTTGGCGAGGTTGCCCCGGGTGAGGAGGGTGGAGGGGTGCTCCGGCCCCAGTACCCGGATCTCGTCCGCCAGCAGCGCCTTCAGCTGGGCCACGGCCCGTGCGGTGTCGCCCCTCTGGACGAGGACCATGGCCAGGTTGCCGCGGGTCGCGAAGGTCTGCGGGTGGTCGTTGCCGAGGACGGCCCGGCGGGCGGACAGCACCTCCTCGTACTCGCGTGCCGCCCGCGCCGTGTCGCCGGCCTCGCTGCGCCAGTAGGCCAGGCTGTGGCGCACGGACAGGGTTTCCGGGTGGTCCGGCCCCAGCGCCCGTTCGGTGTCCGGCAGCATCGCGACCAGGATGCCGACGGCCCCGGCGGCGTCGCCCGACTGCCCCGTGGCCCACGCCAGGTTGTGCGCGGCCGTCAGGGTGGCGGGGTGCGTGGGCCCCAGTACCCGCGTCTCGTCGGCGACCAGCCGGGCCAGCGTGTCCGCCGCCGCGGCCACGTCCCCGCCGACCAGCCGGTACAGGGCCTCCCACCCCCGCAGCGCGAGCGTCAGGGGATGGTCGGCACCCAGCTGCACGGCGGCGTACACGCACACCGGGCGCAGGTACGCGGCGGCGCTGGCGGGCATGGCCTCCCCGATGCTGCGCGCCAGCCGCAGCAGCACCGGATGCGCTTCCTCCCGGCACAGCACGGCCAGCGCCTGGGCGACCAGGGCGTGCGCGTTGGCCCGGAGCGCCTGCGCCAGGTCGGTGTCGTTCTCGATCTCCGGCCAGATCTCGACCAGGGCGTCGCCGGCGGCCACCGCCGTCTGCTGGAAGACCTCCTCCGACAGGCCTTCCGCCGTCACGCGCTGCACGATGCCGTGCACCTCGACGGACTCGGCGGTCAGGGTGACCAGTCCCAGGCGGTCCAGCGAGCGCAGTGCCAGCTGGGCCGAGAGCCGGTCCACCTGCTGCCCGGACCGCGCCGAGAGGTACCGGCGGGCGGAGTCCCCCAGCAGTACGGCGACGGGCGTGCCCCCTGCGGCCAGCACCGAGCCGAGCTCCAGCAGCGGCCTGGCCAGCCCCGCCGGCCGCATCCGGTCCGCCTGCTCGATGGACAGCACCACGGTGGTCGACACGGTCGCCAACTGGCCGTCCGGCAGTGCCGAGTCGTCGGGGAGGACGTCCACCAGCCGGTAGTCGGCCAGGAGCGCGAGGTACGTGCCGACGTCGAGATCCGCGTCGATCATGTACGCGGTGGCCTGGGCCAGGGCCAGCGGTATGTGGTCCAGCTGAGCGGCGAGCTCGTCCAGGGACGCCGGCTCGGGAAGCCGGCCCGCCGCCGCGAGTTTGCCGGTGAGGTAGGCGCGGGACTCCTCGGGGGTGAAGGGACCGGGCGAGATCAGCCGGCGCAGCTCTCCGCCCAGGGCGGAGTCCCGCCGCCGCGTGGTGACCAGGACGTTGCCGCAGGGTGTGTACGGCGGCCAGAGTTCCCGCAGGTCGGCCGGATTCACCACGTCGTCCAGGACGACGAGCCAGTTCAGCCGTTCCGAGGCCAGGTGGGCCAGGAGCAGCGCGGCCGCCGCCTCGGGGTCGCCGGCCGGTGCGTGCGGCAGCAGCGCGACGGCCGCCTGCGCGTAGCTGCGGACGATCGCCTCGCGGCTGCCCGCCGCGACCCACAGCAGCAGGTCCGGCCGTCTGCGCGCCGCCAGTTCACGGGCCGCGTTGGCCGCCAGCTGGGTCTTGCCGATGCCGCCGAGGCCGGTCAGGACCACGTCGAGCCCGTCGGCGAGGGCCGTGCGGACCTCCTCCTCCACGGCGCGGACCTGGTAGCTGTCCGCCCGCCGGGGCATGACCCCGATCTGCAACGGGAGGGCGACGGCGGCCGGACCGGGAGGGACCAGGGACCCCTCCAGCGGCCGGATCGTCACGGTCACGAACCCGTCGGCCTCCACCACGCTCGGCCGGGTCGTCCCGGCCTCCGCGCAGTCCGCCAGCGCCGTGGGGATGCCGCTGCCCTCGCCCTCGACCAGCCGGGTCCACGCCAGCAGCCGGGCCAGCTGGAAGTTGCGTTTGGCCGACTGCCCCTCCAGCGCGCCCAGGTCCAGCGGGCGCACGCCGACCGCGCGGCCGTACCAGCCGCCGGGGCTGCTGATCTCCAGACGGTCCTCGAAGAGGCGTACGTGGACACAGGCGTCGTCACGGGCGTAGTCGCGGTGCACGACGGCGTTGGCGATGATCTCGCGGACGGCGATCATGGGGTACGCGTACAAGGGCTCGGCGCGGGCCAGGTCCGCCGAGGGCCGCTCGGCGACGCGTACCCGGTCGGCGACGAAGGCGCGGGCGGCGACGATCACCTCGGCCACCGGGCCCTCCAGGGTGAGCGAGTCCCGGGCTGCGGAGCGGTCCGTACCGAAGTACCGGACGCACTTGACCATCGACCGGACGGATTCCGGGCCCGGGTGGCGGGCGAAGAGGAGGGCGCCGGTCCGGGTCAGGACGCCGTCGACCGATACGGCGGCCCGGCTGAGGAACTCGCTCCCGGTGAGGCCGGCCGGGTAGCGGGCCAGGACCTCCTCCCGCAGATCGGCGCGGAAGGCCTGCAGAGCCTCGTGGTCATGGACCGTCACGCCGCTGGGACGGTCCATGAACTGGAGCGGGGACTCCTCGGAGGCGGCGCCGGCCCCGGTCGGTGGGGGCGCCGGCGCGGGCGGCGGCAGCGGTGGGAAGCGGCTGCGCAGCGCCGTCAGCAGCTGCGCCACCGCATGCCCCGGGTCCTGGTCGTAGCGGGCCACCACCGTGTTCACCGCGAGCGGGGCGATATGGACCCCCTCGTCCATCTGGACGACGAACACCCGCGGTGGACCGGTGTGCGCCGCGTTCACGATCTTGTGCGTCCACTCGCTGCCCACGGCCCTGTACGTGGCGCACAGCACGACGGGCGCCCCCCGCCCCAGGGCCCGGGTGGCTTCGCCGACGATGGAGTCGCCCACCAGGACCGTGCCGTTGTGGGTGACGTCGTACCCGGCCTCGCGCAGCGGCCCCGCGAGCGTCTCGGCGTGCGGTTCCTCGCCGGGCGCCGCCACGATGTAGACCTCCTGCGCCGTCGCGGTGCTCATCGGCGCAGCGCACGGTCGAGCTCGGCGACCCCTGCCTCCCAGTCGGTCACCAGATCGGCGTACCGGATGTCGGCCAGGATCGCGGGCGGGGAGCCGCCGGTCAGGCGGACCGGCAGGAGGGTGATGCCGGCGCCGTCCAGCTGGCGGGCCAGCGCGGACATCCACTCGCGGGCCGTCCAGGGGGCGTGCACCCCGGCGTCGGACAGACACAGGACGAGGTGGGTGGCGTCGGCCAGACCGCGCTCCATGGCGCCCACGATCGACACCCCGACCCCGACCTCCCACACGTCCAGCCAGACCTGGTGCCCCAAGCCGACGAGAGCAGTGCCGAGAACCTCGGCCTCGTCCCCGTCCACGCTGCGGTGACTGATGAACACGCCCGCCATGTGCCGCCCCCCGAGCTTCCGCGCCCCTGTGCCGGTCGCGCAGCAGCATACGGATGGGAGGCGCTCCGGGTGACCCGAATCCGAGGACCCCAGGGCGCGTGCAGACCTCAGGGGCGGCCATGTACTAGAGTTATCTCGACATCGAGATAACTGCCTAAGGCGTCCCGCAGCCGCGCCGCAGGTAAGGGTTACCTAACTTAGCCCTACCTTAGCGGATTGGCCAGAGTGCCAGGCGGCAGGATGCGGTTGAACGCGCGAATTCATGCATGAAGGAGACTGTCGTGTCGGCGAACAGCTTCGACGCCCGCAGCACGCTGCAGGTGGGCGACGAGTCGTACGAGATCTTCCGGCTGGACAAGGTCGAGGGCTCCGCCCGTCTGCCCTACAGCCTGAAGGTCCTGCTGGAGAACCTGCTGCGCACCGAGGACGGCGCGAACATCACCGCCGACCACATCCGGGCCCTCGGCGGCTGGGACTCGCAGGCCCAGCCCAGCCAGGAGATCCAGTTCACGCCCGCGCGCGTGATCATGCAGGACTTCACCGGTGTTCCCTGCGTCGTCGACCTCGCCACCATGCGTGAGGCCGTCAAGGCGCTCGGCGGCGACCCGTCGAAGATCAACCCGCTGGCCCCGGCCGAGCTGGTCATCGACCACTCCGTCATCGCGGACAAGTTCGGCACCCCGGACGCCTTCACCCAGAACGTGGAGCTGGAGTACGGCCGCAACAAGGAGCGCTACCAGTTCCTGCGCTGGGGCCAGACCGCCTTCGACGAGTTCAAGGTCGTCCCGCCCGGCACCGGCATCGTCCACCAGGTCAACATCGAGCACCTGGCCCGCACCGTCATGGTCCGTAACGGCCAGGCGTACCCCGACACCCTCGTCGGCACCGACTCCCACACCACCATGGTCAACGGCCTCGGTGTGCTCGGCTGGGGCGTCGGCGGCATCGAGGCCGAGGCCGCGATGCTCGGCCAGCCGGTCTCCATGCTCATCCCGCGCGTCGTCGGCTTCAAGCTGACCGGCGAGCTCCCCACCGGCACCACCGCCACCGACCTGGTGCTCACGATCACCGAGATGCTGCGCAAGCACGGCGTCGTCGGCAAGTTCGTCGAGTTCTACGGTGAGGGCGTCGCCGCCACCTCGCTGGCCAACCGCGCCACCATCGGCAACATGTCGCCCGAGTTCGGCTCCACCGCCGCGATCTTCCCGATCGACGGCGAGACGCTGAAGTACCTCAAGCTCACCGGCCGCTCCGAGCAGCAGGTCGCGCTCGTCGAGGCGTACGCCAAGGAGCAGGGCCTCTGGCTCGACCCGGCCGCCGAGCCGGACTTCTCCGAGAAGCTCGAGCTCGACCTGTCGACCGTCGTCCCCTCCATCGCCGGTCCGAAGCGCCCGCAGGACCGCATCGTCCTGGCCGAGGCCGCCGAGCAGTTCGCGCAGGACGTGCGCAACTACGTCAGCGACGACGAGGAGGCCGGCAAGGAGTCCTTCCCGGCGTCCGACGCCCCGGCCGTCTCCAACGGTGTGCCGACCAAGCCGACCCTGGTCACGCTGGCCGACGGCTCCTCCTTCGAGATCGACCACGGCGCCGTCACGGTCGCCGCGATCACCTCCTGCACCAACACCTCGAACCCCTACGTCATGGTCGCCGCGGCGCTCGTGGCCAAGAAGGCGGTCGAGAAGGGCCTGACCCGCAAGCCGTGGGTCAAGACCACCCTGGCTCCGGGCTCGAAGGTCGTCACCGACTACTTCGACAAGGCCGGCCTCACGCCGTACCTGGACAAGATCGGCTTCAACCTCGTCGGCTACGGCTGCACCACCTGCATCGGCAACTCCGGTCCGCTGGACGAGGAGATCTCGAAGGCGATCAACGACGCCGACCTGGCCGTCACCTCGGTGCTCTCGGGCAACCGCAACTTCGAGGGCCGCATCAACCCCGACGTCAAGATGAACTACCTGGCCTCCCCGCCGCTGGTCGTCGCGTACGCCATCGCGGGCTCCATGAAGGTGGACATCACCAAGGACGCCATCGGCATCGACACCGAGGGCAACCCGGTCTTCCTCAAGGACATCTGGCCCTCCGAGGCCGAGGTCAACGACGTCGTGGCCAACGCCATCGGCGAGGACATGTTCAACAAGTCCTACCGGGACGTCTTCGCGGGCGACGCCCAGTGGCAGGCGCTGCCGATCCCGACCGGCAACACCTTCGAGTGGGACCCGCAGTCCACCTACGTCCGCAAGCCCCCCTACTTCGAGGGCATGACGATGGAGACCACCCCGGTCTCCGACATCGCCGGCGCGCGCGTGCTGGCGAAGCTGGGCGACTCGGTCACCACCGACCACATCTCCCCGGCCGGTGCGATCAAGGCCGACACCCCGGCCGGCAAGTACCTCACCGAGCACGGTGTGGAGCGCCGTGACTTCAACAGCTACGGCTCGCGCCGCGGCAACCACGAGGTCATGATCCGCGGTACGTTCGCCAACATCCGCCTGCGCAACCAGATCGCGCCGGGCACCGAGGGCGGCTTCACCCGCGACTTCACGGTCGAGGGCGCGCCGGTCTCCTTCATCTACGACGCCTCCCAGAACTACCAGGCCGCCGGCATCCCGCTGGTCATCCTGGCGGGCAAGGAGTACGGCTCGGGCTCGTCCCGCGACTGGGCCGCCAAGGGCACCGCGCTGCTCGGCGTCAAGGCCGTCATCGCCGAGTCCTACGAGCGCATCCACCGCTCGAACCTGATCGGCATGGGCGTGCTCCCGCTCCAGTTCCCGGAGGGCGCCTCGGCCGCCTCCCTGGGCCTGACCGGCGAGGAGACCTTCTCCTTCACCGGTGTGGAGGAGCTGAACAACGGCACCACCCCGCGCACGGTCAAGGTGACCACCGACACCGGTGTGGAGTTCGACGCGGTCGTCCGCATCGACACCCCCGGTGAGGCGGACTACTACCGCAACGGCGGCATCATGCAGTACGTCCTGCGGAACCTCATCCGCGGCTAGGAGCCGAAGCCGCCGAGCCGCCGAAGCGACAAGGCGACGAAGCGACAAGGCGACGAAGCAACACCAAAGGGCCGTATCCCCGTTAAGGGGGTACGGCCCTTCCGCTTTTTCCGTGTGGCGCATGCCTTGCTGAGCCGAGCGCGAGTGGACTATACCTGTGCGCGTCCGGGCCGCCGCGGTTCGAGCGGCCCCCCGGGCCCTCCTTCACATATCCGACGAAGGCGAGGACACAGCATGGGATCCACGGGTGAGGGCCTCGGCCGACGGGACCTGATCAAGCGCTCCGCGGCACTCGGCCTGATTTCCGTCCCGACGATGAGTTTCCTGTCCGCGTGCGCCTCGGGCGGCGGGGACGCGAGCACCAGCGGCCCGGCCAAGGCGCCGATCACCAAGGAGAACCCGTTCGGGGTCGCCAGGGGCACCAAGCTGGACGTCGTCGTCTTCAAGGGCGGATTCGGCGACGACTACGCCAAGGCCTGGGAGGCCGCCTTCGACAAGAAGTGGGGAACCAAGAGCGACCACCTCGGCACCCAGGAGATCACCGGCAAGCTCCAGACGCGGTTCAACGGCGGCAACCCGCCCGACGTCGTCGACAACTCCGGCGCCCAGAAGATCAAGCTGGACGTGCTCTTCAGGAGCAACCAGCTCGCCGACCTCACCCCGGTGCTCGACGCGCCCTCGCTCGACGACCCGGACAAGAAGGTCCGGGACCTGCTGATCCCGGGGACGGTCGAACAGGGCATGCAGGGCGGCACATTCGTGTCCCTGAACTACGTCTACACCCTCTTCGGGTTCTGGTACTCCGGCAAGCTCTTCAAGGAGAAGGGCTGGACCCCGCCGAAGACCTGGGAGGAATTCCTCGCCGTGTGCACCCGGGCGAAGGACGCCGGTATCGGCGGCCTCGCCCATCAGGGGAAGTTCCCCTACTACATCAACGTGGTCATCATGGACCTGATCGCCAAGAAGGGCGGTCTGGAGGCCATGAAGGCGATCGACAACCTGGAGCCGAACGCCTTCGAGGGCAGCGCGGACGCACTCGCCGCCGTCGAGGCGGTCTACGAGGTCGTCGAGAAGGGCCTGCTGATGCCGGGCACCAACGGACTGACCCATACGGAGTCCCAGACCGCCTGGAACCAGTACAAGGCCGCGTTCATCCCCTCCGGCTCCTGGCTGGAGAACGAGCAGCTCAAGCAGACCCCGGACGACTTCGACATGCAGTTCCTGCCGATGCCGCTGCTGCCCGGCAGCAAGCTGCCCTTCGAGGCCGTCAGGGCCGGCGCCGGCGAGCCCTTCATCGTCCCGGAGCAGGCCGCCAACAAGCCCGGCGGCCTGGAGTTCATCCGTTCGATGCTGTCCCGCGAATGGTCGACCATCTTCGCCCAGCAGGCCAACTCGCTCACCGTGGTCAAGGACGGCGTGGACCCGGGCGTGAAGCTGCGGCCGGGCACCCGGTCGGCGGTCGCGGCGCTGAAGGCAGCCGGGCCGAACACGTTCAACTACCTGTACACCGAGTGGTACAGCGAGATGGACACCGCGATCCAGGACGCGTCCAATGAGCTCATGGCCAAGCGGATCCAGCCGAGGGAGTGGATCAAGAGGGCCCAGATCGCGGTGAACAAGGCCGCGCAGGACCCGAGCGCCAAGAACAACCGCCGGGCCTGACGCCACCGGGACCGGCGGCCAGGACCAGGGACCAGGACCGGGGACCACCAGGGACGGACACCATGAGCCAAGTAGCCCAGGGCAAGGGGCGGAGCGGCTTCATCGCCGGCTTCCTCCTCGTACCCCTCGCGCTGTACCTGACCTTCGTCATCTGGCCGTACGTACAGACGTTCGGCTACTCCTTCACCAACTGGACCGGCCAGTCGCCGACGTTCGACATCGTCGGCCTGGACAACTACGCGGCCCTGATGAAGGACGAGGTCTTCCGCGGGGCCCTGTGGCACAACCTGCTGCTCCTGGTGTTCGTCCCCGTGCTCACCATCCTGCTCGCCCTGTTCTTCGCCTTCATGGTGAACGCGGGCGGCCGGGGCGGCGCCGGCGGCGTGCAGGGCGTGCGGGGATCGGGCTTCTACAAGATCGTCTACTTCTTCCCGCAGGTCCTCTCGCTCGCCATCCTCGCCGTCCTCTTCGGCGCCGTGTACCGCAGCGACGAGGGGGGCCTGCTCAACGGGGTCCTCATCCGGACGGGCCTGGTCGACCGGCAGGCACCCATCGAATGGCTCAACGAGCCGGGGTTCGTGCTCTGGTGCCTGCTCCTGGTGGTCGTCTGGCACGGCGTCGGCTTCTACCTGGTGCTCTTCTCCGCCGCCATGCAGTCCATCCCGAAGGACATCTACGAGGCCGCCCTCCTCGACGGCGCGGGGCGCGCCCAGACCTTCCTCAGGGTCACGCTGCCCCTGCTGTGGGACTCTGTGCAGACCTCCGCGGTCTATCTGGGCATCGCCGCCATGGACATGTTCGTGCTGGTCTCCACGATGACGTCCGGACAGTTCGGCGGCGGCCCCGACCACCACAGCGAGGTCATGGCGACGGTGCTGATGCGCAACTTCCTGTACTTCGGCAAGAGCGGTTACGCCTGCGCCATGGGCGTCGTCATGCTCGCCCTGACCATGATCCTCTCCATCGTCACGCTGCGCGCCACCCGCCGCGAGCGCATCGAGTTCTGAGCCGGAGGCCTCCATGACCACAGTCGTCAAGGCACCGGGCGAGGCCGCCGCCGAGCGGCCCGGCAACGGCGGGCCGGGGGAGGACCGGGGCCGCCGCCCCGACGGCGTGGTCCTCAACGTCTTCTCCCACGGCTTCCTGGCCGTGTGGGCCGCGCTGATCGTCCTGCCCCTGGTCTGGCTGGCGCTCGGCTCCTTCAAGACCGACGCCCAGATCGGCGGCTCGGCGCTGACCTGGCCCGCCCGGTGGAACCTCGACGCCTTCGGCCGGGCCTGGGACAAGGGCATCGGCGACTACTTCGCCAACACGCTGATCGTGATGGTGTTCTCGGTCCCGCTGACCATGCTCTTCGGGTCGATGGCGGCGTACGTCCTGGCCCGCTACCCCTTCCGGGGCAACCGGTTCATCTACTACTTCTTCGTCAGCGGGGCGATGTTCCCGGTCTTCCTGGCGCTGGTCCCGCTGTTCTTCATGGTCAAGCGGTTCGACATGCTGAACACGTACCACGGCCTGGTGCTGGTCTACGTGGCCTACTCGATGCCGTTCACCGTCTTCTTCATGCACGCGTTCTTCCGGACACTGCCCACGGCGGTCCACGAGGCGGCCGTGATCGACGGGGCCTCCCACACCCGGATCTTCTTCCAGGTGATGGTGCCGATGGCCAAGCCCGGCCTGATCAGCGTCGGGATATTCAACACGCTCGGCCAGTGGAACCAGTACATCCTGCCCTCGGTGCTGATGCAGCCGCAGACCGGCTCGGACCCCGAGCGCTACCTGCTCACCCAGGGCCTGATCCAGCTCCAGCAGCAGCAGGGGTACGCGACCGACCTGCCGGTGCTGTTCGCGGGCGTGACGATCGCGATGATCCCGATGCTCGTGGTCTACCTCTCCTTCCAGCGCCAGATCCAGGCGGGCCTGACCTCCGCCACCCTCAAATAGCCCCGTCCGGTACGACCGCCCAGCTGACCGCCGAGACCGAGGGGTCCAGCGAGAGGTTGCTGACCGCCTCCTCCAGGGCCTTGCAGCCCTCGCCCTCGGCGGTCAGCAGCGCCGAGACGGTCACCCGGCCCGGCACCGGCCCGTCCTGGCTGCGGATCTCCCGCAGCTGGTAGCCGGGCCGGCCCAGGGCGTCCACCAGCCGGTGCCGGATGTGGGCCTCCTCCGCCTCCAGGCACACCGCCTCGAAGTGGTAGTCGGTGGCGACCTCCGCCCCGCCGCGCGGCTCCCGGTCCAGGCGCCGGCCCAGCGGGCGCAGCAGGAGGTTGGTCCCCACCACGCCCACCGTTCCCAGGGCGGCCAGCACGAACAGGCCCACGCCCGCCAGGCAGCCCACGGCCGCCGAACACCACAGGGTCGCCGCCGTGTTCAGGCCGCGCACGCTCAGCCCGTCCCGCATGATCACGCCCGCGCCCAGGAAACCGATCCCGGACACGATCTGGGCGGCGACGCGCGAGCCGTCGTACCCGACCTGCGGGACCTCGCTCAGGAAGCCGTACTGCGAGAGCAGCACGAAGAGAGCCGCGCCGCCCGCCACCAGGGCGTTGGTGCGCAGGCCCGCCATCCGGGCCCGCCACTGCCGTTCCAGGCCGATGAGGGACCCGAAGCCGAGGGCCGCGGCCAGGTGCCCGGCCATCATCCACTGGTTCACCATCGGTCCGACTCCTTCCCCTCGCTACAGCCAGGTGTGGAACCGGCGGATGTACCAGGTCTTCACGGCCTGCGTGAGCGCGCAGTAGGCGAGCAGCACACCGATCAGCCACGGGAAGTAGCCCGCCGGCAGCGGTACGAAGCCCAGGGAGCCGGCCAGCGGCGAGAAGGGCAGGTACAGGCCGGTCAGCACCGCAAGGACGGTCATCACCATCACCGGCCAGGAGGCCCGCGACTGGATGAAGGGGATCTTCCGGGTACGGATCATGTGGACGATGAGGGTCTGCGAGAGCAGGCCCTCGACGAACCAGCCGGACTGGAAGAGCGACTGGTGCGCCTCACTGTTCGCCCCGAAGACGTTCCACATGATCACGAACATGGCGATGTCGAAGATCGAGCTCACGGGGCCGATCGTGACCATGAACCGGCCGATGCCCTTGGCATCCCAGTTGCGCGGCTTGCGCAGGTACTCCTCGTCCATCCGGTCCCAGGGCGTGGCCAGCTGGGCGATGTCGTACACCAGGTTCTGCACCAGCAGCATGATCGCGAGCATCGGCTGGAACGGGATGAAGGCGCTGGCCACCAGGACCGAGAAGACGTTGCCGAAGTTCGACGACGCCGTCATCTTGATGTACTTGATCGTGTTGCCGAAGGTGGTGCGGCCCTGCACCACGCCCTGCTCCAGGACGGTGAGGTCCTTCTCCAGCAGGATGATGTCCGCCGACTCCTTGGCGATGTCCACGGCGGTGTCGACGGAGATGCCGACATCGGCGTCGTGCAGCGCGGCCGCGTCGTTGATGCCGTCCCCGAGGAAGCCGACCGTGTGCCCCTCGGCCTGCAGGGCCCGCACGATCCGGGCCTTCTGCACCGGGTTGACCTTGGCGAAGACGGTCGTACGGGCGGCCAGCGCGCGCAGTTCGGCGTCGTCGAGCCGGTCGGTCTCGGCGCCGGAGACGACATGCCCGACGTGGATGCCGACGTCCGCGCAGACCCGGGCGGCCACCAGCTCGTTGTCGCCGGTGACCACCTTCACCGCGATGCCCTTGTCCGCCAGCCCCTGCAGGGCGGCGGCCGCGTCGGCCTTCGGCGGGTCGAGGAAGGCGAGGAAGCCGACCAGGGTCAGCCCTTCCTCGTCCGCCACGGTGTAGGTGTCGCGCGGGGTGTCCAGGGTGCGGGTGGCCACGGCCAGGACCCGCAGGCCGTCACGGCCCATGGCCTGCGCCGTCGCGGTGGCCCGCAGCCGGCGGGACGCGGTCAGCTCCACCCGCTCGCCGCCGTCGGTCAGGTGGGTGCACAGGTCCAGGACCTCCTCGACCGCACCCTTGGTGATCATGACGTGCTCGGGCCGGCCGGCCCGGCCCAGCAGGGAGTTGCGGCTGAGCACCACGGACATCCGGCGCCGGGCGAAGTCGAAGGGGATCTCGTCGACCATCGAGAACCGTGCGTCGACGACAACCTCCTCGGCCTCGCCCACGCGGTCGATGACCGCCTGGTCCATCAGGTTGCGCAGGCCCGTCTGGAAGTGCGCGTTGAGGTAGCCGTACTCCAGGACCTCGTCGTCCTCGTCGCCGTGCACGTCGAGGTAGCGGTCCAGGACGATCCGGTCCTCGGTGAGGGTGCCGGTCTTGTCGGTGCACAGCACGTCCATCGCGCCGAGGTTCTGGATCGCGTTCAGCCGCTTGACGACCACCTTGCGCCGGGACATGGCGACCGCGCCGCGCGCCAGGTTGGCGGAGACCACCATCGGCAGCATCTCGGGGGTCAGGCCCACCGCGACGGCGATACCGAAGAGGAACGCCTCGTCCCAGTCGCCCTTGGTCAGGCCGTTGATCGCGAACACGACCGGGACCATGACCAGCATGAAGCGGATCAGCAGGAAGCTGACGCGGCGCACGCCGGTGTCGAAGTTGGTCTGCGGGCGCTCGCCCGCCAGGGAACCGGCCATCGAGCCGAAGTAGGTGCCGGCGCCGGTGGCGACGACCACGCCGGTGGCGGTGCCGGAGGTGACCGAGGTCCCCATCAGGCAGAGGTTGTCGGCCTCGACCGGGTCGGTGGTCAGCTGCTGGCCGAGGTCCTGGGCGGCGGCGTACCCCCCGGCGGAGCGGGCGGGCGTGTCGGCCTTGGCGACCGGCAGCGACTCGCCGGACAGGGCCGCCTGGCTGACCATCAGGTCCTTGGACGTGATCAGCCGCAGGTCGGCGGGGATCAGGTCGCCGGCGGCGAGCTTGACGACGTCGCCCGGGACCACCTGGTCCATGGGGATCTCGAAGGTGGTCGGCCCCGAGCCGCTGCCGGCCCGCCGCTGCACCGCGCAGGTGGTGGTCACGAGCTGCTTGAGGGCGTCGGCGGCGCGGCCGGAGCGGAACTCCTGCCAGAAGCGCAGCAGGCCGCTGATCGCCACCATCACGGAGAGGATGACGACGCCGGGATCCGCGGGGTCCTGCCAGTACATGACGGCGGCGAGGAAGACCAGGACGCCGATGAAGGGGTTCGCGAACGCCTTCGCCAGCTGGACGGTCCAGTGCGGGGCCCGGTCGTGGGCGACGGCGTTGGCGCCGTGCCGCTCCAGGCGCAGCCGGGCCTCGTCGTGCGTGAGGCCGTTGCGGGTGGCGCCCAGCTCCTCGAGGACCTGGGCGCCCGGCCGGGCGCTGAGGGCGGTGAGCCGGTCGCCGGCCCGACGGGTGCGGGCCTCCAGCTCGGCGGCCTTGCGCTCGCGCCGGGTACGGCCCGGCGGCGCGAGTTTCGTCGGGGTACGGGGGGTGAGCATGGTCATGACGAATGCCTCCCTCCACGCGATCCGGACAGCACGGAGCCGTACGGTCACGCGGAGTGGTCATGGACCGGCGGGGCGGCGCCTTGATGCGGCCGGACCCGCGGGTCGGCATGCCGGAGGGGCCCACGCGAGGCGCGAGCGGGCATGCGGAAGGAAGATGAGGAAAAGAGGAGTCAGCGCTTCAGCTGACGATCACGATTGCGATCGGAAGGTGATCAGCCGACGAGGGCGCGGCGGGAACTTCGGTCGGGACTCATCCCGAACACCTCCTCGCGTCGCGCTGTCATGGCAGGCGCCCGGTTCGGCCGAAAAGCCGCAGATGACCGGCGCCTCAGCGACCGTAACACGAACCCGGCCGGTGGTTCTCTCATACTTTCGGCCCCAAGGAGACGATTCGTGCTGGCTCAGCCTCTTGACGTGTGGAGGGCCAAAGGCTCGACTTAGGGTTCACAAGTTGGAGACGCCGAGGTCTCGACACCGCGACCTCGGCCGGGGGGCGACGGCAGGCCGTCGCTTGTAGGCAGGAGTGGATGAGTCGTGGAGACTCCGGGTTCGCAGTCCTCGCTGCACCGCGCGAATCTCGAACGGGTCGTGCGGGCCGTCCGGCTCGCCGGCTCGCTGACCCAGGCGGAGATCGCCCGTACCACCGGACTGTCGGCGGCCACGGTCTCCAACATCGTCCGGGAGCTGAAGGACGGCGGGACGGTCGAGGTCACGCCCACCTCGGCGGGCGGCCGGCGGGCGCGCAGCGTCTCCCTCAGCGGTGACGCGGGCATCGTCATCGGCGTCGACTTCGGGCACACGCACCTGCGGGTCGCGGTCGGGAACCTGGCCCACCAGGTGCTGGCCGAGGAGGCCGAGCCGCTGGACGTGGACGCGTCCTGGGTGGACGGCTTCGACCGGGCGGAAGCGCTGGTCGGGGAGCTGATCGAGGACACCGGGGTGGGCCGCGACAAGATCATCGGGGTGGGCCTCGGCGTCCCCGGGCCCATCGACGTCGAGTCCGGCACGCTCGGCTCGACCTCCATCCTGCCGGGCTGGGCGGGCATCAATCCGCGCCAGGAGCTCTCGCAGCGGCTCGGCGTCCCCGTGTACGTCGACAACGACGCGAACCTCGGCGCGCTGGGCGAGCTGGTGTGGGGCAGCGGCCGCGGGGTCAAGGACCTCGCGTACATCAAGGTGGCCAGCGGCGTCGGCGCGGGCCTGGTCATACGGGGTCAGATCTACCGCGGCCCCGGCGGCACGGCCGGCGAGATCGGGCACATCACCCTCGACGAGTCGGGCCCGGTGTGCCGCTGCGGCAACCGCGGCTGCCTGGAGACCTTCGCCGCCGCCCGCTACGTGCTGCCGCTCCTGCAGGGCAGCCACGGACCGGAACTGACGATGGAACGGGTGGTCGAGCTGGCCCGCGCGGGCGACCCCGGATGCCGCCGGGTGGTCTCCGACGTCGGCCGGCACGTGGGCAGCGGGGTGGCGAGTCTGTGCAACCTCCTGAACCCGAGCCGCATCGTGCTCGGCGGCTCGCTCGCGGAGGCGGGTGAACTCGTGCTGGCTCCCATACGTGAATCAGTGGGGAGGTACGCGATCCCCAGCGCCGCCCGGCAGTTGTCGGTGGTCACCGGATCGCTGGGCAGCCGTGCCGAGGTGCTGGGCGCGCTGGCCCTCGTGCTCAGCGAAATGGGCGATTCCACCCTGCTTGGCGGGACTTCGACCCCCGCCCTCTTGTCTTCAGTTAGATAACGGATGACTCCGTTGTCATCTCGTTAAGGATTCACTCCTTGACGACAAAGTTGCGGCCGAGGTTGACTCACACCACCTCGGCCGCAGCGTTGCGGCCTCGTCAGGGAGGTTCGAGAAATGAACACGCGTATGCGTAGAGCCGCCGTTGCCGTCGCCGCCACCGCGATGGCCGCCTCGCTCGCCGCCTGTGGCAGCGCCAAGGAGGCCGGCGAGAAGCCCGCGGCGTCCGGCTCCGCCGCCAAGAGCGACGCGATCAAGGTCGGTCTGCTCCTGCCCGAGAACCAGACCGCGCGCTACGAGAAGTTCGACAAGCCGCTCATCGAGAAGAAGATCGCCGAGCTCACCGGCGGCAAGGGCGAGGTCGTCTACGCCAACGCCAAGCAGGACGCGACCGCGCAGAACTCGCAGGTCGACGCGATGATCACCAACAAGGTGAACGTCCTGATCATCGACGCCGTCGACTCCAAGGCCATCGCGGGCGCGGTCAAGCGGGCCAAGGACGCCGGTATCCCGGTCGTGGCCTACGACCGCCTGGCCGAGGGCCCGATCGACGCCTACACCTCCTTCGACAACGAAGAGGTCGGCCGCGTCCAGGGCAAGGCGCTCCTGGAGGCCCTGGGCGACAAGGCCAAGGACGGCCAGATCGTCATGATGAACGGCTCGGTCACCGACCCGAACGCCAAGCTGTTCAAGCAGGGCGCCCACTCCGTGCTCGACGGCAAGGTGAACGTCGGCAAGGAGTACGACACCGTCGAGTGGAAGCCGGAGAACGCCAACACCAACATGGCGGGCGCCATCTCCGCGCTCGGCAAGGACAAGATCGTCGGCGTCTACTCCGCCAACGACGGCATGGCCGGCGGCATCATCACCGCCCTCAAGGCGGCCGGCCTGAACCCGCTGCCCCCGGTCACCGGTCAGGACGCCGAACTCGCCGGCGTGCAGCGGATCGTGGCGGGCGAGCAGTTCATGAGCGTCTACAAGCCGTACGCGCCGGAGGCCGAGGCCGCCGCGAAGATGGCCGTCGCCCTCGCCAAGGGCGAGAAGCTCGACTCCGTGACCACTTCCAAGGTCGACAGCCCCACCACCAAGGGCGTCCCCTCGGTCCTGGTCCCCGTCGTCTCGCTCACGAAGAACAACATCAAGGACACTGTCATCAAGGACGGCGTCTACACCGTGGACGAGATCTGCTCCGACAAGTACGCGGCCGCCTGTGCCACGGTCGGCCTGAAGTAGGCCCCCGGGCCCGGTGGGGCCCGTCGGCCCTCCGTACGGCCCCGGGCCCGCCGCAGGGTCCCCGGGCCCCGCGGGTACGGTCCCGGGCCGCCCGCGGGGCCCCGAAGGCTCCGCGAGGCTCCGGGCACGCCGTACGCGAGCCTCCCGGCCCCGCGCGAAGGCCCCCGGCCCCCGCGCGAAAGGCCCCGGCCCTCCCGCGAAAGGCCCCGGCCCTCGTGTGAAGGCCCCCGTCCCCCCGCCCCGAGGGGGGACACCTCCCGCCTGCCCGGTGCCCCCGCCCCCTCTTCCCCCGCCACCGCGGGGGCGCCGGGCAGAAACGATCCACCCACTCTGCTCCACCCCACCCCACCCCACCTTCCGCACTTCTTTGCACGACATCCCCGCTGGTCAGGCGGCGAAGGAGATGGTTCATGTGTCCGCTGCGCCCGTGCTGGCGTTGCGAGGGGTCTCGAAGCGGTTCGGCGCCGTCCAGGCCCTGACCGACGTAGAACTCGAGATCCACTCCGGCGAGGTGGTCGCCCTCGTCGGCGACAACGGCGCCGGTAAGTCCACGCTGGTCAAGACGATCGCCGGCGTGCACCCCATCGATGACGGCGTCATCGAGTGGGAGGGCCGCCCGGTGTCGATCACCAAGCCCCACGACGCCCAGAACCTGGGCATCGCGACGGTCTACCAGGACCTCGCGCTGTGCGACAACATCGATGTCGTCGGCAACCTCTTCCTCGGCCGCGAGCTCAAGCGCCGCGGGGTCCTGGACGAGGTGGAGATGGAGCGCCGCGCCCGCGAGCTGCTCACCACCCTGTCCATCCGGATCCCCAGTGTCCGGATCCCCATCGCCTCGCTCTCCGGCGGTCAGCGCCAGACCGTGGCCATCGCCCGCTCCATGCTGGGCGAGCCCCAGCTCGTCATCCTCGACGAGCCCACCGCCGCCCTCGGCGTCGAGCAGACCGCCCAGGTCCTCGACCTCGTCGAGCGGCTGCGCGAGCGCGGCCACGCCGTCATCCTCATCAGCCACAACATGGCCGATGTGAAGGCCGTCGCCGACAAGGTCGCGGTGCTGCGGCTCGGCCGCAACAACGGCGTCTTCACCGTCGCCGACACCTCGCAGGAAGAGATCATCTCCGCCATCACGGGCGCCACGGACAACGCCGTGACCCGCCGGGCGGCGCGCACCGGGGAGGCTCGCAAGTGAGCACCGAACACCACGCCGCGGACCACGGCACCGAGGCCGTCGCGGAACTCGCCAACCCCGCCGCCCCGCACGACGCCATCCCGGCCGTGGACCCGCGCCTGCTCGTGCGCGAGCAGGGCCTGTCCGGCTACGTGAGCGAGTTCCGGCGCAAGATGCGCGCCGGCGACCTGGGATCCCTCCCGGTCGTGATCGGCCTGATCGTCATCTGGAGCATCTTCCAGGGACTGAACTCCAACTTCCTCTCCCCGGAGAACCTCAACAACATCGCGATCACGATGGTCGCCACCGGCATGATGGCGGTCGGCATCATCTTCGTGCTGCTGCTCGGCGAGATCGACCTCTCGGTCGGCTCGGTCAGCGGAGTCTCCGGCGCCCTGTTCGCCGTCCTCGCCGTCACCCACGGCGTCAACGAGTGGCTGGCGGTCCTCGCGGCCATCGCCGGCGGCGCGGTGATCGGCGCCATCCACGGCTTCTTCTTCGCCAGGATCGGCGCCCCCGCCTTCGCGGTCACCCTGTCGGGCCTGCTGTTCTGGTCGGGGTTCATGCTCCAGCTGCTCGGCAGCAACGGCACGATCAACATCGACTCCGAGGGCGTGGTGGGGCAGCTCACCACGTTCTACTTCTCGGACGTCGCCGCCGGCTACGGTCTCGCCCTGCTGGCCGTGGTGGCGTACTTCCTCGCCACCTTCTTCGACAACCGCCGCCGCCAGGCCGCGGGCGTCCCCTCCCGGCCGCTGAACGAGATCCTGCTGCGCACCGGCTTCCTCGCGCTCGTCACGTTCGGGCCGGCGGCGGTCTTCAACCAGTACAAGGGCCTGCCGCTCGCGGTGCTGCTCTTCGTGCTGGTGCTGGTCGGCACGGACTTCCTGCTGCGCCGCACGGGCTTCGGCCGCAAGGTCTTCGCCCTCGGCGGCAGCGTCGAGGCCTCCCGCCGCGCCGGCATCAACGTGGCCGGCGTACGCATCGCGGTCTTCGCGATCGCGGGCACCTTCGCGGCCGTGGGCGGCCTGTTCTGGGCCTCCAAGATCGCGGCGGCGAACCAGAGCGCCGGCGCCGGTGACCTGCTGATGAACGTCATCGCGGCGGCCGTGATCGGCGGCACCAGCCTCTTCGGCGGGCGCGGGCGGACCTGGAACGCCCTCCTCGGTGTCATGGTCATCACCTCCATCCAGTACGGTCTCGCCCTGGAGGGGATCGCCACCCCGATCCAGTACATGATCACCGGTGCGGTGCTGCTGGCGACCGTGGTGATCGACTCCGTCACCCGCAAGACCCAGAAGACGGCGGGCCGCGCCTAGGCCGACAGGGCGTAGCGACCGGACCGGCGTCTTCCAGGTGCCCGGTGCCACCTCACGGTGGCGCCGGGCACCCGCGTGTCCCGACGCGTCCGCCGGTGCGTACGTCAGTGCGTTCCCTCACCCGCTCGTGGTGTGTGACCTCGTACCGGTGTGTACACGTATGACAATGGTGTGACCGACCCGGGACCGCCCGATGACGCCCGCCGCGAGCGGAACATTAGACTCGACAGACCAGCAAGCAACTGCAAGGAGGCACGGGTGCTGCTGCCCCGCATCAAGGGACCGCGAGATCTGGACCGGCTCAGCCCGGAGCAGCTGGACCAGCTGGCCGCGGAGATCAGGTCCTTCCTTGTCGACGCGGTCTCCAAGACCGGCGGGCACCTCGGCCCCAACCTCGGCGTCGTCGAACTGACGATCGCCCTGCACCGGGTCTTCGACTCGCCCAAGGACAAGATCCTTTTCGACACGGGCCACCAGGCCTACGTGCACAAGCTGCTCACCGGCCGTCAGGACTTCGGCAACCTGCGCTCCAAGGGCGGCCTGTCCGGCTACCCCTCGCGCGCCGAGTCCGACCACGACGTGATCGAGAACAGCCACGCCTCCACCGTGCTGGGCTGGGCCGACGGCCTCGCCAAGGCCAACCAGGTGCTCGGCCGCGACGACCACCACGTGGCCGCCGTCATCGGCGACGGCGCGCTGACCGGCGGCATGGCCTGGGAGGCGCTGAACAACATCGCCGCCGCCAAGGACCGCCCGCTCGTCATCGTCGTCAACGACAACGAGCGCTCCTACGGCCCCACCATCGGCGGCCTCGCCAACCACCTGGCCACCCTGCGCACCACCGACGGCTACGAGCGCTTCCTGGCCCGCGGCAAGGAGATCCTGGAGCGCACCCCGGTCGTGGGCAAGCCGCTCTTCGAGACCCTGCACGGCGCCAAGAAGGGCCTGAAGGACTTCATCGCCCCGCAGGGCATGTTCGAGGACCTGGGCCTGAAGTACATCGGCCCCATCGACGGCCACGACGTGGAGGCCCTGGAGTCCGCCCTCATCCGCGCCAAGCGCTTCAGCGGCCCGGTCATCGTGCACTGCCTCACCCAGAAGGGCCGCGGCTACACCCCGGCCCTGGAGCACGAGGCGGACCGCTTCCACGCGGTCGGCGTGATCCACCCCGACACCGGCCTGCCGGTCAAGACCGCCGCCGCCAGCTGGACCTCCGTCTTCGCCGACGAGATGGTCAAGATCGGCCACGAGCGCGCGGACGTCGTCGGCATCACCGCCGCCATGCTCCACCCGGTCGGCCTCAACAAGTTCGCCGAGGCCTTCCCGGACCGCATCTACGACGTCGGCATCGCCGAGCAGCACGGCGCGACCTCCGCCGCGGGCCTGGCCACCGGTGGCGTCCACCCGGTCTTCGCCGTGTACGCCACCTTCCTCAACCGCGCCTTCGACCAGGTCCTCATGGACGTCGCCCTGCACAAGTGCGGGGTCACCTTCGTCCTGGACCGGGCCGGCATCACCGGCGACGACGGCGCCTCCCACAACGGCATGTGGGACATGTCCATCCTCCAGGTCGTCCCCGGCCTGCGGCTGGCGGCCCCGCGCGACGCCGAGCAGCTGCGCGCGCAGCTGCGCGAGGCCGTCGAGGTCAAGGACGCCCCCACGGTGGTCCGCTTCTCCAAGGGCGTCGTGGGCCCCGCCGTCCCGGCCATCGGGCGGATCGGCGGCATGGACCTGCTGCGCGCCCCAGCCCCCGAGGTCACCCGGCCGGACGTACTGATCGTCTCGGTCGGCGCGCTCGCCCCGATGTGCCTGGAGATCGCCGACCTGCTCGACAAGCAGGGCATCTCCTCCACCGTGGTCGACCCCCGCTGGGTCAAGCCGGTCGACGAGGCCCTGGCGCCGCTCGCCGAGCGGCACCGCGTGGTCGTCACCGTCGAGGACAACGGCCGTACCGGCGGTGTGGGCGCCGCGGTCGCGCAGGCCCTGCGCGACGCGGGCGTCGACGTACCGCTGCGTGACTTCGGCATCCCGCAGCGCTTCCTCGACCACGCCCTGCGCAAGGAGATCATGGCCGAGATCGGCCTGACCGCTCCGGACATCGCGCGGCAGGTCACCGGCCTGGTGGCCAAGCTGGACGGCCGTCTGGACAACGAGCCGGCCGCAGCGGTCGACTAGTTCCGGCACCCCCGCGGGGACGCCCTGTTGCACGGACCGGGCCGGGAGATCACTCTTGAAGAGTGGTTCACCCGGCCCGTTCGCGTATGCCGGCACCTCCCGGTCGCGCCGGGGGGACCCTGAGTTCGGAGGTGTGTCCGTGACTACGGATATCAACAGCCCCTTCCGTACGAAATCGGTCGAGCAGTCCATCCGTGACACCGAAGAGCCGGAGCATCAGCTCAGGAAGTCGCTCTCCGCGTGGGACCTCATGATCTTCGGTGTCGGTGTCATCATCGGCACGGGCATCTTCGTCCTCACGGGCATCGCGGCCCGGAACAACGCCGGACCCGCCACCGCCCTGTCCTTCGTGGCCGCGGGCGTCGTCTGCGCCCTCGCGGCCCTGTGCTACGCCGAGTTCGCCTCGACGGTGCCGGTGGCCGGATCGGCGTACACCTTCAGCTACGCCTCGATCGGCGAGCTGCCCGCCTGGATCATCGGCTGGGACCTGGTGCTGGAATTCGCCCTGGGCACCGCGGTGGTCGCGGTCGGCTGGTCCGGGTACGTACGCCATCTGATGGACACCAACCTCGGCTGGGAGCTGCCCAGGGCGCTGGCCGGACCCGACGCGGGCGGCTCCTTCGACCTGATGGCCTTCCTGCTGGTCCTGGCGCTCACCGCGATCCTGGTGGTCGGCACCAAGCTCTCGGCGCGGATCACCGCCATCGTCGTCGCCATCAAGGTGACCGTGGTGCTGCTGGTCATCGTCGCGGGCCTGTTCTTCATCAAGGCCGACAACTACTCGCCGTTCATCCCGCCGGCCAAGCCCCAGGAGGAGACCGTCAGCGGCTGGCACGCCCCGCTGGTCCAGCTGATGTTCGGCTACGAGCCGACCAACTTCGGCGTCATGGGCATCTTCACCGCCGCCGCGCTGGTGTTCTTCGCCTTCATCGGCTTCGACGTCGTGGCGACGGCGGCCGAGGAGACCAAGAACCCGCAGCGCGACATGCCGCGCGGCATCCTGGGCTCGCTGCTGGTCTGCACCGTGCTCTACGTCGCCGTGACCCTGGTCGTCACCGGTATGCAGCACTACACGCAGATGTCGCCGACCGCACCGCTCGCCGAGGCCTTCAAGTCCGTGAACCAGCCGTTCTTCGCCGGCGCCATCAGCCTCGGTGCCGCCGTCGGCCTGATCACGGTCAGCATGATCCTGCTGCTCGGCCAGACCCGGGTGTTCTTCGCGATGAGCCGCGACGGTCTGCTGCCGCGCTTCTTCTCCGTCACCCACCCGAAGTACCGCACCCCGTACCGCGCGACCATCCTGCTCGGTGTGGCCATCGCCTTCCTCGCCGGCTTCACCAGCCTGGAGAAGCTCGCGGAACTGGTGAACATCGGCACCCTGTTCGCCTTCGTGGTCGTCGCGCTCGGCGTGATCATCCTGCGCCGGACCCGCCCCGACCTGCACCGCTCCTTCCGCACCCCGTGGGTGCCGGTGCTCCCGATCGTCTCGATCGCGGCCTCCCTGTGGCTGATGCTCAACCTGCCGGCCGACACCTGGCTGCGGTTCGGGATCTGGATGGCCATCGGCATCGTCGTCTACTACGCGTACGGCCGCGGGCACAGCCGGCTCGGCCGCGGCCTCGAACGCGGCGACGAGCAGGTGCCGCACACCTGAACCACGAGCGCATCACCCGGCCTTGGCGGGGGAGTCCTTCGCCGAGGCCGGGATCTTCTCGTCCTTGCGCACCGCTTCCCACAGCTGCGTCGCCTGCGGCTCGGCCACCACCACCCGGTTGGGGTCGATCCGGTCGTAGGCGACCGGCAGCATGATGGTCTCCATCGTGCTCGGGTCCACGCCCTGCACGCTCTGCGCGAACTCGGCGAGCGCGCTCAGCGAGCCCAGCCCCGAATCGGTGGTCAGCGACTTGGTGCCGGCGTCGGCGAGCTTGTAGAGCCGCGCCGGGTTGGACAGGGCGTCCTGCTTCTTCAGCTCCGCCAGCAGCGCCATCATGAACTGCTGCTGGAGGCCTATCCGGCCCAGATCGCTGCCGTCGCCGTAGCCGTAGCGGGTGCGGACGAACCGCAGCGACTGCTCACCATTGAGCCGGTGCGTGCCCGCGTCCAGCTTGAGGCTGCCCTTGGCCCCCGACATCGGCTTGTCCAGGGTGACGGTGACCCCGCCGAGGGCGTCCACGAGCCCCTTGAAGCCGGCGAAGTCCACCTCCACGAAGTGGTCGACACGGACGCCGGACATCTGCTCGACCGTCTTGACCACACAGGCCGGACCGGCCAGCGAGTAGACCGAGTTGAACATGACCCGGTTCGCGGAGCGCACCGTGGCGCCGTCGGCGTCCTTGCACTCGGGCCGGGTGACCAGGGTGTCGCGGGGGATGCTCACCGCGGTCGCCCTGGCCCGGCCCTCGGGTATGTGCACCAGCATCGCGGTGTCCGAACGGGCGCCGCTGACCTGCCCGTGGTCCAGCTCGGCGTTGGCCCCGGCGCGCGAGTCGGAGCCGATCACCAGGATGTTCCGGGCGCCCGGGACCACCTTCGGCGGCCGGTTGTCGCCGATCGCCGCGTCCAGGTCGACGCTGGCGAGGTTGCTGTCCAGCCGGTGGTACGCCCACCAGCCGGCGCCCGCCGTACCCAGCACCAGCAGGGCCAGGACCAGCAGGCCGATCCGCAGGGCACGCCGCCCCCGGGAGCGGGGCTTCGTTTCCGGAGTGTCAGCAGTCATGCCCGGGACCGGCCTTCCGAACGGGTGGGTGGAGTCTCGCGGGCTACAAGATAAACGTACGCGCGCTCGATTGCGGAGATATGGTCCTGCCACGTGCCGAGAGGCCCGCCCGCACCAGGTGCGGACGGGCCTCTCGCGCGATCGCGCCGGGTGTTACGCCGGGACGCTCGCGACGCCCGGGGCGAGGAACTTCTTGCCGTTCACGCGCTCCGAGACGCCCTCACGGTCCAGGTACGGCGTGATGCCGCCCAGGTGGAAGGGCCAGCCGGCGCCCGTGATGAGGCAGAGGTCGATGTCCTGGGCCTCGGCCACGACGCCCTCCTCCAGCATCAGGCCGATCTCCTGCGCCACCGCGTCCAGGACGCGCGCGCGGACCTGCTCCTCGGTCAGGACGGAGTCGCCCTGCACCAGGAGCGCCGCGACCTCGGGGTCCAGCTCCGGCGCGCCGGAGTCGTAGACGTAGAAGCCGCGCTTGCCGGCCTCGACGACCCGCTTGAGGTTCGGCGAGACGGTGAAGCGCTCCGGGAAGGCACCGTTGAGGGTCTCCGAGACGTGCAGACCGATCGCGGGGCCCACGAGCTCCAGGAGCACCAGCGGGGACATCGGCAGGCCGAGCGGCTCGATGGCCTTCTCCGCCGTGACGACCGGGGTGCCCTCGTCGATGACGTTCTGGATCTCGCCCATGAAGCGGGTCAGGATGCGGTTCACGACGAACGCCGGGGCGTCCTTGGTGAGGACCGCGGTCTTCTTCAGCTTCTTGGCGACGGCGAAGGCCGTGGCCAGGGAGGCGTCGTCGGTCTTCTCGCCGCGGACGATCTCCAGCAGCGGGAGGATCGCGACCGGGTTGAAGAAGTGGAAGCCGACCACGCGCTCCGGGTGCTGGAGCTTGGAGGCCATCTCCGACACCGACAGCGAGGAGGTGTTGGTGGCGAGGATCGCGTGCGCCGGGGCGACCGCCTCGACCTCCGCGAACACCTTCTGCTTGACCGACATCTCCTCGAACACGGCCTCGATGATGAAGTCCGCGTCCGCGAAGCCCTCGGCCTTGTCCAGGACACCGGTCACCAGGGCGGTCAGGCGGTTGGCCTTGTCCTGGTTGATGCGGCCCTTGCCGAGCAGCTTCTGGATCTCGGCGTGGACGTAGCCCACGCCCTTGTCCACGCGCTCCTGGTCGATGTCGGTGAGGACCACCGGCACCTCCAGGCGGCGCAGGAAGAGCAGCGCCAGCTGCGAGGCCATCAGGCCCGCGCCGACGACGCCGACCTTGGTGACCGGGCGGGCCAGGTTCTTGTCCGGGGCGCCGGCCGGGCGCTTGCCGCGCTTCTGGACCAGGTTGAAGGCGTAGATGCCCGAGCGCAGCTCGCCGCCCATGATGAGGTCGGCCAGCGCCGTGTCCTCGGCGTCGAAGCCGGCCTGGAGGTCGCCGTCCTTGGCCGCCGCGATGATGTCCAGCGCGCGGTAGGCGGCCGGGGCCGCGCCGTGCACCTTGGAGTCGGCGATGAAGCGGCCCTTGGCCACGGCCGCGTCCCACGCCTCGCCGCGGTCGATCTCGGCGCGTACGACCTCGGTCTGGCCGGTCAGGACCCGCGCGGTCCACAGCAGGGACTGCTCCAGGAAGTCCGCGCCCTCGAAGATCGCGTCGGCGATGCCGAGCTCGAAGACCTGCTTGCCCTTGAGCTGGCGGTTCTGGTTCAGCGAGTTCTCGATGATGACCGAGACCGCGCGCTCCGCACCGATGAGGTTCGGGAGGATGGCGCAGCCGCCCCAGCCCGGAACCAGACCGAGGAAGACCTCGGGCAGCGAGAAGGCCGGGATGGCCTTCGACACGGTGCGGTACGTGCAGTGCAGGCCGACCTCGACGCCGCCGCCCATCGCCGCACCGTTGTAGTACGCGAAGGTGGGCACGCCCAGCGAGGACAGCCGCTTGAAGACGTCGTGGCCGCCCTTGCCGATGGCCAGCGCCTCGTCGTGCTGCTTGAGGAGCTCGACGCCCTTGAGGTCGGCGCCGACCGCGAAGATGAACGGCTTGCCGGTGATACCCGCGCCGACGATGGAGCCGGCGATGGCCTCCTGCTCGACCTGGTCGATCGCCGCGTTCAGGTTGGCCAGCGACTGCGGGCCGAACGTGGTCGGCTTGGTGTGGTCGAAGCCGTTGTCCAGCGTGATGAGCGCGAAGCGCCCGGCGCCGAACGGCAGGTCGAGGTGGCGGACGTGCGCCTGCGTGACGACCTCGTCCGGGAACAGCTCGGCCGCGCCCTTCAGGAGCTCAGCGGTGGTGCTCACTTGTTGCCTCCGGCGAAGTGCGGGTTCTCCCAGATGGTCGTCGCGCCCATGCCGAAGCCCACGCACATGGTGGTCAGGCCGTAGCGGACGTGCGGCTGCTCCTCGAACTGGCGGGCCAGCTGCGTCAGCAGGCGGACGCCGGAGGAGGCGAGCGGGTGGCCGAACGCGATGGCGCCGCCGTACTGGTTGACACGCGCGTCGTCGTCGGCGATGCCGTAGTGCTCCAGGAAGGCGAGCACCTGGACGGCGAAGGCCTCGTTCAGCTCGAACAGGCCGATGTCCTCGATGGACAGGCCGGCCTGGGCCAGGGCCTTCTCGGTGGCCGGGATGGGGCCGTAGCCCATGACCTCCGGCTCGACGCCGGCGAAGGCGTAGGAGACGAGGCGCATCTTGACCGGGAGGTTGTTCTCGCGGGCGAAGTCCTCGGAGGCGATGAGGGAGGCGGTGGCGCCGTCGTTGAGACCGGCGGCGTTGCCCGCGGTGACCCGGCCGTGCACGCGGAACGGCGTCTTGAGGTTCGCCAGGTTGTCCATGGTGGTGCCCGGACGCATCGGCTCGTCGGAGGTGACCAGGCCCCAGCCCGTCTCACCGGCGTCCGCGTTGGTGCGGCGTACCGCGACCGGCACCAGGTCCTGCTGGATCTTGCCGTCGGCGTACGCCTTGGCGGCCTTCTCCTGGGAGTTCACCGCGTACGCGTCGCAGCGCTCCTTGGTGATGGTCGGGTAGCGGTCGTGCAGGTTCTCCGCCGTCATGCCCATGAACAGGGCGGACTCGTCGACCAGCTTCTCGCTCACGAAGCGCGGGTTCGGGTCCACGCCCTCGCCCATCGGGTGGCGGCCCATGTGCTCGACACCGCCCGCGATGGCGATGTCGTACGCGCCGAAGGCGATGGAGCCGGCCACGGTGGTGACGGCGGTCAGCGCGCCGGCGCACATGCGGTCGATGGCGTAGCCGGGGACGGTCTCCGGCAGACCGGCGAGGATGCCCGCGGTACGGCCGATCGTCAGACCCTGGTCGCCGATCTGGGTGGTGGCGGCGATGGCCACCTCGTCGATCTTCTTCGGGTCGAGGTCCGGGTTGCGGCGCAGCAGCTCCCGGATCGCCTTCACGACGAGGTCGTCGGCGCGGGTCTCGTGGTAGATGCCCTTCGGGCCCGCCTTGCCGAACGGGGTGCGGACGCCGTCGACGAAGACGACGTCCCTGACGGTACGAGGCACGATGGCTCTCCTCCAGGGTGCGGGTGTGCACTGCTGCGCGGCGGCGCCGCCGCGACTGGGCTGAGCGCGCGCTCACCCGGCCCATGCTACTTGCGGGTAACCAATGTGCACACCCCCTCCCCGAACAGCGGCGAAGGTCACACTCCCCGGCGTGCTCCGCCCGGCGCGGCCCACGGGTGCGGGACGCGCGGGAGCCCCCGGCCGCGGGGCGGGCTCGGGGGCTCCTCGAGGGGTACGTCAGGCCGTCAGGCGGTGGCCTCCAGGGCGGCGACCAGGGGGACGGTGACCTGTTCGATCTGCCAGGGGCGGGCGCCGTACCCGGCCAGGGCCTCCTCCACGGAGGCGGCCGAGAGGTGGAACGGCGGCTCCCAGCACAGCCGGCGCACGGTGTCCGGGGTGATCAGGTTCTCCTGCGGCAGGTTCAGCTGCTCGGCCAGCGCGGAGACCGCGGTACGGGCCGCCGCCAGGCGGGCCGCGGCGGCCGGGTCCTTGTCGGCCCAGGAGCGCGGCGGCGGCGGACCGGCCGGGGTCGCGCCGGGCTGCGGCAGCTCGTTCTCCGGCAGGGCCTTGGCCCGGTCCACGGCGGCCATCCACTGCTCCAGCTGCCGCCGGCCCATCCGCTGGCCGTAACCGGACAGCGCCGACAGGGCGTGCACATTGGCCGGCACCGCGAGGGCGGCCTCGACGATCGCGCTGTCACTGAGCACCTTGCCCGGTGACACGTCACGCCGCTGCGCGATCCGGTCGCGGGTCTCCCACAGCTCGCGCACCACGGCCATCTGACGGCGGCGGCGCACCTTGTGCATCCCGGACGTACGGCGCCAGGGGTCCTTGCGCGGCGGCGGGGGCGGCGCCGAGGCGATGGCCTCGAACTCCTGCCGGGCCCACTCCAGCTTGCCCTGGCGGTCCAGCTCCTTCTCCAGCGCGTCGCGCAGGTCCACCAGGAGCTCCACGTCCAGCGCGGCGTAGCGCAGCCACGGCTCCGGCAGCGGGCGCGTGGACCAGTCCACGGCCGAGTGGCCCTTCTCCAGCGCGTACCCGAGCACGCTCTCGACCATCGCGCCCAGCCCGACCCGCGGGAACCCGGCGAGCCGGCCGGCCAGCTCCGTGTCGAAGAGCGAGGTCGGCACCATGCCTATTTCACGCAGGCACGGCAGGTCCTGGGTGGCGGCGTGCAGGATCCATTCGGTGCCGGACAGGGCCTCGCCCAGTCCGGACAGGTCGGGGCAGCCCACCGGGTCGACGAGCGCGGAGCCCGCGCCCTCGCGGCGCAGCTGCACCAGGTAGGCGCGCTGTCCGTAGCGGTATCCGGAGGCGCGTTCGGCGTCCACCGCGACGGGCCCGGTCCCCGCGGCGAAGGCCGCGATCACCCGGGCGAGGGCATCGTTGTCGGCGACCACCGGAGGGATCCCCTCTCGGGGTTCGAGCAAGGGGATCGGCTGCCCATCGGACGGAACATCGACATCGTCCGGGGGGCCGCCCCCGGTGGTGGTGCGCAGGTCTGCTGCGGTCTCTTGGGCGTCGGTCACCGGTCAAGGGTATCCGTGGATACGGCGCGCCCGTCGCCGGAACGTTCCGTCGACGGGCGCGGTCGGGTCGCGGGGAGTTTTCCGGGTGTCTGCCCGGCGGTCCCCCGCGCGGGGTGCGGGGGCGGGCTATCCGGGGGCCGCGGGCCGGGCTCAGTGGATGATCCCGGTACGCAGCGCGACGGCGACCATTCCCGCGCGGTCGCCGGTGCCCAGCTTGCGGGCGATCCGGGCGAGGTGTGACTTGACGGTCAGGGCGGACAGGCCCATCGAGACGCCGATGGCCTTGTTGGACTGGCCCTCCGCGACGAGGCGCAGGACCTCGACCTCGCGGCCGGAGAGCTCGCGGTAGCCGCCCGGGTGGCTCGGGGCACCCGGGGGGCGGCGGTGCATGCGGGCGGCGGCGGCACCGATGGGGGCGGCGCCGGGCCGGGTGGGCAGCCCGATGTTCGTACGCGTTCCGGTGACGACGTAGCCCTTCACCCCGCCCGCGAGGGCGTTGCGGACCGCGCCGATGTCGTCGGCGGCGGACAGGGCCAGGCCGTTCGGCCAGCCCGCGGCGCGGGTCTCGGACAGGAGGGTGAGACCGGAGCCGTCGGGCAGGTGGACGTCGGCCACGCAGATGTCGCGCGGGCTGCCGACGCGGGGACGGGCCTCCGCGATGGACGACGCCTCGATGACGTCACGCACCCCGAGGGCCCACAGGTGGCGGGTCACGGTGGAACGGACGCGGGGGTCGGCCACGACGACCATGGCGGTCGGCTTGTTGGGGCGGTAGGCGACCAGGCTTGCAGGCTGCTCAAGAAGAACGGACACCAGGCCTCCTGGGGGAGTGGACGGGACGGCCGGCTGGGGAAGGAGCCGGTGCGCTCCGTGCGGATGGTCACTGACTCCTTCGGCACGTCACCCGCCCGGCTTTAGAGAATGATCACGATTTGGTGAGTAACAATTCGGGCAATTCGGACGGGCGATCGATCACCGAACGATCGGCGGCCGCCGTGCGAACGGCGGGGTATCGATCAGGTGACGATCAGAAGCCCGCACCGCCCGCCCCGATGAGGGTGCGCTTGCGGCACAAAGGGACAGAGGGGTCATTTCCATCCTTCGTGCGAGCCCGCCGGCCGCGGACGCCGTCCGCCCCGTCCGCCCCGTACTCCGCGCTACGGATGGTGCGGGCCGCGCCGCTGCGGCAGCGAGACCACGCCCGCCTCGGCCGGCCCCACCGGCGGCAGCCCCGCGATCTGGCACAGCAGTTCGCACCACGCCGCCAGGTGGGCCCCCGTGTCCGGCACCCCGCCCGCGCCCTCGCGCGGCGTCCACGAGGCCCTGATCTCGATCTGGGTCGCCGGCCGCCGCTCCCCGAGCCCGCCGAAGTAGTGCGAGCTCGCCATGGTCACGGTCCCGCTCGGCTCCCCGTACCCCAGCCCGCGCGCCTCCAGCGCCCCGGTCAGCCACGACCAGCACACCTCCGGCAGCAGCGGGTCGGTGGCCATCTCCGGTTCCAGTTCCGCCCGTACCAGGGTCACCAGCCGGAACGTTCCGTGCCACGCCTCGTGCCCGGCCGGGTCGTGCAGGAGGATCAGCTTGCCGTCGGCGAGGTCGTCCTCGCCGTCCACCACGGCCGCCTCCAGCGCGTACGCGTGCGGCGCGAGTCTCTGCGGCGGTCTGGTCGGGTCGATCTCGATCCCCGGACGCAGCCGGGCCTTCTTCAAGCCGTCGACCGCCCGCCGGAACGGGAGCGGGACGGAGGTCTCCTTCGCGCTGTCCACACCGTCAGCGCCATCTGAAAATCGTCCCTGAGCCGCAGCCATGCGGGGAAGACTAGGCGGAACGGGGCGGCGTTCGGCGCAAGGACACCCGCCGCCGGGCGGCCTCTTCGCCGTACGTGCGAAGATTTGGGCCGTGAGCGCCAACCACCGCCCCACGGGCCAGCCGAGCCAGACGTACGATTCCGCCTTCCTGAAGGCGTGCCGGCGCGAGCCGGTCCCGCACACCCCGGTGTGGTTCATGCGGCAGGCCGGGCGCTCCCTCCCCGAGTACCGCAAGGTCCGCGAGGGCACCGCCATGCTGGAGTCCTGCATGCGGCCCGACCTGGTCACGGAGATCACGCTGCAGCCGGTGCGGCGCCACAAGGTCGACGCGGCGATCTTCTTCTCCGACATCGTCGTCCCGCTCAAGGCCATCGGCATCGACCTGGACATCAAGCCGGGCATCGGCCCGGTCGTGGCCCAGCCGATCCGCCGCCGCGAGGACCTCGCACAGCTGCGCGACCTCACCCCGGAGGACGTCTCCTACGTCACCGAGGCGATCGGCATGCTCACGGGTGAACTCGGCGCCACCCCGTTGATCGGCTTCGCCGGCGCTCCTTTCACCCTCGCGAGCTACCTCGTCGAGGGCGGCCCCTCGCGCAACCACGAGCACACCAAGGCGCTCATGTACGGCGACCCGCAGCTGTGGGCCGACCTGCTGGACCGCCTCGCGGAGATCACGAGCGCCTTCCTGAAGGTGCAGATCGAGGCCGGCGCCTCCGCCGTCCAGCTCTTCGACTCCTGGGTCGGCGCCCTCGCCCCGGCCGACTACCGCCGCTCGGTGATGCCCGCCTCCGCGAAGGTCCTCCAGTCCGTCGCCTCCTACGGAGTCCCGCGCATCCACTTCGGCGTGGGCACCGGCGAGCTCCTGGGCCTGATGGGCGAGGCCGGCGCGGACGTCATGGGCGTCGACTACCGGGTCCCGCTCGACGAGGCCGCCCGCCGTGTCGGCCCCGGCAAGGCACTCCAGGGCAACCTCGACCCCGCCGTCCTCTTCTCCACCCCCGAGGCCGTGGAGGCCAAGACCGACGAGGTCCTGGCCGCCGCCTCCGGCCTGGAGGGCCACGTCTTCAACCTGGGCCACGGTGTCCTGCCCACCACGGACCCGGACGCCCTGACCCGCCTCGTGGACTACGTCCACACCCGCACCGCACGCTGACCCGCGCGGGCGGCGGCCGGGGTCAGACCCCCGCCGCCCGTACGGCGGTCACCGCCTTGCGGGCCGCCACCTGGACCGGGTCCCACACCGGCGAGAACGGCGGGGCGTAGCCCAGGTCCAGGGCGGCGACCTGCTCCACCGTCATCCCGGCCGTCAGCGCGACCGCCGCGATGTCGACGCGCTTGGCCGCGCCCGCCCCGCCGACGATCTGCACGCCCAGCAGGCGGCCCGTGCGCCGCTCGGCCATCATCTTGACCGTCATCGGCTCGGCGCCCGGGTAGTAGCCGGCGGTGTTCGTCGAGACGATCGTGGACGTCACGAAGCGCAGGCCCACCGCGAGGGCGTCCTTCTCCCGCAGCCCCGTCCGCGCGATCTCCAGCGAGCACACCTTGCTGACGGCCGTGCCGACCACCCCGGGGAACGTCGCGTAGCCGCCGCCCACGCCCGAGCCGATCACCTGGCCGTGCTTGTTCGCGTGCGTGCCCAGCGGGACGTAGCGGTCGCGGCCCGCGACCAGGTCCAGGACCTCCACGCAGTCCCCGCCCGCCCAGACGTTCTCGTATCCGCGTACCCGCATCGCCAGGTCCGTCAGCAGCCCGCCCGACGTGCCCAGCGGCAGGCCCGCCGCGCGAGCCAGCGCGGTCCGCGGCTCGACGCCGATCCCGAGGACCACCACGTCCGCCGGGTACTCCTCGCCCTTGGCGGTCGCCACGCCCCGGGCCCGGCCCTCCTCGTCGGTCAGCACCCGGGTGACCTCGGCGCCGGCGACCGTGACGATGCCCATCGCGTTCATCGCCGAGTGCACCAGCCCGCCCATGTCCGGGTCCAGGGTGGCCATCGGCTGCTCGCCGCGGTGCAGCACCGTCACCTCGTAGCCGCGCTCGACGAGGGCCTCGGCCATCTCCACGCCGATGTAGCCCGCGCCGACCACCACCGCCCGCCGGCCCGCCGTCCGCTCCAGGGTGTCGAGCAGCCGCTGACCGTCGTCCAGCGTCTGCACCCCGTGCACCCCGGCCGCGCCGATACCGGGCAGCCGCGGGCGCAGCGGGCGGGCGCCCGTGGCCAGGACCAGCTGGTCGAAGCCCGTCCAGGCCTCGGCTCCGGACTCCAGGTCGCGCGAGCGCACCCGCTGCCCGCCCAGGTCCAGCTCCACCACCTCGGTCCGCATCCGCAGGTCGATACCGCGCGCCCGGTGCTCCTCGGGGCTCCGCGCGATCAGGTCGTCGCGCCGGGGCACCCCGCCGCCGATCCAGTACGGGATCCCGCACGCCGAGTACGACGTGAAGTGCGAGCGCTCGAACGCGACGATCTCCAGCTCCGCCGGCCCCTTCAGCCGGCGGGCCTGCGACGCGGCGGACATCCCCGCCGCGTCGCCGCCCACGACCACCAGCCGCTGCGTCCCACCCATGTCCGTTCCGTCCCTCCGCCGTCGTGCTCCGGACTCCAGAAGATCACGGCGGGGGTGAGGACGGGGTCAGTTCGCGCGGGACTGCCTCAGCCCCGGCCGCCGGGCTGGCCGCCCGCCGGGCCGGTGGTGGAGCCGTCGTCCGTACCGTCCTCGTCGGGGTCGTCGTCGAGGTCGTCCGCACCGTCGTGGGGACGGCTCCCCGGGCCCGGGACGGTCCGCTGGTGCGGCCACGCCGGGACCGGCCGCGCCTGCCGCGGCTTCGGGCGCTCCGGGAGCAGCGAGCGCACCGCTCGCCACAGCAGCCACAGCAGACCCGCCGCGAGTGTGAAGGGCAGCACCGCGCCCAGCACCAGCAGCGCCCACTTCAGCACCGTCAGCAGGACCCCCGCGCCACCCGCGAGCGTGTCCAGGAACCCGGGGTCCTCCTTCTTCTTCTTCTTCTTCTCCGGTTCCGCCACCGGCTCCGGTTCCGCGACCTGGAGCGTGATCGTGCCCAGCGAGGTCTGGTCCTTCAGCGCGGTCTGCTGGGCCAGCAGCGACTCCAGGTCCGACTGACGCCTGCTCAGTTCGCTCTCCAGCATGACGACGTCGCTCAGCGCGGAGGCCTTGTCCATCATCTCGCGCACCCGCACCACGCTCGCCTGTGCCGACTTCACCCGGCTGTCGACGTCCGCGACCTTCTCCGTCACGTCCTGCGCCTCGACCTTGCGGCTGAGCAGCTTGCCGGTGCCCTCCAGCGCGCCGAGGACCGCGTCGAACCGCTCGCCCGGCACCCGCAGGGTCAGCGTCGAGGTCACCCGGCCGTCCTTGCCGCGCTGCGTGGTCTCGTTGCCGACGTACCCGCCCGCGCCCTCGGCGGCGGTCCGGGCGGTGGCCAGCGCCTGCTGCCCGTCCGCCGTCTCGATGCCCACCGTGGCCGTGCGGATCACGTGCGGCCGTACGACGGGCGCGGCCGGGGCCGCCGGAGCCGCCGTGCCCGGCGCCTTGCCGGTCGCCGGGGCCGCCCCCTTGGCGCCCTCCTGTGCCGCCCCGCCCGGTGCGGCCCGGCCCGCGTCCGCCGGGGCCGGGGCGGCGGCCGCCTTGTCGGAGCCGGCCGCCGTGTCCGTGGCGGTGTCCGCCGCGCAGGCGGTGAGCGCGAGCGTCCCCGTCAGCGCGAGGACCACCAGGGCGGTGGCGGAACGGTGTCTGTGCGCAAGCTTCATGAGTCCCCCCGGGACCGACGCGTCGATGTCGCCGTTTCGACGTCCAGAGTCCTGTCCCGGGTTTCGAACCGGCGGTCCCGAGCCGGTTCCGATGCGGTCACGGTCCGGCCTCGGTGATCGGTCTGAGACGATGTGTCCATGCACGAAGCGGACACGCGTACGGATCAGCCGGCCGGAACCGGCCCGCAGCCCGGTCCCGGCAGCCGTCCCGGACCCGGTGGCCCCCGCCACGTCGTTGTCATCGGCGGCGGGATCGCGGGCCTGGCCGCCGCCCACCGGCTGCTCGCGGCGGGCGCCCGGGTGACCCTGCTGGAGGCCGGTCCGCGCCTCGGCGGCAAGCTGTACGCCGGTGAACTCGCCGGGCTCCCGGTCGACCTCGGCGCCGAGTCCGTCCTCGCCCGCCGCCCCGAGGCGGTCGAACTCGCCCGCGCCGTCGGTCTCGGCGACGCGCTGCAGCCGCCCGCCACCGCCACCGCCCGGCTGTGGAACCGCGGTGTCCTGTGCGACATGCCACGCGGCCATGTGATGGGCGTCCCCGGCGACACCGGCCCGCTCGCCGCCTCCGGCGTGCTCTCCGCCGAGGGGCTGGCCCGGATCGCCGCCGACGCCGAACTGCCGCCCACCGAGGTCGGCGAGGACGTTGCGGTCGGCGCCTACGTCGCCGCGCGCTTCGGCCACGAGGTCGTCGACCGCCTCGTCGAACCGCTCCTCGGCGGCGTCTACGCCGGGGACGCGTACCGCATCTCGATGCGCGCCGCCGTCCCGAAGCTCTACCAGGCGATCCGCACCCACCGCACCCTCGCCGAGAGCGTCCGCTCCGTCCAGGCCGACGCCGCCGCCGAGGCCACCGTCATCGGCGCCGCCGCCACCGGACCCGTCTTCGCCGGGATCGCGGGCGGCATCGGCCGGCTCCCGCTCGCCGTCGCCGACGCCTGCCGGGCCGCCGGAGCCACCCTGCTGACCGGTGCCGAGGTCCGCGCGATCCGCCGTACGCCGGACGGCTGGCAGGTCACCGCCGGGGACCGGGTCCTCGGCGCCGACGCCGTGGTCGTCGCCACCCCGGCCGGGCCCGCCGCACGCCTGCTGGACGCGGCCGCGCCCGCGGCCGCCGCCGAACTGCGCGGCGTCGAGTACGCCTCGATGGCCCTGGTCACCATGGCCTTCCGGCGCGCCGAGCTGCCGGAGTCCGTCAGCGGCGGCGGCGCCAGCGGCTTCCTGGTCCCGCCGGTGGACGGCCGTACGGTCAAGGCCTCCACGTTCTCCAGCAACAAGTGGGCCTGGGCCGGCGCCGACCCGGACCTCTTCCTGCTGCGCACGTCCGTCGGCCGGCACGGCGACGACAAGGACCTGGAGCGCGACGACGCCGAGCTGGTCGACGTCTCCCTCGCCGACCTCGGCGACGCCGTCGGCCTCGCGGCCCGCCCCGTCGCCGCCACCGTCACCCGCTGGGACGGCGGACTGCCCCAGTACCCGGTGGGCCATCTCGCCCGCGTCGAGCGGATCCGGACCGCCGTCGCCGCCGTCCCCGGCCTCGCGGTGTGCGGCGCCCTCTACGACGGCGTGGGCATCCCGGCCTGCATCGCGAGCGCCCGCGCGGCCGCCGACGCGATCATCGGGACCCCTGGCGCAGAGCACTGATCCGGACACGGGACAATAGGCACATGACTGCACCAGAGAAGATCCCCAACGCGGGGAAGAAGGCCAAGGACCTCAATGAGGTCATTCGCTACACCCTGTGGTCCGTCTTCAAGCTGAAGGACGTGCTGCCCGTCTCTGAGTCAGACCGCACCGGCTACGCCGACGAGGTCCAGGAGCTGTTCGACCAGCTGGCCGCCAAGGACATCACCGTCCGCGGCACCTACGACGTCTCCGGCCTGCGCGCCGACGCCGACGTCATGATCTGGTGGCACGCCGAGACCGCGGACGAGCTGCAGAGCGCCTACAACCTCTTCCGCCGCACCCGGCTCGGCCGCGCGCTGGAGCCGGTGTGGTCGAACATGGCGCTGCACCGCCCCGCGGAGTTCAACAAGTCGCACATCCCGGCCTTCCTGGCCGACGAGGTCGCCCGCGACTACGTCAGCGTCTACCCGTTCGTGCGCAGCTACGACTGGTACCTGCTGCCGGACGAGGACCGCCGCCGCATGCTCGCCGACCACGGCAAGATGGCCCGCGGCTTCCCCGACGTCCGCGCCAACACCGTCGCCTCCTTCTCGCTGGGCGACTACGAGTGGCTGCTGGCCTTCGAGGCCGACGAGCTCTACCGCATCGTCGACCTCATGCGTCACCTGCGTGCCTCCGAGGCCCGTATGCACGTCCGTGAAGAGGTCCCCTTCTACACCGGACGCCGCAAGTCCGTCGCCGATCTGGTGGCCGGACTCGCCTGATACCTCCCCTGGGGGGAAGGACCGGAGGACTGACCTCCTCCGGTGGATCGGGAGGCCGTCCGCCCCCGAAACCGACGCAGCCGGAGACCGCGCACGGAAGTTCAGACGACCGGCGGCAGCCGCGACCCCCGAGGGTCGCGCCGCCCCGTCGTCCAGCGACACCGTCGCGGGCTCCGGATGCGGCGGACGCGCCGAAGCCGGCCGTACCGGAGCCGGACGCACCGGCATCCCGTGATCCGCACACCGTGCGATGCGGTGTCAGGAACTGCTGCCGCAGCTGGAGCTGGACGAACTGCCGCAGCTCGAACCGCTGGAACAGCTCGACGAGGACGATCCGCAGCCCGAGCCGCCACCCGACCCGTCGCCACCCGACCCGCCGCCATCCGCTCCGCCCCATCCGCCGCCGTCGCTCGCCGCACACCACACGACCGGCACGAAGGCGGCGCCCGACGCGTCGCCCGATGCGCCGTCCGACGCGGAGTCACCCGGGCGGCGGTGCGCCGCCGCCACCGCCGGCGTGTGCCGGGCCGCGGCCGCCATCTGCGCGCGCAGCCCCGAGTCCGGCAGGGCCCGCGGCCCGCTCAGGGCGGTCACCACGCGCGCGGCCGGGTCACCCCGGTGGAAGGCCCGGACCTCGGCCAGCGCCCGCAGCCCCGGTACGGTGACCCGGGCGCGCGCCCGGGCGGCGTGGACCGCGCCCACGACCAGGCCGCCGATCAGGGCCGGCAGCGCCAGCACGACGAACGGCAGTCCGGGCCGCTCCGCCGTGACCACCTGCACGACGGTCGCCACGACCGAGACCGGGATCGCCAGAGCGCACAGCACCGCCTGGCGGACGGCCCGGCGCCGCCACCGCCGCCCCCATCCGGGCGGCGCGAGCAGACCGCGTCCGGCCAGGGCGTCACCGATCTCCTGAACGGCGGGGTGGCACATGGCCTCGTACCGCACGATGTGCAGAGCACCGGAGGACGCGGCCAGGCAGGCGTGCAGGACGGCCTGTTCGGCCGGATCGGCCGCCCGCGCATCCGGGTGCATCCGGACGATCCCGGGACCGCCCAGCTCCAGCCGGCCGTCCCCGAGCAGCGACACGAGCGCCGTGTCGACCACCCGGCCGGGACCGCCGGACAGGAACGCGGCCTCGTACAGGTCGTACAGCCGGGGCGGCGCGGCGGCCGGTGCGGGCCGCTCGCGCCGTACCCCGCGCACGAGGGTGAGCGACGACCACAGGACCGCGGCCCACACCAGCAGGGCGACGACGTTCACGTGCCGCGCCCCCCGGCGAGCTCCCGCGCCCGGCGCCGGACCGGCCGCAGCCACCCCAGGAGCCGCGCGGCCCGCCCGGGCGGCCGGGACCCGGCCCGGTACTCCCACCAGGCGGTGAGCCGGCGCCGGGCGGCCGCGTCCGCGGGCAGGTCCTGGACCAGCAGGTGCTCGGCGAAGTCCAGCGCGTCCCGGCGGTAGCCGCCGGTCATGGGACGGTTGTGGGCGTAGGCGAAGAACGCCGTCCGGTACGCGGTGGCGCCGAGGATCTCCGGCAGGTCGGGCGCGACCTTGCGGACCACCGAGGCCCGCTTGGCGACCAGCGCCTTGGCCTGCACCTTCACGCGCCGGCCGTCGAACCCCTCGGGGACGGGCGTGCCCGCCACCAACGCCGAGAGCAGCGCGGCCTGCCGCACCGCCACCCGCCCCCGGGCCCCGTCCCCGCCGTGGCGCCCGGCTCTGCCGGCGCCCTGGACTGCGCGGTCCCCGGCGGACGCGTCGCCGGCGGGGGCCGGGCGGCGGGCCGGGGAGCGTCCCAGCACGCCCCGGATCGCGTCCAGTTCGCCCGCCAGCTCCGCCTCCGGCGGGAAGTCGTCGTCCCGTTCCAGCAGGACGCCCGGCGGGTCCACCCGGGCCCGCAGCTCCGCCAGCACGTCGAGGATCTGAGGCGGCACCGGGTGGGAGTGCGTGTCGTGCCACACGCCGTCGCGCTCCACCCCGCCCGCCACGTGCACGTAGGCCAGCGCCTCCAGCGGCAGCCGGTCCAGGACGGCGACCGGGTCCTCGCCGCGGTTGACGCGGTTGGTGTGCAGGTTGGCCACGTCGATGAGGAGCCGTACGCCCGTGCGCTCGACCAGCTCCGCCAGGAACTGCCCCTCCGTCAGCTCCTCGTCCGGCCAGGACAGCAGGGCCGCGATGTTCTCCAGCGCCAGCGGTACCGGCAGCGCGTCCTGCGCGATCCGGACGTTCTCGCACAGGACGCCGAGCGCGTCCCACGTCTTCGGTACCGGCAGCAGATGGCCCGCCTCCAGCACCGGCGAGGACGTCCGTACGAACGCGATGTGCTCGGTGACCAGCGGCGCGCCGAGCGCCACCGCCCGCTCGCCGAGCTCGGCCAGCTTCCCCGCGTCGGGCCGGTCCGCGCCGCCCAGCCCCAGCGAGACCCCGTGCGGTACGACGCGCACCCCGCGCTCGCGCAGCCGCAGCAGCGACTCCGGCAGATGGCCGGGACAGACGTTCTCGGCCACCACCTCGACCCAGTCCAGGCCCGGCAGGCGTTCGACGGCGTCCGCGATCTCCGGCCGCCAGCCGATCCCCACCCCCAGACGGTCCATGGGCTCCATGTCCCCCTCGCCCCCTTCCAACGGTCCGTGCCGATGTGATGACCCCGGCAGGGCCGGGCCAACCGCGGAGGGGGACGATCAGAGCAACATCTGAGGTTCCGGCACGCCGGTCACCATAGGGTCACGACCGCGCGCGCAGCGCCGGGCGGGGCGGTCCCGTCTCAGGCGGAGGTGTGCTCGCGGTCCTGCGCGCCACCCCTTCTACGGCGAGTCCTGGTTCGCGGCACAGCACGGCATGGCGGACCTGCACCTGAAACAGTGGACCAGCGCCGTGGAGAACCTCACGGTCGGGCTGTCCGGATTCGCGACGTCCTACCGCCGCGACCGGGCCTGGTACAGCGCCTGCCTGGCTCATGCGTACGCGGGCGCAGGCGAGGCCGAGGCCGCACTCTCCACGGCGCTCAGCGTTATCCACGACGCATCGGAGATCGGCCGCCCCCACGCCTGGCGCGAGCTGCACACCGTCGGAGGGCGCCTCCTACGGCAGGGAGCCCCCCAAGGCCGGGCGCTGGTCGATCGGCTCACGGAGCTGGACTGAGCCAGGAAGCGCGAAGGCGTCCCCTCCCGCCCGCAGGGCGCATGCCAGGGGGCGTCCGGGAACTGCCCCTCCGCCAGCTCCTCGGCCGGCCGGGACCTTGCCGAGGTTCTGGGGTTCGTAACCGAGGGGAGCTGAACATGGGTGTGCCGAAGCCTTTGACACATGAGGAGATTGCCGAGCGCCTGGCGGAGCTGCCGGGGTGGGAGCAGGTCGGTGACCAGATCACCCGGACCTATCCGATCCGCTACCACGCCGCCGTGGCTGCGATCGTGACGATCACTGACCGGTCCCGGCGTATCCAGCACCATGCTGATCTCGACCTGCGCATCGATCACCTGCGCGCCAGCATCACGACGCACGATGCGGGGTACCGACTGACAGCCGCGGACTTCGACCTCGCGCAGCGCATCGACGCGATCGTCGCAGCGCACCAGGCGCTACCTCTCGACTGACCCCGGACGCCGAAGGCGCCCCTCCCGCCTGTAGGCGAGAGGGGCGTCCAGGAACTACCGGGGTCGGGCAGGTGGCAGCGCGGCGGTCACCGTAGGGTCACGACCGTGCGCGCAGCGCCGGGTGATCGGCCACCACGGTCGCCGAGCCCGGGGCGATCTCAGTGAGTGCAGGAGCCCGGATTCAGGTGGCCGCAGAGCACGTCCGACGCAGGCTGTGCAATGTCGGGCCGACGCCGCACAGTCAGGCGCGCGACCCAGGCGGCCCGGAAGATCGTCGTACCGGCGAACCGACCGCGGCCATGCCACGGAAGGTAATCCGGCTGGACGCCGGACGATCTGCTTCCCAACCCGTTCGTAAGCGTGTAAAACGAGTCCCGCCGGCGTCCCAGGTGGCACCGGCGATCACCGGAGGGGTCGATCGGTGCGAGCGGGTGGGTCGCCCACCGCCCGGCAGAGCGCACGACCGGGGACGGCGTCCAGTCCCACGACCCCCAGCGCGATGTTCCGGCCATGGGATGCGTCGTTCAAGTCGCTTGTAAGGCAAACAAGTTCAGCCAGGATTCCGCGCCGGCGCCGCCCTGCCACACTGCTTGCTGCTCCGTCAGGAGTGCGCGGCGAATCATCGCCGCTCCGGGTCGGGGACGAACCGGAGCAGGCGTCCATGCTCGTGGGAGGGGAACAGTGGCACCTCAGGAATCCCTGCTCAAAGTGTACGGAGACCGGTCCTACCGGCACGTGACGATGGCCCGGCACCAAGGCACGACCATCGCATTCGCGATGGACGCGGCCCGCCGGATCGTCTACTCCGTGCTGGACCTGGCCGGACAGCAGGTGAAGGGCGATACGGACGCGGCGTACTGGAGCGAGAACCCGGTCGAGCTGGCCTTTCCCCGGGAACTGACCGAGGTGGGGTACGCCGTCGTCGGGGCGACGGCGATGCCCACGGTCAAGCGCGGCGGCGCCGAGGCGGCCGCCGACGAGCGGCCCACGGCCGGCGAGATCGACCCGTACCTGTCCACGACCGCGCGGCTGACGGCGGACGCCCCGTTCCACGCGCTCTCCGACGGCACGTACGTGGTGGTGCTGCGCCAGTCGGTCGGCGAGTCCGACCCGGGCGCGGTGTACAAGCTGACCGGTGGCGGCTGCTCAGGGAACGCGTCCCGGACCGACTACGTGCTCAGCGGCACGAAGAAGGTGCCGCTGGTGCGCGACACCCTGCTGGTCGACCGGTTCCTGCTGGTGGACGGCAAGCTCAAGCCGGTCCTGGAGGTGCGCTACAAGCGCAGCCGGCACGCCACCCGTCCCGAGTCGGCCAAGGACAGCCTGGGCACCGAGGACATGGAGGGCAGGCCGTTCTACGAACCCACCCAGGAGCTGTCCTTCGTCCGGAACCTGACCCGGGGCCGGTTCGCGGCCGTCCTGGTGCCCACCGCGATCAACAGTGTCCAGCGCTGGCAGCTGTTCGCCCACAACGACTCCACCGGCCGGGTGGACTGCTTCAACGTCGAGCAGGGCGCCCAGGGCCTGTTCAACACCCAGGGCACCCGCTTCTACACCAGTCCGGATCCGTCCTACCGGGACTCGGTGTTCGAGCGCAGCCCGGGCACGTGCCCCTTCACCGGGCGCGAACTGGTGCCGGTCACGGGGAGCGAGGGGCACGCGGAGACCGCGGTGCGGCTGACCGGGTCGAACGACACCCACATCGACCTCGGCGATCCGGCGGCGCTGCGCTTCGGCGGCCGGGCCTACTCGATCGAGGCCTGGGTCAAGCCCGTTGGCCTCGACGGGCCGGTGCTGGCCCGGAGCGGGGAGTACCGGCTGGGCCTGGACGCCTCCGGGGCGGTGACCCTGACCCACGAGGGTGCGCCGTCGGCGCTCACCTCCACCGAGACGGTGCCGACCGACGTCTACACCCACATCGCCGCCACCTTCGACGGCACGACCGCGAGGCTGTACGTCAACGGCGTGCCGTGCGGCAGCGGAGCGCTACCCTTCGCCCCGGTGACCGGCGCGGACACCCTGATCGGCAAGGACGTCACCGGCGGCACGGGCGAGCTGTTCGACGGCGACCTCGACGAGCTGCGGATCTGGAACCGGGTGCGGTCCGACACCGAGATCAAGGATCAGCTGAACCACCGTCTGATCGGCAACGAGGCCGGCCTGGTGGCCTACTACCGCTTCGACGAGGGTGACGGGAACACCGTCTACGACCAGACGGACCGGGGCCTGCACGGCACGCTCGACGGCGACGCCAGGTGGACCGGCTCGGACGCCCCGGTCGGCGACCACCCCGGAGTGCGGCGGGACAGCTTCGTCATCAAGGGGCGCACGATCACGTCCGGCATGTCGGCCCTGCTCTACCACCAGCAGGAGAACGTCGTCGCCGGGTACCGGGCCGATGCCAAGCCCGCCAAGCGGCAGGCCCGGGTGATGCTGGCCTTCGCCGCCAAGTACGGCCAGGACCCGGCCGTGGTGACCCTGGACTTCGCCGTCGGCCGGGACGGCCGGCTCGCCCAGGCGCCGGACGTGCTGGACCCGGCGGTGCTCAGACGGCCGACGAAGGGGACGGACTCGGAGCAGGTCAGCTCGCTGCAGCAGTTGATCAAGCGGCTGGAGCCGGAGATCGCCGACCTGCAGCTGAAGATCGGCCGGCTGTCCGGTGTGGCCGGCCTGCTGGCCGAGCGGCAGGCGGAGCACGACCGGTTGAAGCCGGCGTTCGACGACGTGGAGCGGCGCTACTTCGCCGAGAAGGACCTGGTCACCTCGTGGAACTACACCATCGACCTCAAGAACCCGCGGGTGCTGGGCGCATACACGCACCGGAGCATCCACTCCATCGATTCGGCCGGCGGCGGCGCCTCGGTGATGGTCACCCCTGACGTCCGCTCCAGCTGGCGGGTGGAGGCCGTCGGCCAGAGCCAGGACGGCAGGCCCTGCTACTGGGTGGTCAACAACCGGTCCGGCCAGGACCTGCACGTCATGGGCAACTCGATGGCGGAGAACGCCCAGCTGAACGTGATCACCCGGGAACCGGCCAACCCGGGCGCCCAGTTCCAGCTGGTCACCGAGGGCGACTTCGTCCGCATCGTCAACCGCGGCAGCCGGCTCGCGATCGGCCTGCCCGTCACCTCCCAGCAGATCTTCGTGGTCCAGGCGAAGGAGTTCCTGACGGCCGAGACGGGCCTGCTGCGCATGCTGCGCGCCGGCATGCGCTCGGGCCTGGACGTGACGTACCCGGCGGCCAAGGCGCAGATGGACGCGGCGCGCGAGCTCCTCCAGGAGGCCCGGACAGCCAAGCAGCGGGCCGACGAACTCACCCTCATGCTGGCCGCCCACCAGGTCGAACTGAAGGACGCACAGGCCAAGTTGGCCAACCTGTCGACCGCCCTCCAGGGCGACGACGACCTGACGGTCGCCATGCCGCTGCTCGCGGTGGACACCACCGGCCTGAGCCTGTCCGGCGGCCTGCTCGAATTCGCCCGCGGCACCGACCGGCCCGCACTGCTCGACAGCGGCACCGGCAACGTCGTGCTGTACTTCCGCGGCACCAACGACCAGTTCTTCGCCGCCTACTACGACACCGCCGTCATCCGCGGCACCCAGAGCCTGGCCGGGAGCGGCGGCACACTCGGATTCCTCGCCCGTGACCCGGGCATCGCCCTCGGCAACTGCACCATCAAGGTCGCCGACGGCGACGCCCCCGGCCGCTGCGACCTGACCATCACGCTGGGCAACGAGACCGAGACCTGGCGGTCGCTGCCCCGCAAGGCCGACCAGATGGCCGCCGCACTGGCCGGCAACCCCGGCCGCCCGGTGACGGTCGGCGCGGTCGCCCGGTTGACCGGCAGCACCGTGGAACTGACCGGGGCCACCACCGTGGTGATCCCCGCCAAGGCCCACCTGACGATCGGCAGCAACGGCTACGCCGCGGACTCCGACGCCCCCATCGGCTCCAAGACACTCACGCTGACGGCCGCGGCCACCACGGTCAAACCGGGCGACAAGGTCAGCCTGGTCGGCTACGACTGGGCCCGGGCGGAGTCCACCCGGCCCGGCGTGCTGCTCTCCGCCGGCTCCCGCCTGGTCGGGCTGACCACCGGCGACGTCGACTCCGTACCCAACGGCACGGCCAAGCCGACGATCACCGGCCGCGGCTGCCGATGGCGCGCCGAGATGCCCGGCCGGGCCTTCCTGTTCGACGGCAAGGAGCAGTACCTGGCGCTGCCCGCCGGCAAGCAGCAGAACGTCGCCACCACCGGCGACCTGACCATGGAGGCCTGGGTCAACCCCGAGTCCGGCCAGGGCCGGATCATCCACGCCAAGACGGACGCGTCGGGGTACTCCCTGGCGCTCGTCCCGGTCGGCCTGCCCGTGAAACAGTTCATCGGCGACACCAAGGTCGAGCTGACCGGCTCGCTCGACCTGTCCAACCGCGACTTCACCGTCGAGCTGTGGGCCAAGCGCAACCAGGCCCGGGGCCGCCGGGAACCGCTGCTGACCCACGGGGCCATGGACGGCCGGGTCGACCAGACCCTGCACCTGTGCTTCGAACCCGACGACACCTTCATGTTCGCCCTGTACGGCGACGCCGTGAAGACCACCCAGCCCTATCCGGACCTCGAGTGGCACCACTGGGCAGCGGTGTACAAGAACGCAACCCGTGAGCTGATCCTCTACCGGGACGGCACCGAGGTCGCCCGCGGCACCTCCGCGGGGCCCTACACCGGCAACGGGCCGCTCGTACTCGGCCACCAGGCCTTCACCAACCTCTACCTCGACGGCCAGATCGACGAGGTGCGCGTCTTCGGGCGGGTGCGCACCGCCCAGGAGATATCCGCCCAGCGCTACCAGCGCCTGTCCGACCGGGAGCCCGGCCTCCTCGGCCGCTGGACCTTCGACGGGCCGAGCACCCCGGCCTCACCCATCAAGGGCTACCAGGTGGTGGCGCGGGTCGGCGAGCGCGTGCTGAGGTCGGCGGAGCGCTTCCCGTGCAACGAGTGGGCCCACCTGGCCGCGACCTTCACCCAGTCCTGGGCGCTGCGCCTGGACGGCGGCGAGGGCCTGGCGGTAGCCCCACAGAACGCGCTGGACGTCCTGGAGGACCTCACCATCGAGGCCTTCGTGCAACTCGACAAGCTCGGCAAGCCGATGGGCCTGCTCGCCAAGGGCACGGTCGTCGACGGCGGCCGCGACGGCGTCCCCTACCAGCTGGGCCTCACCGCCGACGGCAGGCTGGAGTTCGCCTTCGCCGAGGCCGACGGCAAGGCCGTCCGGTACACCTCCGAGCGGGCCGTCGCGGCCGGCGTCCTCACCCGGGTCACGGTGGTGCGGGAGCGCCGCAAGCCCGAGGTGACCGGGGCCCAGGCGGGCGCCGCCGCCCAGCCCGAGCAGGACATTCGCTTCTACCTGGACGGCGCCCCGGCCGGCAGCCACGTGTACCGGGGCCCCGGCGCACAGTCCAACGGTCAGGAAGTGGAGATCGGACGAGGGCTGACCGGCGTGCTGTGCGAGGTCCGGCTGTGGAACGCCGCCCGCCCGGCCGTCCAGCTCGGGCTGCCGGCCACCGCGCGGGACAAGGGGCTGCTGGCCCGCTGGCCGTTCAACGAGAACACCGGCAACGTCACCTCCGACGTCTCCGGCTCCTTCCCGGCCAAGCTCCGGGGTGCCCGCTGGACCCGTGACGTCGACCCCGCCGCCAGCCCGCTGCGGCTCTACCGCAACGGCGAGCCGCTGGCCGAAGGCCAGGTCACGGCGCAGGACACCGCCCCCTGGGGCGACGCGCAACTGACCCTCGGCGCCCGGTTGGTCGGCGGCAAGCCGGCCGACCCGCTGACCGGCACGTTGGAGGAGGTGCGCATCTGGCGCACCGTCAGGACCCGGGAGCAGATCTCCGACAACCTGTTCGCCCGCCTGCGCGGGGACAAGCAGGACCTGCTCGGCTACTGGCCCTTCGACCGGGACTCCACCGAACCCGGCACCACCTCCGTACGCGACGAGGGCCTGCGCGGCAACAACCTGGCCTTCTCCCCGAAGCGGCCACGGATCCTGCTCTCCACCGCGCCCGTCTCCACCGACACCGCCCAGGTGCGCTCCGCGCTCGCCGACGTCCGCACGCCCTTCCACGACACCATCGCCGGCGCCCCCGGCGCCACCGAGTACGCCGACCTCCAGTACGACGCCAAGGGCGAGACGCCGCTCGGCGTGCTCAAGCGCTGCTACGGCTTCGTCCGGGACGGCCGCTGGCACCTCGTCACTGGCTACAAGGTGGGCGACCTCACCACCGAATGGGTCGGCCAGGCCCAGTTCGACCCGCAGCTCATGGGCTACATCGAGGGCGCCCCGCCGGTGCCCTCGGAGAACCTCACCGACAAGCCCGACGGCTACGCCGGCACCTCCTCGGTGGAGTTCACCGAGGCGGACCAGGTGGTACGCAGCCTGTCCTCCAGCAGGACCAGCAGCGTCAACACCGCCTTCGAGTTCGCGCTCGCCGGGGAGACCGACGCGAGCGTCATGTCGGTCAACGCGCCGCTCGGCGTCGGCATCGCGAAACCACTGGCCGAGGGCCAGATGAAGGTCGGGGTCTCGGGCGGCCTGGAGTTCTCCAACACCTGGAGCCAGGACACCAGCGTCAGCCAGGGCCAGAACACCACCCGCAAGACCAAGCTGGCGCTGACCGGGTACCCGGAGGACTCCGCCAAGGTGCTGAACTCCGCCATCGGCCGGCGCTTCGTCCCCGCCAACACCGGCCTTGCGCTGGTGCAGTCGCAGACCGCCGATGTCTTCGCGCTGCGCCTGGCACACACCGGCGCCCTGGTCGCGTACCGGATGCTGCCCAACCCGGACATCCCGCTGGACTGGAACATCATCCACTTCCCGATCAACCCCCGCTACGTCAAGCAGGGCACCCTCGACGGCGCGGTCGGCTTCGACGACCGCGGCAAGGTCACCGACCCCGACTACCCCACCGCCACCGGCTACGGCGAGTACAGCTACTTCAAGCCCCGAGACGCCTACGCACTCAAGCGCCGCATCACCCGCGACCAGCAGCGGATGCACGCCTTCTACGAGTCGGTCTCGACCGAGACCGGCCACCACACGGGCGACGACCCGGCCGAGGCCCAGGCCACGTCGATCCTGCGCGGCATGGGAATGACGGCGGACCCGCAGGCCACGAGCCGCCGCGGCGGCACCGGCTCCGCCGCCCGCGGCTTCTCGCACCGGGACCTGGTCAACACCTACGTCTGGACCGCGCAGGGCGGCTTCTTCGCCGAGACCACCGAGGCCACCGACGCCGTCAGCGAGACCACCTCCGGCTCCTACAGCTTCAACCACCACGTCGGCGGCAACCTCTCCTTCAGCTTCGGCTTCCTCGACCTCGGCTGGAGCGGCTCGCTCGACGCCTCCCGGGGCGGCGGCTTCAGCGTCACCCGGGCCAAGGGCAAGGACTCCTCCCGGGCCTTCGGCCTCGACGTCCAGTGCGCGCCCTCGGGTGACCTGCAACGCCGCGACACCAACGGCAAGCCGCTCTACGACGCGGCGGGCAAACCCGTCCTCGTGCCGGGCAAGGTGGACGCCTACCGCTTCCTCACCTTCTACCTCGGCGAGACCAGCGCCAACTTCGACGACTTCTACCACAAGGTCGTCGACCCCCAGTGGCTCGCAGGCAGCGACGTGCCCGACGCCGCCGCCCTGCGGCAGTCCCGCCAGAACACCACCAAGCCCCCGTGCTGGCGGATCCTGCACCGGGTCACCTACGTCAGCCGCGTACTCGCACCCGTCCCGCCGCCCGGCGCGCCGCCGCTGGAAAAGGCGATGCGCGCCGAGAACATCGACAGCAACTACGAGCTGATCAAGCGCCTCGAACCGTACGTGCGCCGCGCCGCCACCAGCACCGGCAGCCTGGCCGCCGCCACCCGCGACGTGCTCGCGGCCCAACTGCCCGAACTCGTACCGCACGCACCCGAGATCATCGACTACCTCACCCGTTACTTCGGAATAGAGAACTGACATCCGCCCGGCTCTCCGGCAAGGCCGGAGAGCCGGGCCCCGCCATCGGGGGGCGCTTGCGGGTCCAGGACACAGGGCCGCGAGGCATCACGAGCGCCGGAGGCGGGGGGTAGGGCAGTAGCGCGTGCCGCCTTCGAGTGCGACAGTCGGCCCGGGGGCGATCTCCGTGAAGCCGGCGTCCTGGACCACCGGCAGTCCGCTCGTGGTCAGCTCCGCCCAGCGATCGGGCGTGGCCGTACGGACCGCCAGGCGGAAGCCGGACTCGCGCCAGGCCTTGCGCTCGGTGCCGGTCAGCTCCCACCACGCCAGCTGCGCCCCGTGTCCGGCCTGGGCCATCGCCTTGCCCGCCGACATCTCCAGCCCGGGGTTGGTCCACAGCACCGGGATTCCGGGCTCCGCCGGTCCGGCCGGCTCGGGGTCGTCCAGATCGGTGCCCGAGACCTGGAGCTTGGCCAGCTCCTTCGGCCAGCCGTCGAGGGGCACGGGCGGGAACACGCGCACCTGCGACATGTCACCGTGCACGGTGATGCCCGGCAGCGTCTCCGCCTTGCGCCACTCCGCGCCCCGGGCCCGCCGGACGACCTTGCGGATCCGCGCGTCCTGCCAGTCGCTGACCGCGCGGGCCCATTCGCCCTCGCCGTGCGCCCGCTCGTCCGAGAGCAGGACGAGCACCGCGCGCGCCGCCGTCTCGAGCGCGTCCGTCCGGGCCGGGGGCTCCGCCTTCTCGATCCGCACCACCAGGGGCAGGACGAACTGCGGGGCCTCGTCCCGCGCGAGGCGCCGCTGCGCGAAGGGACTCTCCTCGACGGGACCGTCGGTGGCCGGACCGGCTCCGGCCGGGCTGTCACTGCTGTTCATCCGGCCAAGTCTGCCAGGGCCGCCGCGCGGCTCCGACCCCAGGAGGAGGGCACGGATCACGTTCCCGCCGCCGGGCTCCCCCTCCAGAAGGATGCCTGGGGCTTTCGCCCCGGGGGAGGATCGAGGAATGAAGAGCGACCCTTTCGCGTCCGAACACCCCGCCGAGCCGTCCGCCGCCCCGGGCGCGGGTTCCTGAGCGTGCGGCTGACCGGCGTGGGCCACCGCCACGGCGCGCGGGGGCCGTGGGTCCTGCGCGACGTGGACCTCGAACTCCCGCCCGCCACGCTCGTCCGCGTCGAGGGCGGCAACGGCGGCGGCAAGTCCACCCTGCTGCGCCTGATCGCCGGGGCGGACACCCCTGCCGTGGGCCGGATCACCGGCCGCCCGCGCCGCACGGCGTACGTGCCCGAGCGCTTCCCGCCCGCCCTGCCGCTGACCGTCGGCGCCTACCTCGCCCACCTCGGCCGGATCCAGGGCCTGACGGCCACCGGCGCGGCGGAGCGGGCGGCGTACTGGCTGGAGCGGTTCGGCGCGGGGGACCGGGCGCGGACACCGCTCGCCGACCTCTCCAAGGGCAGCAGCCAGAAGGTGGCCGTCGCCCAGGCCCTGCTCGCCGCCCCCGCACTGCTCGTCCTGGACGAGGCGTGGACCGGCCTCGACACCGCCGCCCGGGCCGAGCTCGACCAGGCGGTCGCCGAGCGCACCGCCGACGGAGCCACCGTGGTGTTCGTCGACCACGACCCCCGGCGCCTGGCGGGGCGGTGCGACGCCCGCTACCGGGTCGGGGGCGCCGCCCTGGCGCCCGTACGGCCGGACGACGACCGGGGCCCGTACCTGACGATCGACGCGCTCGGCCCGCCCGGCTCGGCCCCGCCCGCCGCGCTGCCCGACGGTCTGCCGGTGCGTCCCGCGGCGGGCGGCGGGGTCCGCCTGACCGTGCCCGCGGCGCGCTCCGACGCCGTGCTGAGGGTGCTTCTGACCGCTGATCCGCCCTGGCACATCCGGGGCGTCGCCGCCGTGGAGGACCGCCGGTGACCGCGCTGCTGCGCTATCAGGCCGCCCTGCTGCTGCGTTCGCAGCGCTGGCTCGCCCCCCTGCTGCTGTACGCGGCCGTGCTCGTGGTCGGTGTCCGGCCGGGAGACCCGGTCCCGGACTCGCTGGGTGTCGCGGCGGCCGCCCTGCTCCCGGTGACCGCCTGGCTGGTACGGGTCTGCCTGACCAACGAGCCGGACGCGGCCCGGGACTGCGCGGCCGTCGCGGCCGGCCCCGCCGGGGCGGTGCGGATGCACGCGGCGGCCCTGCTGACCGGGTTCGGCGGGGCGGTGCTCGCCGGAGCGGTGGCGTCCGTGGCCGTCCTCCTCACCGGCGCCCCGGCCGGGCGCGGCGCGGCGCCCGCCGGGGCGGCCGCCGTCCTGGTGTGCGCGCTGACCGGCACGGCGGTCGGGGCGCTGTGCAACCGGCCGCTGCTGCGCGCCCCCGGCTACGCGGTCACCGCGGCGTGCCTGGCCACCCTGCTGGCCCTGGTGACGAGCGGGTCGCCGGCCCGCGCGGCGGTGTCCGGGCTGGTCACCGCCGGGGGTCCGGGCCCGGTCGCGGTACCGTACGCCGCCCTGGCCGGCGCGGCCCTGCTGGCCGGCGGGGCAGGGGCGGTGGCCTGTGCCCGGGTCCGGCGGCGCGGCTGAGGGGGCGGGCCGCTCGGTAGGGTGGAGGCATGGACGAGAACGCGTCGTACTGTCCCGCCCCGGCCCCGGCGGCCCCCGCCGCACAGGCCGACGGGCCGCCGTACGCGGACTGCCTGGCCTGCGGCCGGCCCACCGAATACGGGGTGGCCACGCCGGGTGTGGTGCTGTGCCCGGTGTGCGAGTGGCAGGAGGCCCAGCGCACCGCCTGCTCCGGCTGAGCGCCGGGTCCGGCTCCGGGGCTGGGTCCGGCTGAGCGCCGGGTCCCGCTGAGCGCCGAGTCCGGGGTCCTAGCGTCCGACGAGCTCGGAGACCTTCACGAAGCGGTAGCCGCGCTTGCGCAGCTCCGGGACGATCTTCGCGATCGCCTCCTCGGTGACCGGCGCCGCGCTGCGCGTGCAGTGCATGACCACCACCGACCCGGGCTTCACCCCGGCCAGCACCTGTTCGGCCACCGCCGCCGGGTCCGTGGCGAAGGCGTCCCCGCTGACCACGTCCCACTGGACGGCCGTCACCTTCGCCGTGGCCAGCGCGCGCAGTGCCGCCTCGTCGTAGCAGCCGCCGGGGAAGCGGAAGTAGGGGACGGTGTTGACCGCGCCCGCCTTGCGGAAGGCCGCGAAGGCCCGGTCCACGTCGGCGCGGCCCGCCGCGGGGTCGAGCACGGGCAGCCCGTAGCAGGGGGAGGTGAAGGCGTGGTGGCTGTAGGAATGGTTCGCGATCTCGAACATCGGATCGGTCCCGATGGCCTTCACCTGGTCCGGGTACTCCTCGGCCCAGCGCCCGGTCATGAAGATCGTCGACGGCACCTTCAGGTTGCGCAGGGTCGTGATCAGCTGCGGATTGTCGAACCGTTCCCCCGAGGCCGCGCGCGGCCCCTGATCGGAGGTCATGTCGGCGTCGAAGGTCAGGGCGACCGTCTTCTCGGTCTGCTGCTTCGCCCGCGCGAACACCGGGGTCAGGCCGTTCGGGCCGGGAGCCAGGGTCGGCGGCCTGGCCGGGCCCGGGGCGGCCTGCGGGGCGGCGCTCTGCGACGCCGAGGCGGAGGAGGGGGCGGCGGGCGAGGCGGAGGCCCCCATACGGGCTCCCGCGCGGGCTCCGTCCGGGGTCGCGGTGCCGCCCGCGCAGCCGGCGAGGACGGCACCGAGCGCGGCGACGACGGCCGCGGTGCGCAGTGAAGTGGTCACCTACGCAAAATATATGACTATCTGCAAATCGGACGGAGGTGGCGTCCGTTTGCGCCGAAATCACCCGCCGGTGGCAGCCACCTCACTGCGCCAGGAGGCGGGCGCGGCACTCCGCCACGTCGAAGTCCGCCGCCGGGTACCGCGGCGCCATGTCCTCCAGGTGCTCCAGCAGCAGCCGGCTGATCACCCAGTTGCGGTACCACTTGCGGTCGGCGGGCACGACGTACCAGGGCGCGGCGTCCGTCGAACACCGTTCCAGCGCCAGCTCGTACGCGTGCTGGTAGGCGGGCCACAAGGCGCGCTCGTCGATGTCGCCCGGGTGGAACTTCCAGTGCTTGCCGGGGTCGTCCAGCCGGGCCAGCAGCCGCTTGCGCTGCTCCTCGAAGCCGAGGTGGAGGAACACCTTCACCACGGTCACGCCGTCGTCGGCCAGGCTCTGCTCGAAGCGGTTGATCTGGCCGTAGCGGCGGCCCAGCAGCCGGCGCGGCACCAGTTCGCGCACCCGGGTGATCAGGACGTCCTCGTAGTGCGAGCGGTCGAAGACGCCGATCTGGCCCGGCCGGGGGAGGGCCCGCCTGATCCGCCACAGGAAGGGGTGGCCGAGCTCCTCGGGCGTCGGCGCCTTGAAGGCGGTGATGCGGCAGCCGGACGGGTTGAACTGCCCGACCACGTGCGCGACCACACCGCCCTTGCCGCTCGTGTCCATGCCCTGCAGGATCAGCAGCACGCTGCGGCGGTCGCCCGCGGTGCTCGCCGCGTACAGCCGGTCCTGGAGCGCGGCCAGCCGCGGTCCCAGCGCGGCGGTGGCGGCCACTCCGGCGGCCTTCCCGCCCGGGCCCACGGGGGTGCCCGCCGGGTCGACGCCCGCGAGGTCGACCGGCTTGCCCACGGGCACCCGGAACACATCGCGCACCCGTGCCTCCGGCAGGTCGCCCTGGAGGGCCTTGGGGCCCGCTTCCTCCGCCGGTGCGGCCCGCCGGGCCTCGTCCCGCTCCGCGGCGACCGCCTGCTGCGCCTTCCCGGGCGCGGGGCCCTTCCGCTCCCGCGCGGCCTTCCCCTCCTCCGCCGGCTTCCCGGCCGTCTTCGGCCCCTTCTTCCGGTCCGGCTTCCCGCGCGGCTTCCGGTCCGGGGAATCGTCCTTCTTGGCCACCGCAACCCCAATCCCGTCGGTTCCGTCCGATCTTCCGTCACATCGGGAGGAACCGCGACGCGGGGCGGCGGCGGGCGGGGGTCAGTGCCAGGGGCCGGTCACCGCGAACGTCGTGCCCGGCGCGTAGGCGTTGACGTACATGGTCCGCCCGTCGGGCGAGAAGGTGACCCCGGCGAACTCGCCCCACTCCGGGGCCGCCGCGGTGCCGATGTTGTCGGCGTTGCGCGCCATGACGTACACCGCGCCGTGCCGGGTCACACCGAAGACGTACTGTTCGCCGCCGCCGTCCTCGCAGACCATCAGCCCGCCGTCCGGCGCCAGGCAGATGTTGTCCGGCGACTCCCCGGGCAGCCGGACGTCGGTGGCCGGGCCGAAGACCACCTCCAGCCGGATCCGGGTGCGCAGCGGATCGTAGAACCACACCTGCCCGGAGTGGTCGGCCGCCGCGCCCTCGCGGCCGCGGGCGTAGCTGGAGACGACGTACACCCCCGACCCGCCCCAGTAGCACCCCTCCAACTTCTGCGCGTGCGTGACGCCGCCGCGCCCGAAGTCCTGGAGTCGTACGGGTGTCCGGGCCGCCGACGGGTCGGGCACCGGACGCCACTCCACGGGGAACTCGGCCCCGGGCTCCTGTACGACGGCCAGGTCGGCGATGCCCGGTACCCGCAGCGCCTGGAGCTCGCCGCCGGCGCGCAGCGATCCGGTGCCGCCGAGCGGCCGCCGGGGCAGGAACCGGTAGAAGAGCCCGAAGGGCTTGATGAAGGCGTCCTCGGTCTCGTAGACGATCCCGCGGTACGGGTCCACGGCGACCGCCTCGTGCGCGAAGCGGCCCAGCGCGGTCAGCGGCACCGCGCCCGTGCGGCGCGGATCGGCGGGGTCCACCTCGAAGACGTAGCCGTGGTCGCGCGCGTAGCCGCCGGCGCTCGCGCGGTCCTCGGTCTCCTCGCAGGTCAGCCAGGTGTTCCAAGGGGTGCGGCCGCCCGCGCAGTTGACGGCGGTGCCCGCGATCCCCACCCGCTCCCCGAAGACCGCGCCCCGTGCGTCGAGCGTGAGGACCGTACAGCCGCCCAGCGCGGCCGGGTCGTACGTCAGCCCGCTGACCGCCGGTACCCGCAGGGCGGCCGTGAGCCGGTTCTCGTGGTTGCGCACCAGCCGTACGCCGCCGCGGCCGGCGCGGAAGGCGGCCATGCCGTCGCAGTTGGCCGGGACCCGGCCCTCGCCCGAGCGCAGGGTGTCCCCGGCCCGCGACAGCAGCCGGTAGCCGAAGCCCTCCGGCAGGTCGAGCAGTCCGTGCGGATCGGGCACCAGCGGCCCGTACCCGCCGCCGGTGGCCTGCGGGCCGGCGCTCGGACTCCCGGCGAACAGGGCACCCAGGGCCCCGCTGAACGCGACGGCACCACCGGCGAGCACCCGGCGTCGGTCGAGGGGCATCGGCAACTCCCCGGAACGGGACAGGAGATGTGACCGAGCCGTGGTACCACGGGCGCCGCGCCCGCGCGGCGGCGACGCGCGGAGCACGCCCGGCGGGGCGCTCCGCGCGGCGGACCCGGCGCCGGTCCCGGCACCGGTCCGGGGGCTGGTGCGGCGGCCCCCGGACCGGCACCGGTCAGCGCCCGTTCAGGCGAGCCTCGCGTTCAGGCGAGCTTCGCGCTCAGGGTGATCGTCGTACCGGTCAGCGCCTGGCTGACGGGGCAGTTCTTCTTGGCGTCCTCGGCCGCCGCGACGAAGCCGTCGTTGTCCAGGCCCGGCACCTCGCCCTCGACGGTCAGGTGGATGCCCGTGATGCCCTCGCCCGGCTGGAACGTGACGTCGGCCTTGGTCTCCAGGCGGGTGGGCGGGGTGCCCTTGCCGGCCAGGCCGTGGGACAGGGCCATCGAGAAGCAGCTGGAGTGGGCGGCCGCGATCAGCTCCTCCGGGCTGGTCTTGCCGTTCGCCGCCTCCGCGCGCGAGGGCCAGGAGACGTCGTAGGAGCCGATGCCCGAGGAGTCGAGGGTGACCACACCCTTGCCCTCCAGCAGGTTGCCTTCCCAGACGGTGTGCGCGTGACGCGTGGTGGCCATGATGGGTCCCTTCGCAGAGAATCGCAGCGGTATGCGGTCGCCGGATCCGGCCGATGGGCCGTCCGGCGTCCCCCAACCTACTGCGCCACCAGCCCCTTTGCGTCGCGGGCGAGCGCGGTGAGCCGCGAGATGGCCCGGAAGTACTTCTTGCGGTAGCCGCCGTTCAGCATCTCCTCGCTGAACAGCCGGTCGAAGGGGACGCCCGAGGCGAGCACGGGTATCTCCCGGTCGTAGAGCCGGTCGGCGAGCACCACCAGGCGCAGCGCGGTCGACTGGTCCGGCACCGGTACGACGTCGGTCAGGCAGACCGCCGATATCCCCTCGGTGAGCGCGCTGTAGCGGCTCGGGTGCACGCGGGCCAGGTGCTCCAGCACGCCGGGGAAGTCGTCGAAGGTCGCGCCCGGGGTCGCGTACGCGGCCTTGGCCACCTGCTCCTCGGAGTACGGCGCCGGCGCCTGGGGCAGGCCGCGGTGGCGGTAGTCCTCGCCGTCGATGCGCAGCGGGCGGAAGTGCGCGGACAGGCCCTGGATCTCGCGCAGGAAGTCGACGGCCGCGAACCGGCCCTCGCCCAGCTTGCCGGGCAGCGTGTTGGAGGTCGCGGCGAGCGCGACACCCTGCTCGACCAGCTTGCTCAGCAGGCTGGAGACCAGGACGGTGTCGCCCGGGTCGTCGAGCTCGAACTCGTCGATGCACAGCAGCCGGTGCCCGCCCAGGGTCTGCACGGTCTTCTGGAACCCGAGCGCGCCGACCAGGTTGGTCAGCTCCACGAAGGTGCCGAAGGCCTTGAGGGAGGGGGCCGCCGGGGTGGCGTGCCACAGGGAGGCCAGCAGGTGGGTCTTGCCGACGCCGTAGCCGCCGTCGAGGTAGACCCCGCGCGGGGCGGCCGGGGCGGTGTTCTTCGGCGTCCTCGTGAACCAGCGGCGCTTGCCGGAGCCGCTGGCGTGGGCCCCGCCGAGCCCGGCGGCGAAGCCGCGCAGCACGGTGACGGCCTCGGCCTGGCTGGGCTGGTTCGGGTCCGGGTCGTACGTGTCGAAGCGCACCCCGTCGAAACGCGGGGGCGGCACCATCTCCGCGACCAGCCGTTCGGCGGGCACGTGGGGCTCGCGGGCACACAGGGACTGCGGGCCCGCGCTGGGTATCGGGCTCCGCCCGGAGCCGGAACCGGACGCGGTGAGAGATGTTGACACAGCTCTTAACTCTACGGGGCGTGTCACACTGCACCGATGCGACGCCTGTTCCCTGTGACCGATCAGACACCGCTCCCGGACGACCGTGAATGGTCCCTGGACGAGATCGCGGAGGCCTACGCCTATCCCGGGCTCGCCCCGGACGCCCACTGGCTGCGCGCCAACATGGTCTCCTCGCTGGACGGGGCCGCCCAGCACGACGGGCGCTCGCAGCCGATCTCCAGCGACACCGACATGCGGATCTTCGGCACCCTGCGGGCGCTGGCCGACGTGGTGGTCGTCGGCGCGGAAACGGTTCGGCTGGAGGGCTACCGCCCGGCCCGGGCCCGGGAGGCCTTCGCCGCCCGGCGCGCGGCCGCCGGCCAGGGCCCCGCGCCCGCGATCGCGGTGGTCACGGCGAGCCTGGACCTGGATTTCACCCTGCCGCTGTTCACCTCCCCGCTGGTGCCGACCCTGGTGGTCACGGGCGCGGCCGCCCCGCCGGACCGGCTGGCCGCCGCCGCCGACGCCGGGGCCGAGGTCGTGATCGCGGGCGAGGGCGCCGGGGTGGAGCCGGGGCGGGCGGTACGGGCCCTGGCCGAGCGCGGGCTGCGGCGCCAGCTCACCGAGGGCGGGCCGAGGCTGCTGGGGCAGTTCGTGGCCGCCGGGGTGCTGGACGAGCTGTGCCTGACGGTGTCCCCGACACTCACGGCGGGGGACGCCCAGCGCATCGCCGGCGGGCCGCGGGTGGCCGTACCGAGCCGCTTCGGGCTGGGCTCCGTACTGGAGGAGGCCGGGTTCCTCTACACCAGCTACCGTCGGATCTGACAAGAGGCGGAATTTGTCGTTCCGCTTAGCTCCTGCGGGGCACATATATCTGCGCAGGCCCCGTGGCACAGCGGGGCAGGATGGTTTCCGCAGGGGCCGACCACGGCCCATGAAGGAGAGGGCGTCCGTGTTCACGAGCGTATTGATGATCGAGAAGCCTCTGACACCCGTAGACGTGGACTTCGTCACCACCCTGCACGGAGACGACCCGGTCTCCTTCTTCGTCCTCATGCAGCCCCGCGGCGACCAGGACCGGCTGCTGCGCGCCATCGACGACGTCGCCCTCGGTGAGCTCCCCGAGGCGATCCACGAGGGCGACGAGCCCGAGGGGGACGCCGCGCGGGGGCCCGCTGCGCAGGCCCTGGAGTACTCCCTGGAGGCCCTGCGCAAGAAGCACGCCAGGGCGGTCGGCCAGCTCATCGAGGACCACCCGCTGGACAAGCTGAAGTCCGTCGTGGAGGAGACGGGGGCCGACGAGGTGATCGTCCTGACCGCTCCGCACTTCGTGGAGGAGTTCTTCCACCGCGACTGGGCCTCGCGGGCCCGCCACAAGGTCGGCGTCCCGGTGCTCAAGCTCTTCGCGCACAACGAGTGACACCGATGCCGGCGCGCGCGTCCGGCGCGCGCCTTGGTCATCCCGGCACGTACCCTCGCCATCCCGGCGCGTCCCCTCGGCATCCCGGCGCGTGCCCTCGGCATCCCGGCGCGTCCCCTCGGCATCCCGGCGCGTGCCCTCGGCATCCCGGCGCGCGACACCCGCGCGCCATCCGCACGACGCCGCCGCAGCCCCGCCAAGGAATTAGGCTGGGGTGCCACACCCCGGCCCCGGGGTGCGACATGTCGACCTCGATCCTGGAGCAACCCGTATGACGCCCGGCCTGCCGACCGCCATGGACCGCCCCCACTTCATCGGCATCGGCGGGGCCGGGATGTCCGGGATCGCGAAGATCCTCGCCCAGCGCGGCGCCCAGGTCGCCGGCAGTGACTCCCGCGACTCCGACACCGCCGACGCGCTGCGCGCCCACGGCGCCACGGTGCACATCGGGCACGCCCCCGGCCACCTCTCCGACGACGCCACCTGCGTCGTCATCTCCAGCGCCATCCGCGCCGACAACCCGGAGCTCGCCCGCGCCGCCGAGCTCGGCGTGCCCGTCGTGCACCGCTCCGACGCCCTCGCCGGCCTGATGCACGGCCTGCGCCCCATCGCGGTCGCCGGCACGCACGGCAAGACCACCACCACCTCGATGCTGGCGGTCTCCCTCTCGGCCCTGGGCCTGGACCCCTCGTACGCCATCGGCGGCGACCTCGACGCTCCCGGTTCCAACGCCCACCACGGTGCCGGCGACATCTTCGTGGCCGAGGCCGACGAGAGCGACCGCAGCTTCCACAAGTACGCCCCGCAGGTCGCGATCATCCTCAACGCCGAGCTCGACCACCACGCGAACTACGCCTCCATGGACGAGATCTACGAGTCCTTCGAGACCTTCGTCGGCAAGGTCGTCCCCGGCGGCACCCTGGTCGTCTCCTCGGACCAGGCCGGCGCCGCCGAGATCGCCGGCCGCGTCAGCGGCAACCGCGACCTGAACATCGTCACGTACGGCGAGCACGAAGGCGCCGACGTCTGGATCCGCAAGATCACCCCGCGCGGCCTGACCAGCGAGGTCTGCGTCGTCCTGGACGGCCGCGAGATCGTCTTCACCGTCTCCGTGCCCGGCAGCCACTACGCCCACAACGCCGTCGCGGCCCTGGCCGCCGGCGTCGCCCTCGGCATCCCGGCCGAGGAGCTCGCGGCCGCCCTCGGCAAGTACACCGGCGTCAAGCGCCGCCTCCAGCTCAAGGGCGAGGCCGCCGGCGTCCAGGTGATCGACTCCTACGCCCACCACCCGACCGAGATGACCGCCGACCTCCAGGCCATCCGCGGCGCCGCCGGCGACGCCCGCATCCTGGTCCTCTTCCAGCCCCACCTCTTCTCCCGCACCCAGGAGCTCGGCAAGGAGATGGGCCAGGCCCTGACCCTGGCCGACGCCTCCGTCGTCCTGGACATCTACCCGGCCCGCGAGGACCCGGTCCCCGGCGTCACCAGCGAGATCATCATCGCCGCCGCCCGCGCGGCCGGCGCCGACGTGACCGCCGAGCACGACAAGAGCGCGGCCGCGGCCGTGGTGGCGGGAATGACCAAGCCCGGCGATCTTGTTCTCACGATGGGCGCGGGGGACGTCACGGACATCGGTCCGCAGATCCTCGCCCACCTGTCGCACTGACGCGGCGGGCGGCGGAACGGAACCGAGGGAGCGGGAGCACAGCCATGGCATACGAAGTCGAGAAGCCCGATGAGCAGTGGCAGGCGGAGCTGACCCCGTCCGAGTACCAGGTCCTGCGCCTCGCCGGCACCGAGCCCGCCTTCCGCGGTGAGTACACCGACACCAAGACCGCGGGCGTCTACTCCTGCCGCGGCTGCGGTGCGGAGCTCTTCCGCTCGGACACCAAGTTCGAGTCGCACTGCGGCTGGCCGTCCTTCTACGACCCGAAGGACACCGACGCGGTGGAGCTCGTCGCGGACACCTCCCACGGCATGGTCCGCACCGAGGTCCGCTGCGCCCGCTGCGGCTCCCACCTGGGCCACGTCTTCGAGGGCGAGGGCTACGCCACCCCGACCGACCAGCGGTACTGCATCAACTCGATCTCGCTGCGCCTGACGCCTGACGCCTGACGCCTGACGCCTGACGCCGACGAAGGCTGAGGCGCGCGTTCACGGACGTGAACGGCGGAGGGCTCCCGTTCCGCGGAACGGGAGCCCTCCGCCGTATCCGGCCCAATGCCATGCCTCAACCGGCCCTCGAGGCACGGGACGCGCCACGACGGCACCGCCGGCAACCTGCGGCTGGCCGACCCGGCGATCAAGACCGCCTGATCCTGTGCTCCGCGCTCCGCGCTCCGCGCTCCACGGTGTGAGGCGGGGCCGGCTGGGCAGTACGTACGGCGTCGGCTCCGCCCCCGCCACCGAGGGAGAACGCATGGCCATCGCCCACCGCAGGATCGGTACCGGACCCGTCCGTGCCATCGTCCTGCACGACTGGTTCACCACCTCCGCCCACTGGGGCTCCGTGCTGGACCACTTCGACCCCGAGGGTTTCAGCTACGCCTTCCTCGACTACCGGGGCTACGGCGACCGCAAGGAGGTCCCCGGCCGCTACACCCTCCCCGAGATCGCCGACGACGTCCTCGCCCTCGCCGACGAACTGGGCTGGGACACCTTCTCCCTCGTCGGCCACTCCATGGGCGGCAAGGCGATGCAGCAGGTCCTGGTCCGCGCGCCGGAACGGATCGAGAAGCTCGTCGGCGTCGCGCCGGTGCCCGCCGCGCCGTACGCGATGGACGACGACACCCGCACCCTCTTCTACGGAGCCCCGGACGACCCCGACAAGCGCCGCGCCATCATCGACCTGGTGACCGGGCAGCGCACGAGCCGGCACTGGCTCGCCGGCATGGTCGCGCGCTCCCTCGACACGGCGCTGCCCGAGGCGCTCGCCGGCTACCTGGCGAGCTGGCAGCCGCTGGACCTGTCGGACGCCGTCAAGGGCAGTACGGTCCCGGTGCTGGTCCTGGTCGGCGAGCACGACCTCGCGCTGACGGCCGACGTCATGCGGGCCACGTGGAAGGTCTGGTACCCGAACTGCCGGATCCACAGCCTCGCGGGCTGCGGCCACTACCCGCCACAGGAGACCCCGGTCGCCTTCGTGACGGTGGTGGAGACCTTCCTGCGGGGCTAGGGGTCCGTCCGGTGGATCATCGCCGGCTCGTGCGCCTTGGGCAGGAGGCGGTCGATCGCGGCCAGGGAGAGGGCCGAGACGATGAAGGCGAGGTGCACGATCACCTGCCACATCGTCTGCTGCCACTGCCAGCCCTCCCGCGAGATCTCGATGAACGACTTCAGCAGGTGGATCGAGGAGATCCCGATGATGGCGGTGGCCAGCTTGACCTTGAGCACGTTGGCGTTGACGTGGCTGAGCCACTCCGGCTCGTCGGGGTGGCCCTTGAGCCCCACCCGGGCGACGAACGTCTCGTAACCGCCGACGATCACCATCAGCAGCAGGTTCGCCACCATCACGACGTCGACGAGGCCCAGGACGACCAGCATGGTCCGGGTCTCGTCGAGGTCGTCGAAGGCCCCCACGAGATGGGTCAGCTCCTTGAGGAAGACCCATACGTACACCATCTGCGCCACGATCAGCCCGACGTACAACGGCAGTTGCAGCCACCGGCTCAGGAACATCAGCCGGCCGATGCGGTTGCCGGGCGTCGCGGCCGCGGCCGCGGCCGCGGCCGCGGATCCGGACGCGACGGGGGCGGGGGCGGGGGCGGCGGCCGGGGCCGCCGACGGCGCGGGCCGGGTGGGCGGTTCGGGCCGGGTGGGCGGGGCGAGGGGCATACACGGCTTTCGGCATCGGGGGGCGGGACCGGACCCTTCCAGGATGTCCGGGCCCGGCTTCGCGGACCTCGGCCGCACGGGCAGGACTCCCGGCCCGCCTCCATCGAACGGACGACCCCGCAGGTCGTACGTGCCGTGCCCGCCCCGGCCGTCTGCCCGCCGCCCGCCCGCGCCCCGCGCCCCGCGGCCCGGCGGCCCCGCCGTGCTCAGCCGACCGCGCCGGTCTCCCACGCCCAGGCGGCGATCTCGACCCGGTTGCGCAGGCTCAGCTTCGCCTGCACCGACACCAGGTGCGTCTTGACCGTGGACAGCGAGATGAAGAGCTCGTCGGCGATCTCCTGGTTGGTCCGGCCGCGCGCGACCAGCCGTACGACCTCCAGCTCGCGCCCCGACACCGGCGGCTCCCCGCCGGCGCCCGTCCCCGGCGCCGGGCCCGGATGGCCGGGCGCGGCACGGAGCCGTTCCAGCAGCCGTACCGTGACGGCGGGGGAGACCAGCGCGTCCCCGCGCGCGGCCGCCCGTACCGCCTCCACCAGCAGCCCGGGTCCCGCGTCCTTCAGCAGGAACCCGCTGGCACCGCCGCGCAGCGCCCCGTAGAGGTAGTCGTCCATGTCGAAGGTGGTGACGATCACCACCCGCAGCGGGTCGGCGACCCCCGGACCCGCGAGCGCCCGGGTCACCTCCAGCCCGTCCAGCCGGGGCATGCGTACGTCGACCAGGCAGACGTCCGGCCGCAGCCGGCGCGCCAGCTCGACGCACTCCGCGCCGTCCGCCGCCTCGCCGACCACCTCGATGCCCGGCTGGGCGCCGAGGATCAGCGCGAAGCCGGTGCGGACCATCTCCTGGTCGTCGGCGATCAGGACCCGGATCTCGCTGCTGCTCATGGCCTCGATCCTGCCAGGCCGAGCAACGGGAAGACGCCGGTCACCCGCCAGCCCCCGGCCGGGAGCGGCCCGGCGGAGAGCGTCCCGTCGACCGCCTCGACCCGCTCGCGCAGCCCGATCAGGCCCAGCCCGCCCCGTCCGCCCGGCGGGCCCTGGCCGCGTCCGGGACCGGCGTCGTTGACCACCTCGACGGTCAGCCGCTCACCGTCGGTGCTCAGGCTCACCCGTGTGACGGGTGACCCCGGGGCGTGCCGCGTCACGTTCGTCAGCGCTTCCTGGACCAGCCGGTGCACCGAGGTCTCCACCTCCGGCGCCAGCCGTACGCCGGTGCGCACCCCCTCCGCCAGCTCCAGCACCGCGCCGGGCCGGTCGGCGACCAGCCGGCCCAGCTCGGCGATCAGGTCCTGCGGCCGGACGGACCCGCTGTCCTGCTCGCGCAGCACCCGGACCAGCCGGCGCATCGAGTCGAGGGTCTCGGCGCCGGCCTGCTCGATGGAGCGCAGCAGCGGCTCGAGGCGTTCGGGGGCGGTGGCGCGGATGGCCTGCGCGGCCTGCGCCTGCACCACGATGCCGGTGACGTGGTGCGCGACGAAATCGTGCAGGTCACGGGCGAGTTCGTGGCGTTCGTGCTCGCGCACGGCGGCGATGGCGCGGGCCCGGCGGGCATCGAGGATCCGCAGGTAGCCGCCGAGGCCGGCGGCCGCCCCGGCCAGCAGGGTCAGGGCGAAGGCGGCGGTCTCGGCCGCGCGGTCGCTGGGCATGCGCAGCGGCGCGCCCGCGGCGGCGATCCAGAGCAGTACGCACAACGGCACGACGCGGCGCGGGGCGGTGTGCCGGGCGGCGTGGGCCAGCAGCACCAGCAGGGCCCCGGACTCCAGCAGGCCCCAACTGCCGCCGGTGCCCCGGCTGGGCAGCAGCAGCGCGGCGGTGACGGCGAGCGAGAGCACGGCGGCGACCACGCCCCGCCGTTCAGGAGGGCCGCAGGGCAGCAGGGCCACGCCGGCGACGACAGGACCGGCGGCCAGGACCACCCAGGCACGGGGGTCGGCGACGGTCGCCCAGTCCACGGCCCACAGGGCGGCGCAGAGGCCCGCGAGGAGCAGGCCGGCCGGGGTGGGGACGGGTCGCCGCATCGCAATCCTGGGGGTGGGGGTGGGGGTGGGGATGGGGGAACGGGCACGGGCACGGGCACGGGGGACGAAAAAGCCCGTGGGGGGTACGAGGAAAACCTCGTACCCCCCACGGGATCACAGGGTGAGTGACGGGACTCGAACCCGCGGCCACCTGGACCACAACCAGGTGCTCTACCAACTGAGCTACACCCACCACGAAGGGCGGCGGACCGCCCGTTCGATGTGCACGCACAGCATAGCCGATCAGCGGGGCGCTCCCGCGCCGCGCTGTCCGGCGGAGGGCCGCACGGCGGAGCGGGCGTGCTCGACGGCGGCCGCGGCGAAGCCCCGTACGACGGGATGCGGCCGGCCGCCGTCGCCGTCGCCGTCGCCGTCGGCCCCGCGCAGCTCGGGCTGGAAGAGCGTGGCGAGGAAGAAGGGGTGGCCGGGCAGCTCGACGACGCGGACCTGGCCGTCCTCGTCGTGCCCGGACAGCCGCAGGCCGTGCGCGGCGAGGGCGGGCAGGTGGCGGGGCGCGGGCCCGTAGGCGCAGTGGTAGCGCTCGGTGGACCGCTCGGCGCCGAGCACGGCCTCGGCGAGCGAACCGGGCTCGGTCCGTACGACGCCCTCGTGCCCGACCAGCGAACAGGCGAGCGGGGCGATCAGGGGGTCCTCGGCATCGGGATCGTTCTCGGCGTGACCGGCCCCGGCGAGGCCGCAGACGTTACGGGCGTACTCGAGCAGCGCGTGCTGGAAACCGCCGCAGGTGCCGAGGAACGGAATCCCGCCCTCCCGTGCGGCCCGCACGGCGGCGACGGCGCCGGCTTCGCTCGCGTACGGACTCCCGGGCAGCACCCAGACGGCGTCGAACCCGGCGAAGGACTCGGTCGCGGCGTCGGGCGTGGGGATCCAGTAGGCGTCGAGGACGAGGCCATCGCGCCGGGCGAGGGCGTCGAGCAGCGCGGGGACGCGGCGGTGAGAGGTGACATGGGGAGAACGGTCGCCGACGAGGGCGAGTGTCGCGGTGGCCATGCCGTTTATGGTGACCCCGCCGCCCGCACCCTGGCCAACGACGGTTCCTGACCCCCCGATAAGCCGCCCTGATACCGCCAGGTCCGCCGTCCGGCCATCCGCTGTCCCGCCGTCTCGTCGGCGATCGAGGCGCGGGCGCCGGGGCCGGCCCTGGTTCCAGGGGGCACCTCCCAGCGATGGCCGGGGAAGAAGGGCGGCCCGGGGGAAGAGGCCCTGCGCGGCAGCGGCCCTGTGGATCCAGGGTCGGGTCGTGTGGCGGGGCGTGGCGGGCCGCACCCCGCACCGCGCACTCCGGGCTCGCACTCCGCCCTACGGACCCGGGCTCGGCCCGGGGAAGAGGCCCCGCGCGGCAGCGGCCCTGCGGATCCAGGCTCAGGTCCTGTGGCCGGGCGCGGCCCGCGCACCCCGCATTCCGGGACCCGGCCCGCATTCCGGGACCCGGCCCGCATTCCGGGACCCGGCCCGCATTCCGGCCCCGGCCCGCACCCCGGCACCCGGGGGCCCGGGCCCATGCCGCCGAGGCCGGGGCCCGGGGCCGAAGCCCCGTGGCGGAGGCGCGGTCCCGGCGGAGCCCGGGGTGGTGGGCGGTGCCGGGCGGGGGGTCGGCGGCGGCATGCTGGGCGGCATGGATCCGCACCTCCTGCGCAGCTTCGTCGCCGTCGCCCGCCTCGGCTCCTTCTCCGCCGCCGCCCGCTCCCTCGGCTACACCCAGTCCGCCGTCTCCCAGCACATCGCCACCCTCGAGGGCGACCTCCGCGCCGAGCTCCTCACCCGCCGTCCCGTCGCCCCGACCCCCGTCGGCGCCCGCCTCCTCGAACACGCCGGCCCCCTCCTGCTGCGCCTCGACGCGGCCCGCGCCGACGTCGCACGGTTCGTCACCGCGCCCGCCGCCCACGTCACCCTCGCCGCCGCACCGCTCGCCGTCGGCCCCCGCCTGCTCGCCGCGTTGCCCGCCACCGGCGTCACCCTGCGCGTCGTCGCCCGTGCGGAGGTCTCCGCCGCCGTCGCCGCCGGGGACTGCGACCTCGGGCTCGTCGACGGACTCGCCGCGCCCAGCGACCCGCTGCGGCTCCCGGACGTCGCCCCGCTCACCGTCGCCGGCGTCGACGAGGAGGAGCTCGCCGTGTTGTTCCCGGTCGGCCACCCCCTCGCCCGCCGCGCCGCCGTGCGCCTCGGGGACCTCGTCGACGCCCGCTGGCTCGACGCCCCCGACGCCGGGATCCCGGTCGCCGCCGTACGCGCGGCGCTCGGCGTCCCCGGTCCCGCCCCGGCCCCCGCCCTGCGCTACGACGGCACCGACACCCGCGCCCTGTGCACGCTCGCCGCCGCCGGGCACGGGCTGGTCCTGCTTCCGCTCCGGGTCGCGCGGACCGCCGGCGCGGGGGTCGCCGTACCGCTGTCCGAGCCGCGCCTGGTGCACCGTACGGAACTGCTCACGCCCGGCACCCCGGCCGGCGCGGCGGCCGGTCTCGTGCGGCGGCTCACGGCGCGGGAGTGATGCGCGCCGCCCGGACGGGTACGCCGTCACGGCGCGCCGTGGTGGAGTGACGCCCGCCCGCGGGAGGGCTCGCAAGCCGGCCCGCGGGCCGCCCCGGGGCTCCGTCCGGACTCTGTCCCGTCCGCGGGCAACCGAATCGTGGTGAGTGGTGGTTCTGGAGGGCGAGGGGGTGTGAGATGCAGACGCAAGACCAAGAGGACGAGGCCGAGTTCCAGGCGTTCGTCAGGGCGAGGTGGTCCCATCTGGTGCGTACGGCGTACCTGCTGACCGGCGATCCGCACGATGCGGAGGACCTTGCCCAGACAGCCCTGGCCAAGGCCTACCGGTCGTGGCGGCGAGTCTGCCGCACCGACCATCCGGAGGCGTACGTCCGGCGCATGCTGGTGAGCTGCAACAGCGACCGGTTCCGCAAGCGCAGGGTCACGGAGCGGCTCACTGCCGTCCCGCCGGACACCCACGCCTCGCCCGATCCCGCGGTGGCGTGGGCGGACGAGCGCAACGCGCTGATGACGGCGCTGGCCGGGCTGCCGGCCCGGCAGCGGGCGGTGGTGGTCCTGCGGTATTGGGAGGACCTCTCCGAGGCGGAGGTCGCCGAGGCGCTGGGCTGCTCCCCGGGGACGGTCAAGAGCCAGGCGTCCAAGGCCCTGGCCAAGTTACGGGCCTGCCCCGGCCTGGCCCAGATCGTCGATGAACCCGTGCGTGCCGGCGGCATGCGCCGTCTGCGCGGTGCGCGCGGAATGCAAGGAGCGACCTCATGATCGAGCAGGAGCAGGAATCCGTTCTGGAGCGGCGGCTGAGGGAGATGCTGGCCGAGGACGCGCAGGAGGTCCGGCCCGGTCCGGCGCCGTTCCCGGAGATCGTCGTCCAGGGCCGGCACGAGCGCCGCAAGCAGCTGGCGGTGACGGCGGCCGCCCTGGTCGGGCTGGCGGCGCTGGCGGCCGTGCCCGCGGTGGCGCTGACCGTGATGACCGACGAGGGCGGGGGCCCGGCGCGGTATGTGGCGATGGCTCCGGCCACGCCCACGGCCAGCGCCTCGGTGACCCATGGGCCCAAGCTGCCGGCCTCGGCCAATCAGCTGGTGGACGTGACGTACCAGCAGGCCTCGGACTGGCTGGGCGAGTGCCTGCGCTACGTGGACGAGGGCCATGTGTCCGGCGACGACTGGCCGCGGGCCCGGCTGGACGAGTTGCGGATACTCCTCGCCCACCGGGTGGCGGGCGATGCCGCGGCGGACGACGGCCACTGGGTCGTGGCGGTCAAGGACAGTGCTCCGGAGATGACCATGATGTGCCGGATCGTCGGCGGGAGGGTGGCCGGCTTCGCCGGGAGCCACGGGGCGCCGCGCGCCGCGCAGAGCCCGCTGGTGGTGGAGGACGCCAACGCCGCCAAGCTGTGGCGCCAGGCGGTGCCCAAGGGTGCGCCCTGGAAACTGCCGTACCGGTGGGGGGATTTCGGCACCGTGGACCGCAGTGTCGTCAAGGTGACCGTCACCTACGGAGGGAAGACCGTGGAGGCCGGGGTGGAGGACGGCAGATACGCGGCGTCGGGGGTCATCGACCGCAAGGACGACCGCCCGCCGCGGATCAAGGGGTACGACTCCTTGGGCACGCTCATATATGACTCCGCCGAGGACCCTGCCCACCCGCAGGACGCCCCCTGACTCGCGGCGGCCCGGGGGTACAGGGGTCTCCCGGGCCGCCGCGCCGTACGGCCGCCGCGCCGTACGGCCGCCGCGCCGTACGGCCGCCGCGCCGTACGGCCGCCGCGCCGCACGGCCGGCCGGCGTCGAACGGCCGGCCGGCGTCGAACGGCCGGCCGTGCGACGGGCCTACGGGGCCAGGACCACCGCCGACTCGCCGGGGACGTGGATGCGCCCGTCGGGGCCGGGATGTTCCAACGGCTCCCAGGCGGCCAGGACCCGGACGCCGTTGCGGCCCAGGGCGATCGTCGTCGGGTCGGGGGACAGGTTGACGACCACGCGGACGTCACCCCGGCGGAAGGTCAGCCAGCGGCGTTCCTCGTCGAAGGCGACGCGGACGGCGGCCAGGTCCGGGTCGCGCAGGTCCGGGTGGGTGCGACGCAGGGTGATCAGCGTGCGGTACCAGTCCAGCAGTCGGGCGTGGGGCGCCTTCTCCGGCTCCGACCAGTCCAGGCAGGAGCGTTCCCGGGTGGCCGGGTCCTGAGGGTCCGGGATGTCCTCGGCGTGCCAGCCGTGGGCGGCGAACTCCCGGCGGCGGCCGGTGCGTACGGCCTCGCCCAGTGCCGGATCGGGGTGGTCGGTGAAGTACTGCCAGGGGGTGAGCGCGCCCCACTCCTCGCCCATGAACAGCATCGGCACGAAGGGACCGGTCAGGGTCAGGGTGGCGGCGCACGCCAGCAGGCCGGGGGAGAGGGAGGCGGAGAGGCGGTCGCCGAGGGCACGGTTGCCGACCTGGTCGTGGGTCTGGGCGTAGCCGAGGAAGCGGTGCGCGGGGGTGTGGCGGCGGTCCACCGGGCGGCCGTGGGTGCGGCCGCGGAAGGATGACCAGATGCCGTCGTGGAAGAAGACCCGGTTCATGGTCTTGGCCAGGGCGGCGAGCGGTTCCTGGGCGAAGTCGGCGTAGTAGCCCTGGGACTCGCCGGTCGTCGCGCAGTGCACGGCGTGGTGGAAGTCGTCGTTCCACTGGGCGTGCAGGCCGAGGCCGCCGGCCGCGCGCGGCGCGGTGGTCCGGGGGTCGCACTGGTCGGACTCGGCGATCAGGAACAGCGGACGGCCGAGCTCGGCCGCCAGGTCGTCCACGGCCGCCGCCAGCTCCTCGAGGAAGGTCAGCGCCCGGCCGTCGGCGAGCGCGTGCACGGCGTCCAGGCGCAGTCCGTCGATCCGGTGGTCGCGCAGCCAGGCCAGGGCGCTGCCGAGGAAGTAGGCGCGGACCTCGTCGGAGCCGGGTGCGTCGAGGTTGACGGCCGCGCCCCACGGGGTGTGGTGGGTGTCGGTGAAGTACGGCCCGAAGGCTTGGAGGTGGTTGCCCGAGGGACCCAGATGGTTGTGGACCACGTCCAGCACCACGCCCAGGCCGTGCGTGTGCGCGGCCTCCACGAAGCGCGCGAGCCCGGCGGGTCCGCCGTAGGGTTCGTGCACGGACCAGGGCGCCACCCCGTCGTAGCCCCAGCCGTGCCGGCCGGGGAAGGAGCAGACCGGCATCAGTTCGACATGGGTGATGCCCAGGGCCGCCAGGTGCGGCAGCCGGGCGGCGGCCGCGTCGAAGGTGCCCTCGGAGGTGAAGGTGCCGATGTGCAGCTCGTACAGGATCGCGTCCTGCAACGGGGTGCGCGGCGGAGGGGCCTGGCGTTCCGGATCCGGCGCGAGGGCCTCGACGTCGACCACCGCCGAGAGCCCGTCCGGTCCGTCGGGCAGCCGCCGCCCGCGCGGGTCGGGCCGTACGGCCGGGTCGTCGTCCAGCAGGAAGCCGTACCGGTCCCCGTCGGTGGCCGGGGCCGACACCACCCACCAGCCCTCGCGTTCCGGGTCGCGCGCCATGGCGTGCGTGCCGTCGTCCAGCCGCAACCCGACCTGTCCCGCCTGCGGTGCCCACACCTCGAACTGCACGGACGTTCCCCTCGTAGCCCACGGTGCCCTGCGGCCTTGCCGAGCCCATCATCCCGGGCGCGGCCGGGGAGTTCTGGACACTCTGGGCAGGACGGGCCGACAATCACCCTGTGACGTCCAGTTTCGAGTTTCCCGCCTACCCCGCGCCGCGGCTCACCGATGCCGAGCGCGACCGGGCCCTGGGCCTGCTCAGGGAAGGAGCGGCGCAGGGCCGGCTTTCGCACGACACCTTCCTGCGCCGGATGGAACTCGCCCTGGTCGCCCGCCGTTCCGAGGACCTCGCGGTGCTCACCGCCGACCTGGACACCCCCGAGAGTCCCTGGGTCAAGCGGCTGTTCGCCTGGGTCGGCAGGGCCTCGGCCGTCAGCGTCGGCGTCCGCCGTGCCTGGCACGCCGAGAAGCTCCCCCGGCTGCTGCTGCCCCAGCTCGGCGCGGAGACCCTGCGGATCGGCCGCGACCCCGGCAACGGGCTGCGGCTGACCCACGAGACGGTCTCCCGGATGCACGCCGAACTGAGCCTGCGGGACGGCCTGTGGGTGTTGCGCGACCTCGGCTCGACCAACGGCACCACGGTCAACGGCCGCCGGGTGACCGGGGCCACGGTCGTGCGCGACGGGGATCAGGTGGGCTTCGGCCGCGTCAACTACCGGCTGTCCGCGAACTGAGCGCCGGCACGGGCCGCCCGACGGCGTCCGGCGATCCACCTCCTGTCGAACGGATGTTCATGACCGATATGCCGATGGTGCGCCCCGCGCGCCCCGAGGACCTGCCGCGGCTCGTCGAGCTCGTCCACGAACACGCCGCCTACGAGAAGGCGGCGCCCCGCCCGCCCGGCCTGGCCGAGCGGCTCGGCCCCCAGCTGTTCGCGCCGGACGCCAGGCTGTGGGTGCTGGTCGCGCAGGATCCGGACGACCCGGCCGGCCCGGTGGCCGGATACGCCGCCTGCTCCCCGGAGTTCGCGTTCTGGGACGCCGCGTACTTCCTGCACATGGACTGCCTCTACCTCGCCGAGAACGCGCGCGGGCACGGCCTGGGCGCCGCGCTGCTGGACGCGGTCGCCGAGCTCGCCCGTACGCTGGGCATGGAGCAGGTCCAGTGGCAGACCCCGGAGTGGAACGAGGGCGCGATCCGCTTCTACGACCGGTCCGGCGCGGTGGGCATGCCCAAGCGCCGGTACGGACTGGCCGTACCGGCCGAGGCCGCGGCCGCCGCCCCTGCCCCCGCCGCCGCTACGGACCGGCCGCCGGTCTGACGGCGGGAGCGGCCACCGGAACGACGCCGGTCCCGACGCCGGTCCCGGCACCGTTCCCGATGGCGGTCCCGACGCCGGCGCCGACGCCGCGGGCGGCGTGCGCCGCGGCCAGCCGGGCGTACGCCGCCAGGACCGTCCGGGACTGGTGTTCCACCTGGGTGGCCACCGGAACCCAGCGCGCCTGGAACCGGGCCGCGAAGGCCTCGCACCAGCCCGTGACCAGCCGGTCCAGCTCCGCGGCCGCGCCGTGCCCGACCGAGCGCAGCACCCGCAGCAGCATCGCGGCGGCCCGCAGCGCCAGCCGCCGCGCGAAGGCGTCGATGCTCCCGATGTACGCCGCGGTCGCCTCGGCCGGCGCCGCGCCCCCCGCCCACGCCTCCGTGATCTTGGGGATCAGGGCCAGCGTCCAGTCCACCGCCCGCAGCAGCGGGGCGGCCAGGGCCTCGTCATGGGCGGGCAGGTCGGGCCGGGCCGCGTCGAGGACCCGGGTCACCTGCGCGGCGTCCTCGGTGAGCCGGCGGGCCAGGACGCGCAGGGCCTGCCGGGGGTCGGGGTGCGGAGCGGGGTCGTCCACCAGGTCGCTGGCCCACATGGGGGCCTCGACGATCGCGGTCGTCCCGTCGTAGGCATGGGCGTGGTACCAGGTGCTCAGCCGGGTGTCCTCCGGGTGGAAGACGCCGGAGGCGTCCGTACCGGGCTGCGGCATCACGAAGATGCCGGGACCGGGCGAGGGCCAGCCGGCCGCGTCCGAGGCCCCGGTCTCCACAGGGATGCGCAGCTCGGCGGCGGACTTGGCGAACGGCTCGGCGAGCCCCGGTATGCCGCGGGTCAGCTGGACCCAGCTGCCCCCGAGGTCCGTCCCGTGCAGGGAGACCTGGAGCAGCGGCCGGAGCTCGTCGATCAGCGCGGTCAGGGTCAGGGTCTCGGGCGGGAGCCGGTCGGGAGGCAGTAAAGACGGGGCCCACTCGGGCTGTTCGGGGCCCGGTGGCCGGTAGAAGTTGCGGTGGTAGTCGAGCAGCGAGTACGGGCGGGGGGTGCGGTGCAGGGCCGCGCCGTCCGGATCGGCGCACAGCAGGAAATGCCAGCCGCACCCGGCGCGCGGGGCCGGATCGTGGATGACCCGGCGGGCGACGGAGAGCGCGGTGGCGCCGCCGACGGGCTCGTTGGCGTGGGCCCCGGCGACGACCAGTACGTTGCGCCGGCCGCCGCCGCCGCCCGCCTGTCCGCCGCCCGCCCGGCCGTTGCCGTTGCCCGTCGGCCGGCCGGCCACGGACAGCAGCCACAGCGGCCGCCCGCCCCGGGAGGTGCCGGCCTGGCGGAGCCGGACCAGTCCGGGATGTTCGTCGGCCAGTGCGCGTCCGGCCAGGGCGAGTTCATGCGGTGTGGGGTAACACATGTCACGGATGAGGGTCACAAGGGATGCTGTGCCCGCCGGGCGGCCGATGTACTGCTGTGCGGGCCACGCGATGGGGCCGGATCCGCACTACTGCTGGTGGAGCCCCGCCCCGCCGGTCTCAGGAAACGCCTCCCCGACGGCCTCGGACAGCGTCGGGTGGGCGTGGACGTGCCGTGCGACGTCCCCCCGGTTCGGCGTCCCATCCCACGATCAGCTGGCTCTCGGCGATCATCTCGGACACGCGAGGACCGCGTCCAGCTGTCGGTGGACCCGCCGTGGCGCCGGGAGCCGGCCGTGTTCTCCCGGGTGGAACCGAGCGGATCCGCCCGGGAGTTCGTCCGCCTCCTGAGCCCGTCCTGACCGAACGGTCCGGCCCGCCTGACCGGCCACCGCCCGCCCCCGGCCCGCCCGACCGGCCACCGCCCGCCCCCCGCCCGCCCGCTGCCAGCCGCCCCTCGCGTCCGCCCCCCAGCCGGCCGCCCGCGCGCCGGTCATGTCGGCGGCGCGTCCCGCGTTCCGTCGGCGGGGGGCGAGGTGAGGACCGCCACCGGGGTGTCCCGCAGCAGCCGGGCCACCGGCACCGTGCCCCGGTACGCCGGTCCCGGTTCCGCAGCCCCGGCCGCCCCCGGCAGGAGGGGGAGCCAGGTGCCCGGGGGGAGTTCCAGGGTCGTGGTGCGCCAGCCGCCCGCCGCCCGCAGGCGGTGCGAGAGCCGGGTCACCGCCACCACCAGGCCCGGCCCGCGGCCGTACGCCACCAGGTGGTCCGCCGCCGGACCCGCGGGGCGCAGGGCGGCGTACCCGGTGAACAGCTCCGGCCGGTCGCGCCGCAGCCGCAGCAGTGCCGCCGTCAGGGCCAGCTTCTCCTCCGAGAGGCCCGACGGCCGCGTGCCCGCGTCGAGCCGCGCCAGCGCCTCGCGGTGGAAGCGGGCCGGGCGCCGGTTGTCGGGGTCGACCAGGGCCCGGTAGCCGGCCTCGCAGTCCTGGTAGACCTCCGGCACGCCCGGCACGGTCAGGTGCAGCGCGGTCATGCCCAGCACATTGGCGCGGGCGGCCGCCTCCAGCCCGGCCGGCAGCTCCCACCCGGCCGGGACGTGCTCCGCGATGCCCGCCTCGTACGCCTCGTCGGCCTCCGTCCAGCTCGTGCGCAGCCCCGCCTCCCGGGCCGCCTTCAGCAGGGCCGCCGCCAGCCGCTCCTCACGGTCCGGGGCCGGACCCAGGCCCAGCGAGGTCTGCCGGGCCACCCAGGCCAGCTGGGGGTCACGGCCGTCGGGGCGGCCCATCGCCGCCGGGTCCTCGCTCAGCGCCGCGATCCGGGCGCGCACGTCCGCACTGCGCTTGGTGTCGTGCGTCGACAGCACCGTGCCCGCGTCCGGCCAGTGCGCGGCCGTGCGCGCGCCGTACGCGTGGAACTCCGCCACCGACACCGCCGGGCTCCCCGGCTCGCCGCCCACCTCCGTGGCCGACAGCAGCGGCGCGAACCGGTAGAACGCCCGGTCCTCCAGGGACTTGGCGCGCAGCGCCGCCGACGTCTGGGCGAACCGGGCGCCGAACGCCGCGTCGCGCAGCACCAGCTCCGCCACGGCGTCCACCGCCGGCGCCGGCGCCCGCTTCCGGGCCCCCACCAGGGCCGCCTCCGGCAGTGCCGCCGCACCCGGATAGGGCCGGTAGACGGGATAGGAGATGAGTAATTCCCTGATCGCCGAGGACAGTTCGGGGACATCGTGGTACGGGCCGGCCCCCGCCATCCGTTCCAGCGTCGCCAGCTCCGCCGCCAGGTCAACCGTCAGGACCTCCCGCGCGCACTCCCGCTCGGTCGCCTCCCACCCCGGCAGGCCGGTGAACTCCGCGTACGCCCGCGCCAGTTCCACCACCCCCGCCGGGTCCAGGAACACCCCGTCCAGCCGGTGCAGCGCGTCGTAGCCCGTGGTGCCCGCGACCGCCGCCGCCCACGAGGCCGGCAGCCGCTCGTCCCGGGCCAGGATCTTCTCGACCACCACCCAGCAGTCGTCCCCCACCTCCGCGCGCAGCCGCCGCAGATAGCCCTCCGGGTCGGCCAGCCCGTCCACGTGGTCGATGCGCAGTCCCGCGGCCACCCCGTCCCGGACCAGCTCCAGCACCTTGGCGTGGGTGGCCGCGAACACCTCCGGATCCTCCACACGGACCCCGATCAGTTCCGAAATGGTGAAGAACCGGCGGTAGTTGAGCGACGTCCGGGCCTCGCGCCAGCACGCCGGCCGGTAGAACTGCGCCGCCAGCAGCTCCGGCAGCGCCAGCCCCGCAGTCCCCTCCCGCAGCGGGAACTCGTGGTCGCCGACGCGCAGCACCGCGCCGTCCGCCACCACCGGCCCGCACCCCTCCAGCGGCCGCTCCAGCACCGGCAGCAGCACCTGGCCCCCGCCCGCCGGCCAGTCGATGTCGAACCAGCGCGCGTACGGCGACTGCGGCCCGGCGCGCAGCACCTCCCACAGCGGCCCGTTGAGCCGCAGCGGCGCCGGGACCGCCATGTGGTTCGGGACGATGTCCAGCACCAGCCCCAGCCCGTGCCGCCGCGCCCGCGCCGCGAGCGTGCGCAGGCCCTCCTCCCCGCCGAGCTCCTCCCGCACCCGGGTGTGGTCGACCACGTCGTAGCCGTGCGCCGAGCCGGGGACCGCTTCCAGCACCGGCGACAGGTGCAGGTGGGACACGCCGAGCGCGGCCAGGTACGGTACGGCTGCCGCGGCCGCCGCGAAGGGGAACTCCGGGCGCAGTTGCAGGCGGTAGGTGGCGGCGGGGCGTACGCGGCCCCGACGGGTGCTCGAGTACTGCTGGGTCATGAGAACGTACGTACCCAGCCTGACGATTTCCGTGCCATTGCCCAGTGCATCCGGGTGACTGCGCCGCGTTAGCGTTCCTCGAGTGGCCGGAACCGTCGACACCTATCGCAAAGTCATCGCCCTCACCGGGCCCCTTCTCCCGCTCGTCTCCTTCCTCGCCCGACTCCCCGTGGCGATGTCCCAGTTCGGCAGCGTGCTGCTGGTCGCGCAGACCAGCGGATCCCTGGCGGCCGCCGGCATCGTGGGCGGCACCCTCTCCGCCGGGCAGGTGGTGTGCGGCCCCCTCCTCGGCCGCCTCGCCGACCGCCGCGGGCAGCGGCCCGTCGTCCTCGCCGCCGCCGCCGTGAACGCCCTCGCCACCGGCGCCCTGGTCACCGGGGCCCTCGCGGGCCTCGGCACGGTCCCGCTCGCCGCGCTGGGTGCCGTCACCGGCGCCTCCGTACCGCTGATCGGGCCGCTGGCCCGGGCCCGCTCCGTGGCCCTCGCCCACCGCACGAAGGCCGACGAGGGCGTGGTCGCGGCCGTGCACTCGCTCGAAGGCACCCTGGACGAGGTCTCGTTCGTCATAGGCCCGGCCCTGGTCGGCCTCGCCGCGCTCGTCGCGCACCCCGCCGTCGCCCTGGGCGGAGCCGCCGCCCTGGTCGCCTGCTTCGGAGCCGCGTACGCCCTGCACCCGACCGCCACCGTCACGGCCGGGCAGCCCCCCGCGCGGGCCGGGAAGCCGCGCCGCGGCCGCCGGCACGGGGTCGTGTACGCAGTCCGCGGCTCGCTCGCCCTGCAGGGCGCCATGTTCGGCGCCTGCCAGGCCGGAATCGCCGCGCTCACCGCCCGGTCGGGCGCGCCGGGACAGGCGGGTGTCGTCTACGCCGCCATGGGCGTGGCCAGTGCCGGCGTGGGCCTGGCCCTCGGCGCGCTGCCCGCCCGCTACGGGCTCTGCCTGCGCTGGCGGGCGGCGACCTGCGCCGCCCTGGTGCTGTCGGTCCCGCTGCTGTTCGCCGACAGCCTGTGGAGCCTGTACGCCGTCGTCACCGTCCTCGGCGCGGCGTACGCACCTCACCTGATCACCGCGTTCGCGCTCACCGAGCGGGTGGTGGCCCCGGCCCGGCTCGCCGAGTCGATGGCCTTCGCCGCCAGCTCGCTGGTGGCGGGCCAGGCGGCCGCGCTGGCCGTGTCCGGGCGGCTCGCCGAGTGGTACGGGCCGGCCGGGGCCTTCGCGGTCGCGGTCGGCGCGGCCGCGGCCTGCCTGACGATCGCGCTGGCCACCCGGGTGCCCGCGACCCGGACCCACAGCCCCGCGGTCCCGGCGGGCGCGCCGATCCGCACCCCCGCTCTCCCGGGTGACGCGGCGGCCTACGCCGGCCGCTGAAGCACCACCAGACTCCGTCCTGTCAACGCCACCCGGTCCCCGGCCGCGTACTGCGGCCCGGTACCGGGTGCCAGTACTTCCGCCCGCGCGGTGTCCACGACCACCCGCCACTGCGCGCCGTGCCCGGCCGGCAGGGTGAAGTCCTGCGGATCGGGGCTCGCGTTGAACATCAGCAGGAACGAGTCGTCGGTGAGCCGCTCCCCGCGCCGGCCCGGCTCGGAGATCGCCTCGCCGTTGAGGAACACCGCCAGCGCACGGGTGTTCTGCGCCTGCCAGTCGCGGGCCCGCATCTCCTCCCCGTGCGGGGTGAACCAGGCGATGTCGGAGAGCTCGTCGTGGGTGCCCTCCACCGGCCGGCCGTGGAAGAACCGGCGGCGCCGGAACACCGGGTGGTTGCGGCGCAGCCACACCATCTGACGGGTGAACTCCAGCAGCACCGGCGGCGGTTTGCCGGGATCGGGCCACTCCACCCACGACAGTTCGTTGTCCTGGCAGTAGGCGTTGTTGTTGCCGCCCTGGCTGCGGCCGAACTCGTCGCCGTGGCTGAGCATCGGCACACCCTGCGACAGCATCAGCGTGGCCGTGAAGTTGCGCATCTGGCGGGCCCGCAGCTCCAGCACCTCGGGATCCTCGGTCGGACCCTCCACCCCGCAGTTCCAGGACCGGTTGTGGCTCTCGCCGTCCCGGTTGCCCTCCCGGTTGGCCTCGTTGTGCTTCTCGTTGTACGAGACCAGGTCGTGCAGCGTGAAACCGTCGTGGCAGGTGGTGAAGTTGATGGAGGCCAGCGGCCGCCGTCCGTCGTCCTGGTAGAGGTCGGAGGAGCCGGTCAGGCGCCCCGCGAACTCCGCGAGCGTGCGCGGCTGGCCCCGCCACAGGTCCCGTACGGTGTCGCGGTACTTTCCGTTCCACTCGGTCCACAGCGGCGGGAAGTTGCCCACCTGGTAGCCGCCCTCGCCCAGGTCCCAGGGCTCGGCGATCAGCTTCACCTGGCTGACCACCGGATCCTGCTGCACCAGGTCGAAGAACGACGACAGCCGGTCCACCTCGTGGAACTGCCGCGCCAGCGTGGCCGCCAGGTCGAAGCGGAAGCCGTCGACGTGCATCTCGGTGACCCAGTAGCGCAGCGAGTCCATGATCAGCTGGAGCACGTGCGGGGACCGCATCAGCAGCGAGTTCCCGGTGCCGGTGGTGTCCGTGTAGTAGCGCGGGTCCTCCGCCAGCCGGTAGTACGAGGCGTTGTCCAGCCCCCGGAAGGACAGCGTCGGCCCGAGGTGGTTGCCCTCGGCGGTGTGGTTGTAGACCACGTCGAGGATCACCTCGATCCCCGCCTCGTGCAGCGCGCGGACCGCCGACTTGAACTCCAGCACCTGCTGCCCGCGATCGCCCGAGGCGTAGCGGTTGTGCGGGGCGAAGAAGCCGATGGTGTTGTAGCCCCAGTAGTTGCTCAGCCCGTCGTCCACCAGCCGGTGGTCGTTGACGAACTGATGGACCGGCATCAGCTCCAGCGCCGTGACCCCGAGCTTGGTCAGGTGCCCGATCACCGCGGGGTGCGCGAGCGCGGCGTACGTCCCGCGCAGCTCCTCCGGCAGGTCCGGGTGGCGCATGGTCAGGCCCTTCACATGGGCCTCGTACAGCACCGTGTGGTGGTACTCGGTGCGCGGCGGCCGGTCGTTGGCCCAGTCGAAGTACGGATTGACCACGACCGAACTCATCGTGCGCGGCGCCGAGTCCAGGTCGTTGCGCGAGTCCGGGCGGCCGAAGTGATAGCCGTACACCTCCTCCCCCCACGCGATGGACCCGCTGATCGCACGGGCGTACGGATCCAGCAGCAGCTTGGCGGCATTGCACCGCCGGCCGCGTTCCGGCTCGTACGGGCCGTGCACCCGGAAGCCGTACCGCTGACCGGGCATGACGCCCGGCAGGTACGCGTGCCGCACGAACGCGTCCGTCTCGCGCAGTTCGACGGCGGTCTCCGAGCCGTCGTCGTGCAACAGGCACAGCTCGATGCGTCTGGCGGCCTCCGAATAGACCGCGAAGTTGGTGCCGGCGCCGTCGTACGTGGCGCCGAGGGGGTACGCCTGTCCCGGCCAGACCTGCATAGCTGCGACTCTTCCACTCCCGATCCGGCATGGGTCACTTACGTCCGCTCCAGATCTTCCCCGAAAGAGGGGCGGCGCGTGGGGACTTGGGCTGGGCCTACCGGGTGACCCCGTAGACCTGACAGTCAGGTCGGCCGACGATGCGCGCATCGCATGATCGGGTCAACGGACGGCCGGTGTAGGGACCATCCGGCTGCATCGGGCCGCGTACGCGGAGTACCCTTCCTTGATCACTGGAGGGGTAGCGGAAGGCGGTGCACGGGTGAGCTCGGGAGGTCTGGAGCTGCCCCCTGGTGACGGCGGTCACGAGGGCGGCCCGGCGGAGCAGGCACCGGGCGGCGGCTCCGGCGGGGTCGCCGCCGGAGCGGTGTCCCTGGCGGGTCCGGAGCCGGCCGGGACGATACGGACCGGGGCCGAGCTGGACTGGGGTGCGGACGCGTGGACCGAGGTCCGCACCCGCGCCCAGCGCGCGGGCCGTGCGTACATCTGGCTGAATCTCATCGAACAGCGGCTGCGGGCGGTCGTCGGCGCGGTGCTGCGCCCGATCTACGAGCCGGTGCACGGCGAGGACGACTGGGTGGTCGCGGCCGCGGGCCCCGCCGGGCAGGAGTGGGTGCAGCGGGCGGTCGCGGTGCGCGAGGTCAGCCGCCGCAAGGGCTACCTGCTGGATCCGGCCGACGACAACGTGCTCAGCTTCCTGACGCTCCCGCAGCTGCGGGAGCTGATGGTCCAGCACTGGCCCTGCTTCGAGCCGTACTTCGACGACCGGCGCGAGATCGAGCTGGCCCTGGACGAGCTGGAGGTCACGCGCAACGTCGTCTCGCGCAACCGCGCCCTGTCGCAGGCCGTGCTCTCCCAGGCGGAGCGGGCCTCGGCGCGGCTGCTGGAGGTGCTCGGCGGCGGTGCGGGCAGCCCCGGCGCGGACCGGCTGCCCATCGACGCGGTCGAGGACCTGGTGGGCGACCGCTACGCGGACGTCATCTCCGTGCACCCCGACCGGGTGCGCCTGCAGCGGCAGCTGCCGGCCGAGGACCTCTTCGGGGGCGCGCGCCGGCTGGACGCGATCGGCATAGGCCTCAACCTGCTGGTGCAGAACTACTCGGGCCGAAGACTCGTGCGGCTCACCGAGGCCGGCTGCCGGGTACGGCTGCTGTTCCTGAACCCGGCCAGCAGCGCGGTCAAGCGGCGCGAGCGGGAGCTGGGCCTGCGCAAGGGCGAGCTGAGCCGCTCGGTGGAGATGAACATCCTGCACGTACGGCGGGTCCGCGCCGGACTGCGGGACCCGTCGGGGTTCGCGATCCACGTCTTCGACGAGACGCCGCGTTTCACCGCCTACCTGGTGGAGGGGGAGAACTCGGGGATCGCCGTCGTCCAGTCCTACCTGCGGCGGGCGCGGGGCATGGAGGCGCCGGTCCTGGTGCTGCGCGGGGGCGGTCGCGGGGTGCCGCGGGACGCGGACCACGGGCTGTTCACGACGTACCGGGAGGAGTTCGAGTCGGTGTGGGAGGACTCCCGGCCGGTGTCCTGAGGCGCGCTTGCCGTGCGGGGCGACCGGGGTGTCAGTGGCCCGTGGCAGGCTGAAAGCCGTTGACCGAAAGAAGCGGGGGAGGGGCACGCCATGGGGGAGTGGCACCGGGGAGTGCTGGTCGGATTCGACCTGGAGACGACCGGCACGGAGCCGGCGCGGTCGCGGATCGTGACGGCCGCGGTGGTCGAGGTACGGGACGGCGTGGTGGGCGAGCGGCGCGGCTGGCTCGCGGACCCGGGCGTGGCGATCCCGGAGCAGGCGTCGGCGATCCACGGGATCTCGACCGAGCGAGCGGTCGCGCAGGGCCGGCCGGCGCGGGAGGTCGCGGACGAGGTCGCGGCGGCGCTGGTCGCGTGCTGGCGGCAGGGGGCGGTGGTCGTCGCGTACAACGCGGCGTTTTATCCCCGCACGCCAGTCACGTCTCAGGTGTCTCATGGCGAAGCGCGGCGCCAGCCGGCAGCCCACGCCGGAATGGTGGCCGCGTGATGAGCTGGATCAGTGGTCCATTGGTGGCCTTTGACCTGGAGACCACGGGCACCGACGTCGAAACCGACCGCATTGTGACGGCGGCGGTCGTGCGCCTGGATTCGGCCGGGGCCGTCTCGGCCGAGCGAACCTGGTTGCTGAATCCCGGGGTAGCCATACCCGAGCAGGCGTCGGCGATCCATGGCATCTCGACGGAATACGCCCGCGAGCACGGGGTACCGGCCGCTTCGGCCATCGAGGAGATCGCGCAGGCCGTCGCCGAGGGGCTGCGCTCGGGGACGCCTCTGGTGGTGATGAACGCACGCTACGACTTGTCGCTGCTGGACCGTGAGTGTCGGCGCTTCGAGATCGAGTCGATCAGCGAGCGGTTGGGAAGCGCGCCTTCGCCCGTCATCGATCCGCTGGTGATCGACAAGCACATCGACAAGTACCGGAAGGGTAAGCGGGCCCTTCACGCGCTGTGTGCTCACTACGGGGTGTCGCTCGACGACGCGCATAATGCGAGGGCCGATGCCGTGGCCGCCGCCCGCGTGGTGCGACGCATGGGTGAGAGGTACGGGCCCGTGGGCCTGATGCCATTGGCGGATCTGCATGACCTTCAGGTGCGCGCGGCAGCTGAACAGTCGGTCTCGTTGCAGGCCTATCTGCGGCGTACCGCGGATCCGACGACAGTCGTCGAGCCGGCCTGGCCGCTCATTCCCCGGAGGGGATGACCGCGCCGGTCAGCTCTCTCCGGGCGCGAGAGCCTGCAGGTGGGAGAGAGTGATCCGATGCCGTGGAAGGTCGACCTCCACGATTTTCACCGTAAGAGTGTCTCCGACCTGAACCACGTCCTCGGGCCGAACCACGTGTCCCTCGGCCAGCTCGGTGACGTGCACCAGACCTTCGAGGCCGTCCTCTCTGTCTTCGATGCGGACGAAGACGCCGAACGGTACGAGCTTGGTCACGACGCCGGTCACCGTCTGGCCGACCTGCTGTACGAACTGCGGCATCGGGTCCTCTTGCAGTGCCTTCAGGGACAGCGACACACGCTCGCGCACCAAGTCGACGTCGAGGATCTCGGCCGAGATTTCCTGGCCGACAGTGACGATGTCAGAGGGGTGTTCGAAGCGCCGCCAGGAAAGCTCGGGAATGTTGATCATCGCGATGAAGCCGCCGATGTCCACAAAGGTCACACCGAAGCCGGCGATCTCCGTGACCGTGCCGGTGCAGATCTGCCCGCGGTGGAGAGTCTTCAGAAGGGCCCAGTTCCGGTCACTCGGCGTAGGATCGGTCCTCCAGCGGGCGCGCAAGACGCCGTCGCTGTCGGGCAGGACCGCGGTAAACAGCGGGTGGCGTTCGTCGAGGGTCAAAGACAGGGCCGTGGCGGCACGGGCGCCTGCCACCCGGGCGGCCAGTTCCTTGTAGTCGGACTCGTCGACCATCGTGCTGGAGAGCGCCCCGTTCTCGTCCTCCCATACGAACTCCACCGGACCCTCGTTGGGAAGCGAGGCGAGGACCGCGTTGACATCGGTGGACAGGTCAGGCCAGACGGTCAACTGGGCACGCGGGGTGAGTCGGGCGCGTACCGCATCGAGTGTGTCTTCGGTGAGGCGGTGCCAGCGGGAGGCATTGTGGAGGTAGCCCTCCTCCAGTATCGCTGCCTGCCGCATGGCGACGGACCAGCGCAGACGGCTCCAGAAGTCCTCGTCGGCGGGCCGCTGCACGCCGGGCTCATCGAAGTCCGTGTCGTAGGGCGAGGCCTCCAGCTGCTCCGGGAAGAGACCGAGAGCACGGGTGTGGGCACCGGCGCGCTCGCAGGCCTTGTCGCTGCTGATGTAGACGTACTGGTCCCAACCGACCTGTACGTCGAACTTGTCCTCCACCGCCAGACGGCACCAGGCACCGTTGTCGCGGAGCATGCCCCTGACCAGCTCCAGGCCGAGGGAGACGGGCACCTCTGCACCGTCGTGGAACCCGCTGAGGTCGGGTGGGAAGAGCCCGGCAAGGCCGTGGCCGTCGACCGCCGGCTCCAGGCCGAAGTGGGCAAGGCCGGAGATCCCCGGCTCGCGAATGACCAGGTGGTCGATGCCGGTGTCCTCGGCGAAGGCGGCAATTGCTTCCAGATAGGCAGCCTCGACGGGTCCGTGGTCGCTGGTCGAGTCCTCAGCGCCGATATAGCTGCCGTGCTCGTCGCGGTCGGCAGGGTCGTACTTGGTGATCCGGTAGACGAAAGACGGCACGTTGCTCCCCGTGGTTGTTGACGATGCTCGCTCAGCAGTCGATCTCGTGATCGGGAGCGTAGGGCGGGATGGGCCGGCGCATCGCCGCCTTGAGGATGGCCAGTGGGATCACCTTCTGCAAGCGGGATACCGTGCCGCTCAGTCGTATCGATCAGCGGCGATCGATACGAGTGACGCGATCGCTTCGCTCAGCTGCCTTGGAGAGACGCTGGTTCTCCAGTGTGAGGAGCTGAACCTGCTGTGCGAGGACGTTGATCGAGGAACGCAGCTCCCGGACCTCGCGCGCATGCTCTTGGCGGAGTCGGCGCTCGGCACCCTTCAGGGCCTGGACCTCCTGCCGGAGGGACGCTGAGGGCGTGGCTGCTTCTTCTCGATCGGCTACGAGGTTTCGGAATTCTGCCAGAACATGCGGGTAGCGGTAGGCGCTGGCTCTGCTGACGCCGGCTTCAACGGCGAGTGAGGCGACGGTCAGAGAACCGTCGCTACGGGTGGGCTCTCCTCGGAGTAGGCGTTCAGAGGCCGCTCGGAGGGCTGTTTCGGGTGGGTCAGTCGTTGGCACGGTCGATACCCTCGATCACTTTGGTGACGTCGTTGAGGTGCCCTCGCAGAGCCGTTCGCTGGAGATCGGAGAGGCCGACAAAGGCCAGCGCGCGCTCGGTATCTCCGCGTGCCGCTTCCCACCCGCTGCGATGCCGGGTCGTGATGGTCGAGTTGCCGCAGCGATCGGGGCGGCAGCTGTTGAGCAGAGGTCGGTCCTCGCCGCTCGGCGTACGGCACAAAGCGGTCTCGGGCTGGTAGTAGCAGTCGTTGAGCGTTCCGATGTGCAGGGTGCGTGCGGAGGCCTTGAGCATGGAGTGCAGGCGTCGCTCATCGACGACCCTGCCTGGGAAATCTTGGAGCTCTTGCTGTACCCGTGCGAACTCGTTGTCCGTCCGGGGCCCGCCCGGGGAGGCCGAGCGTACGCCTGCCTTGAAATCCTCGTAGCGCTCCACGACGTCGGCCAAGCGGGCCAGGGCTTCCTCAGCAGCCACCTCCGCGCGAAAGCCAGAAGAGGAAGTACCCGCGTACCCCTCGAACATGCCCACGGAGAGATGCTTGTACTGAATCATCCCGGCCACGGTGCCGAACGGGCGGTGTGCGATGTGCCAGGCCACGGTCCTGCGGAACTGGCGGGTCGTAAGGTTCCACGGTTCTCCATCGACATCGGGCACCGGAAATCCGATGTCGGCGCAGTGAGCCAGGAACTCGTTGAGGTTGTCATTCATGCGGTTGGCAGAGATCGTCGAGTGCGGTCGTCCTGTTACTGGGCGGCAGAACAGCAGGTCACGGTGGGGCAGGCGTTGCAGGACGTCGATGGCTTGCGCGACGGGCTCGATGACGACCCAGCTTTCCGGTGCGCCTCGCCCACCCTTGATGAGTTGGGAGCGCACCTTGTGCCTGACGACGACACCGTCTGCGCTCCGCTCGGTGAAGTGGCAGCCGTCCCGGAGTTCTTTGACTTCGGAGTCCCGCATACCGGACAGGTAGGCGATGAGGATGTAGCAGGCGGCCCGCAGGAGCCGCTCCTCATGGGAAACGGCGGGAGGGCTGAACCTGTCCCGCCACGGCCGCCCGGTCTGCGGATGTGGAGTGATGGGTGTGTCCATGCCGCCGGGCTCGGGCCCGAGCCGCTCCAGTGCGCTCACGATGTGGTTGGCGTAGGAGCCGCTGGCGACCCCTCGTCCTGCTCCCGACTTGCGCATGATGTACGTGTAGGCGGGTGAACCGGCCAGGTGAGGTTGGAGACCGGCACCATCCAGCACCGGGACACCTCGCCCGTCGGTTGCGAGGCCGTCGAGGTAGCGGTCCAGGCGGGCGAGTGACTGCCCCTGGATCTCATGGACGTTGGCTTGCAGTTCCATCAGCTCCGCACGTGCGTTGATGATGTCCGATGCCGCGGTGCGGACGTAGAACAGGGCCGCTTGCACCAGCGGGGCGATGACCTGGGGCGGGATTCGGGGCGTTTGGTTCTCGTGCTTGCTCACGACAGGGACGCCGATGATGCGTGTGAGGGGGCGGCCGTTCCAGGGATTGGTCGCCAGTGCGTCCGTCGGCATGGCCTCTGCCGCGAGGTGGAGGCGTGGGATGACCTGGAGACGGTGACGCATGCCGCTGTGCATCAGTTCCTCGGCCCGGCAGTGAACCAGGTAGGAATCGAGAACCGGCTGCGTCACGGCGTCCAGGCGAAGCCCGTCGTGTTCGGAGTCGAGGAATCGGAGGAAACACCGCAGGTTCCACCATTCAGCCGACACTGTCGAGATGGACGGAAGGGGACCGCGAACGGGGCGGGTGTTGAGTCTCCAGAACAGGAACTCGCGCGCCGCCTCGCGCCGTGTGACATCGCTGAGTGACTCGAAGTCGATGAAGAACTCGCTTGCGTAGCGGTTTCCGGCATGCCCGGCGACCGCGAGATTCCAGACGCGGTCTCCGAATCGCGGCATGAGGGATGGATCAGCGGTGAGAGGGCGTCCGGACAGTACGGCTGTCGCGTCGGAAGGACGGCTGGCGGCGACATCGCGTGGAAGAGGCTGTGCGGGCATCAGTGGCCTCCCAACAGGTTGTGGGGAAGAAAGAGCAGGCGTTCGGAAGACTCGGCGATTGCCCTGGCGTCCAGCACGTCACGCTGGCTGAACCTCGGGATGATCAATTGCAGAATCTGCTGGTGAGCGTTGCCGAACCGCGCTTTCCACTCCGCTGCGGGTGTCTTGGCCCGTTCGGTCTCGATGTGGTTGAGGAAGGCCAGGATTGCTGGGAGTTTTCTTCGGGTGATAACTGCATTACTGCACCCCAGGCAGGCGAAGAAGGAGGCAGGGCAGGGCTTGCCTTTGACTCCGAAAGGCGAGTCGAAGAAGCTGCGGCAGGACGACAGCCACAGGTCGGATTCACCGGATAGGAGTGGCGGTAGTTGCTCGGCCGGGATCCCAAGCAACTCAACTGCATCCGCCGGTTGTTGAGTGAGGCGCTCTTCCTCTTCCGGCGTCAGGATCGCGGGAGTCTGGGCGTCAGCGAGTGCGTCCTGCAGGCCGTCCGCCACTGCCTGTTCGTGGAGAGCGCGCAGTGAGGGGATGTCTGCGTAGTGCGCCGCGGCGACGTCCGGCGAATGGCCCTGCACGAACGCCGACATCCTGCCGCCGGTCACCTTGTAGACAGCGGCCTTGTGTGTCTTCCGAAGTCGCGACAGTCGCAGGTCGAAGGGTTTCCCGGCATCCGTGAGCCGGTGTGTCGAGACGAAGCTCCGAGCCGCACTCGACGCAGCTCCAGCGCTGAGTCCGGCGGACAGGATCCCATCCTTCGTTCTGAACTGCCAAAGCGCCGGCGAGTCGGTGGCCTCTCTGACAGGCGCTGTGAGCCGCAAGGCCAGCCGAAGCAGCCCGCCCGGTGAGTTGGAGGAACCGTCCCGGACCCTGATCGTGTTCCATTCCTGGCCGTGCCGTCGTCGCTTGAGGTATTCGACCTGCACATAGCCCCGGTTGGGATTCTTCAAGCAGTCGGCGGTCAGCTCTCTGGCCGCTTCCACCTCCATGCCGCTTTCGAGACAGAACAGCAGGAGCAGAGCGAACACGTCGCGGCTGGTCGGGTACACCAAGGGTGCAAGACGGCCGGGAGTGTGCGCATTGGCCAGTGCCGTGCCGACAAGATCGGCCAACTGTGTCCGTGTGAAGGTCCCGTGGGTCCGGGAGATTTCCCACAACACATTCGGGTCGGAGTCCCAGCCTGCGATCCGCGGGTCCTGCCCCCGTGCCAGGAGCGCCGGCCCGTCCAGCGTCAGGCGTCGGACCGCGTTATCGACATCGGAACGTGCGGCAGTGCGTAGCTGCTCGACGAGGTGCGGCGAGTAGGCGTCGCGAGGGGTATAGGAGCCTACCGGGCCAGTGGATGTGTAGGAGAGCCTCCGGAGCATCGAGGGGGATAGTCCTTGGTCCTTCTCGCCGAGCCGGCGCAAGATCCACACGACGTCAGCGATACGCGCGTAGGGCGTCCGGGAGAATACTGGATGGCCCTCCCGGAGGTGGCTCTCGAATCCGTCGAGGTGGTGCGGAAGGAGGTCGCTGACGCGGACGTTCATCGCTTCCGTGGAGTCGAGCCACCGCACCCACAGCAGGCACGAGCGCGCGCGATTGCGGAGCGTATGTGGTGAACCAGTTCCCTGCCCCACGTCGCACGAAGCTGCCAACTCGGCTCCCAGAGCCCCCAGCAGCCACTGCTGCGGCTCCCGGGTCCAGTCCACGACGGCCGTCCGGTTGTCCGGGAAAGTGACCTCGAACCTCAGAAGTCCGAGCGTGGCCGGAGCCGGGTCGACGAACTGGGGTGAGGGTGCGTTCAATCGTGCCTTACGCCGCCCCCGGCCTACCACGGGTTCGCTCCCGGCGCCTGAGTAGAGGAGTTGTCGATTTCATGCGACACGTGATGTGCCGTGTCCACGACCTCGGACGCCCAGGCATCCACCGCGCCGTCGATCAGGGCCTGGGCCTGGTCGGTACAGCCGAGGTAGATGTACGTCGTGGTGATCGAGGAATGCCCCAACAGGCGGCGAAGGTGATCGAGCGGGTCGCCGATGATGCGTCGGTACACGCCGTCGTTCATCTCGCCCTTCTCCACCGAGCCGATCTGTTCCTGGATCAACGCAGACAGCAGATGCACGGCGAAGGTGTGCCTGAGTACGTGCGGTGTGGCGTCGACGTCGATCCCGCACGTACGGCATCTCTCCGAGGCCCGCACGAAGACCGACTCCCAGGCAGACAGAGACACAGGCCGCCCCTCCTGGCCCAGCCAGACGCACGCCGGGCCGAGGGCACGGCCCTGATCGTCAACGAGGTACAGACGGGATCGGAGTGCCGGTGGCAAACGCGACCAGGGCACCCTTCGGAGCTTGCCGTCTTTCATGGGTACCCGCACACCTCGCCGGTCGGCTTGACTCCCCACCACTGCGCCGGCCGGCAGCGGACAGCCGCGGGCACGCCAGCGGTCCAGCATTAGGGAGCGCTCGATCTCCACGTAGTCGGCCACGGCGCGCAGGACTCGATGGGGCAAGAGGATCTTGCGTCCCTTGTCCCGCTTGGCTGTCGGCGGCGCCAGGTCGAAGGGCACGCTCTTCGTGTTCGTCTGGCTGTCCAGGGCCGGGAGTTCCGGCCAGCAGAGCGAGGCGGCCTCCTCGATGCGCAAGCCGGTGGTTACCAGCAGCTCGGCCATGACGACGTTTCGCTCCGCATTGCGGCCTCGGAAGCTCGAATCGGCGGTGCCCGTCCGCAGTTGGCCCCGTAGGCCGATGTCGCGGAAGGCTGCGTAGCGGGGAACGGAGAGGAACTTCACGTTCCCGCGTTTGGCGGCTTTCTCTGCCGCGCGGTTGTTGCGGACGCGTACCTGCTGCCCGGAGCCAGTGCGCCGCGAGCCCTCGTAGTGCTTGAACGGCGTCCGCTCGACCAGGGCCTCGTCCACCGCCCATGTGTAGAACTTGTCCAAGGCAGCGACGCCCCGGTTCCAGGTCGAGGCCGAGACGACCTGCGTCGGGTCGGGAGAGACACGCCGGGCTCGGTGGAAGGCGGTGACGTCGTCACGGTCGGCGTGCCACAGGGTCTTGCCGCGGTGTTCCTGGAGGAACCGTCCCCAGGTCAGCAGGTCCAGAGCGTAGGCACGCCAGGAATGTGCCGACCTCACCCCGAGGGTCGGCAAGGACCACAGGAATCGGTTGAGTTGGATGTCGTAGCTGCCGTCATCGCTGAGGATGAACGGTGCACCGGCATGTAATCCATGCCGTGCGAGCGCCCTCGTCGCGTCGCTTACCCCGGCGGCTTCCAGCGCATCCGGGTCGGTGAAGAAGATCTCCATCTGATCGCACCCCCTGACCCATCAACGACATGGGGGATCGTGAGACACGGTCGTGCGTGGATAAGGCGTTCGATCTGACGCTGCTGTCGGCGGAGCTGGCGCGGTACGGGCTGCCGTCGCTCGCCGACCGGCTGGGCGGCCCGGCGACCGGGCCGGTGGTGGACCCGCTCACCATCGACCGGGCGGTCGACCGCTACCGGCGGGGCAAGCGGACGCTGGAGGCGGTCTGCGGGGTGTACGGCGTCCGGCTGGACGACGCGCACGACGCGGGCGCGGATGCGCTGGCCGCGGTGCAGGTGGCCCGGGCGATAGCCGTCCGGCACCCGCGGGTGGCGACGCTGGCCCCGGCGGACCTGCACGCCCGCCAGACGACGTGGCACGCCCGCTGGGCCCAGGACTTCCAGTCCTACCTGCGCCGGCAGGGCACGCCGGACGCGGTGATCGACACGTCGTGGCCCCTACGGGCAGCGATATCCCTCCCCTGACGTCGGGGTCTCCGCCCCCCATGCCCCCGCGCCTCAATCGCCGGCGGGGCTGGATGGGGTGTCCGCCGGCGATTGAGGCGCGGGGGCCCCTTGGTCAGAACGGGTGCCAGCGGGTTGACGGGGTGGGCTCGCGCAGGGACGTGACCCGGCGGCGGAACTCGGCCGCGGCGGCCGGGTTCGTCGGCGCGTGCTGCGCCACCCACGCGCAGCTCGCCGTCTCACGCGCCCCGCGCAGCACCCCGCACCCTTCCCACGCCCGCACGTCCCAGCCGTACGCCGCCACGAACGCCTCGTACTCCGGGCCCGGCAGCCCGTACCGGTCCCGGGACAGTGCCATCACCACCAGGTCGTGCTCCCGCAGGTCCACGGAGAACGTCTCCAGGTCCACCAGGACCGGACCCGCCGGGCCCACGTGGACGTTGCGCGGCAGCGCGTCTCCGTGGATCGGGCCCGGCGGCAGGTGCGGCGTGAGCGCCGCGACCTCGGCGGCGTAGGCGTCGCGGCGCGCGCGCAGGTACGCCGCGTCCGCCGGGTCGACCGCGTCCCCCGCCAGCCGCAGCCACCGTTCCACACCGCCCAGCAGATCCCGCCGCGGCAGCGTGAACGGCGGCTGCGGCAGCGCGTGGACGGCCCGCAGCAGCCCGGCCAGGTCCTCCGCCCCCGCCGGGCGTACCGCCTCCGGCAGCCGGTGCCACAGCGTCACCGCGTGCCCGGCATGCCGCAAGGGCTCGGGTTCGGCGGCGCGGACCGCGGGGACCCCGGCCCGCGCCAGCCAGTCGGCCACGGCCAGTTCGCGTTCGGCCCGTTCCAGGAGCGCCGGGTCCGCCCGGCCCACCTTGGCCACCAGCTCGCCGGTGGCGAACACGGCGTTCTCACCGAGGGCCAGCAGCCGCGCCGTCCCACCGATGCCGGTGGCCGCCGCCAGTACGTCCCTGGCCTGCGCCTCGTTCATGTCTGGGCTCCGTGGTCGTGCCGGATCAACGCCGAACTCGCCCAGTCTCGCATTCGGGGTCGCCATTCGGTTGCACGAGACGTCTCGTCTCGTTTAGGGTCGGGGCATGACCTCAGCGACCACCCCGCGCAAGCCCGCCCACATCGCCATGTTCTCCATCGCCGCCCACGGGCACGTGAACCCGAGCATCGAGGTGATCCGGGAGCTCGTCGCCCGCGGCCACCGCGTCAGCTACGCCATCCCCGCCTCCTTCGCCGAGAAGGTCGCCGCGACCGGCGCCACGCCCGTGATCTACCGCTCGACCCTGCCCACCGACGACGAGCCCGAGGCCTGGGGCACCGAACTCATCGACAACATCGAGCCCTTCCTCGACGACGCCATCCAGGCGCTGCCCCAGCTGGCGGCCGCCTTCGACGGCGACCGGCCGGACCTCGTCATCCACGACATCACCTCCTACCCGGCGATCGTCCTGGCCCGCCGCTGGGGCGTCCCGGACATCTCCCTCTCCCCGAACCTGGTCGCCTGGGAGGGGTACGAGGACGAGGTCGCCGCCCCGATGACCGCGCCGCTGCGCGCCTCCGAACGCGGCCGGGCGTACTACGCCCGCTTCCGCGCCTGGCTCGACGAGAACGGCATCGAGGAGGACAGCGACCGCCTCATCGGCCGGCCCCGCCGCTCCGTCGTGCTCATCCCCAAGGCCCTCCAGCCCCACGCCGACCGTGTCGACGAGGCCGTCTACACCTTCGTCGGCGCCTGCCAGGGCGACCGCGGGGACCAGGGCACCTGGGCGCGCCCCGCCGCGGCGCACGGCAAGAAGGTGCTGCTGGTCTCCCTCGGCTCCACCTTCACCAAGCAGCCCGCCTTCTACCGGGCCTGCATGGACGCCTTCGGCGGCCTGCCCGACTGGCACGTGGTGCTCCAGATCGGCAAGTTCACCGACGAGGCCGACCTCGGCGAGATCCCCGCGAACGTCGAGGTCCACCGCTGGGTCCCGCAGCTGGACATCCTGCGCCAGGCGGACGCCTTCATCACCCACGCGGGCGCCGGCGGCAGCCAGGAGGGCCTGGCCACCGGCACCCCGATGGTCGCGGTCCCGCAGGCCGTCGACCAGTTCGGCAACGCCGACATGCTGGCCTCGCTCGGCGTGGCCCGGCACGTCCCGATGGAGGAGGCCGACGCCACGACCCTGCGCGAGGCCGTACTCGCCCTCGTCGCCGACCCCGAGGTCGCCGCCCGCGCCGAGGCGGTGCGCGCGCAGATGGCCGCCGAGGGCGGCACGCGGCAGGCGGCGGACATCATCGAGGCCGCACTGTCATAGCCGTGCCCTACGGTTCGTGCCATGACGAAGAAGTACGCGGCGCTGCTGCGCGGGATCAACGTCGGGGGCAGCAAGAAGGTACCCATGGCCGAGCTGCGCGCGGTCCTGGAGGGCCTGGGCCACGGCGAGGTCCGTACGTACCTCCAGAGCGGCAACGCCGTCTTCGGCACCGAGCGGGAGGACACCGACGCGCTCGCCCGGGAGCTGGAGCGGGCCATCGAGACCCACTTCGGCTTCCCGGTGGCCTGCCTGGTCGTCGACGGCGCCCACCTGCGCGCCGTCGCCGACGCGTGCCCCTTCCCGGCCGCCGAACTGGAGGGCAGGCAGCTGCACGTCACCTTCCTGTCCGAGCAGCCGGACCGGGAGCGGCTCGCCGCGATCGACGCGCAGGCCTTCCTCCCGGAGGAGTTCCGCGTCGGCGACCGCGTGATCTACCTCTACGCCCCCGACGGCCTGGGCCGCTCCAAGCTGGGCGAGGCGCTGCACCGGCCGTCGCTGTGGAAGGGGATCGACGCCACCACCCGCAACTGGAACACCGTGGCCAGACTCGTCGAGATGACCGCGCCGGGGTCCGTGCCGGACGCCCCGTAGCCGCGGGAGGACCCCGGACGCGGGAAAATCAGATGTGCGGACGAAACCGGTCCGGATATGGTCGCCGTGTGCCGAAGCTGAATCAGATCATCGCAGTGGAGAAGGGCGTCAAGTCCAAGTCTCTCCAGGAGCTGTCGCAGGCTCACCACGACGTCCAGAAGCCCGCGTTGCTCGCCGGCATCGCCCGGACGTACCAGCCCAAGGACGAGGAGGGCGAGCAGCTGCCGCCCGAGTCCACCCGGGTGCAGATCAAGGCCGAGGACGTGCTGCGCACGATGGCCGGGACGCTGACCCGGCTCTTCGACGTGACGGCCACCAAGGACTGGGCCAACCGTTCCGCCGCCGCCGACGTCGTGGTCGACGGCTCGGTGCTGCTGGCACAGGTGCCGGTGTCGTACCTGCTCTTCCTGGAGAAGCAGCTCACCGACCTGAACACCTTCGTGCGCAAGCTGCCGGTGCTGGACGCGTCGGAGTCGTGGAACGCCGACCCCTCCACCGACTGCTGGAAGACGGACCCCGTCCGCACCATCCGCACCAAGAAGGTGCCCCGCAACCACGTCAAGGCCGAGGCCACGGAGAAGCACCCGGCGCAGGTCGAGGTGTACTACGAGGACGTGGCCGTCGGGTACTGGACGACCGTGAAGTTCTCCGGCGCCCTGCCCGCGCGCCGCGTGAACGAGCTGCTCGACCGCGTCGAAAAGCTCCAGCAGGCCGTCAAGTTCGCCCGCGAGGAGGCCAACGGCGCCGAGGTCACCGACCAGCGGGTCGGCGACGCCGTGTTCGGCTACCTGTTCCGGTAGCCTCGAGATCGCCCTCCGTGCGAGCGGAGGGTGCGCGTGAGCGCAAGCTGAAACTGATGTTGAAGCTGAACGAAGAGGTGTCAGTTGAGGGTTCGAATCCCTCCCCCGGCCCGACGCGCCGGGGTGGCCCAAGCGGTAGAGGCGGCCTCGATCACACTCAGATTCTCGCTCCAGTCTCAGCATTCGCCGCCGAACACCGGATCGACCGAGCGCGGACGATCACCGATGGATGAGGGTTCAAGTCCCTCCTGCGCCTCTTCGTGGCGCGGTAGTTCAAAGGTAGAACACATCGGTCTCAGAATGATCCGCGACTCTTAAAAGCCGCCGGTGTGCGCAAATGGGCGGCACGCAGGAGCCCGGGAGCTGGACATGCTCCCGGGCTCCCTCAGCTTCTCGGCTCTCCCGGCCTTAACGGCATACCAGCGGTCCGGCCCGGTGCGCACCACACCGCCCTTGGTCGCGACGACCAGCTCCTCGCGGTACGGGTACAGCGCCTGCGCGATCAGCTCCTCGGCGAGCCGGAACATCGCATCCACCATGCCCCGACCGTAACGCCGGCGCCTAGGCTCGGGGAATGCGATACATCATCATCGGCGCGGGCGCGGTCGGCGCCACCATCGGCGGGCGGCTCGCGGAGGCCGGCCGCGAGGTCGTGCTCGTCGCGCGGGGCGCGCACGCGCAGGCGCTGCGCGAGGACGGCCTGACCCTGACGACCGCCCAGGGCACGCGGGTGCACCGGCTGCCCGTGGCCACCGCGCCGGCGGAGCTCGGCGAGCTGCGCCCCGACGACGTCCTGCTGCTGACCGTCAAGACCCAGGACGCGGTCGCCGCGCTCGACACCTGGGGCGACGCCGAGGTGACCGGCGGCGGTACGGCCGCCCAGCGGCTGCCGGTGCTGTGCGCCCAGAACGGTGTCGAGGGCGAGCGCCTCGCGCTGCGCCGCTTCGAGCGGGTCTACGGGGTCTGCGTCTGGCTGCCCTCGGAGTTCCTGCAACCGGGCGTGGTCTCGGCGCTGTGCGCGCCCCTGACCGGCATCCTGCACCTGGGCCGGGCGGCCGGCGGCTCCGACGCCCTGGCCGGGCGGATCGCCGCCGACCTGGAGCAGGCCGGGTTCGCGGCCCCCGTCGTCGACGACGTGATGCGCTGGAAGTACGCCAAGCTGCTGGGCAATCTGGGCAACGCCATCCAGGCCACCACCGGCCCAAAGCCCGGCCCGGCGAAGGCGGCGCTGCTGCTGCGGGCGATCCGGGAGGCGAAGGACGCCTACCGGGCCGCCGGGATCGAATGGGCCTCCGAGGCCGAGCAGGCCGCGGCGCGCGACGGGAAGGTGGATCAGCCGGCCGGGGGTGCCGGAGCGGCCGGCGGGGGCGTCCGCGGCGGATCCTCCTGGCAGAGCCTGCGCCGCGGCACGGGTTCGATCGAGGCCGACTACCTCAACGGGGAGATCTCCCTGCTGGGCCGGCTGCACGGGGTCCCGACCCCGGTCAACGAGGTCCTGCGGCACGCCGCGAACATCCTCGCCCGCGAGGGCCTGCCACCGGGCAGCATGCCGGTCGCAGATCTGACGGCCCTGGCCGACGAGGCGGAGCGCCGCACGAAGAAGGCCTGAGGGCCCTGGAGATGATCCGAGGCCCCGGGCGGTCCGAGGCCCCGGGCGGTCCGAGGCCCCGGGCGGTCCGAGGCCCCGGGCGGTCCGAGGCCCCGGGCGGTCCGAGGCCTCGGCGGCGTCCCGTGCGTTACGCGGTCAGGGCCGCCGGTACGGCGTGGGCGGCGCGCGCCGCGTCGTAGCGGCTCAGCAGGAGCCGGGCCACCTCCGGGGAAGGGCCCAGCACACCGGCCAGGACGTCGGCGCCCGCGGCCCGCGCGCCCTCGGCGATCCGGTCCGGGAGCCGGCCCGGGGCGAGGACGTACGGGGCCACCGCCACGCGCCGTACCCCCTCGGCGCGCAGCGCCCGTACGGCGTCCTCCGTACGGGGAAGAACAGCGGAGGCGAACGCAGGCCGCACGGCGCACCAACCGGTGTGCCGCCACTCCCGCGCGATTTCAGCGATCACTGCGATCGCCTCCGGGTCTGTGGAACCGGCGGACGCGAGCACCACGCCGGTGGTGGAACGGTCCGCCTCGGTGAGCCCGGCCTCCCGCAGCCGGCGCTCCAGCGCCGCCGTCAGCAGGGGGGAGGGGCCCAGCACCTCGGCCTGGTGGACCGTCAGCCCCGGCAGCCGGGCGCAGGACTCCGCCAGCGCCGCCGGGATGTCGGCCTTCGCGTGGAAGGCGCGGGTCAGCAGCAGCGGCAGTGCCACGACCTCCCGTACGCCCGAGGCGTACAGGGCGGCGAGGACCTGCGGGACGGACGGGGCGTTGAAGTCCAGGTAGGCGGTCTCCACCCGCAGGCCGGGCCGCAGCGCCCGGACCCGCCCGGTCAGGGCGTGCACGGTCGCGGCGTGCCGCGGGTCACGGCTGCCGTGGGCGATGACGAGCAGAACGGGACGCACGGCGGGTCAGCTCGTCACCAGCAGGCCGCGGCTGCGCAGCACCCACCGCTCGACCGGGCTGAAGATCAGCAGGTCGATGGCGATGCCGACGATCAGGATCAGGATGATCGCCAGGAACACGCCCGGCATGTCGATGTTGTTGCGGCCGTTCTCCAGGAGCTGCCCCAGCCCCAGGCCCAGGTCGGGCGAGGAGGCGATGATCTCGGCGGCCATCAGCGAACGCCACGAGAAGGCCCAGCCCTGCTTCAGGCCGGCCAGGTAGCCCGGCAGCGCGGCCGGCATGACCACGTGCCAGGTGCCCTTCAGCCCCGAGGCGCCCAGGGTGCGGCCCGCCCGCAGGAACAGCGGCGGAACCTGGTCGACGCCCGACACCAGGCCGTTGGCGATCGAGGGGACCGCGCCCAGCAGGATGACGGCGTACATCATCGAGTCGTTCAGGCCCAGCCAGATGACGGCCGGCGGCACCCACGCCACCGACGGCAGCGACTGCAGGCCCGACAGGATCGGACCGATCGCGGCGCGCACGAACCGCACCCGGGCCACCAGCAGGCCCAGCGGGGTACCGATGGCCAGGGCCAGCAGGAAGCCCAGCAGACCGCGGGAGACGGAGGTCCACACGACGTCCAGCAGGGTGCCCTTGAGCCACATCTGGGCCAGCCCGTCCCACACCGCGGACGGCGCGGGCAGTTTGGTCGGGTCGGTGACCTGCGCCGAGACGAGGATCTGCCAGACCGCGAGGACGAGTGCGACCGCGACGACCGGCGGGAGGACCTTCTTGACCAGGACCTCGCGCACGGGCGTGCGGCGGATCTCGACCGCGTCGAGTGCGTCGAGACCGGCCTCGAGGCCGGCGAGGTCGTCCGTCTTCGCCTTCGTGTCAGTGCTGGCCATGACGGCGGATCTCCCCACGCAGGTGTTCAGTGATCTCCAGGGACAGCTCCGCGACGGCCGCGTCCTCGATGCGGCGCGGCTGCGGGATGTCCACGGTCCATTCCTTCGCCACCCGGCCGGGCCGGGAGGAGAGCAGGACCACGCGCTGCGCCAGGCGCACCGCCTCGCGCACGTTGTGCGTGACGAAGAGGACCGACAGGTTCGTCTCTTCCCAGATCCGGGTCAGCTCGCCGTGCAGCACGTCGCGGGTGATGGCGTCGAGCGCCGCGAACGGCTCGTCCATCAGCAGCAGCTCGCTGTCCTGGGCGAGCGCCCGGGCCAGCGCCACGCGCTGGCGCATGCCGCCCGACAGCTCGTGGACGCGCTTGCCGTACGCCCCGCCGAGGCGGACCAGCTCCAGCAGCCGCTCGGCCTCGGGCCGCCGCTCGGACTTGGCGACCCCGCGCAGCCGCAGCGCCAGTTCGATGTTCTTGCCCGCGGTCAGCCACGGGAAGAGGGCGTGCTCCTGGAACATCAGGGCCGGACGGCCGCCGGGGGTCTCGATGGACCCGACGGACGGCTTGTCCAGCCCCGCGACCAGGTTCAGCAGGGTGGATTTGCCGCACCCCGAGGCGCCCAGGATGGTGACGAACTCGCCGGGTGCGACATCGAGGCTGATGTCGTCCAGTACGAGCTGCACTCCGGCCGGGCCGGAAAAGGACTTCGAGACGTGCTCGATGCGGGCGGCGTGCGACACCGCCGTGGTGCCCTCGGCAGCCCTGGCAAGCGTAGTGGCCATGGTCGTCACCTCCGGATACGTTCGGACTTGCGGAATTACTGGGCGCCGAGACCGGCGTCGGAGACCTCGGGCCTGCCGGCCGCCTTCAGCACCTTGTTGAGGAGCGACAGGTCGTAGATGCCGGCCAGGTCGGGCTGCTCGATGAGCCCCGCCTTCGCCGCCCACTCGGACTGCGTCTTCAGCGTCGAGGCGAGCGGGTCGTCGGTGACGGCGATGCTCGGCCAGGCCGGGTCGATGACCTTGGCGTCGAGCGGCTTGCCGCCGTCGGCCGCCAGCTTCGCGTTCGCGGAGGCCTTGGCCCGGTCCGGGTCGGCGTTGATCCACTCGTTGGTCTTCACCGTGCCCCTGAGCACGGCCTCGACCACGTCCGGGTGCTCCTTGAGGAACTTCTGCGACACGATGATGTTCGTGATCACGAACTTCTTGTCGGGCCACAGCGTGGTCTCGTCCAGGAGGACGGAACCGCCGTCGGAGACGAGCTTGGACGCGGTCGGCTCCGGCACCCAGGCGCCGTCGATGGAGCCCTGCTTGAAGGCGTCCGGGGCCACCTTGTTGTCCGTGCGGACGACGGAGACGTCACCCTTGCCGGACTCCGGGTCGACCTTCCAGCCCTTGCCGGAGATCCAGTTGAGGAACGCGACGTCCTGCGTGTTCCCCTTCTGGGGGGTGGCGATCCGCTTGCCCTTGAGGTCGTCCAGGGTCTTGATCTTGTCCGGGTTCACCACCAGCTTGACGCCGCCCGAGGCGGAGCCGGAGATGATCCGCAGGTTGGAACCCTTGGACTTGACGTAGCCGTTGATGGCCGGCGAGGGGCCGATGAAACCGATGTCGAGCGAGCCGCCGTTGAGCGCCTCGATCTCGGACGGTCCGGCGTTGAACGCCTGCGGCTTGACCGTGGTGCCGCCCAGCTCCTTCTGGATCAGGCCCTCCTGGAGGCCGACCAGCGCGGTGGCGTGCGTCAGGTTCGGGAAGTACCCGATGCGGACCTCGCCGGCCGAGAGCTTGGCCCCGCCGGCCGCCGCGCCCGCCTTCCTGTCCTCGGCCGGGTCGGCCTGGGAGCCGTAGCCGCAGGAGGCGAGGGCGCCGACCAGGAGCGGCAGCGCGGCGGCGGCGGCGAGGCCGCGGCGCAGGGCCGTGCGGGGCGAGGACGGGGTGCGGGTGGTGCGGGTGGCAGGCACGGGAGGGCTTCCTCTCGTCGACCGCCGTCACCTCATGACGGCGGTCTTCGTCGGTGGAGCAGGGTCGGGTCGAGCGTGTGGTGCTCGTGGGGGGTGCGGGCGCGCATGCGGTGCGCGTACGTCATCGCACACATCGCGCCACCCCGCCCTGGCCGCTGCCGAGCTGGCCGCTGCCCACCCTGCCGCCCTCCTTGGCGAAGGTCGAGTAGATATCAGAAAGCATGATTCAGAAGTCCCAGCCCTCGTCGTCGGCGACGGCGGCCGTGCGGGCCTCGGAGGCGAACGACGCCCCCGCCATGCCCGCCGCCAGCGTGGTGCCGTCGGCCGGGTCGATGAGCAGGAAGGACCCGGTGCGCCGGGAGTCGGCGTACGCGTCGAGCGCGAGCGGCTCGGCGGTGCGCACGACCACGCGGCCGATGTCGTTGGCCACCAGCTGGCCCGGCTCCGGGTGCTGGGAGAGGTCGTCGAGGGTCAGCCGCGAGGGGATCTCCTTGACGATGGCCTTGACCGTCCGCGTGGTGTGCTTGAGCAGCACCCGCGCGCCGACGGAGAGCGGCTGGTCGGCCACGTGGCAGACCGTCGCCTCGACGTCCTGGGTGGTGGCCGGGGCCGTGGCCGCGGGGGCGATGAGGTCGCCGCGGGAGATGTCGATGTCGTCGGCGAGGCGGACGGTGACCGACTGGGGGGCCCAGGCGATGTCCACGGGTCCGCCGAGGCCGTCGATGCCCTCGATGACGGAGGAGCGGCCGGAGGGCAGGACGGTGACCTGCTCGCCGACGCGCAGGACGCCGGAGGCGATCTGGCCGGCGTAGCCGCGGTAGTCGGGGTGCTCGGCGGACTGCGGGCGGATCACGTACTGCACCGGGAACCGGGCCGGGCAGGCCGTCAGGTCGTGGCTGACCGGGACGGTCTCCAGGTGCTCCAGGACCGTCGGGCCGCCGTACCAGTCCATGTGCGCGGACGGCTCCACGACGTTGTCCCCGGCGAGCGCGGAGATCGGGATCGCGGTGATCTCGGGGACCCCGAGGTCCGAGGCGTAGGAGGTGAACTCCTCGGCGATCTTCGCGAACACCGCCTCCTGGTAGCCGACGAGGTCCATCTTGTTGACGGCGAGGACGACGTGGGGGACGCGGAGCAGGGCGGCGACGGCGGCGTGCCGGCGGGTCTGCTCGATCACGCCGTTGCGGGCGTCGACGAGGACGACGGCCAGGTCGGCGGTGGAGGCGCCGGTGACCATGTTCCGGGTGTACTGCACGTGCCCGGGGGTGTCCGCGAGGATGAACCGGCGGCGGGCGGTGGCGAAGTAGCGGTAGGCGACGTCGATGGTGATGCCCTGCTCCCGCTCGGCCCGCAGGCCGTCGGTCAGCAGCGCCAGGTCCGGGGCCTCCTGGCCACGGGCCTGCGAGACGGCCTCCACGGCCTCCAGCTGGTCCTCCAGGACCGACTTGGAGTCGTGCAGCAGCCGGCCCACCAGGGTGGACTTGCCGTCGTCGACGGAGCCCGCGGTCGCGAAGCGCAGCAGCGTGGTGGCGCTGAGCTGCTCGGTGGTGGTGGTCATCTCTAGAAGTACCCTTCGCGCTTGCGGTCTTCCATCGCGGCCTCGGAGAGCTTGTCGTCGGCCCGGGTGGCGCCCCGCTCGGTGAGGCGGGAGACGGCG
>NZ_JBIVFN010000020.1:0-132295 GCF_044748145.1 Streptomyces sp. NPDC090022
CCGTCTCCCCGGCCCATTCCCCCTGCATGCCAACAAGACTGGCCCCAGCTCCACCGAGCCGGGGCCAGAACAGCAGATTTTCAGCAGCCTTCTAGGCACGGCACCGGGCAGCGAGGTCTGGACCTCTTGACGGTTGGTCCAGACCTTTCTACGCTCACCACCAACACTGTGGTGAGCGTGCCATGACACAGCGTGCTCACGGGCGGCGCAGGTCCCACCCCCATGTCGACGTCGTCCCCGCGGCTGCGACGGACCTACGGAGGAGCACCCTTGAGCACAGCACTCCCGCTACGCACCCGATTCCTCAGAAGACTGGCGGCCACCGTGGCCGCCCTCTCCCTCCCCGTCGCCGGACTCGTGGCCCTGGCCGGCCCCGCCGAGGCCGCCGCCTCCGCCTCCGCGACGTACACCAAGGTCTCCGACTGGGGCTCCGGCTTCGAGGGCAAGTGGACGATCAAGAACACCGGGACCACCACCCTCACCAGCTGGACCGTCGAGTGGGACTACCCCTCCGGCACCCGGGTGACCTCGGCCTGGGACGCGACCGTCACCAACTCCGGCAACCACTGGACCGGTAGGAACGTCGGCTGGAACGGCACCCTCGCACCGGGCGCCACCATCAGCTTCGGCTTCAACGGCGCCGGCCCCGGCGCCCCCACCGGCTGCAAGATCAACGGAGCCTCCTGCGACGGCAGCCAGCCGGGCGACGCACCCCCCTCCGCCCCCGGCGCCCCCCAGGCCTCCAACGTCACCGAGACCTCACTGAACCTGAGCTGGGCCGCCGCCACCGACGACAAGGGCGTCAAGAACTACGACGTCCACCGCAACGGCGCCAAGGTCGCCACGGTCACCGGCACCACGCACCACGAGACCGGCCTGACCAAGGGCACCACGTACGACTACCACGTGGTCGCCCGCGACACCGCCGACCAGACCGGCGCCCCGTCCGTCCACGTGTCGGTCACCACATCCGGCGGCGTCAATCCCCCGGACCCGGGCGGCAAGGTCAAGCTCGGCTACTTCACCGAGTGGGGCGTCTACGGGCGCAACTACCACGTGAAGAACCTGGTCACCTCCGGCTCCGCCGCGAAGATCACCCACATCAACTACGCCTTCGGCAACGTCCAGGGCGGCCGGTGCACCATCGGTGACGCCTACGCCGACTACGACAAGGCCTACACCGCCGACCAGAGCGTCGACGGCAAGGCCGACACCTGGGACCAGCCGCTGCGCGGCAACTTCAACCAGCTGCGCAAGCTGAAGGCCCAGTACCCGAACATCAAGGTGCTGTGGTCCTTCGGCGGCTGGACCTGGTCCGGCGGCTTCGGCCAGGCCGCGCAGAACCCGGCCGCCTTCGCCCAGTCCTGCTACGACCTGGTCGAGGACCCGCGCTGGGCCGACGTCTTCGACGGGATCGACCTGGACTGGGAGTACCCCAACGCCTGCGGCCTGTCCTGCGACACCAGCGGCCCCGCCGCCCTGAAGAACATGATGCAGGCCATGCGCGCCAAGTTCGGCGCGAACAACCTGGTCACCGCCGCCATCTCCGCCGACGGCTCCAACGGTGGCAAGCTCGACGCGGCCGACTACGCGGGCGCGGCCCAGTACGTCGACTTCTACAACGTCATGACGTACGACTTCTTCGGCGGCTGGGCGGCCCAGGGCCCGACGGCCCCGCACTCCCCGCTCACGGCGTACGCCGGCATCCCGCAGGACGGCTTCAACTCCGAGGCCGCGATCACCAAGCTCAAGGGCAAGGGCATCCCCGGCTCCAAGCTCAACCTCGGCATCGGCTTCTACGGCCGCGGCTGGACCGGCGTCACCCAGGCCGCCCCCGGCGGCACCGCCACCGGCCCGGCCCCGGGCACGTACGAGCAGGGCATCGAGGACTACAAGGTCCTGAAGAACAGCTGCCCGGCGACCGGCACCGTCGCCGGCACCGCCTACGCCAAGTGCGGCAGCAACTGGTGGAGCTACGACACCCCCGCCACCATCGCCGGGAAGATGACCTGGGCCAAGAACCAGGGCCTGAAGGGCGCCTTCTTCTGGGAGTTCAGCGGCGACACCGCCAACGGTGAGCTCGCCGACGCGATCCACACCGGTCTCCAGTAACCCCCACGTACGCGAGCACCGGCGAAAGACCGAAGCCGGGGTGACGGGTCCGCCCCCGTCACCCCGGCTTCTCCACGTCCTGACGGATCAGGCCACATTCACCCTCTGTCCGGGCGGCGCCGCCTCCAGCCACGCCAGGAAACCGGTCAGAGCGTCCTCGCTCATCGCCAGCTCCAGGCGCGTCCCGCGGTGGAGACAGCCGAGCACGACGGCGTCGGACAGCAGCGCCAGCTCCTCCTCGCCCTCCGGGGCACGGCGGGCCAGTACCTCGATCGAGCTCCGCTCCAGCAGCCGGCGCGGGCGCGGCGAGTAGCTGAAGACGCGGAACCACTCGATCCGGTCACCGCTGTAGCGGGCCACCCCGTACACCCAGCCCTTGCCGGACAGGTCGGGCGCCTCGGCGACCCCCCAGCGCAGGGAGCAGTCGAAGGTGCCGCCGGATCGCTGGATGAGCCGCCGGCGCAGTCCGAACACGAAGAGCCCGATCACCACCAGGGCGACGACCAGGCCGCTCACAAGCAGAGCGAGGAGCATCTTCACCGACCTCCTCGCTCATCCAAGTCACAGCAACGAATACAGCATCAAGCAAACCCGCACCTGCATCGCCTCAGCCGCGACCCGCCCCGGAAAATTCCGGCGCGGACCGCGGCTGAGGGGTAAAGCTCTCGTCGGCTACGGGGCTCAGTGCCCCGCGACCGCGCGCAGCCGGACTTCGGCGCGCCGCTCGGCGGCCGCGTCCGTCTCCGTCTTGGCGCGCTCCAGTGCCCGCTCCGCGCGCTGGACGTCGATCTCGTCCGCGAGCTCGGCGATCTCGGCCAGCAGGGACAGCTTGTTGTCCGCGAACGAGATGAAACCGCCGTGCACCGCGGCGACGACCGTGTTGCCCTCGCTGGTACGGATGGTCACCGGGCCCGATTCCAGCACACCGAGAAGCGGCTGGTGACCGGGCATGACGCCGATGTCGCCGGACGTGGTGCGCGCGACAACGAGCGTGGCCTCGCCGGACCAGACGCTCCGGTCCGCCGCCACCAGCTCGACGTGCAGCTCAGCAGCCAAGGTTGGCTCCTCGGGTCACCACCCGGCACATCCGCCGGGTGTTGGGTCAAATTCTAATGGGCGTGGGGAGAGGGACGGGACGCACCCGTCCCTCTCCCGACAACGTCGATACGGCATGCACTCCCGTGGGGGAGCGCGCCGGATCAGGAGACGCCCAGCTCCTTGGCGTTGGCCTTCAGGTCCTCGATGCCACCGCACATGAAGAACGCCTGCTCGGGGAAGTGGTCGTACTCACCGTCGCAGATCGCGTTGAACGCGGCGATCGACTCGTCGAGCGGCACGTCCGAACCGTCCACGCCGGTGAACTGCTTGGCGACGTGGGTGTTCTGCGACAGGAAGCGCTCGACACGACGGGCACGGTGGACAACGAGCTTGTCCTCCTCGCCCAGCTCGTCGATACCGAGGATCGCGATGATGTCCTGGAGGTCCTTGTACTTCTGCAGGATCCCCTTGACGCGCATCGCGGCCGAGTAGTGGTCCGCGGCGATGTAGCGCGGGTCCAGGATCCGGGACGTGGAGTCCAGCGGGTCCACGGCCGGGTAGATGCCCTTCTCGGAGATCGGACGGGAGAGAACCGTCGTCGCGTCGAGGTGGGCGAAGGTGGTCGCCGGCGCCGGGTCGGTCAGGTCGTCCGCGGGGACGTAGATCGCCTGCATCGAGGTGATCGAGTGACCACGGGTCGAGGTGATGCGCTCCTGGAGGAGACCCATCTCGTCGGCCAGGTTCGGCTGGTAACCCACCGCGGAGGGCATACGGCCGAGCAGGGTCGACACCTCGGAACCGGCCTGGGTGTACCGGAAGATGTTGTCGATGAAGAAGAGGACGTCCTGCTTCTGCACATCGCGGAAGTACTCCGCCATGGTCAGACCGGCCAGGGCGACGCGCAGACGGGTGCCCGGGGGCTCGTCCATCTGGCCGAAGACCAGCGCGGTCTTGTCCAGAACGCCGGAGTCCGACATCTCCTCGATGAGGTCGTTGCCCTCACGGGTACGCTCACCGACACCCGCGAACACCGACACACCGTCGTGGTTGTTGGCGACGCGGTAGATCATTTCCTGGATCAGAACGGTCTTGCCGACACCGGCACCACCGAACAGACCGATCTTTCCACCCTTGACGTACGGGGTGAGGAGGTCGATGACCTTGACGCCGGTCTCGAACATCTCGGTCTTCGACTCGAGCTCGTCGAAGTTCGGGGCCTTGCGGTGGATAGCCCAGCGCTCGGTCACCTCGGAGTTGGCCTCCGGGTAGTTGAGCACCTCACCCAGGGTGTTGAACACCTTGCCCTTGGTGAAGTCGCCGACCGGGACGGTGATGCCCGTGCCCGTGTCGGTCACTGCGGCCTGGCGGACCAGACCGTCGGTGGGCTGCATGGAGATCGTGCGGACCAGGCCGTCACCCAGGTGCTGGGCGACCTCGAGGGTCAGCGTCTTGAGCGCGCCCTCCTCGGCCGGGTCGGCGACCTGCACGGTCAGCGCGTTGTAGATGTCGGGCATCGCGTCGACGGGGAACTCCACGTCGACGACCGGGCCGATGACCCGGGCGACGCGGCCCGTGGCGGCGGCCGTCTCAACAGAGGTCGTCATTACTTGTCACTCCCCGCGGTCGCGTCGGCCATGGCGCTCGCGCCACCGACGATCTCGCTGATTTCCTGGGTGATTTCGGCCTGGCGGGCCGCGTTGGCAAGCCGGGAGAGGCTCTTGATGAGGTCTCCGGCGTTGTCGGTCGCCGACTTCATCGCGCGGCGGCGGGCGGCGTGCTCGGAAGCGGCCGACTGCAGCAGTGCGTTGTAGACACGGCTCTCGACGTAGCGCGGCAGCAGGGCGTCGAGGACGTCCTCCGCCGACGGCTCGAAGTCGAACAGCGGAAGGATCTCGCCCTTCGCGCTGGTCTCCTCCGCGGCCTTGTCGAGGCTGAGCGGCAGCATCCGGCCGTCGACCGCGTTCTGCGTCATCATCGACACGAATTCCGTGAAGACGATGTGCAGCTCGTCGACGCCACCCTCGGCCGTGTCGGCAGAGATGGCCTCGATCAGCGGCGCCGCGACGCGCTTGGCGTCGGCGTAGTCCGGGCTGTCGGTGAAGCCGGTCCACGAGTCCGCGACCTTGCGCTCGCGGAAGCCGTAGTAGGCGACACCCTTGCGGCCGACGATGTACGTGTCGACGTCCTTGCCCTCAGCGCGCAGCCGCTCGGTGAGCCGGTCGGCCTGCTTGATGGCGTTCGAGGAGTAGCCGCCGGCCAGACCGCGGTCGCTCGTGATGAGCAGGACCGCGGCGCGGGTCGGGGTGTCGGCCTCGGTGGTCAGGGCGTGCTTGGTGTTCGAACCGGTCGCCACCGCGGTCACCGCACGGGTGAGCTCGGTCGCGTACGGCATCGACGCCGCCACCTTGCGCTGCGCCTTGACGATGCGCGAGGCGGCGATCATCTCCATCGCCTTGGTGATCTTCTTGGTCGCCGTGACGGCACGGATGCGACGCTTGTAGACCCGGAGCTGCGCTCCCATGAGTCAGGTCCCTTCCGTCGTCACTTGGAGACGTTGACGGCCGGCGCGTCCTCGCCCAGGAGCTTGCCGTCCGAGGTCTCGAACTGCCGCTTGAAGGCGGCAACGGCGTCACCGATCGCGGTGATGGTGTCGTCCGACATCTTCGCGCCCTCGCGGATGGAGGTCAGGAGGTCCTTGCGCTCGCGGCGCAGGTGCTCCAGCAGCTCCGACTCGAAGCGGCGGATGTCGCCCACCGGGACGTCGTCCATCTTGCCGGTGGTGCCGGCCCAGACGGAGACGACCTGCTCCTCGACGGGCATGGGCTGGTACTGGCCCTGCTTGAGCAGCTCGACCATGCGCTTGCCGCGCTCCAGCGCGGACTTCGACGCGGCGTCCAGGTCGGAACCGAAGGCGGCGAACGCCTCCAGCTCGCGGTACTGGGCCAGGTCGACGCGGAGACGGCCGGACACCTGGCGCATCGCCTTGTGCTGGGCCGAGCCACCGACGCGGGAGACCGAGATACCGACGTTCAGCGCCGGGCGCTGGCCCGCGTTGAACAGGTCGGACTCCAGGAAGCACTGGCCGTCGGTGATGGAGATGACGTTGGTCGGGATGAACGCCGAGACGTCGTTGGCCTTGGTCTCGACGATCGGCAGACCGGTCATCGAACCGGCGCCCATGTCGTCGGAGAGCTTGGCGCAGCGCTCCAGCAGACGCGAGTGCAGGTAGAAGACGTCACCCGGGTAGGCCTCACGGCCCGGCGGGCGGCGCAGCAGCAGCGACACGGCGCGGTAGGCGTCGGCCTGCTTCGACAGGTCGTCGAAGATGATCAGGACGTGCTTGCCGGCGTACATCCAGTGCTGGCCGATGGCGGAACCGGTGTAGGGCGCCAGGTACTTGAAGCCGGCCGGGTCGGACGCCGGGGCGGCGACGATCGTCGTGTACTCGAGCGCGCCGGCCTCTTCCAGGGCGCCACGCACGGAGGCGATGGTCGAGCCCTTCTGGCCGATGGCGACGTAGATGCAGCGGACCTGCTTGTTCACGTCGCCCGAGCGCCAGTTGTCGCGCTGGTTGATGATCGTGTCGACGGCCAGAGCGGTCTTGCCGGTCTGACGGTCACCAATGATCAGCTGACGCTGGCCGCGGCCGATCGGCACCATGGCGTCGACGGCCTTGTAGCCGGTCTGCATGGGCTCGTGCACCGACTTACGGACCATGACGCCCGGGGCCTGCAGCTCGAGGGCGCGGCGGCCCTCGGTCGCGATCTCACCGAGACCGTCGATCGGGTTGCCGAGCGGGTCGACAACGCGGCCGAGGTAGCCCTCGCCGACGCCGACGGAGAGAACCTCACCGGTGCGCTGCACCGGCTGGCCCTCCTCGATGCCGCTGAACTCGCCGAGGACGATCGCACCGATCTCGCGCTCCTCGAGGTTGAGGGCGAGACCGAGGGTGCCGTCCTCGAACTTCAGCAGCTCGTTCGCCATGGCGGAGGGCAGGCCCTCCACCTTCGCGATGCCGTCGCCGGCAACGCTGACCGTACCGACCTCCTCGCGCGAGGCCGCGTCCGGCTTGTACGACTGGACAAAGGTCTCCAGCGCGTCCCGGATCTCCTCCGGCCGGATCGTGAGCTCCGCCATCTGGGTTCCCTGCTCTCCTTGTTGGGCCTGAAGCTTCTTAGGGGTCTGGGGGTGACCCCCAGGAATCTTCTGCAAGTTCTGCACGGCCCAACCGGGCCGCTGGAAATGCTTCTTTACGTTGTGGCTCGGTCAGCCGGCCAGGCGACGGGCTGCCTCGGTCAGACGGTCCGCGATGGTCCCGTCGATGACCTCGTCGCCGACCCGCACCAGGATCCCGCCGAGGACCTCAGGGTCCACGTCGAGGTTCAGGTGCATCGGGCGGCCGTACAGCTTGGCCAGCACCGCGCCGAGACGCTGCTTCTGCGCGTCGCTGAGCGGCACCGAGGTGATCACCGTGGCGACCATGCGGTTACGACGCTCGGCGGCGAGCTTGGAGAGGGACTCGAGTCCCCCCTCCAGGCTACGTCCACGCGGGTGCGTGACGAGCCGGACGATCAGCCGCTCGGTGACAGCGTCGGCCTTGCCGCCGAGCAGGCGGCGCAGCAGCTCGCCCTTGGCGGCGGCGGAGGCCGCCTTGTCGGTCAGCGCGGAACGCAGCTCGGTGTGCGAGGCGAGGATCCGTCCGAACCGGAACAGCTCGTCCTCGACGTCGTCGAGCGTGTCGCCCTGCTGGGCCGCGGAGAGGTCGGCGAGGTTCGCCAGCTCCTCCAGCGAGTCCACCAGGTCGCGCGACTGCGACCAGCGGGACCGCACCATGCCGGACACCAGGTCGAGGGTTTCCCCGCTCACCTGGCCGTTCAGCAGGCGGGCCACCAGCTCGGCCCTGGCCTCGCCGGCCTGCGCCGGGTCGGTGAGGACCCGACGCAGCGAGACCTCGCGGTCGAGCAGCGCGGTGACGGAAGCCAGCTCGCCGGCGAGCTTCGCCGCGTCGACGGACGTGTTGTCCGTCAGCGCGTCGAGACGCTCGCGCGCGGCGGCCAGCGCCTCGCGGCTCGCTCCGTTCATCGGGCGGCCTCGGCCTTCGCCTCGAGCTCGTCGAGGAACCGGTCGATCGTGCGGCTCTGGCGGGCGGAGTCCTCGAGGGACTCGCCGACCAGCTTGCCGGCCAGGTCGACGGCGAGCTTGCCGACGTCCTGGCGCAGCGCCTGCGAGGCGGCCTTGCGGTCGGCCTCGATCTGGGCGTGGCCGGCAGCGATGATCTCCTCGCGCTGCCGCTGGCCCTCTGCGCGCAGTTCTTCCTTGAGCGCAGTGCCCTGCTCCAGCGCATCCTGGCGCAGGCGAGCGGCCTCGTGACGGGCCTCGGCGAGCTGGGCCTTGTACTGCTCCAGCACGCTCTGGGCCTCGGTCTGAGCCGCTTCCGCCTTCTCGATACCGCCTTCGATGGCCTCGCGGCGCTCGTCCAGAACCTTGTTGATGTTCGGGAGGAGCTTCTTGGCGAGGATGCCGAAGACGATGACGAAGGCGATCAGACCGATGACCAGCTCGGGAATCGGCGGGATGAGGGGGCTCTGAGCCTCCTCGGCCGCAAGCTGAACCAGAGGGTTCACATCAGTGCCTTCCGTCTAAAAGGTTTCGCTACCGCGATCAGGAGGTCGGGTAGACGAACGGCATGACCAGACCGATGAGGGCGAGCGCCTCACAGAAGGCGAAGCCGAGGATCTGGTTGGCGCGGATCAGGCCGGCGGCCTCGGGCTGGCGGGCCAGGGCCGAGGTGCCGTTACCGAAGATGATGCCGACGCCGACGCCGGGGCCGATGGCCGCGAGGCCGTAACCGATGGAGCCGAGGTTGCCCTTGATTTCGACGCCAGCAGCGAGGGTCTGGAGAGCGGACATGCCGGTTCTTCCTTCTCTTTCATGGACCGATGGGGGTTGGCCACCGGACGACACTTGGTTTGGGGGTGGGCGGTCAGTGGTGCTCGGCGACGGCGCCCTGGAGGAAGCTGCAGGCCAGCAGCACGAAGACGTAGGCCTGGACAGCCTGGATGAAGAGCTCGAACGCGGTCATCACGACGACCATCACGAACGAGACGCCCGCGTAGGCGATGCCGATCCCGTTCAGGAGGTACCAGCTGGCGATCGTGAAGAGCAGCAGCAGGGTGTGACCGGCGAACATGTTCGCGAACAGTCGGACCGCGTGGGTGAAGGGGCGGACGATCACGTTCGAGAAGAACTCGATCAGCATGACCAGCGGAAGGATCCCGCCGAGCGACTTGTCGTAGCCCGTGAGGTTCTTCAGGCCGCCGACGAAGCCGTGGCGCTTGAAGGTGACCGACATCCACATGACGTAGACGATCAGGGCCAGGGCGGCCGGGTACGCGATGACCGAGGTCACCGGGAACTGGGCGATCGGGATGATCGACCACAGGTTCATGATCCAGACGAAGAAGAACGTCGCGACCATGAAGGGGACGTACTTCTCGCCCTCCTTCTTGCCCAGCGTCTCGTAGACGATGCCGCGGCGGACGAAGTCGTAGCCGGCCTCGGCGACCATCTGGAGCTTTCCGGGCACCATCTTCGGCTTGCGGAAAGCCGCCCAGAAGAAGCCGACGATGATGACGCTCCCGAGCAGAGCGAGCAGCATCGTCTTGTTGAAGTAGACGTTGCTGTTCGCGTCGCCGAAGATCGGCTCGAACAGGAACGAGTGCAGGCCAGGAGCCGGGAAGCCACAGCCGTCGAAGATGTGGCAATCGGTCTCGAAGGCGAGCACCTGCGTCGGGTCAGCACTCACCGCGGGCTCCTTCAGCGTGGCGCATAGGTACGGCAACCTCGTTGTGTCGGCGCGGCGCACAGCCGCGGTTCGGCACGGGACTGGTCTTACGGATGTGGGGGCGGCTTGCAGGCATTGAGCCTCGCGATTGGGCAGGCGTCAGCTCAGATGCCCGCGCCCGCGATGCCGCAGTTGGCACCGGACGATAGCAGCATCTCGAACGAGCACTTATTCCGCCCCTACCGTTCACGACGAGGACCCCGTGTTTTTGGGCTTCTCACCCTTGTCACGCTGGGCGGACTCGGGTTCGACGTAAAGGGTCTTGGCCTTCATGTGCGCGCGCGTCTGCGCGGCGATCCAGGCGAGGGTCGCCGCGACGATGGTGATCGCGAATGCTCGTGGGTTGAACAGCGTCGTGTTCTTGAACACGGCGACGAAGACGAAGAGCAGGAGGATCTGGGTCGTGTAGAGCGCCAGACCCATCATCTGGAACAGATTCGGGAGCGATCGCGCCGTGCGCTGCAGGATGACGAAGCCGATCCCCATGAACACGATCACGACGAGCGTCGCCACGACCGCCCCGATGGCACCCTTCCCGCCCGCGACGACACCGCACACGACCGCGGCCACGAGGCCGACGGCGGCGGTGGGTACCGCGGTATGCAGAAGGGACCGGGCGTCATCAGACAGCATGGCGCATTGCTCCGCGTGATGGTGGGGGTCTACGGGACTCGTCGGGACGAGCGTAAGCCCGGTACGAGGTGTCGCCTCGGGCCAATGGACCGTCGCACTACGGTCCTTCGGCTCTGTCGCCGGGTTTAGTGAACGGTATCACAAAGTATTTGATGAGAGCTTTACCTGGCAGGTGTGCTGACTGTCACACATGAGGGCTAACCCGCCCGTGTGTGCACGACACGCCACCGCTTTGTCTGCTAATGAGGCCCGGCGTCCGAATCGTCAGCGTGCCGATTCGGCCTTCCGCCGGTCGGGAAAGCGCGAACGGGCGCCCAGGGCGGTCGCGCCGTTGACGCCGTGCACCCCGACCGGACCCGTGCCGGCCGGGGTGCCCGCGACCCCGGAGGCCCCTGTGGCGCCCGTGACGGCGGCCGTGCGGGGCTCCGGCTCCCGGCCCGAGGTGTCCTGGGCGGCGGCCTCCGCGGCGGCCTCCGCGGCCCGCCGGGCGTACCGGTAGCGCGGCGGCACCAGGCCCTGGGCCCAGTGCGGGACGCGGGGGGTGAAGCGCGGCAGCAGGAGCAGGAGCAGGCCCACGGCGCTGAGGGCGACGATCGCGAGCACGATCCACATCGAGGCCGAGTTCACCGAGTACGCCACCGCGCCGAAGGCGATCAGCGCCGACCAGAAGTACATGATCAGGACGGCCCGGCTGTGCGAGTGGCCGATCTCCAGCAGCCGGTGGTGCAGGTGCCCGCGGTCGGCCGCGAAGGGCGACTGCCCCTTCCAGGTGCGCCGGACGATGGCCAGGACCAGGTCGGCGACCGGGATGGCGATGATGGTCAGCGGCAGCAGCAGCGGGATGAAGACCGGGAACATCGCGTGCGTGGCGTTGCGCTCGCCGCCCGCGAAGAGGGCCAGCGCGTCCGGGTCCACCTGGCCGGTGATGGAGATGGCGGAGGCGGCCAGCACCAGGCCGATGAGCATCGAGCCGGAGTCGCCCATGAAGATCCGGGCGGGATGCATGTTGTGCGGCAGGAAACCCAGGCACATGCCCATCAGGATCGCGGCGAAGAGGGTGGCCGGGGCGGCGGCCTCGATCGCGTAGCCGTACCAGATCCGGTACGAGTACATGAAGAACGCGGCGGCGGCAATGCAGACCAGGCCGGCGGCGAGCCCGTCGAGGCCGTCGACGAAGTTGACCGCGTTGATGGTGATGACGACCAGGGCGACGGTGAGCAGGGTGCCCTGCCACTGGGTGAGCGAGACGGTGCCGATGCCGGGGATCGGGATGAACAGGATCGTCAGGCCCTGCATGACCATCACGCCGGCGGCGATCATCTGGGCGCCGAGCTTGATCAGGGCGTCGATCTCGAACTTGTCGTCGAGAACGCCCACCAGCCAGATCAGCGCCGCGCCCGAGATCAGCGCGCGCGGCTCGTTGAGCGCGAAGACGCCGTTGAGGTTGTCCAGGTGGTCGGCGACCAGCAGGCCGGCGCACAGGCCGCCGAACATGGCGATGCCCCCGAGCCGCGGAGTGGGCTCGCGGTGCACGTCGCGGGCGCGGATCTCCGGCATCGCACCGGCCGCGATGGCGAACTTGCGCACCGGTCCGGTCAGCAGGTAGGTCACCGCGGCCGTGACGCAGAGCGTCAGCAGGTATTCACGCACGGGCTGCCCCAGATGTATCGCCGGCCATCTCAGCCCCACACATTAGCTGCGATGTCCCCCTGGGCGAGGACGCGAGGAGGCCTCCACCCGGTTCCTGAACGCCCCTCTTGACCTGATTACACCCCGTACGGGGGAAATTCCTGGGCGAGCTCGGCCACCTCCTTACGGGTCTGGGCCGCGTCCTTGCGCAGGGCCGCGGTGAACAGGGCGGCGATCCTGGCCATCTCCTGCTCGCCCATGCCCTGGGTGGTGACGGCGGCCGTCCCCAGGCGGATGCCGCGCTGCTCGCCGTACGGCAGGGCGCAGGTGTCCAGGACCAGCCCGGCGGCGGCGAGCCGGCCGCGGGCGGTGGGGCCGTCGATGCCCAGCGGCGCCGGGTCGGCGGTGATCAGGTGGGTGTCGGTACCGCCGGTGGTGATGGCGAAACCGCGGTCGGCGAGCGCGTCGGCGAGGGTGCGCGCGTTGGCGACGACGCGGTGCGCGTACGTCGCGAACGCGGGCCGGGCCGCCTCGCCGAACGCGACGGCCTTGGCGGCGATGGTGTGCATCTGGGCGCCGCCCTGGGTGAAGGGGAACACCGCGCGGTCCACGCGCTCGGCGAGCTCGGCGCCGCACAGGATCATGCCGCCGCGGGGGCCGCGCAGCACCTTGTGGGTGGTGGCGCACACGACGTCCGCGTACGGCAGCGGGCTGGGGGCCGCGCCGCCCGCGACGAGACCGATGGGGTGGGCGGCGTCGGCGATGAGATAGGCGCCGACCTCGTCGGCGATCTCCCGGAAAGCGGAATACTCCGGGTGACGCGGATAGGAGATCGAGCCGCACACGATGGCCTTCGGACGGTGGGTGTGCGCCAGCTGCTGGACCTGCTGGTAGTCGATGAGCCCGGTCTCGGCGTCCACCCCGTAGCCCACGAAATCGAACCAGCGCCCGGAGAAATTGGCCGGCGAGCCGTGGGTGAGGTGCCCGCCGTAGGGCAGCCCCATGGCCAGGACGGTGTCCCCGGGCTTGAGCAGGGCCGCGTACGCCGCGAAGACGGCGGCGGAACCGGAATGCGGCTGCACGTTGGCGTGCTCGGCTCCGAACAGGGCGCACGCCCGCTCGACGGCGGTGCGCTCGGCGAGGTCGGCGTACTCACAGCCGCCGTGGTAGCGGGCGCCGGGGTAGCCCTCGGCGTACTTGTTGGTGAGCACGGAACCGAGGGCGGCGAGGACGGCCCGGGAGGTGAAGTTCTCGGCGGCGATCAGCTGCAGGGAGCTCGCCTGCCGCTCGGCCTCCCCCGCGAGCACGTCGGCCATCTGCGGATCCTGCCGCCTGAGCAGCTCCGCCGGCTCGCTGACAACGGTCATGGCGCGACTCCCGGTCCGGGGTTACGGGGGTACGCCCACTGTAGGCCCGTGCCCCGCGCCCCGCCCGACGGGACGCGACCGGCTCGGCGGGGCGCCGTGACGCCCGTCAGCGCGAGGCCGTCACACCCGTCAGGGCCGTGACCACCGGGTCCAGGGCCTGGTTGATCTCGTCGCCGATCGAGCGGAAGAACGTGATCGGGGCGCCGTACGGGTCGTAGACCTCGTCGGCGTCGGCGTTCGGGGCCAGCAGCCAGCCGCGCAGGGCGGCCGCGGCGCGGACCAGGGCCCGCGCGCGTTCGGCCATGCCGTCGTCCAGGGGCGGCAGGGTGGCCGGATCTATGGCGCGCACCAGCCGCGTGAACTCCTTCAGCGTGAAGGTCCGCAAGCCGGCCGAGTGGCCCATCGAGATGACCTGGGCGCGGTGGTCACGGGTGGCCGTCAGGACCAGGTCGGCCCGGATGACGTGCTCGTCCAGCAGCTCGCGGCCGGTGAAGCCGGTGGCGTCCGCGCCGAAGTCCGCCAGGACGGCCGCGGCGTTCGCCTCCATCGGAGCGCCCTCGTGGCCCCAGGTGCCCGCGCTCTCCACGATCAGGTCGCTGGTGGTCGCACCGCCCAGCCGGTGGCTCAGGGCATGCCGCGTCAGCCGCTCGGTGATCGGCGAGCGGCACACGTTGCCGGTGCTGACGTGGAGGATGCGGAAGGCGTCTCCCCCAGCTATGCCACGCCCCTGAGGGCTCACGGGGCCACCTCGAGGTCGGGTACGACCTCCCGCAGCTGTGCGGCGGACAGCGCTCCCTCACGCAGCAGGACCGGAACCTTGCCCGTGACGTCGACGATCGACGACGGCTGGATGCCGGGCGTCGGCCCGCCGTCCAGGTACACGGAGACGGAGTCGCCGAGCATCTCGCGGGCCGCGTCGCAGTCCTCCGGCGCCGGCTGCCCGGTCAGGTTCGCCGAGGACACCGCCATCGGGCCGACCTCGGTCAGCAGCTCGATCGCCACGGGGTGCAGGGGCATACGGACGGCCACGGTGCCGCCGGTGTCGCCGAGGTCCCACGCCAGCGACGGCTGGTGCTTGGCGACCAGCGTCAGCGCGCCCGGCCAGAACGCGTCGACGAGCTCCCAGGCCTGCTCGGAGAAGTCGGTGACCAGGCCGTGCAGGGTGTTCGGGGAGCCGATGAGCACCGGGGTGGGCATCCCGCGGCCGCGGCCCTTGGCGGCGAGGAGGTCGTGGACGGCCTCCGGGCTGAAGGCGTCCGCGCCGATCCCGTACAGCGTGTCCGTCGGCAGGACGACGAGCTCGCCGCGGCGCACGGCCGATGCCGCTTCACGCAGACCCGTCGTGCGGTCCGTCGCGTCGTTGCAGTCGTATCGCCGGGCCATCAGCGGTTCTCCTCGTGCAGCAGGGGGGTGGCGGGCAGGGTCGCGCGGGTCACGGCATGGCCTTGCGGGCGGTCGCGAAGCGCGGGCGGTTGTTGAGGTCCGGGTGGTCGGCCGCGTCGGCCCAGCCCCGCTCCTCCGCGAAGATCCAGGGCACCTGGCCGCCCTGGGTGTCGGCGTGCTCGATGACGACGATGCCGCCGGGCCGCAGCAGCCGGTGGGCGGTGCGCTCGAGGCCGCGGATGGTGTCCAGGCCGTCCTCGCCGGAGAACAGCGCCATCTCGGGGTCGTGGTCGCGGGCCTCCGGAGCGACGTACTCCCACTCGGTGAGCGGGATGTACGGCGGGTTGGAGATGACCAGGTCGACCTGGCCGTCCAGCTCCGGCAGGGCGCTGAGCGCGTCGCCCTGGTGGACGGTGACGCGCGAGCCCTCGGCGTTCTTGCGGGTCCAGCGCAGCGCGTCCTCGGAGAGCTCCACCGCGTGCACGCGGCTGCGCGGCACCTCCTGGGCCATGGCCAGGGCGATCGCGCCGGATCCGGTGCACAGGTCCACGATCAGCGGCTCGACCACATCCATGGCCCGTACGGCCTGTATGGCCCAGTCCACGACCGACTCGGTCTCGGGACGGGGCACGAAGACGCCGGGACCGACCTGGAGCTCCAGGTAGCGGAAGAAGGCCCGCCCGGTGATGTGCTGGAGCGGCTCGCGGGCCTCGCGGCGGGCGACGGCCTCCCAGTAGCGGGCGTCGAAGTCCGCGTCCTTGACGTGGTGCAGTTCCCCCCGCTTGACGCCGTGCACGAAGGCCGCGAGCTCCTCCGCGTCGAAGCGCGGTGAGGGCACGCCGGCGGCGGCCAGCCGCTGGGTGGCCTGGGCCACCTCGGCAAGCAGCAAGTTCACGCTGGTCCTCCGGGCTGCTGTCGTACGGGGGTGGTGCGGGGGTCACGGCCGTACGCGATCGTACGGCCGTGCCGGGTCCTACTGGGCGGACGCCAGCTTGGCAGCCGAGTCCGCGTCGACGCACGCCTGGATCACCGGGTCGAGCTCACCGTCGAGCACCTGGTCCAGGTTGTACGCCTTGAAGCCGACCCGGTGGTCCGAGATCCGGTTCTCCGGGAAGTTGTACGTACGGATCTTCTCGGACCGGTCCACGGTGCGCACCTGGCTGCGGCGGGCGTCGGCGGCCTCCTGCTCGGCGGCTTCCTGGGCGGCCGCGAGCAGTCGCGAACGAAGGATACGCATGGCCTGCTCCTTGTTCTGGAGCTGGCTCTTCTCGTTCTGGCAGGACGCGACCACACCGGTGGGCAGGTGGGTGATGCGGACGGCCGAGTCGGTGGTGTTGACGGACTGGCCGCCGGGGCCCGACGAGCGGTAGACGTCGATGCGCAGGTCGTTGGCGTTGATCTCGACCTCGACCTCCTCGGCCTCGGGGGTGACGAGCACGCCCGCGGCGGAGGTGTGGATACGGCCCTGCGACTCGGTGGCCGGCACGCGCTGGACGCGGTGCACGCCGCCCTCGTACTTCAGCCGGGCCCAGACGCCCTGGCCGGGCTCGGTGGCGCCGTTGCCGCCCTTGGTGCGGACGGAGACCTGGACGTCCTTGTAGCCGCCGAGCTCGGACTCGGTGGAGTCGATGATCTCGGTCTTCCAGCCCACGCGCTCGGCGTAGCGCAGGTACATGCGCAGCAGGTCGCCGGCGAACAGGGCGGACTCGTCGCCGCCCGCGCCCGCCTTGATCTCCAGGAGCACGTCCTTGTCGTCGCTGGGGTCGCGGGGGACCAGCAGCAGGCGCAGCTTCTCCGTGAGCTCCTCGCGCTGGGCGGTGAGCTCCTTGACCTCGGCCGCGAAGTCGGGGTCGTCGGCTGCCAGCTCCTTGGCCGTCTCGATGTCGTCGGCCGACTGCTTCCACGCCCGGAAGGTCGCGATGATCGGGGTCAGCTCCGCGTAGCGCTTGTTGAGCTTGCGCGCGTTGGCCTGGTCGGAGTGGACCGAAGGGTCGGCGAGCTTCTTCTCGAGGTCGGCGTGTTCGCCGACCAGTTCCTCGACCGCCTCGAACATCGGGGGCTCCTGGGGTGAAAAGTGGGTGCGGGCTTGCTGGCGTGGCTGCGGGACGACAAAGGCGCCGGTCCCGCCGCCCCCGGATGGACAGGGGGCGGCCGGTGACCGGCGCCAGGGTCGCGCTACTTCTTGGCCGCGGCCTTGCCGAAGCGGGCCTCGAAGCGGGCCACGCGGCCACCGGTGTCGAGGATCTTCTGCTTGCCCGTGTAGAACGGGTGGCACTCGGAGCAGACCTCGGCACGGATGGTGCCCTCGGTCAGGGTGCTACGGGTGGTGAACGACGCGCCGCAGGTGCAGCTGACCTGGGTCTCGACGTACTCGGGGTGGATCTCGCGCTTCAAGGTGTCTCCTAGTTTCGGGAGGGCGCCGGGTCGCAGGACGCGGAATTGCTCTATGCGTGAACCGGGGCCGACGTACCAGTCTGCCAGGACCGGGCCGCCTTACAAAATTCCGGGACGCCCCTGTCAACCGGGCGGGGCCGGCATCTATTCCGCGATCCCCCGACGCCCGGCTCCGCGACCTCCCGCCCTCCCCGGGGCTACTGCACCAGGCCGGCGGTGCTGCCCTTGTCGCCCGCGGAGTTCTCGGTGGCGGCGGGCGGGATCGGCTGGTCCTTGAGGAGCGCGTCCCAGACCAGGGCCCCCTCCTTGGCGAGGGGGGCGACGCGGTCGCGGTCGATCCGGTCGGGGCCCACCGGCAGCGTGATCATGTGCATGTTGGAGGAGTCGATGCCCTTGAGGCCCGCGGCGAAGCTCATCAGCGACTTCACGTCGCCGAGCTTGCTGTCGGTGGTGATCGCCTTGGTGGAGGTGTCGGCGAGGTCGAGCAGCCGCTTGGGGTCCTCGAAGACCCCGACGCTCTTGACCTGCTTGATCAGCGCCTTGATGAAGGCCTGCTGGACCTGTATTCGGCCCAGGTCGCTGCCGTCGCCGATGGTCTTGCGGGTGCGGACCAGGCCCAGGGACTGCTCGCCGTTCAGGGTGTGGGTGCCCGCCGGGAGGTCGAGGTGGCTGCCGTAGTCCTTGATCGGCTTGGTGGTGGTCACCCGGACGCCGCCGAGCTTGTCGATGATGTGCTTGAAGCCCGTGAAGTCGACCTCGATGTAGTGGTCCATGCGGATCCCCGACATCTTCTCGACGGTCTTGACCGCGCAGGCGGCGCCGCCGATGGTGAACGACTCGTTGAACATCTGGCGCGTGCCGCCGGCGTTCGTCCTGCCGTTCGCCATGGTGCAGGCGGGGCGGGTGACGAGGGTGTCCCGGGGTATGGAGACGATGCTCGCCGCCTTGTGGCCCTCGTAGACGTGGACGACCATCGCGGTGTCGGAGCGGGCCGAGCCGCCGTCGTCCGCGCCGTACTGGGCGTTCGCGCCGTCGCGGGAGTCGGAGCCGAGGACCAGGATGTCCAGGGAACCGTTGTCGACGTTCTCCGGGCGGTCCTTGCCGAGGGCGGCGTCGATGTCGACGCTCTTGAGGTTGCCGTTCAGCTTCACGTAGAAGTAGCCGAGGCCCGCTCCGCCCAGGACCACCACCCCCGCCGCCGTCCATGCGACCACGCGCAGCGCCCGGCGCCGGGGCGGTTTGCGGCGGTGGCCCGCGGCGCGGCGGCCACGGCCCGTGCTGTCCTCGCTCATGCTCTCCTCAGTCCCCGTCCCTGGTTCCGGGCCGACGGCCCATGGCCCCCGGTCGTCTCTCAGACAGACGGCACAAGCCCGGCAAAGGTTCCGTTGTGACTTTGTGACCTTCACCGGCGGGCGGGCGAGGACGGCGCGCGCCCCCGTAACGCGGAAACCGCCCCCGCCGCGGCTGCGGTGGGGGCGGTCTCCGTACGACGAGCCGTACGGACGTACAGGCGCACGGGCGTACGGCGCCGAGGCGGACCGGTCAGTCGTTGTTGACGGCCGACGGGGTCGTCTTGGCGATCTGCATCAGGAACTCGGCGTTCGACTTCGTCTGCTTCATCTTGTCGAGCAGCAGCTCGATGGCCTGCTGCGAGTCGAGCGCGTGCAGCACCCGGCGCAGCTTCCAGACGATGCTCAGCTCCTCGCTGTTGAGGAGGATCTCCTCCTTGCGGGTGCCCGACGGGTCGACGTCGACGGCCGGGAAGATGCGCTTGTCGGCGAGCTTCCGGTCGAGCTTGAGCTCCATGTTGCCGGTGCCCTTGAACTCCTCGAAGATCACCTCGTCCATGCGCGAGCCGGTCTCGACGAGCGCGGTGGCCAGGATGGTCAGCGAGCCGCCGTCCTCGATGTTGCGCGCGGCACCGAAGAAGCGCTTCGGCGGGTACAGCGCGGTCGAGTCGACACCACCGGACAGGATGCGGCCGGAGGCGGGCGCCGCGAGGTTGTACGCGCGGCCCAGACGGGTGATGGAGTCCAGCAGGACGACCACGTCGTGACCCAGCTCGACGAGGCGCTTGGCGCGCTCGATGGCCAGCTCGGCGACGGTGGTGTGGTCCTCGGCCGGGCGGTCGAAGGTCGAGGAGATGACCTCGCCCTTGACCGACCGCTGCATGTCGGTGACCTCTTCCGGACGCTCGTCGACCAGGACGACCATCAGGTGGCACTCGGGGTTGTTGGTGGTGATCGCGTTGGCGATCGCCTGCATGATCATGGTCTTGCCGGTCTTCGGCGGGGCCACGATCAGGCCTCGCTGGCCCTTGCCGATCGGCGACACGAGGTCGATGATGCGGGTGGTCAGCACGCCCGGGTCGGTCTCCAGACGGAGCCGGTCCTGCGGGTAGAGCGGGGTGAGCTTGTTGAACTCCGGGCGGCCGCGGCCCGATTCGGGCGCCATGCCGTTGACGGAGTCCAGGCGCACCAGGGCGTTGAACTTCTCGCGGCGCTCGCCGTCCTTGGGCTGGCGCACGGCACCGGTGACGTGGTCGCCCTTGCGCAGGCCGTTCTTGCGGACCTGGGCGAGGGAGACGTACACGTCGTTCGGGCCGGGCAGGTAGCCGGAGGTCCGGATGAACGCGTAGTTGTCGAGGATGTCGAGGATGCCCGCGACGGGGATCAGCACGTCGTCGTCGGCGACCTGCGGCTCCGCCGGGCCGAACTCCTCGCGCCCGCGACGCCCGCGGCGGTCGCGGTAGCGGCCGCGCCGGCCGCGGCGGCCGCCCTCGTCGTCGAAGTCGTCCTGCGGACCGTTGTCACGCTGCTGCTGCCCCTGGCCCTGACCGCGGCCGCCGCCCTGCTGCTGGCGGTCCTGACGGTCCTGGCGGCCCTGGCGGTCGCCGCCCTGGCCGCTCTGGCCGGCCTGGCCACCCTGGCCGCCCTGGGCCTGGTCGTCGCCCTTGCGGTCGCGGCGGTCGCGCTGGCGGTCCCCGCGCTCGCCCCGCTCACCGCGGTCGCGGCGGTCGCGGCGGGTACGGGCCTCGCCGGTCTCCGCAGGGGCGGAAACGGCGGTGGCGGCCTCGGCCTTGGCCTCGGGCTGGGCCACGACGGCGGCCTCGGTCTTGGGCTCGACGACCGTGGTGGCCGCGGCGGCCGCGGACTCCGGGCTGCCGACGGGCGCGGTGGCGCGCCGGCGGCGGCGCTCGCCGGCCGGGGCCTCGTCCGCCCCGCGCTCGGCCTCGCCGGTGCGGGAGGCGCCCCCGGCCGGCTGGCCGGGGATGTCGATCTGCTGCTGGGCGACGGCGGCCGGCTTCTCGGCGGCGGGCGCCTCGGCGGACTCGCCCGTACGGGCCTTGCTGGTGGCGCGTCGCTTCGGCTTGGCCTCGGCGGTGGCGGCGGAGTCCGCGGCCTTCGGGGCGCTGCCGCCACCGGCCTGCGCCTCCTTGATGACCTCGATCAGCTGGCTCTTGCGCATGCGCGCGGTGCCCCTGATACCGAGGCCGGACGCGACCTGCTGCAGCTCGGCGAGAACCATGCCCTCGAGGCCGGTGCCGGAACGGCGGCGCTTGGGTGCGGCGGCGCCCGCAGCGGGGGCGCTGGTGTCGACAGAGGTGTCGGCAACGCCCATCAGATCGGTGGTGTCGCTCACGAAGGGTCCTTCCCTGGAGCGGACGTCGGCCTGTCTGGCTCGGCGACCGGTTGTGCTGTCCGACCTCGGTCCTAGGTGTGGACCGTGCCGGGGCGGTGGTCCGCCGGATATGTGCAATACGGCGGAAAAATACGTGCATGGGTTCCGGCGCGAAGCCCCCAGCTCAAGAAGCGTGGGAATGTGACACGCCGATTCCGGAGCGTGCTCGAAACTGCCTGGCAGCGATCAAAGCAGTTGGGGAGGCTCCCGGAAGAAGGGTGGTCCCTGATGGGGACACTGAGCATCAAGCCCTTGCGGCTTCTGATGCGTACTTGAGGTTAACACTACCGGATCCAACAGACATTCCCCCTCTCACTCACCGGCAATCGCGCGCTTCCGCGCGGGCGGCCTGCCCGGCCGCCCGTTCCCGGACGGCTCAGCCGCCCTGGGTTCCCAGCGGAAGCACGCTGGCGCCCGCGGCGTCGAGTGCGAGCCGGTTGGCCGCCCATCCCTCGCCCGCGAGCTGCGCGACCTTGTCGGCCGCACCGTTGTCGACCAGCGCGAGGACCGTGGGTCCCGCGCCGGAGATGACCGCGGGCACTCCGTCCGCCCGCAGTCGGTTCACAAGTGCCACGCTCTCGGGCATGGCCGGAGAGCGGTATTCCTGGTGCAGCCGGTCCTCGGTGGCGGGCAGCAGCAGCTCCGGGCGCCTGGTCAGGGCCTCCACGAGCAGGGCCGCGCGGCCCGCGTTGACGGCCGCGTCCACGTGCGGGACCGTACGCGGCAGCAGGCCGCGCGCGGTCTCGGTGAGCACGGGCCGCGAGGGGACGAAGACCACCGGAACGATGGAATCCGCCGGCTCCATCCGGATCGCCTTGGCGCTGCCGCCGTCCATCCAGGCGAGCGTGAACCCGCCGAGGAGACAGGCGGCGACGTTGTCGGGGTGTCCCTCGATCTCGGTGGCCAGCTCCAGCAGCGCGGCGTCGTCGAGCTTGGCCTCGCCGCCTATGGTCACGGCGCGGGCGGCCACGATGCCGGCGCAGATCGCGGCGGAGGAGGAACCCAGGCCCCGGCCGTGCGGGATGCGGTTGGCGCAGACGACCTCCAGGCCGCGCGGCTGTCCGCCCAGCAGGTCGAAGGCGGTGCGCATGGAACGTACGAGGAGGTGGCTCTCGTCGCGCGGCAGGGTGTCGGCGCCCTCGCCCGCGATGTCGATGTTCAGGCCGGAATCGGCCACCCGGACGACCACGTCGTCGTAGAGCCCCAGGGCCAGGCCCAGGGCGTCGAAGCCCGGGCCGAGGTTGGCACTGCTGGCGGGGACGCGCACCCGTACGGCGGCGGCGCGGAACGCTGGACCGGCCATCGCTCGATGACACTCCTTGTGACTGTGCGAGATCTTCGCTGGGAGATCTTTCGCTGCGAATGTACTGGAGAACGTACGACACCCGAAGGCCCACGGGGCAGCACCGCGTCATGCTGCGCGGTGGTGGGTGTAAGTACAGCGTATCGAAGGAAGGTTCTGTCGCGACATAGGGCGCACAGGAGGCGCACGATGCGTGTCGCGGGGCCCGCACCCGCTTTTGTCGTCGTACGGGCCGAGTTGCCGGGTTCCGGAGGGCGTCCGGAACCCGGCGGCGGCTACGTCGTCACACCAGGCCGAGGCGTACGGCGGCGGCCTCGGCGTCCACCGGAACGGTGACCGGCTGCGGAGCGCCGGCGATCGCCCAGTCGGGGTCCTTCAGGCCGTTGCCGGTGACGGTGCACACGATCGTCTGGCCCGGGTCGACCAGGCCGAGCTCGGCGGCCTTGAGCAGACCGGCGACGGAGGCGGCCGAGGCGGGCTCGACGAAGACGCCCTCCTGGGAGGCCAACAGGCGGTAGGCGGCCAGGATCTGGCGGTCCGTCACCTCGTCGATGAAGCCGCCCGACTCGTCCCGGGCCGCGAGCGCGTGGTCCCAGGAGGCCGGGTTGCCGATCCGGATCGCGGTGGCGATGGTGTGCGGCTCCTTGACGACCTCGCCGCGCACGATGGGCGCGGAGCCGGAGGCCTGGAAACCCCAGACGCGGGGGGTGCGGGAGGCAAGGCCGTCGGCCTTGTACTCCTTGAACCCCTTCCAGTACGCGGTGATGTTGCCCGCGTTGCCGACCGGGAGCACGTGAATGTCCGGCGCGTCGCCGAGCGCGTCGACGATCTCGAACGCGGCCGTCTTCTGGCCCTCGATACGGACCGGGTTCACCGAATTGACCAGCGCCACCGGGTAGTTGTCGGAGAGCGCGCGGGCCAGGTTCAGGCAGTCGTCGAAGTTGCCGTCCACCTGGAGGATCTTGGCGCCGTGGACGAGGGCCTGGCCCATCTTGCCCAGCGCGATCTTCCCCTGCGGGACCAGCACGGCGGAGACCATGCCGGCGCGCACCGCGTAGGCGGCGGCGGAGGCGGAGGTGTTGCCGGTGGAGGCGCAGATGACCGCCTTGGCGCCCTCCTCCTTGGCCCGGGTGATCGCCATGGTCATGCCGCGGTCCTTGAAGGACCCGGTGGGGTTCGCGCCCTCGACCTTGAGGTGCACCTCGCAGCCCGTGCGCTCGGACAGGACCTGCGCCGGCACGAGCGGCGTACCGCCCTCGCGGAGCGTGACCACGGGGGTCGTGTCCGTGACCGGCAGGCGGTCCCGGTACTCCTCGATGATGCCGCGCCACTGGTGGGTGCGATTCGTGGTCATGGGTCCTTACTCCCCTTCAACACGCATGATGCTGGCGACACCGCGGACGGTGTCGAGCTTCCGCAGGGCCTCGACGGTGCCGGAGAGGGCGGCGTCGGGGGCGCGGTGGGTGACGACGACGAGGGAGGCCTCGCCGTCCTTGCCCTGCTGCCGGACGGTGTCGATGGAGACGCCGTGCTCGGCGAAGGTGGTCGCGACCTGGGCGAGCACGCCCGGCTTGTCGGCCACATCGAGGGAGATGTGGTACCGCGTCACGACGTCGCCCATGGGGCTGACCGGCAGCTGGGTGTACGCCGACTCGCCGGGCCCCGTTGCCTCGGCGAGCTTGTTGCGGCAGACGGCGACGAGGTCGCCGAGGACCGCGGAGGCGGTCGGCGAGCCGCCCGCGCCCGGGCCGTAGAACATGAGCCGCCCGGCGGCCTCCGCCTCGACGAAGACGGCGTTGTACGCCTCGCGGACCGATGCCAGCGGGTGGCTGAGCGGGATCATCGCGGGGTGCACGCGGGCGGTGACGGACTGGCCGTCGGCGGCGCGCTCGAGGATGGCCAGGAGCTTGATGGTGCAGCCCATGCGCTTGGCGGAGGCGAAGTCGGCCGCGCTGACCTCGGTCATGCCCTCGCGGTAGACGTCGTCGAGGCGGACCCGGGTGTGGAAGGCGATGCCGGCCAGGATCGCGGCCTTGGCGGCGGCGTCGTAGCCCTCGACGTCGGCGGTGGGGTCGGCCTCGGCGTACCCCAGGGCGGTGGCCTCGTCGAGCGCCTCCTGGTAGCCGGCGCCGGTGGAGTCCATCTTGTCGAGGATGAAGTTCGTCGTGCCGTTGACGATGCCCATCACCCGGTTGATCTTGTCGCCGGCGAGGGACTCGCGCAGCGGGCGGACCAGCGGGATGGCGCCGGCCACGGCGGCCTCGTAGTAGAGGTCCAGGCCGTGCTGCTCGGCCGCGGCGTGCAGTGCGGCGCCGTCCTGGGCGAGCAGCGCCTTGTTGGCCGAGACGACGGAGATGCCGTGCTCGAAGGCGGTGGTGATGAGGGTGCGGGCGGGCTCGATGCCGCCGATCACCTCGATGGCGACGTCGATGTCACCGCGTTTGAGCAGGGCGGTCGCGTCGGTGGTGATCAGGGCGGGGTCGATGCCCTCGCGGACCTTGGAGGGCCGCCGGACGGCGACGCCCGCCAGTTCGACGGGCGCCCCGATCCTGGCTGTGAGGTCGTCGGCGTGCGTCGTCATGATGCGCGCCACCTCTGAGCCGACCACTCCACAGCCCAGCAGCGCCACCTTCAGAGGACGCGAACGCATCATTCGACCTAAGCCTTTCGATCTTACGAATCAGCCCCGGGCCGCGGAATTGCGGTCCGGGTGTGAACCAGTCTCACTCACTGGACACCAGTTTCCACCCTCGGTCCATGGAGTGAGACGGCAATTTCATCATCCGAGGTCGAGTCGCAGGAGATCTTCCTCCGTCTCGCGCCGGACGACGACACGGGCCGCACCGTCGCGCACGGCCACGACGGGCGGGCGCAGCGCGTGGTTGTAGTTACTGGCCATGGAGCGGCAATACGCGCCGGTGGCCGGTACGGCGATCAGGTCACCGGGAGCGAGGTCCGCGGGCAGGAATGCGTCGCGTACGACGATGTCACCGCTCTCGCAGTGCTTGCCGACGACGCGGGAAAGCATCGGTTCGGCGTCGGAACGGCGCGAAACGAGCGCGACGCTGTATTCGGCGTCGTAGAGCGCGGTGCGGATGTTGTCCGACATTCCGCCGTCGACGCTGACGTACGTCCGCAGGCCCTCCAGCGGCTTGACAGTGCCGACCTCGTAGAGGGTGAAGGCGGTGGGGCCGACGATGGCGCGGCCGGGCTCGACGGAGATGCGCGGCGCCCGCAGCCCGGCGCTCTCGCACTCGCGGGCGACGATCTCGGTGAGCGCCTTGGCGATCTCGTGGGGCTCGCGGGGGTCGTCGTCGGAGGTGTAGGCGATGCCGAGGCCGCCGCCGAGGTCGATCTCGGGGAGCTCGACGCCGTGCTCGTCGCGTACGGCGGCCAGCAGCTGCACGACGCGCTTGGCGGAGACCTCGAAGCCGGCCATGTCGAAGATCTGCGAGCCGATGTGGGAGTGGATGCCGATCAGTTCGAGGCTGTCGTGGCCGAGCGCGCGGCGTACGGCCTCGGCGGCGGCGCCGCCCGCGACGGCGATGCCGAACTTCTGGTCCTCGTGGGCGGTGGCGATGAACTCGTGGGTGTGGGCCTCGACGCCGACGGTGACGCGGATCTGCACGCGCTGGCGGACCCCGAGCTCGGCGGCGATGTGGGCGACGCGGGCGATCTCCTCGAAGGAGTCGAGCACGATACGGCCCACGCCGGACTCGATGGCGCGGCGGATCTCGGCGCCGGACTTGTTGTTCCCGTGGAACGCGATGCGGTCGGCGGGCATCTCGGCGGCGAGGGCCGTGGTCAGTTCCCCGCCGGAGCACACGTCGAGATTGAGTCCTTCCTCCTTCAGCCACCGCACGATGGCCTTGGAGAGGAACGCCTTTCCGGCGTAGAAGACGTCGGCGTCCTTTCCGAAGGCGTTCGCCCAGGCCCGGCAGCGCTGCCGGAAGTCCTCTTCGTCGAGCAGATAGGCAGGGGTCCCGAATTCCTCGGCGAGCCGCGTGACCTCGATCCCGCCGACGCTGACCACGCCGTCGTCGCCGCGCCGGACGGTGCGCGCCCAGACCTTCTCGTCGAGGAGGTTGAGGTCGGCGGGCGGCGGCGAGTAGTGGCCCTCGGGGAGATCGGCGGCGTGGCGGGGCCCGGCGGGGTGTGCGGAACGACTCATGACATCTCTCTTACTGGTTCAGAGGTACTCGGGTGCGCCGATACCAAGCAGGGCCAGGCCGCCGGCCAGCACCGTCCCGGCGGCTTCGGCAAGGGCCAGCCGGGCGCGGTGGGCGGCCGAGGGTTTCTCGTCGCCGAGGGGCAGCACGTGGTGCTGGAAGTCGAGGAGCGCGTCGGCGACGAGGACGAGGTGGCGGGCGAGCTGCTCGGGGGCCCGGTGGTGGGCGGCGGTCTCCAGGACGAGCGGATACTCGCCGAGCAGCCGCAGCAGCTCGCGGGAGCCCGGGGACGCGGGCACCTCCCCGCACTCGGCCTCGACGTCGAGCAGCGGGCCGTTGCGCAGGAGCGCACGGGCCCGGGAATGGGCGTACCGCACGCGGAAGAGATCGTTGCTCTCGTCCTGGAGCAGCAGTCGCGCCGACAGGACGGGAGTCTCCCTGGCGGGCACGGTGAGCATCCCCCACCGCGCGCCGTCCGCCCCGAACCGCGCGAAGACGTCCCCGTCCCCCCGCGCCACGGGGGCGACGGTCAGCGGTCCGGGCCCGTCCGCGTCCCCCTGGGACCGCACGAGCCGCACCACGGCCTCGCGCACGACGCGCGACCGCGGCTCGACACCCTCGTCCCACCGGAAGGCCTCCACGGGAACGCCCCCAGCCCCGTACCCACACCCATACCCGTACCCGTACCGGAGCCCCTGCTCCAGCACGTCCCGTACGAGGTCCCCGCACCCGCCGCTCGCGAGCTCGAAGTTGAGGAACCCGGCGCCGGTGATCTCCACGGCCCGGATCCCGGGCTCCGCGCCGAGCCGCCGGGCCAGCACCCGCGCCACGTCGGCGGGCGCGCGGTCGCCCCCCTTGGCGAGCTGGAACGCGACGGGGCTGGCGTACTCCCCCACCCCGCCGGGCCGGCTCCGCTCCACGACGACGCGCGCGGGCACCTCGGCGACCAGCTCCCCGTCCTCGACGGCGCGGCGCACGGCGCGCACGACGGTACGGGAGAGATCGGCGGGGGTCACGGGACCAGCCTAGGGGAGGAGGTCCCCCCGAACGCGAACCGGTTTCGCCATGTGAACACCGTCCTTGCGCTCCATGAGCCGCCGGACGAGCCGGACGAGCTCGGCGGGCTCGAAGGGCTTGGCGAGGAAGGCGTCGACACCGGCCGCGATCCCGGTCTCCACCTCGTGCTGCGTACAGGCGCTGACGATGGCCACGGGCAGATGCCGGGTCCGCGGATCGGATCGCAGCCGCTCGGCGGTCCCGAACCCGTCAAGGCGCGGCATGACCACATCAAGGGTGATCACGTCGGGGTTCACGTGGTGAACGATGTCCAGGCACTCGGCACCATCGTTCGCGGTCACGACCTCGAAGCCCTCCAGCTCGAGATTGACCCTGATCAGCTGCCGGATGACCTTGTTGTCGTCGACAACAAGCACCCGGCCCGAGACGCCTGGCACAACTCGAGAGTAGGTCCGCCGCGGCCCCCGCGTCCGGGTTTTTGCCACTTCCACCCCCTCCGGGCGACCCACCCCCTCCTTCCCCCGCAAACCGGTTCCTGATCACCCCGTGGAAGCTGGTAGTGTTCAACCCGTCGCCGCACAGCGAACGACACGCCCCCGTAGCTCAGGGGATAGAGCAACGGCCTCCGGAGCCGTGTGCGCAGGTTCGAATCCTGCCGGGGGCACTCTGACAGAACTGCGTTTTCGCAGGTCAGCGTGCCTTTAAGCCCGCCCCTCTAAGGGGGCGGGCTTTTTTGCCGTATACATCGCGACATACGGCTCTCGGTCGTCGCCCCGCCGAAACCTGCTCTCCCTCCGGGCCATACCCCACGAGGTACCAGTAGCTGACCGTCAGGTCGCCCCGCGCCAGGGGCGGGGTGCTCCCGGCCTGCCGTGGGTCGGATGATGTTCGCCGGGGCCTGGCGGGCCCCGGCGAACCGGTTCACTCGGCCTGTGTGGAGAGGCTCACGCCGGTGAAGTCCTGCGCGGCGGCGAGGCTGAAGTAGACCCAGCCCGAGGGCGGGTTGTCGATCGTCAGGGTCTCGCCGTTCCCGGCGTTGGTCGACTTCGCCTGGTAGCTGCCGGTGGTGGCCCAGCTGCCGCCGCCGTAGTACAGGTCGGCGTTGCCGGTGCCGCCACTGCTGGTGATGGTCAGCCGCTTGACGCCGGTCGGCAGGTACACGAAGTGGTAGCTGTAGTCGCCGGCGGCGGCGGCGAGGCCGTCCCGGCGGCAGTTCTGGTCGAACTGGCGCGGGTCGCCGAGGGTGCAGAGCGGCGCGGGTGTCGTGGTCAGGGCGTCGGGGAGCGGCCCGCAGCCGTCGGTCGCACAGGTGGTCGTCAGCCAGGTCGCGAAGTCCGCGTCGTACGTGGTGCCGATGGTCTGCTTCAGGAAGCCGCGGGCTCCGGCCCAGTCACCGGTGCGGTACTTGCCGAGCACGGTCTGTACGTCGGCGGGGTGCTTCTGGAGCATGTAGCGGACGGCGAGCCAGCCCCAGCGGTAGACCCGGTCCGAGTTGACCTGGGGGTCCTCGTCCTGGCCGTAGACGGTGTCGAAGAGCTCGCTGAGCCGGTACGTCTGCTTGCCGGCCTCGGCGATGGCGGCGGTGTTGCGCTCGCCCAGGTAGCCGTACGAGATGTTCTCGGCGATGCCCTCGACCCACCAGATGGTCGGCGTGGTCATGCCCGCCTCGAAGTCGCCGTACATGTTGTAGCGGCCGTCGAGGTAGTGCGTGTACTCGTGGTTGAGGTTCCAGATCTGGAAGTCCGGGCGCAGCCAGCTGGCCTCGTGGGCGATGAAGCGGGCCTGGTTGCCGGGGACGGCCGGGTTGCCCTCCTCGTACATGCCGCCGTTGTCGACGTCGATGTCGTAGATGGCCCAGGCGTACAGCGCGTACTGGGTGTAGTCGTCGAAGGCGACGACGTCCAGGTCCGTGTTCACGTCGTCGGGGACCGGACCGTCGTCGCCGATGATCCGGTGGAAGTACGCGTCCTGCTCGGCCAGGCTCGTGCAGGTGCTCGCCAGCTGGCCGGGCGACATGTCCTGGGCGCGGATCTTCAGGCCCGGGGTGCACGTGTGCTGGAGGGGAAGGATCGCGGGGAGCACGCGCTGCCCCAGGTCGCAGATGGCGTAGGCCGCGCAGTTGCCCCGGTCGTACTGGCGGGTGGCCCAGCCCAGGTTCATGGTGAGCGGCGCGGTGGGACCGACGTTCGGGTACCGGTTGATCAGGTCCCTCAGCAGCGGCCGGACCCGCTCCCTGAGCTCGGGGACGTCGAGGGCGTGGCCCAGGAAGCGGCCGACGTTGCTCACCACGTCCAGGCGGTTCAGCTGCCCGCCGTTGCGGGTGACGAAGCCGGCCCAGGTGTCGAGGATGGCGGGGTCCGCCTTGAGGGCGGCCCGCCAGCCGCGCTCGTCGTTCCTGGCCTTGAAGGCGTTCCCGACGACCCACTCGACGTGTTGCATGGCGAGGTTCATCTGGCCGGGCCAGGTGCCGTCGTAGGCGCCGAGCAGCCACTTCACGACACCGGCGTACCGGCCCGCCTCGTGGGTGCTGTCGATCAGCGTGACGACCTCGTTGAGGATCGCGCCGTTGGCGTCGGTGATGTCCTTGCTGCGCGGGGAGGCGAAGAACGCGTCGAGCGCGCCGCGTGCCGCGCCCGCCAGCGCCGGGCCGTAGTCCCCGACGGCGTCCGCGTTGTTGTCCTGCACGTAGTAGCCGGCGCGCAGGAACATCACCAACTGGCCGGTGGAGGAACGGTTGTCGCCCGCGTACGCGGCGGAGTCGGCGCGCAGCGCGTTGGCGACGGTCACCATCTGCGCCTCGCGGAAGGTCTTCCGCGCGTTCTCCCCGGTGAGGCTGAACAACGGGTAGGTGCAGGTGATCTGGGGGAGATCCTTGAGCTGCTGGACCAGCGCGCCGCCCGTGGCGTTGATGACGCCGGAGAGGTCACCGCACCCGTCCGCGGCGGCGAGCGGGGACTGCTCGGCCGTCTTGGCGGTCTTGGCGGTGGTGGGCGCGGCCGCCGGACCGGACTCCTCGGTGCCGTCCTGCGAGGAGAGGCGGAAGCGGGGGTTCTCGCTGATGGCGTGGGGTGACTTCGGGACCGGGATCGCCCGCGGCCCCGAGACCGCGGTATCGCGCGGGCCGCCGGCCGGGGCCGCCGCGCCGACCGGGGCGGCCTGGCTCTGCTGCGTCAAGAGGCCGAGGGCCAGGAAGGCGGCCGCGCCGAGCACGGGAAGTCTTCGTGCGCGGGTCCGCGATATTCGGGAGGGGTGCATCTGTGGGGGCCTCCAGGGCCGTTGGGGCCTCGTGCGGGGAAACACGGGCTGCCGACATGTGACGTGTAAAATTTCACATGTCGCATTGCTCTGGAAGGGTTCTGACCGAATCCAACGGCCAGCGCGGAAAAAAGATGCGGACCCCGTATCGGGCTGATCACGCCGCACAGAACAACCGACGCAACCCGCCACAGGCTCTACCAGGCGGCTCGAGAGCCGCCGCCTCGTCTGCACCACGAACGCGACCGAGTCCGTGAACGCGGGGTCCGGCGGGCGGTCAAGGCCCGCGGGCACTTCCCGAACGAGACGAGACCGCCGCTCTGAAGTGCGTCTACATGGCGATCACGTCGCTGGACCCCACCGGCCGGGGTCAGGCCCGCTGGACCATGCGCTGGAAGACCGCGCCGAGACCGAGCCCCTGGCATGGCGTCAACTGGACTGCTGAACTGGCAAAACGCCGGAAGGGCCGACGGCCTCCGGACGTGAGGGTGGGCCTCGTCCAACGTGGGCAGAGGGGTGTGGGCACGTTCAACGTGAGCCCGGTCGAGGACCGTGGTGCCGGTGTCTGCGTCCTGAACGCGGACTGAGCACCAGGGCGTGCCCCTCACTGTACGGCGGGCGCCCGGACCGCCAGCGGTTCCCCGGCCGGGAGGCGGAGGGGCGGGCGGCCGTCGAGCCCGAGGACGACGGCCAGGCCGCCGGTCGGCTGCGGCTCGGTGCGGACGGCGCGGACGGTGTGCCAGGCGTCCCCTACGCGAACGGACTGCCCGGCGCGGACGGCGATGGCCGCGACCTGCCGGGTCGCGGGCGCCGGGTCGAGGGCCGGGGCCTTGAGCTCGGACCATACGGTCTTGCCGATCCCGCCGGGGCGCGGGCCGACGCCCCAGCGCAGGCTCAGCGCCTCCACGACCCAGAGGCCGCGTCCCTCGGGCTCGTCGGCGCCGGGCCGCCGGACCTCGGGCCGCCCGGCCCCGGCGTCGCTCACCTCAAGGCGGAGGGTGCCGTCGGAGGTGGAGTACGCGATCCGTACGCCGACCTGGCGGTCGCTGGGGGCGCGTACGCGCAGGGCGTTGGTGACGAGCTCGGAGAGGACGAGCTCGGCGGTGTGGCGGAGCTCCTCCCCGGCTCCCCAGTCGGCGAGGACGGCATGGAGCGCGGAACGTGCGCGGGGGACGCTGCGGGGGCGGCGGGAGAGGCGGAACGAGACGTCGATGAGCGTGGTCAACATGCACTCCCGTAAGAGTCGCGAGCAGCCGGCTCCTGCCGGCTCCATGCCTGGAAGCATGGCGGCGAGCGCACGTAACTGGCAACGTTGCAGATCGATATGAAGGCTACTTTCACCAATTCGAGTTAGCATCACGCCTCAAGTCACCGGATCTGGTAAAGGTGTCGGCATGACGACGCACATCGCACCCGCGAGCCCGTCAACCGTTCTCGGCCGCCAGCTCGGGGACGAGTTGCGGCGCCTGCGCGAAGATGCCGGCCTGACCACCGCCGATGCAGCCGATGCCCTCGACTGCACCAAGGGCAAGATCAGCCGGATCGAGAACGGCAGGGTGACCGTACGCCTGCCGGATCTCGTCGCCATGCTGCACGCCTACGACGTGACCGACGCATCCGTACGCTCCCGCCTCAGTGCCCTGGCCAAGAAGGCCAATCGCCGCCGCAGGGAGGGCTGGTGGAACCAGTACGGTGCGGTTCTCGCCGATGCGTACCGCGACTACATCGCCCTGGAGGCGATCGCTGGCTCCATCCGCACGTTCCAAGCCCAACTGGTGCCTGGGCTGCTCCAAACACCGGAGTACATCCGCGCTGTGACAGTCGCCTCACGGCAATGGCAGACGGGCGACGAGATCGAGCAGTTCGTCCAGGTGCGACTGGCCCGCCAGGAGCGACTGAACGGAGAAGCCCCGATCCAGCTCTGGGCTGTGCTCTCGGAAGCCGTGCTACTTCAACAGGTGGGCGGCAGCGCGATCATGCACGCGCAACTGGAACACCTACTGGCCGCCACCGAGCTCCCCAATGTCACCATCCAGGTCCTGCCGTTCTCTCGCGGAGCCCATGCGAGTATGTTCGGCCCATACGTAGTGCTGGGGTTCCGCGAGGAGGGGGCACTCGACGTAGTGCTGACGGACAACCCGACCGGATCCATCTGGCTGGAGCGAGAGGCGGAGGTCTCCCGATACCGAGACCTGTTCGACGCCGCACGCACGTCGGCCCTGTCACCCGTTGAGTCCCGCACTCTCATTCAGCGCAGGGCCAAGGAGCACAGACCATGACCACTGAACGCCACACGATGCCGGACCTGACGGCCGCGAGGTGGCGAAGCAGCACATTCAGCGGTGGCAACAACGAGTGCGTCGAGGTCGCCGACAACGTCCCCGGCGCCGTCCCCGTCCGGGACAGCAAGCGGCCCGCCGGCCCCGTGATCGCCTTCGCACCCCACGCCTGGCAGGCGTTCATCACTCACCTCAGCTGAGGCCCCCGGTGGCCGAAATCGAAAAGGACGAAGCTGACGACGCGTTTCCGCCTATGCGATGTCGTCCACCGCAAGCCCTGGCTCGCGGGCCGCGGTCGCCGGAGTCACCCCGCTGAACTCCCGGACGTCACGATGCAGGTGGGACTGGTCGGCGTAGCCGCTCTCCGCCGCGATCCGGGCCGCGTCCTCGCCCGCCGCCAGGCGGTGGACGGCGTGGTCGAAGCGGACCAGCTTCGCGGCGCGCTTGGGCGGGAGGCCGACCTGCGCCCGGAACCTGGACCACAGGCGTTTTCGGCTCCAGCCGACCTCGGCCGCCAGTCCCTCGACCCGGATCCGGCCGTGGCTGCCGACGATCCGGTCCCAGCACCAGGCCACCTGGGGATCCACGGACGGCCCCGCCTCTCCCCGGCGGGCGAGCAGGGCGTCCGTGAGGGCGAAACGGTCCTGCCATGACCGGGTTTCGATGAGTTCCTCCCGGATCCGCGGCGCGCTCCGGCCCCACAGGTCCTCAAGGCTGACGGCCCCGTGCTCCAGATCCGCCGGGGAGGTGCCCAGCACCGCGTACGCGGCCACCGGCGACAGCCGCACCTCCACGCACTCGACGTTCTCTCCCCGGACGTGAAGAGCGCCGTGCAGGAGTCCGGTGGCAAGGCTTGTCAGCTGCTGCCGGCCCGTGGCGGCATCCACGGTCAACGGGTCGTCACCGAGCTCCAGAACGAGCGTGACGGCCGGGTGCGGGATCACCCGCATGTCGACCGGTCCCGCGTGGCGGTCGCGGAATCCGGCCAGGCTGACGCCGTATGTCCGGCTGGGCCGTGACGGTCTCGCAACGTCCCACCTGGCCACCGCCTCACGCTCGCGCACGGGGGATCGCGTAGATCGCACGACCCCATTCTAGGCGGCGACCGAAGGGAACAATTGTCCAATACGCCGGCACGCACGGAAGGCGAGGGTGGGTTCATGAGCCAACACATCATCCAGAGCGCCTTCCAGGCGTTCGCCAGCAACGACCCGGACCGGATCTCCGCGGTCCTCAGCGAGGACGCCGAATGGCTTTCGCCCCCTGGGAACGCCACCGCCGTCGCACTCGGGGGAAGCAACCACATGGTGGGCAGGGAGGCGATCGTGCGCTTCTTCGCCCGGGACTTCCCCCGCTTGTACGCGCGTGACGTCGCGGTCACCTTCCGCGGGGTTCACGTCGACGGCGAGCGGGTGGCGGTGGAGGCGGCCATGACGGCGACGCTCGCCAACGGCGGCCACTACAGCAACGACTACTGCTTCGTCATCGAACTCCGGGACGGACTGATCCACCGTGTCCGCGAGTACGTGGACACAGCCCGCGGTCTGCGCATGGTCTTCGGTGAAGTTCCACGGTAGGTGTCCCGATCCAGCCGGTGGAAGGCGCCGGGCTTCCACGGCAGATGGGCAACGCCTGCTGTGTGGCCACGCCGGAGGCCGTTCTGGCGGCGGTGCACAAGTGGCGTTCTTCCCCGAGGGGTCCCCGACGGGATACGACTGGACGCGGAGCCGGTCGTTCTGGAGGTGAACGGTTGGCTCCGATCGTCGCCGCGTGCGCCGAGACCGGGACACTGTGCAGCCCGGCATCCGAGGGAGGGCCTCATGCTGATCGACTTCGTTCCCGACAGGGATCTCTACCCTTTCGAGTCGCGTTGGTTCGACTCGTCCGCCGGCAGGGTTCATTACATCGACGAGGGGACCGGACCGACGATCCTGTTCTGTCACGGCGCTCCGGCGTGGAGCTTCCTCTACCGCCACATCGTGAAGGACCTGCGCGACCGGTACCGGTGTGTCGCCGTCGACAACCTGGGTTTCGGACTGTCCGAACGTCCTGCGGGTTTCGGCTACACCCTCGCCGAGCACACCACCGTCCTCGGCGAGCTGATCGACCACCTGCGGCTCGACGACTTCGTTCTGATGGGACACGACTGGGGCGGACCCATCGGGCTGGGTGCGGTCACCGCGCGCGCGGACCGGGTGAGGGGGATTGTGCTGGGCAACACCGCGTTCTGGCCGATCGAAGCGGTCGCGAACCGGACTTTCAGCGTGATCATGAGTAGCCGTCCGATGCAGCGGAGAATCCTCGAACAGAACTTCCTCGTTGAGCGCGTCCTGCTCGCCGAACTGGGGCGCAAGCTCACCGCGGCCGAGGCCGACCACTACCGTGCGGTGCAGCCCACCGCGGCAGCCCGACGCGGACTCGCCATGACGCCCAAGGAAATTCGCGCCGCGCGCCCACTGCTGGACCAGCTGGCCCGGGACGTGCCCTCCCGGCTCGGCGACAAGCCGGCCCTGTTGGTGTGGGGAATGCAGGACATGGTGTTCCGTCCGAACACCTCTATCCCGCGGATGCGGGCCGCCTTCACCGATCTGGACATAGTCGAGCTGCCGCACGCGCGGCACTTCATCCAGGAACACACACCGGACGCGATCACGGCGGCGATCACGAAGCGGTTCCCGTGAGGACGATCGACGAACGCCCGTCACCCGGACCCGGACAGTGCGGCCGTCTCGCCGGCTGGGTTTGCGGGAACCGCGGCATGTCCAGGCGTTCCTGCTCGACTGGGCGCCCATCTTGACCGTCGGCAGGCCGATCACGAGCCGCTCGGCGATCTCGGCGTTCGACAGGCCGTTCGCGATCAGCACGAGCACCTCCTGTTCCCGCTTGGTGAGGCCGAGCAGCCGGGGGGCCTGCCGAGGGGTCTCGGTCGGGCGGGAGTAGTTCGCGATCAGGCGGCGGGTGACCGTGGGGGCGAGGACGCCCTCGCCCGTGGCGATGACGCGGATGCCGGCGACCAGGTCGGCCGGTGAGGCGTCCTTGAGCAGGAAACCGCTGGCACCGGCCTGGAGGGCCGGGAAGACGAACTCGTCCATGTCGAACATCGTGAGGGCCAGGACCCTCACCCCCGCCATGGTCTCGTCGGAACAGATCGCCCGCGTGGCCGCGATCCCGTCCATGACGGGCATCCGCAGGTCCATCAGGACGACGTCCGGCTTGAGTTCACGGGCGAGGTGCACCGCGGCAGCGCCGTCGCCCGCCTCGCCGACCGACTCCATTCCGGGGCTCGAATCGATCAGGACGCGGAAACTCCCCCGGTTGATCACCGGACCAGTCTGGCGGGGGCACCGGGGCCGGCACATCAGTCCGGGGACGGGACTGCCGGACGTCCGGCGCCGGCGGAACCCCTACCTGAGGATGAGTTCCGTTCCCTGCGCAGGCCCGTGCGGCAGCGCTCCAGTACGGCAGTGGTTCAGTACGGCAGTGGTTCAGTACGGCAGTCTGGCCGAGACCCGGAACCCGCCCCTCTCCCGTGGTCCGGCGGTCAGGGCGCCGCCATGGGCGGCGGCCCGCTCCCGCATGCCGACGAGGCCCAGCCCGCCGCCGGGGACGGTCGGCCGGTGTCCGGAGCCAGGGCCGTCGTCCTCGACCTCGATCGTCAACGCTCCGTCCTGCGCACCGAGGTGGACCCGGCACCGGGTCGGGGCGGCGTGCTTGACGACGTTGGTCAGTGCCTCCTGGACGATCCGGAACGCGGACAGCGCCACACCGTCCGGCAGGTCCTCCGGGCAGTGGGACCGCAGCTCGACGCGGACGCCCGCCGCCTCGGCCGTCCGGAGCAGCTCGGGCAGGTCCGACAACCTCAGAGCCGGCCGCCTGAGGTCCTCGGCGCTCGCCGCGTCGTGACGCATCACCTTGAGGGTGGCCCGCATGTCGCGCAGCGCCCTCTTGCTGACGTCCTCGATCACCTTCGCCCGCTCGGCCGCCTGCTCGACCGTACGCCGCACGCTCTCCCGCCGTTCCCGGACCGCCGCGCCGGCGGCCCAGGTGGCGCCCAGTACCAGCAGGCCGAACACGAGTTGCACGCCCAGGGTTCCGCCCTCGTAGCGTTGCCCGCCCGTCAACGTCAGCGCGGCCGCACCCGCTGTGCTCACCCCGCCGACGACGACCGTGGACAGCCGGGTCCCCCCGGGGCGGGTCACGGCCACCGGGTACAGGGCGTAGGCGGCGGCGAGGAACGGGACGGGACCGAGGCCGGCCGCCAGCGCGACGCATGCGGCGGTCAGGACGAACACGAAGACGGGCGTCGGCCTGAGCCGGCGGACGGCGAGCGGCAGTGCGGTGGCCGCCGACAACAGCCACACCGTGGTGTGGTCCACCGCACCGCCGAGGGCCGGCCTGAGGACCGACACCTGAGGGAGCAGTACGAACCCGAGTGCGGCGAGCACGTCGAGCAGGAGCAGGCGCCGGCGAGCGATTTCACCCATGCCCAGAACGTATGCGTTCACTTCGATGGACCGGGGTGAGAAGTCACGTCAGCGTGAAACCCCGTGATCAGGCCGGAGGCTTCGCGAGGGCCGCATCGCTGCCGGCCCAGATGTAGACGCGCGTGACGCCGGGCCGGAGCTCGTGCGCGTGGATCTCCGCGCACAGGCGGAGCGCGGCGCTTTCCGGCGTCTGCGCCTCACGGGGGCAGACACTCGTGCTGCGCACACCCTCGACGAGGGTTTCGGGCTCGGGGAGGCCGAGGTGGGTGAAGCCGTCGCTGCGGGTGTGGCCCGGGGCTTCCGGGTTCCGGTTCGGAAGCAGCTGAGTGCCCTCTCGCCGAAGCGGCTTCAGGAAGACGTCCGCCTCCGCGGTCGTCACGGTGAAGGCGAGCAGCGCTGCGTCGTACTGCGCGTTGGTGTGGAGCCCGGCACGCCGGTCGGTGGCCGTCTCCGGCACCCGCAGGCCCAACACGCCCGCCGTCCACTCGGGCGTGGCGTTCTCCTCCCAACAGCACGCCCGCCGCTCCTGCTCGGCCGGTTCCCGCAACCCGTGCACGACCCACAGGACCGCGCCGAGCACACCGAGGACGCATAGGCCCGAGAAGACCCAGGCACCGATGGCGAGGCGCCGCTGCCAGGGCTTCCGCCTCCCGGCACCGGGCGGAGCCGCCGGACCGTTCATCGGTCGACATCCCCTCCGCCGTCCCGGGCATGGCGCCCCGGGTCACTGCGTTCGCCGGCGCGCCCGGGCTCCTCAGGAGCGGGCACCGCCGCTCCGCTGCCCAGTTCGTAGTGCTTCACCGAGCTGCTCCCCGCCATGTTGAACTCCTGGGCCAGCCCCACCTTGTGCTGCCGGGCCGGTTCACCGTCGGGTATCTCGAACTTCCCGATGGTCACGCCCTTGCCCTCGTCCCAGTTGTACCGGTCCCAGACGTTGACCTGGTAGTCGAGCCCGACCACCGGCTTGCCGTCGGCGCCCGGTATGACCGTCACCACCCCCGTCACGTTCGAGCGTGCGCCGCCGACCGCGTAGAACCAATTGCGGTCCGCTCCCTCGGTGAAGTAGTAGTCCCTGTTCTGTGTCTCGACAGGCATCGCAACCGGGCGGCCCCCACTCCTCTCGTACTCGGCCAGTGCCTGCTCGCGCCACGCTGCCTCGTTCTCGAGCAGAAAATCGTCCGCGTGAGTCTGGAAGCCCTTGTTGTCGAAAGCATCTTGTCGACCGGGAGCTTCATGGGGGTCCCTGTGTTGTCCAGGTAGTGCTTCATGTGGCGGGAGGCGTCGTTCAGGTCGCCCCCGTCGGCACCGATGACGAGCAGGTTCATCTTCATCCTGGTGCCCCAGTCGTCCAAGCCGGGGTCCTCCGCCCCGTGCTTGCCGGACCCCCGGTCGGGCGCCACCTGCTTGACCGACGGGTTGAAGAGTCCGGCGGCGAGCAGGTCGTCCCGGTGGGCGGTCCACAGCTGCGCGCGGGCGTCCGGGCTGAGCGACTGCCACAGCCTTCTCAGTTCGGCCTGCTGGGCCGGCTTGGCGTCTTCGCCCAGCGCGGCCAGCTTCATGGCCCGCGGGAGCTGGTCCTGGTCCAGCGAGGTGTATTCGGCGTGGCCGGCGTTGTAGGGGTCGGCGCCGTGGGAGGCGCGCAGAGCCCGGGTGGCGGCCGCGTCCACCTCGGCCGCGTGGGTGACCAGGCCGGTGAGCGCGTCGGCGTACCAACGGATCATGTCCTGGGTGCGCTGGCTGGGCCCCTTCGCGTCGCAGATGGACGATTCCACGCGCACCTTGCCACCGCCGCCGTCGAACACCAGCAGCCCCGGATCCGGCTCGGGGTCGTGGTTCTGGTCGCCCTGCCTCGCCGCCTCGGCCAAGGTCTTCGCCTGCTTCTGGATCCGCGTCAGCTCCTCTTGGGCGTCGGCGAGGACCGCGTGAATGCTCTTGGCCTCACGCCGGAGGTCGTCCACCTCCTTCGCCGCGCTGCGGACGAACTCCCGGGTGACGGAAGCATCGACCCCCTCCCACCGAGCCGCCTCAGACTTCTTTACCAGGCCGTCGCGCACAGTGCCTTGCAGCTTCGCGAGTTCCTCCGCTGCCGTCTTCCACTCCGTGACGGCTTCGTTCAGCTTGGCGACGTCAAGGGTGATGAGGTCGGTCCAGGTGAAAGTCACTTCACGTACTTCTGTATCTCCGATACCGACATGGCGGAACCGTCGCGGTGACGCAGGCTGGCGGCGATGGCCTCGTCGTTGCGTGCGTGGGACTTCTTGGAGTAGTCGAGATGGTTGGATATGTGCGCGTACATCTGCAGCACCGTTTTGACCTGTGAGTCCCAGGTGGAGAGGGTCACCGAGAGCTCCGGCCCCATCGCCAGATTCTTGGCCGAGCACTCGGCAGCAGCCCGGCCGGTCGCACCGGTGCCGGCGATGTCCGACTTCTTGCGGAGTTCACCGTGGACGACGAACGCCTCGTGTCCGACGCTGCCCAGGTCGTCCTGGGTGACGACGAGGTCGTACGACGAACCACCCGTCGCGGCGGCACTCTGCTTGGCTGCTGTCCATTCCTCGTCGAACGTCACCGAAACCCTCCCCGTGGTGCGCACAGCTAAAGAGATCACCTTAACAACGCATGGGAGCAAGGGCGTTCAGCGCCGAAGGCCCAACTCGGCGAGCGTCACGGTGGGGCATTCATGCGGGTGTTCGGCGCTGGTTCCGGGGCGTCGGGGGCCGGGGGGTCACCGGGGAACGTGGGTGAGGAACCAGGACGTCGTCAGGATGGAGACCTCCGTGAGGGCGCCCGGTTCTTCGAAGAGGTGGGTGGCGCCCGGGATCACCGCCAGGTGGTTCTCGCAGCGCAGGGCCTGCTGGGCGTCGCGGTTGAGGGCGAGGACCGTGGGGTCGGCGCCGCCGACGATGAGGAGGGTCGGGGCGCGGACCGATGCCAGGGCGGGGCCCGCGAGGTCGGGGCGGCCGCCGCGGGAGACCACGGCCACGAGGTCCGCGCCGGGGGCCGCGGCGGCCCGTAGCGCCGCCGCCGCGCCCGTGCTCGCGCCGAAGTATCCGAGGGGTGCGGAGGTGCGCGTTCGCAGCCAGTCCGTGGCCCGGGTCAGGCGTTCGGCGAGGGTGTCGATGGCGAAGACGTTCGCCCGGTCCGTCTCCTCGGCCGGGGTGAGCAGGTCGAAGAGGAGGGTGCCCAGGCCCGCCCGGTTCAGGGCGGCGGCCACCGAGCGGTTGCGGGGGCTGAGGCGGCTGCTGCCGGAGCCGTGGGCGAACACCACCACGGCCGGCGGGGTCGGGGGGAGGGTGAGGGTTCCGGCCAGGTGGAGGGGGCCCTGTCCGGTCTCGATTTCGATTTCGGTCTCGGTCTCGACGTCTTCGGGGTCAGGGGTGGGGGCGGCAGAGGGGGCGGGCGGGGCCTTGGCTGCCTCCGTCAGGAGGGCGATCACTTCCTCGTCCGAGGTCTGGGAGAAGTCCTCGTACCACTGGCCGACCGCCGAGAACGCCCGCGGGGTGTCCAGGCACACCACCTCGTCCGCCGCCGCGCCGACCCGGGCGACCGCGTCCGGCGGGGCCACGGGGGCGGCCATCACCACCCGGCTCGCGCCCTGTGCCCGTACGACGGCGCAGGCGGCCGCCGCCGTCGCGCCCGTCGCGATGCCGTCGTCGACCACGATCGCCGTACGACCGCGCAGCTCGCGTCGCGGCCGGCCCTCGCGGAAGCGCCGGGCCTGCCGTACGAGCTCCGCCTCCTCCGCGCGCTCGACGGCCCGCAGGTCCTCCTCCCGCAGCCGGCCGCGCCGGACGATGTCGTCGCTGATCACGCGTACGCCGCCCTCCCCGATCGCGCCGAAGGCCAGCTCACGCTGGTACGGGACCCCCAGCTTGCGCACGACGATCACGTCGAGGGGCGCGCCCAGCGCCCGCGCCACGTGGAACGCCACCGGGACCCCGCCCCGGGGCAGCCCCAGGACCACGGGGTTCTGGGACGCGTACGCCCGCAGCGCCACGGCGAGTCGTCGGCCCGCGTCGTCGCGGTCGGTGAAGAACACGGTGACCCACCTCCCGCCCCGCCCACGTCCCCCCTTCCACCTCCGACGCAACCCCATGGGGGTGCGGCCCGCAACTCGGGGCGCGCGGCGGGCGACGGCTGTGGGCGGTCCCTACGAGGCGGTGCCGGCGGCCTCGGTGTTTCGTGGGCTGGGCGGTGCGGGTGCGGGTCCCTAGGGTTGAGGCAGCCCGCGCGGCGCCGCGCCTCCTTCCGGTGTCCCACGGGTCCGATCCGGACGAGCACGACGAGCACGACGAGCACGACGACGAGGACGGGGCTGCGGGATGCGTGAACTGGCACGGACGGCGCGGAGCTGGATCGCCGAAGGCCGTACGGGGTTCCTGGCACGGCCGGTGACGGAACAGGGCTTCGGGCCGCGGGACCCTTCCGGCGCGGTGCTGGTGGATCCGCGCGGGGAGTGCGTCGGGGCGCTGTACCGGGGGGTGTTCGACGCCGAGCTGGCCGCCGAGGCGGCCGCGTTCCCGGCCGGGGCCACCGCGCGGGTGTGCGAGGTGTCGGTGGGCGCCGCCGAGGCCGGGCAGGCCCGGCTGACCTGCGGCGGTCAGGCCGAGGTGCTGCTGCAGCCGCTGACGTCGGTACCCGGCGAGTGGTGGGACCTGCTGGCGGACGGGGCCGGGGTGGCGCTGGTGACCCGCCTCAACGCGGACGCCGACCAGGCGGTCAGTCACGTCGTCCGCGCCGTCGGTACCCCGGTATCGGACGCCGAGCGGCGGGCGGAGGAGATCCTGGGGACGCACCGGGTGGGGCGCGACGCGCTGTACGGCGACGCCGGGCTGGTCCTGGTCGAGGCGTACCCGTCCGCGCCGTGCCTGGTGATCGGCGGTGGCGGGGAGCTGGCGCAGATCATCGCGCGGCAGGCGGAGCTGCTGGAGTGGGACGCGGTGGTGGTGGAGAGCGGGGCGGCGGCCGCGAAGCTGCTGCGGGACCGGCGCGACGCCGCCTGCCTGGTGATGCTGAGCCACGAGCCCGACTTCGACGTGCCGACCCTGCGGACCGCTCTGGCCGAGGGGGTCGCCTACGTCGGCGCGCTCGGCTCGCGCCGCACCCAGGCCCGCCGCCGCGAGGGCCTGCTGGCCGCCGGCGTGACGGAGGCCGAGCTGCGCGCGATCCACGGGCCCATCGGCCTGGACCTGGGCGCCCGGACGCCGGCGGAGACGGCCCTGGCCATCTGCGCGGAGATCCTCAGCGTCCTCGGCACCCGCGACGCGGCGAAGGCGCTGCGGGACACGGACGGTCCGCTCAGCGGCTGAGGCGGATCGGGAAGCCGGCTGCCGGCTTCCGAGGCGGATGCGGGTGGTTCTGCGGCGGCTCCGCCGGGTGGTTTTGCGGGTTTTCAGGTTTTTTTCCGGTTTCGCGCATGGGGTGATCCGGTCCGGGTAGACGACGGTCATGAACACGACCCTGAGCGATATCGCGTGGTTCGCGGTCGTCGGCATCGCCGTGGCCGGATTCCTGCTCGGCATGTTCGTGCTGGGCAGGAGGGTCCGCGACAAGGAGCCGCCGCCGCCGACCGCCGAGAGCCAGCCGCACCTGCCCGCCGGCGGGGCGGTCCACGAGGTCAGCGAGGAACGCGACCCGGTCGAGATCCCCAAGGGGGGCCTGCGCCCGCACGAGATGCAGGGTTACGGCAACTTCGGTTCCACCACGTCCGCCCACCCCGAGGCCGTGCGCGAGGCGCGGGATCCCGGGCATGGGTATCCCCGCAAACCCCAGCAGCAACCGTCTGCGGGCGGGACGGTACGACACGCCTGACCTCCCCGGCGGCCCGCCGTGCGGGGAGGTCCGGGAGCCCCCCTCCCGGACCTCCCCGCACGGCGGGCTGCCCTGTGCGGGCGCGGGCGTTGTCGCGCGTCATGCGTCCACCGTCACGCGTCCGGCGTCACGTCCGTCCGCACCCGCAGCACCTCCGGTGGCGGGTGCCGGCCGGCGGTGGCGCGCACTTCCGCCGACAGCGGCGGGTCCACCAGGTGGTACGGCACCTCGCCCCGCCCGATCGCGGTGGCCACCCCGGTGGCACCCGGCGACGGCAGGCGGGCCGCCAGGACGCGCGTCAGCGCGACCCGGGCCGGGGGCGAGAGGGGGCTGGAGACCACGGGAGGCTCGTCCTCCGCGCCCGGCAGCACCAGGACCAGCGCCAGCGGGCGGCGCGGGGTCCCGGTGAAGCCGACGACCGCCGCGTCGCGTACGTCGGTGTGGCGCAGCTTCTGCCAGATCCGCCGGCCGGCCGGGTAGGACTGGTCCAGCCGTTTGATCACCAGCCCCTCGATGCCGCTGGCCGGCAGGGTCTCGTACCAGGTGGCCGCCAGTTCCGGGTCGGTGGTCATCGGCACCGGCTGCAGCGGCGGCCCCAGCGGCAGGAGCAGGTCGACCAGGAGCGTGCGGCGGCGTTCGTACGGGCGGGCGCGCACGTCGAGTCCGGCGAGCTCCAGGACGTCGAAGGCGGCGTACGAGGCGGGCAGGCGCGCGGCCAGGACGGTGGCCCGGGCCGGGGTGGCCGCCGCGCGGCGCTGGACGAGGGCGAAGTCGGTACGGCCGGCGTGCCAGACCACCACCTCGCCGTCGAGCGTGGTGCCCGGCGGCAGCTGCCGGGCCGCGACCGCGAGGTCGGGGAACGCGGCCGTGACGACCCGGCCCGAGCGGGCCTGGAGGACCACGCCGGCGTCCGAGCGCACGACGACCATCCGGTGGCCGTCGAACTTGGGCTCGTACGCCAGTCCGTCCCCCACCGGCAGGGCGCGGACCGTCCGGGCGAGGGCGACGCGGATCACGGCAGCCTCCCGGCGTGTGCGGGGTCGGCCAGCGGGGCGAACAGGTCGCCGTCCCGGGCGAGCCGGGTGACGACCTCGTCGGCGAGGAAGGCCAGGTCCGCCGGGGCCCGGCAGGCGTCGACCTCCGGCCAGGCGACGGGGGCGGACACCAGGGGGCGGGCGCGGGCGCGCAGCGTGTAGGGGGCGGCGGTGGTCTTGGCGGCCGCGTTCTGGCTGTGGTCGACGAAGACCTTGCCCGGACGCAGGGCCTTCGCCATGCGGTGCACGACCAGGTCCGGCAGCTCGCGCTCGGCCTCCTGGGCGAGCCGCTTGGCGTACGCCGACACCTCGCCGGAGGGGGTGGGTTCCAGGGGGACGGACAGGTGCAGGCCCTTGGAGCCGGAGGTCTTCGCGTACGCCCGCAGCCCGTCGGCGGCCAGCCGCTCGCGCAGCCAGCGGGCGGCGGCGCAGCACTCGACGACGGTGGCGGGGGCGCCGGGGTCGAGGTCGAGGACGAGGCGGTCGGCGATCGCGGGGCGGCCGGCCCGCCACTGCGGGACGTGGAACTCGACGACGAGGTTCGCCGCCCACATCAGGGCGGGCAGGTCGCCGACGACCACCTGGCGGGCCCCGGGGTCCTCCGAGCGGGGCACGGGGGTGGTGCTCACCCAGGCGGGTGCGCCGGGCGGCGGATTCTTCGTGAAGAACAGCTGCCCGCCGGGGCCGTCGGGATAGCGCAGGAACGACATCGGCCGGTCGGCGATGTGCGGGAGCAGGGCGTCGGCGACGGTGGCGTAGTAGTGCAGCACCTCGCCCTTGGTGAAGCCGGTCTCCGGGTAGATGACCTTGTCCAGGTTGCTGAGCGCGATGCGACGCCCCTCCACGAGTGTGATCGGCGTCATACGATGAGACTGCCACGAATCGGGGAGATTGCCACGAATCGATCCGGGAGGACATGTGCGATCCATTTGGAACGGGGCGATCTCCTTCGGCCTGGTCAGCATCCCGATCAAGCTCGTGAACGCCACGGAGAACCACTCGATCTCCTTCCGGCAGATCCACCTGTCCGACGGCGGTTCTCTGGGGGTCACGGCTGTCGCGCGCTGATCTGACGAGAATCGGACCAGCTCAGAGCCGACCAGTGAACGTGTCGGCGTGCAACAGGTGTGGCGCGGGGTGGGTTCAGGCGGAGGCCCGCTTGGTGGTCTTCTTGGCCGCGGTCTTCTTCGTCGCGGCCTTGGCCGTGCTCTTGGTGGCGGCGGTGGTGGTCTTCTTCCCGCCTGCCTCCTTCGGTGACGCAGCCGCCTTCTTCGCCGCGGAGCCCGTTGCCTTCCTGGCCGGTGCCGTCTTCTTCGCCGGAGCCTTCTTCGCTGTCTTGCGGACAGGCAGGGTCCGGACCTCCGCCTCCGTCTCCCCGGCAGCACCGCGCTCCCCGCGCGACTCCTTGGCCGCGCGGACGCTGTTCTCCAGGGCGGCCATGAGGTCGATGACCTTGCCGCCCGTCGGGGCGGCTTCCTCTTCGTGCGGTAGCTCAACACCCTGGAGCCTGGCTTCGATCACCTGCTGGAGGGCTTCCTGGTACTCGTCGTGGAGCGTGGACAGGTCGAAGTCCTGGGACAGCATGTCCATGAGGGACCTGGCCATCTGCAGTTCCTGGGGGCGGATCGTGACCTCTCCCTCCGGCGCGACACCGGCGGCAGGCCGGACCTCGTCGGGCCAGAGACAGGTCTGCAGCACGAGCGTGTCCTCGTGCACTCGGAGCACGGCGAGTGACTCTCTCGACCGGATGGCGATCTTTGTGACGGCGATCTGCCCGGCCTCGGTCAGAGCCTGCTTGAGCAGGGCATAAGGCTTGTCTGCCGCGCGGTCGGAGGTGCCGACGTAGTAGGCCTTGGAGAACATCAGCGGATCGATGGTCTCGGCATCGACGAATGCCAGCACGTCGATGAGCTTCTTGCTGGGGAGGGGGAGGTCGGCAAGGTCTTCATCGGAGAGCATGATCATGCTGCCGTCCGGGGCCTCGTAGCCCTTGGTGATTTCTTCGTACGGAATCTCGACGTCCTCGGCTTCACACACACGCCGCAGCCGCACCCTGGAGCCGTCTTTCTCGTGCACTTGGCGAAGCGGGATGTCGTGCTCCTCCGTGGCGGTGAACAGCTGGACCGGGATCGTGACCAGCCCGAACGATATGGCCCCCTTCCAGGTCGCTCTCATGCCGCGCTCCTTCCCTGGGACCCTCAGGCTAAGCCGAGGTCAGACGCCGCGACACTCGGAACCCGCCCGGCCGCCAACCGGGCGGTATCAGGGTCAAGCCTGCGGAGAAGCTGGTCCGGCGACCGTGGTGATGGGCGGGACGAGAACGGCTTCACGGGGGCCGGCGGCAATCTCCGCGAGCTCCTCGGGCGGCTCCTCGCCACGACTGACGGATGCCACGTACTCCCGGGCCTGGTTCAAGGTGAGGAGTTGCGCCCGCTTGCGGAGCAGTCGCATCGCTGCGACCCTGCCCTCCGCTGCCAGGACACGAGCGACCGCGACGGGAAGAGCCTCCGGATCGCCGGGCCGAGGGGGTCCCTTCACGCGGTATCGGTAGTCGTCCTCCCAGTCATCCATGGCATAGGCAACGACGTAGATCGTGTGGACGCTGCCATCGTCGCCGTCCACGAGGTAGGGACCGATCCCGACGAGCATGTCCATGCTGTCCCGACTCCTGACCCACTGAGGGGACTGGACGAACACAAGCCAGCCAAGGGCATGTCTCTCTGTCTTCCAGACAACCACGGGCAGAGCCTCGACATGTGGCGACCTGGCGTCCTCGCGCGCCAGTACCTGCTCAACCAGCGCGATGGCGCGCTCCATGGGGATCATCCGCTCATGATGCGGTGGTTCGGGCACTCGACAAACCGCTTTGGCAGCAGGTGTCGACGTACAGGCGAGGGCTCTATCGCTGATCTTGTGATGGTGGCGAGTGTTCGAGTTGTCCTTGGTGACTGGTGCCAGGATGGACTTCTGCCGGACGCCGGAGTGAGGGGGCGACGTGGGCGAGCTGCCACGATGGCTTGAGATGTGGTTTGCGGAGAAGGAGGCCGAGTGCCGAGCACGGGGAACCAAGATGGTGCTGTGGCTTCGACCTGCTGATGGGCCCCCTGACCGTCCGGGGCGTAAGCCGATTGCCGACGCGAGGGTGACCGCCGAAATGGGGAGCCGCTGGGGCAACGCTGCTGTGTACGCCGAGGGCTGGGGCCATCTCATGGGGATCGATGACGTGACCGAGGTGGTTTGGCAGGCGGACATTCGCCCCGAGTCCCAGGCCGAAGTCGATGTGATCATCGGGCACCTGCTGGCCTGGATCGCGTCGACGGCCGAGGTACCGAGTTGGGCCGAAAGCTGAGAGAGCAGGTCTCGCGGGGAGCTCAGGATGCCCGGCCAGTCGGGACTGACGCCGATCACCCAGGCCGGTTCAGTGCGCGGGTGAGCTCCCGATTGGCCGCCCGGGCCGCCTGCAGGTCCTCCGTTCGTTCGTCGAGCTGACCCTGCAGATCGACTACTTGCTGTTGAAGCGTGGCGATCTGTCGTTGCAGCTGGTCAATGTCGACAGAGGCCCCGAGGCCCGAGTCGCGCCAGACCTGTTCGCCCAGGGACTCGGAGAGCCGACGCTCCAGCTGCCGAACCCGCAGGGACAGCCGGGAGTTGCGTTCCAGTGCGTTCGCCAGGTCCGCCTGCAGGGACGCCCGGGTGACTGCTGCGGCCTCCGAGGCCGGCGAGGGGGCTGCGGCCGCGGCATGGATGCGCTCCAGTAGGTCGCGGTGGCGATAGAAGAAGGACCGGTCGACCCTGGCCGCCCGGGCGATCGCCGAGACGGTGACCTCTTCGCCGGTCCCGACGGCTGCGGAAATCGCCTTGAGGACCCGCTCTCGGCGCCGGGCGGTCTCCTCGGAACGGCCTTCGCTCATACTCGTCATGCGGGCCTCGCAGGACGGAGGTCGGGCATGGGCTGCCGGACCCGCGGCATGCCCAGCATGACGCCTTGACGTCCACGGCGGGCAACGGTGATGGCTTCCTCGATCTCGGCCCGCTGGCCGGCATCGAGGTCATCCATCCCGTCCTTGACCCGTTTGATCAGTCGCCGCACCCGGCTGATCTCCTCATCGGATGGCACGGCCTCGGCCTTGGCCCAGTCGTCGGCGTCCAGGGCTGCCGCCAGGCGCTCACGGTTCCGGAGGAGGTCGGCCAGGTATGCCTCCAGGTCGGGCAGGTAGGAGACGTCCGTACGGAAATGCCCGCAGCCGACGCAGCGGAATCTGACCGGGCAGTCGTTCCCCCCGGCCGCAACGTTTGAGGGTTCGGTGCAGACGCCGTACGGGACGGCGACTTCGCCGACGGCCCGGCGGGCGTGCTCTGAGTCCAGGAGGGCCTTGGCCTGGCGCCAGACACGGTTCCCATGGCGATCGAACTGCATGGTGGACACGCGGTCCACAGCCTCGCGCCGCCGTTTCTCCGTCACGCGGTAATACCCCTGCGTGGTGTCGAGTGTCCGGTGATCCATGAGGACGCGCAGTACGTCAACGGGGACACCGGCGTCCGCATGCCGCTGGCAGTAGGTGTGCCGGTAGGCGTACAGGAAGACTTGCGCCTTGTCGAAGGGACGCATCCTGGTGACCATGACGCCATCCACCTCTACCTGGGCGGGAGCGGTGAAGTCGGGAAGGGACTGTACCCATTCCTTGTGGCGGCTGGAGAGCCAGCTTGATGTGATCGGTTTACGGCCGTGCGGATTGGCGCGCTGCGTGGGCAACAGAGCAAGTTCGCTCGTGGGAGTGGAGGGAAATTCCGTTCTTGTGCGCTGTTGTTGCTCCATGATGGCTTGTGCCGTTGCCTGTGAGATCGGCAGTCGTCGGCCGTTCCGCCGGGACTTGTAGTTGTCGTAGATCAGAACGTATTGGCCATCGGAGTCCTGCTTGAGGCAGTCCCAGCGCAGGTTGCAGATCTCGTGCGGCCTGCGGCCGGTGTCAATCAACAGCTCGACAGCAACCCGGTTCTCGATCCCGTGGCGTCCGAATTCGCCAAACGTCGGCAGTAGATCGCAGATTTGCTGCATCACCTGCAACGGCAGGTCCCGCCCGGCTTCGGAGTCTTCCGGATCGTCCGGAATGTCCTCGCGGAGCAAGGTGAAGTCATCGGGAAGTCCATGGAGGGGCCTCCCCGGCCGGGTCATTCCCAACGACTTCATCCTGCCGAGATGATTAACCAAGTATCGACAGATCCTCACCCGCTGCTTGGCAGAGGTTGCGCCGGTCTGTTGCAGGTAAGCGAGGCGATTCAAGAAGGCCGCCGCGTCAAGGCGACCGACCGCGCGAATCTCGTCACCTCTGTCGGCGCGCTGGATTGCGAGGCTCTCGGAGAGAGCGGCGAACGCGTTGACGACATCTTGAAGAGTGGCCATCACATTGCCCCGACGCTGGGGCAATGTGAAGAATGCCCACTCCTTCACGGCGCTTCGCAGCCAATCCTGGCGGATCTCCGTGAAGTTCAAACGGCCAGCATGGCCGAAAACTGAGCCGTCCCACAGATCCTTCGGCCGCTCACTCTCTGGTGTTCGCCCGGCACGGTCAACCAACGTCACAAGACTGCTGCACAGTCCGCGAATGCCTCGCACGAGCTGTGTGCAGTCCACTGAGGCGAGGGATGACACTTCTGCTTCCCTCAACCTGTTCGTGAGGGTTCGCAATGTGAAGTGGAGCGTGTGAAGGCCGGCCGAAGTGCGTGCCTGTACTCCGTAGAGAATCTCTGCGGTCAGTCGCTCAGGTAGACCTCGCAGACTGACCTCATTGGTCGCTGTGACGGGAGCTGCGATGAGTCTCCATCGGCTCTCCTCGTCGGCACCAACCAGGCCCCGCGACAGCGAGCTGTGCCAACGAACTCGGTGCGCGTGGCAGTACGGGGAGGACTTGCTGTCGCGCTTCCGATGGCAGGAGGAAACCTCGCAGGGGCCGATGTCGGCCAAGCCGAGCACGTCGTCGAGATCGAGGAACTCCTCCAATGAGACTTTCCGGCGCTGCATGTAGCCGATGTGACTCGTGCAGAGAGGTGTACTCCGTGAACGGAATGGGCGTTCACAGCCTGATACCTGGCAGTCCTCGACGCCGACGATTCGGCGGATGCCCTGTTCTGCTTCTGCGAACTCGTCCAACGGTGGCTTACCCGCCGCCCTCCAGCGGGTCTGACAGGCGGAGCACAGTCCTCTCGCAACGCTGGTCTGAAGGCATCCCTTTACCCGGCATGATGGCGAGCCCAGCTGTGGGTGGTCCGTAGGGAAGGACATGACTCTCCTCTCCCACGTCCATCCGAGAAGAGCCAGGAACTCCGGCTCCAGCGCAGCCCTGAGCGCTGCGAGGTCGGTGTGGGCCTCGTGGGGGTTGGAGAGCTCAGTCGGGACAGCCTTCAGTTGCACGTCGACTCCTCGGCGGAGAAGCCTCGGGGAGAGGGGACGCGTTCGATCGCGGCACGGAGGCGAGACGTGGCCGGGTGGAGGTACGGGCGGGCGGACTCCGCATGCTTGTGCCCAAGGAGCATCTGGATCTCGTCGAGGCTGCCGCCGGCATCCGCCAGGTTGCTCGCCATGGCGTGCCGCATCATGTGCGGCGCGACCCGCCGCTGAATGCCGGCCCGACGGGCCAGGCTCTCGATCGTCTCGCCGACCGCGTCAGGCGTGACCGGGGCCCCCAGCGGCTCGCGGAAGAGATTCACCAGGACGAAATCACTCCCCTCGGAGCCCAACCGTTCATGACGCTCCAGTGCGTACTGGTCGAAGGCCTGAACGACGAGGAAGTCCACTGGCAGGACCACTGCGCGTTTGGACTTCGACCAGGCCCCGTTCGGGTTCTGCCGACGGACCACGTGAAGATGGGCGCCTTCCGTCCGGCAGCCCAGCATTCCGGAGTCCACCATCAGGTGCACGTCGCTGCGGCGCAGGCCCGCCGCCTGGCCTCGCCGGAGACCCGCGCGGGACAGCAGCAGCACGAGCAGCCTGTCCCTGGCCGAGCGGCAGGCCCTGAACATGGCGACGATCTCCTCGTCGCTCGCCCGGTCGACCTCGCTCTCCGATTCGGGGAGCCGGTGCTGGGCCCGAACCCTGACCCTCATCCGGCTGTCCTCGGTCTGGGCCTGGGCAGGGAGGTCCCGGGTGTCACCAAGCTGGTAGAGCTGTTCGAGAACCCAGCCCGGCACCGAGCGCTCCGTCACCGCATGGGCCAGGAACCCTCGGACCGCGACCAGCACCCCATTGATGCGCCGGGCGCCCCGTGCCGGTTCGGTTCCGGCACCGGGTGCGGCGCCCTGCCCATCTGACCTCGACGTCTGCCACTTCAGCCACAGGATGAACGAGCTCAGGTCTCGGGCTGCCGTCCGCCAGTCGCGCCCTGTGGCCAGTGTCCAGCGGAGGAACAGCGCGATGGCTCCGGCGTACGACCTGGTGGTGGACTCAGCGCGCCCCTGGTTCAGCCTCAACCCTCGCAGGAACCGGTCGGCCTCGCCGAGCACCCGGAGATCGTGGTCGACGACGGTCCAGTACGCGTCACCGGATGGCATCCGTACACGAAACGCCTGCATGTAAGTCCCCTCGCCCTGTGAGTGATCGCCACGGCTCGCCACAGAGCAACACCCCCGGAGAACCGTCCCGACCTCCACAACGAGTCACGACAGCAACACGTCACGCAACATCCTGAGACCCCCCAGAGAACGGCGGCCGGATCCGCTACCGGAAGGTGTGCGAGCTGGACGGCGAGGAGGTGCCGACGGCGGAGATCGGCAAGGGGTACGAGGAGGGGGACGGGGCGATCATCCCGATCACGGACGCGGATCTGGCGCAGCTGCCGCTGCCGACCGCGAAGACGATCGAGATCGTGTCGTTCGTACCGGCGGCGCAGATCGATCCGCTGCAGATGGACGCGGCGTACTACCTGGCGGCGAACGGGGTGTCCGCGGCGAAGCCGTACACGCTGCTGCGGGAGGCGCTGAAACGGAGCGAGCGGGTGGCGATCGCGAAGTTCGCGCTGCGCGGGCGGGAACGGCTGGGCATGCTGCGGGTGGTCGGGGACGTGATCGCGATGCACGGGCTGCTGTGGCCGGACGAGATCCGCGAGCCGGAGGGGGTGGCTCCGGAGACGAAGGTGACCATCCGGGACGCCGAACTCGACCTGGCGGACGCGCTGATGGCGACGCTGGGGGAGGTGGAGGTGTCGACGCTGCACGACGACTACCGCGAGGCGGTGGAGGCGATGATCGCGGCGAAGTCGGGCGAGGCGATCGAGCCGGAGGTGCCGGAGGTGGCCGCGGGCGGGGACGCGCAGGTGATCGACCTGATGGCGGCGCTGGAGAAGAGCGTACGGGCGGCGAAGGCGTCGCGGGGCGAACCGGAGCCGTCGGCTGCCGCGGCGGAGGCGGACTCCGAGGTGACCCCGATGCGCCGCCGCGCACCGCGCACGTCGGCCCCGGCGGCGCCGAAGGCGGTGGGCGGCAAGAAGTCGACGGCGACGACCGCGAAGAAGACGGCGGCGGCGGCGAAGACTGCGGCAAGCACGAAGAAGACGGCGGCGGCGAAGAAGGCGGCGAAGTCCACGACCAAGTCGACGGCGAAATCAACGGCCAAGACGACGGCGAAGCAGCCGACGCCCCGCAAACGCAGCTCGGCCTGAGCCCGCCCCGGTCCCGCCGCGGCGAACGCCCCGGCCCGCCCCTGCGGGGCTGCCCGACCGGCACCGCCCGTGCCCGCGGGCGGCGGGGGCACCACGGCGCAGCACGCGCAACGGCCCGCCCGCCAGCCCGGCCGGGCGAACCTCGGCCCGCCACGTCAGTACGCCAGCCGCAGGCGCGATACGGGCCGACGCCCGTCAGCACGGCAAGCCCGCCAGGCCGGCGGGCCACCGGGCCACCAGGCCACCAGGCCGCCGGGCCACCAGGCCGCCGGGCCACCGGCCGTCAGACGGTGGACCACGTGTGGCGGTCGCGGGCCAGGGTGTAGAGGGCTTCGACGTCCGCCGGCTTGAGGACGCCGCCCTCGCGGGCCAGGTCCGTCGCGTCGCCCGGGAGCAGGACGCGGACGTCCCGCAGGGTCGGGGCCACCTCCACGCGGGAGGCGTCGACCACCGCCAGGGCCGGGCGGACCGAGGCGGTCAGGGCGTGGGTGGCGCGTTCGGCGGCGCGGCGGGCCCAGCGGACGTCGGCACGGGGTTCCGTGCGGCCCACCGTGACCAGCAGGTCGCCGACGTGCGCGCGCTGCCGCCGCCCCGGGACCGAGCGGACGCACAGCACGCCCGCGGGCCCGATCAGCAGGTGGTCGACGCGGCCCGCGCCCGGCAGCGGCACCGCGTGCAGGACGCGCCAGCCGGCGCCCTCCAGCGTGTCGAGTTCGGCGCCCATCCGCTGCTGCGCGAGGAGGTCCTGGCGCATCCGGTGGCGGGCCCGCTGACCCGCGCCGCCGTGGTCCAGCTCGCCCAGCAGGGCCTCGCCGGGCCGGTTGGGCGCCAGGTCGTCGTCGGGGTGCAGGGCGAGCCGCCGCAGCTCGGCGGCGTTCGGCACCGGCGGCGGGCCGACCGTGTAGGAGCCGGTCAGGTACGGGCGTAACGCCGCGAGTGCCGCGTCCGTGTGCTGGGCCATCAGGATGCTGACCCGGCCCGCCTCGCGGTCGTACCAGGCCACGCTGCGCCCGTCGGCCAGCGTGACGTAGAGCCTCCCCCGTCCGGGCCGGCCGGTCGGAACCACCTTCATGCCCTCACCCCCGCGGTCCATGGGACCAGGCCGGCCGGCCGTGGGCAATCCCCCGGCTGTGTAACGACTCCGCCGCCCCCCTGCCGGGTGTCTGTTACACAACCACGACGCCTCCGCAACCCCGGGCCCCTACGGTGGTGCCGCCCGGAGCGAACCGGGCACCGACGCCCCGACCAGCCGAGGGACCTTCGTGAACACCGTCCGCCGCACTGTCGTCCGCGCCGTCGCCGTGTCCGCCTGCGCCGCGGGCGTGCTGGCGCTGCCCGCCGCGGCCGCCCTCGCCGACGGGGCACCGGCCGCCGTGGCGCGCGGTTCCGTCGAGCCGCCGCGGACGCTGGTGAAGACCCTCTCGCTCGCCGACGGCGTGTCCACGGCGCACGTGTACCGGATCGCCGAGGGCGCCTACCAGGCCGACGTCCTGTCCCGCGGCGCCAAGGTCGCCACGCTCACCAGCCGCGCCGGCGCCCCCGGCCAGGCCGGCAGCGGCACCCTGCGGATCACGCTGCGGCCCGACGGCGCCGTCTCCTCGTGGGTGGAGAACGGTGTCGCGGAGCGGGACGGCGCCACTGCCTCCGGGCAGCCGGCCGGCCAGGACGGCCACAAGACCGCCGTCCGTACCGCGGGGACCCCTGCCGCGGAGGTCCGTACCTCGGACGACGTCCGGTCCTCGGACGTCCGTGCCTCCGAGGACCGGGACACCGCTGCCACCACCGAGGCGCTGCGCCTGAACACCCTGGCCGACGGCCCCGGCGGCGGGGTGCTGCTGCTCGCCGCGGGCGGCGGCATGGCGGCCGTCGGCGCCGCGGGCCTCGGCTTCGCCATGCTGCGGCGCGGCCGTACGGAGTCCTGAACCCCTCGTTCCACTCCTGGCACCCCGCCCACCTGCCCGGTTCCGGGCGCCCTGCGTCGGCGGAACGTCCGCGCCCCGCTCTAAGGTGGACGGGAAGATCCGCCGCCGCAGCCGCGCCGGACGGACACCAGGACACAGGGCACCAGGACAGTGGGTGCCAGGACGCGGGAACGGAGGACGCAGGCACCGGTGAAGCCGTTCCGTACCAGCAGGACCGCCACGCGCGCCGCCGCCCCGCCCGGGGCCGCCGCGCGCACGGCCGCCGCGCGCGGGGCCGCCGCCGTCCTCCCGCTGGCCCTGCTGGCCTGCGCCTGCTCCGACACCGGTGGGCTGGACGACGCCGGTAGCGTCCCGACCGCCAGCGGGCCCGTGCACCTGTGGCCGGGCCGGCAGGGCGCGACCGTGCCGCCCGCCGACCCGGGCGGGGCGCCGCCCGAGTACGTCAAGGGCATCCCGCCGGTCAAGGACGAGAACGTGCACGGCGTCGACCCGCTGGCCCTGGTCCAGGCCGAGGTCAGCAGTCAGGCGCGCGCGGACGTCGGCCCCGACGGCATGCCCCAGGAGACCGCCGAGGCGATCCGGACCTGTCACACGGGCCGCCAGAAGGCCCCGTGCCCGGTGCTGATGCCGTACTACCGGGATCTGACCGGCAACGGGAAGGACGAGCTGATCGTCGGTATCGAGCTGCCGGACCGGATGCTGTCGGTCCGCGTCTACACCGCCGACGCCGACGGCCGGCTCAACCGGATCATGGCCACGCAGGACACCCCGGTCAGCGTGGAGCTCGCCGGGCGGGACGTGATCCTGCGGGTGCCCAGCGGCAACCCGGGCTACGAACTGATCACCGCCTGGTCCTGGGACGAGAAGCAGCGCACGATGCTGCCCACGCGCGAGCAGATCGTCCGCGTCCCCCAGTCCCCCGGCCCGGCCCCGTCCCCCGCCCCGAGCGGCCGCCGATGAGACCCCGGCTGCCGGCCTGGACGGCATCGCTGACGTGGAAGTCGGCGTGTTTCATCGTCATCATGTGCTGCGCGCTGGCCGCCGTGCTCGGCGCCCTCGTGCACGTCGAGGTGACCCGCCAGACCGTGGCCACCGCCCGCGAGAAGGCGCTGGGCAAACTGACCGAGGCCTCCCGCGCCTACGAGGCCGGCGAGGGCCTGCCGCCCGAGACGGGCCTGGACCTGCCCGGCCTGCCGCGCGAGCTGCGCGCGCTCGCCGTCTCCGGCCACCGCGGCACGATGGTCGCCGACCTCGACGGCCGGGCCACCATGTGGGCGGCGGCCCCGGCCGACGGCCGGGCGCTGGCCACCGCCATCGACTACAGCCAGAGCGCGCGCACCATCAGCGGCCTGGACAACGCGATCATCGGCTCGTCCGTGCTGGCCATCGGCGGCACCCTGCTGCTCGGCGCGTTCGCCGTCACCCGGGTCACGCGCCGGCTGCACCAGACGGCCCTGGTGGCGCGCCGCATCAGCACGGGCGACCTGGACGCGCGCGTGGACGATCCGCGGACCAAGAACCCCTCCCGGCACCAGGACGAGGTGGCGACCGTCGCCGGCGCGCTGGACACGATGGCGGCGAGCCTGCAGGCGAAGCTGCTGAGCGAGCAGCGCTTCACGGCGGACGTGGCGCACGAGCTGCGCACCCCGCTGACCGGTCTGCAGGCGGCCTCCGAGCTCCTGCCGGAGGGCCGCCCGACGGAGCTGGTGCGCGAGCGGGTGCGCACGATGCGGCAGCTGACCGAGGACCTGCTGGAGATCTCCCGGCTCGACTCGGGCAGCGAGAAGGTGGAGGCGGACCTGCACCGGCTGGCGCCGCTGGCGGAGCGGGTGGTGCGGGCCTCGGGGACCGCCACCGAGATCGTGGTGGTGCGCGATCTGTACGTCGAGACCGACCGCCGCCGCCTGGAGCGGGTGCTGGGCAACCTGGTCGCCAACGCCCACAAGCACGGCCGTCCCCCGGTGACCTTGACCGTGGACGGCCCGGTGGTGACCGTACGCGACCACGGCGACGGCTATCCCGGCTACCTGGTGGCGCACGGCCCGCAGCGCTTCCGTACCGAGTCCGGGGTGGCCGCCAAGGGCCACGGCCTGGGGCTGACGATCGCGCTGGGCCAGGCCGAGGTGATCGGGGCGCGGCTGCTGTTCCACAACGCGGCGGACGGCGGCGCGGTGGCGGTGCTGGTCCTCCCGGCACCGCCGGACCGGCCCGCCCCGCCCGACGGAGCGCGGTGACGCGCGTAGCGTGCCCGGGTAGCAGGAGCGGGCGCGGGCCCGACTGCGGGCCCGGGTAGCAGCAGCGGGCGCGAGCGCCGCGTCACGCCGTCGGCGCCGGGCCCTTCGTCCACGGCCAGCGCGGCTTCGGCTTCTGCCCCGTCGGCTGGTACGCGTACTTCCACCCCGTCTGCAGCCCCAGCCGCTTGGAGTAGCCCGCGGGGACCCGCTTGTAGAGCAGGACCGTCGGGGGGCCGCCCGCGGCGTCCGGGACCGGGATCTCGTACCACTTGGGCGGGTGGCCGGTCGGGCCGACGAGGACCGGCAGCACGCGGCCGTCCATCGGGCCGCCCTCGAAGGGGGTGTTCTCGCTTTTCACCCCACCAGTCTCACAGGCTCAGAGCAGGTGGGCCGCCTCCACGACCACCGGGGCGATCCGCCGGGCCAGGATCCCGGCCGGCCCGTCCGCGGGTTCCAGCGCCAGCGCGGCGCGCGCGACGTCCGCGGTCTGCGGGTCGGTGGCGGCGGTGACGGTCAGCAGGGCGACGAAGTGGTCGAGCAGCCAGTCGCGCAGCTCCCCGACGTCGGGCTGTTTGCCCTCGTCGATCCAGATCAGCGAGGCGGCCTCGACCGCCGTGATCCAGGTGCGGACCATCATCCGCAGCCGCGCGCCGGGTTCGGCGACCGCCAGGTGCACCAGGATCTGCTCGGCGGCGCGGCGCCGGATCCCGTCCACGATGGCGGTGGTCCGGGAGGTCTCCACCACGCTGCCGCCCTGGAGCAGCGCGCTGAATCCGGTGTCGTGCCCGTCGACGAAGGCGAGGTAGCGGTCCAGGGCGCGGGAGAGCCGCCGGGTCAGCGGTCCCTCCTGCGGTTCGGCGAAGCAGAGCGCGAGCTCGTCGGCGGCCGAGCGCAGGGCGGCCTCGTACAGCTGCTGCTTGCCGCCGGGGAAGTAGCGGTAGACCAGCGGGCGCGACACCCCGGCCGCCTCGGCGACGTCGTCGAGCGAGACGTCCTCCGGGGCCCGGTGCGCGAACAGCGACAGGGCCGCCTCCAGCAGCTGCGCGCGCCGCTCCTCGACGCTGAGCCTGCGGTACGCGCGCGCCGCCGGCGGGGCCGGCGCAGCCCTCCCGGCGGCGGCCGGGGCCTGGGCGGCCGGGGCCTGCCCTGCCGGGGCCTGGGCTGCCGGGGCGGCCGGCGGGGTCCGGGTCATGCCCGCAGGGTATCCCCAGCGGAGGAACCTCAGGGGAGCAGGCCGGAGCTCTTCCACAGCTTCCGGCCGACCCCGCGCAGGACACCGATGTCGTCGAGGAAGTCGGTCAGCCGCTTGGCGCCGGTCTGCATCACCTCGCGGCGGTGGCCGCTGGCGCGGACCTGGGCGAGCGCCTCGCGCCGGTCCAGGCCGACGTTGTCGTACACCGCCGGGTTGACGAAGGCGACGGAGAAGACCCGGGCGGCCTCGCCGCAGCTGATCCGGGTCAGCTCCTGTTCCCAGCGCGGGGCGGTGACCATCTGGCGGCGCAGCTCCTCGCGCGCGTAACGGACGTGGCGGGCCTCCTCGATGACGTGGATCCGGGTGACGCCGCGTACGAGCGGCTGGACCCGCTCGTCCGGGAAGGTCAGCCGCTGCATCCAGTCAAGGATCTCCTCGCCGAGGAGGGTGCAGGCGAAGGAGCCGGGGGTGGTGGAGATGGTCTTCAGCACCCGCGCGAGGTTGTGGTTGAGGCGGGAGACGGGGTAGGCGGGCGCGCCGCCGGTCCGGATCATGCGGGCGAACATCATCGAGTGCCGGCACTCGTCGGCGATCTCGGTGAGGGCGTAGCGGACGTGATTGCTGGTCAGGGGCTTGTCGTAGATGTGCCGGACCAGCAGTTGCATGAGGATGATCTCGAACCAGATCCCGAGGGAGGCCAGCGCCGCCGCCTCGTGGCGGGCGAGCTCCATGCGCTGTTCCTCGCCCATCCGCTTCCACAGCGGGGTGTCGTAGAGCGAGACCAGCTCGGGCGGCCAGAACCACTTGCCGTCGACGGGCGGGGCCTGCCAGTCGAGTTCCTTGTCGGGGTCGAAGGAGTGCTTGGCGGAGGATTCGAGCAGCCGTTCGGCGATCTGCTCACGGTCCTTGAGCAGGCCGAGCGCGTCCCGCAGGACGGTGCGGTCGGTCACGGTCGTCATGGCGTGGGACACCTCGTGCGCTTGACGGAAACGGGTTACCGGCGGTCACCACTTATGAGACTGCGTGTCAGCAAGGTCGTCAATCCCTTGCGCACGACTTGTTGACCCTGTGTCTACCAACGTGCTGCACTGCCAACTGTCCGGTCCCGCACGGTGCGTGCACGACAGGGAAGGCAGGCCGTCAGTGTCGACGAAGCAGCTCTACGCCCAGGACCCCGGTGACGGCGCGTGGGAGGTCCCGGCCTCCGGATCCGCCCGTTTCACCTGGGAGTACGGGGAGGGCAGGGACCGCCTCCTCGCGCTGTACCAGAAGGGCAAGGACAAGCAGTGGGACGGCGCCAAGCGCATCGACTGGGACCTGGAGGTCGATCCGTACGACCCGCTCGGGACCCCCGACGAGGTGCTGACCCTCTACGGCACCCGGCACTGGGCGAAGCTGACCGACAAGGACAAGGGCGATCTGCGCCGGCACTACGCCGCCTGGAACTTCAGCCAGTTCCTGCACGGCGAGCAGGGCGCGATGATCTGCTCGGCGCGGATCGTGGAGTCGGTCCCGGACCTGGACGCGAAGTTCTACTCCGCCACCCAGACCATGGACGAGGCCCGGCACGCCGAGATCTTCGGGCGCTTCCTGCACGAGAAGGTCGGGATGCTCTACCCGGTCGACGACAACCTCCAGGGGCTGCTCGGCGACACCCTGCGCGACTCCCGCTGGGACATGCCCTACCTGGGCATGCAGGTGCTGATCGAGGGCCTGGCGCTGGCGGCGTTCGGGATGATCCGCGACACCACCGACAAGCCGCTGCCGCAGCAGATCCTCGCGTACGTGATGCAGGACGAGGCCCGGCACGTGGCCTTCGGGCGGATGGCGCTGCGCGACTACTACAAGGAACTGACGGACGCCGAGCTGCGCGAGCGCGAGGAGTTCGTGATCGAGGGCTGCTATCTGATGCGGGACCGGCTGCGCGGGGTGGAGGTGCTGGAGAACTTCGGCATCTCCCGGCAGGAGGCGGAGCTGTACAGCGAGCAGTCGGAGTTCCTCGCGCTCTTCCGCAAGCTGCTGTTCAGCCGGATCGTGCCGTGCGTGAAGGACATCGGCCTGTGGGGCGAGCGGCTGCAGAAGGCGTACCTGGACATGGGCGTCTTCGAGATGGGCGACTCGAACCTGGACCTGCTGATGACCCAGGACGAGGAGATCGCCGACCGGCTGGACCGGGCGCGCTTCGCGGCGGAGGAGGCGGAGCGCATAGCCGAGGTCGGGGCGGCGATCGCCCAGGGGGCGGCCGAGCAGGCGTAGCGGGGCACGGCCCGAGGGGCGGGCGTACGGGGCCACGGCCTGAGGAGGCGTACGGGGCGCACCCGGCTCACCGCGGCTCCAGGGCGGCCCGCAGGACCGCGCGGGCCACCGGCGCCGCCGCGCCGTTGCCGCTGATGTCGCCGCGGACGGCGGAGGCGTCCTCGACGACCACCGCGACCGCCACGGCCGGCAGCGGGGCGTCGGCCGCCCTGGCCCAGGCGATGAACCAGGCGTACGGCGTGCCCGTGTTGCCGACCCCGTGCTGCGCGGTGCCGGTCTTGCCGCCGACCACCGCGCCGGGGACGGCGGCGTTGCGCCCCGTGCCGTCCTCGACCACCTTGACCATCAGCTGCTGGAGCCGCAGCGCGGTGGCCGGGTTCATGGCCCGGCCCAGCGGCGTACGGCCGGCCCGCCGGACCGGACCGCCGTCGGCCTGCGTGGTGCGCTCCACCAGGTAGGGGCTCATCACCTCGCCGCCGTTGGCGACGGCGGCGGCGACCATGGCCATCTGGAGCGGCGTCGCCGTGGTGTTGAACTGCCCGATGGCCGACAGCGCCAGCTGGTCCCGGCTCATGTCGGTGTCGAAGTGGGACGTCGACACCCACGAGGGCACCCGCAGCCCGTCCTCGTTGAAGCCGAACCGCTCGGCCGCCTCGACCATGCGGCGCAGGCCGACCTGGACGCCGATCTTCGCCATCACCGTGTTGCACGACCACTGCACGGCCTCGGCCATCGAGGCGTCCTCGCAGCCGGTGGACGCGTTGGGCAGCCGGGTGCTGGTGCCGGGCAGGACGTACGGATCGGGGGTCCGTGTCGGCGCGTCCACGTCCGTGACCACGCCCGCGTCCAGCGCGGCCGCCGCGGTCACGATCTTGAAGGTGGAGCCGGGCGGGTACGTCTCGCGCAGCGCCCGGTTGAGCATGGGCCGGGCCGGATCGGCGTTCAGCCGCGCCCAGGCCTCCTTGACCGCCGCACCGGTACCGGACAGCACGCCCGGGTCGTACGAGGGGCTGCTCACCAGGGCCAGGATCCGCCCCGTGGCGGGCTCGACGGCCGCGACCGCGCCCCGCTTGCCGGCCAGTCCCGTGTACGCGGCGCGCTGCACCGCGGCCCGGATGGTGGTCTCGGCCCGGCCGGCGGACGGGCGGTCGCGGGCCAGGTCGTGCCAGAACGGGAAGACCGTCAGGCCGGGGTCGGTGCCGGACAGCACGGCGTCCTCGGCGCGCTCGACGAAGCTGGTGCCGAACGTCTGCGAGGAGTAGCCGGTCACGGGGGCGTAGAGGGGGCCCTCGCGGTACGTGCGCTCGTAGCGCAGCAGCTGCCGGCTGTCCCGGGACCCGGTGACCGGGCGGCCGTCGACCAGGATGTCGCCGCGCCGCTCGGCGTACCGGGCGATGGTGCCGCGCTTGTTGGCCGGGTTCGCGTCGAGGGCGGCGGCCTCCCAGACCTGTACGCGGGCGACATTGACCAGCAGCGCGGCGAGCAGGAGGGCGCAGAAGTACGCGCACCAGCGGATGTAGCGGATCACGGCGGGCCCTCCGGTTCCCCTGTCGGCTGCGGACCTGTCTCCCGGGGCAGCGGCCGCCGGGCGCTGTCGCTGACCCGGACCAGCAGCGCCACGATGATCCAGTTGGTGACGACGGACGAACCGCCTTGGGCGAGGAACGGCATGGCCATGCCGGTCAGCGGGATCAGTCCGGTGACCCCGCCCGCGATGACGAACACCTGGAGCGCCACGATGGAGGCGAGCCCGGTGGCGAGCAGCCGCCCGAAGGGGTCGCGCAGCGCCAGGCCCGCCCGGAAGCCGCGGTCGACCAGCAGCCCGTAGAGCAGCAGGATGGCGCTGAGGCCGGCGAGGCCCAGTTCCTCGCCGGCGGTGGCCAGGATGAAGTCGGACTTGGCGGCGAAGCCGATGAGAAAGGACTGGCCCTCGCCGAGCCCGGTGCCGAGCAGTCCGCCGGCCCCGAAGGCGAACAGCGACTGGGCGAGCTGACTGGGACCGTGGCCCTCCTCGATGGAGGCGAAGGGATTCCGCCAGTCCTCGACCCGGCCGTGGACGTGCGGCTCGAACGTGCCGACGGCGTAGGCGCCGAGGCCGGAGAGCAGCAGCCCGATCGCGATCCAGCCGATCCGCCCGGTGGCGGTGAACAGCATGATCACGAAGAGCCCGAAGAAGAGCAGCGAGGTCCCCAGGTCCCGTTCCAGGACCAGCACGCCGACGCTGAGCAGCCAGATCGCCAGGATCGGCCCGAGCACCCGGCCGGGCAGCAGCCGCAGCTTCCACCAGATCCGGCGGCCGGTGAGGGCGAGGGCGGTGCGGTTGGCGGCCAGGTAGGAGGCGAAGTAGACGGCGAGCAGGATCTTGGCGAACTCGCCGGGCTGGAAGGAGAGTCCGCCGACGCGGACCCAGATGCGGGCGCCGTTGACGGCCGGGAAGAAGACCGGGAGCAGCATCAGCACCAGGGCGGTGGCCACCGACAGGTACGCGTACCGCTGGAGCACCCGGTGGTCCCGCAGCAGGCTCACGACCAGCACGAACAGGGCGACCCCGAGCCCCGACCAGAGCAGCTGGCCGCCGGCGCCGGGCTGCCCGGGGGTGGCGAGGTCGAGCCGCTGGATCAGCACCAGCCCGAGCCCGTTGAGCAGGACGGCGATGGGCAGGACGAGCGGGTCGGCGTACGGGGCGAAGAGCCGTACGGCGAGGTGCGCGAGGAGGGCGGCGGCCGCGAGTCCGGCGGCGTAGCGGGAGGACTGCGCGGGGATGTGGCCGACGGTGGCGAGGCCGACGGAGAGGTGGCCGAGGACGGCGATCAGGACGGCCCCGACGAGGAGCGTCAGTTCGACGCCGCGCTGCCGGGCGCGGGGCGCGTCGCCCGGCCGCGGCGCGGGATCCGCCGCCTTTGCCGTCAATGCGGTCATATCGGAAACGTAGCAAGCGTACGTAGTCTTTGCCCCGTTATGTCTTACTCTGCCGAAGAGTCGTCAGAATCGATCGGGAACGGGGGTGTCGGGGACGTGGGACCGGTGGAGTTCATCGTGCTCGCCTTTCCGGAGGAGCAGCTGCGGGTGCCGGCGGTCGCGGCCGTGATGGGACTGCGCAAGACGGGCAACGTGCGGCTGATCGACGGGCTGGTGGCCACCAAGACGGCGGCGGGCGAGGTACTGGCGGCGGAGTTCGACGAGTTCGTGGAGCTCCAGGGGCTGCTCACGCACCGGGAGGCGGCTCCCCTGATCGGCCCGGAGGACGTCAAGGAGGCCTCCGACCTGCTGGAGCGCGGCTCCTGCGCGCTGCTGCTGGTGGTCGAGCACGTCTGGGCCGAGGACGCGGCGATCGCCGTGCGCGCGGCGGGCGGCCGGATCGCGGGGTCGGTGCGCATCCCGGCCGAACGGCTGGGGGTCTCCTGATGTTCATCCGCCCGGTCGGCGCGGTCGTCCAGCCGGCCCGGCGCCCGGCCGGCCGGCCGCTGCTGCGCGGCCTGCTGGCGCGCGGCGCGTACGTGTGGGACGCGGCGCAGGTGGCGGAGCCGGAGCCGGAGCCGCCGGAGGGACCGGGTGGATCCCCGCCCCCCTGGGAGCCGGCGGAACCCGAGGCCCCGTACGAGGAGGTGTGGTCGGCCGGCCCCTGGGCGTCGGCCGGCCGCGCCGGACCGCGGGAGGCGCCGGAGCCGGCGCCGCCGGCCGGCACCGGCACCGGCACGGAAGCCGGCGACGACTTCACGTCCCGCCTGCTCCGGCTGGCCGCCCTGGCCCGCGAGGGCCTGCTGACCCCCGAGGAGTTCGCGGCGGCCAAGACCCGCCTGCTCCGCGGCTGACCGGCACCCGCACCCCGTACGCCGGGCGGGTGAGCGGTGCGGCGGGGCCGGGTCGGATGGGCTGTTTGTCGTACCGGACATGGCACGATCCGGGCTCGGAGGTGATGACATGTCACGTCGAGCGCTGCGCGCCGTCTGTGTCGCCGCCGCCCTGGCCGCGACCCTCCCCGTGCCCGCGGCGACCGCCGAGCCCGGGGCGGGTGTCCAGGACGTCGGCCGGCTGCTGGTCCAGTTGCAGGGCCTCTACCAGCGGGCCGAGGAGGCCGCCGAGGCCTACAAGGCCACCGAGATCGCCCTCACCGCCCGCGCGGGCGAGGAGCGGCGGCTCACCTCGGAGCTGGGCGCGGCCCGTACCGCGCTCGACCGGGAGCGGGCCGCGGCCGGCCGGCTGGCCCGCGAGCAGTACCAGGCGTCCCGCGGGCTCTCCCCGTACGCGCGCATCCTGCTGTCCGGCGACCCGCAGGCCGCGCTCGACGAGCGCCGGTTCGCCGTCCGCGAGGCCGCGCACCGGGCCGCCGTGATCGGCCGGCTGACGCGCGGCGAGCAGCGGGCCGACGCGCTCGCGGCCCGGGCCCGCCGGGAACTGGGCACCCAGCAGACCCTGGCGGCGCGGAAGAAGCAGTACCGCGACGAGGCGCGCGCCCAGCTGGGCCAGGTCGAGCGGCTGCTCGCCTCGCTCACCACCGAGCAGCTGACGGCGCTCTCGGCGAAGGAGCGCAGCGTCACCATGGGCGCGCAGCGGGCGCTGGAGGCCTCCGGGCGGCTGGGGACGGTCCGGCGCGCCCCGACCGCCGCCGGTGGCGCCGCCCTCCGCTTCGCCGTCGCGCAGCTGGGCAAGCCGTACGTGTGGGGCGCCGAGGGACCGGCCGCCTTCGACTGCTCGGGGCTGACCTCGCAGGCCTGGGCGGCCGCCGGCCGGGCCATCCCGCGCACCAGCCAGGAGCAGTGGGCGCAGCTGCCCCGGGTGCCGCTGGACGAGCTGCGCCCCGGGGACCTGGTCGTCTACTTCCCCAAGGCCACCCATGTGGCGATCTACGCCGGAGACGGGAAGGTCATCCAGGCGCCGCGCCCGGGGGCCGCGGTCAAGGTGTCCCCCATCGCGGCGAACCCGCTGCTGGGGGCGGTGCGCCCCGACCCGGACGGGCTGCCGCTCGCCCGCTACACCCCTGCCGTGCTGCCCGAGTCCGCCTCGGCCGGCTCCGACGACGGCTACTCGGCCGAGGAGGCCCCCGACACCTCGGCGAGGTAGTCCGCCGCGTCCTGCGGGTCGTAGAACCAGTCGTCGAAGTCGGCCGGGTTGTCGAAGCCGCCCGCGAATCGGTCCGCCACCGGCTGCAGCTGCCCGGCCGCGCCGATCAGGTCCGTCACGTGCTCCGGCGGCGGGCCCAGCATGGCGTTGGTCCACTGGGTGACGGGCTTGGCCGTCTGGAACCAGAACCGGTCGAAGGTGGCCTTCATCCACGTTTCGTCGAACGGCTTGTCGCCGTGCATGAGGATCGAGGAGAGGTACGACGCGGCGCACTTGGCCGCCGCGTTCGCGCCCTGCCCGGTGATCGGGTCGTTGGCGACGACCACGTCCCCGACACCGAGCACCACCCCGCCGCCGGGCAGCCGCCCGACCGGCTTGCGCACGACGGGCGCGTAGCGGCCGGCCAGCGTGGCGCCGGCGTCGGTCAGTTCGGTGTCCGCGGCCCGCGCGTACTCCCAGGGCGTGAACTTCTCCATCAGCTCCAGCGTCACCGCCAGGTGCTCGGCCGGGTCCTTGATCCCCGCGAACACGTCCAGCGGACCGCCGGGGATGCCCTCCCAGAAGAGGATGTCGGCGCGGCCGGAGAGGGTGAGCGCCGGCATGACGAACAGTTCGCCGATGCCGGGCACCAGGTTGCAGCGGACCGCCTCGGTACCGGGGTGCTCCGGGCGCGGGCCGAGCCCGTGCACGTAGGAGACCGCGAGCGCGCGCTGCGGGGCGTCGTACGGGGAACGGGCCGCGTCCCGCTCGAACAGGGAGACCAGCTCGCCCTTGCCGGCGGCGACGAGGGTGAGGTCGTACGTACGGGAGAAGTAGTCCAGGTCGGAGACGGTCGCGCCGTGGATCACCACCCGTCCGCCGCGCTGCGCGAACGTGTCGAGCCAGCCGGCCATCTTCACGCGCTGGTCGACGGACTGCGCGTACCCCTTGAGCCGGCCGAGCCAGTCGACGGCACGGGAGCAGTCGGGGGCGGCGACGGAGACGCCGATGCCCTCGATCCGCGGGGCGTGGGCCGCCCAGAAGTCGATCTCCAGGTCCCGCTCGTGCTGGAGCGCCGCGTCGAACATGACCTGCGTCGACATCACCCGGCCGGCGCGGATCTCGTCCGGCGTCCGGTTCGACATGAGGGTGACGTCGTAGCCCTTGGCCTGCAGTCCGAGGGCGAGCTGGAGACCGGACTGGCCGGCCCCCACGACAAGTATCGTGCGCATGGCGGAACTCAGATCTCTATTCGGGGGTGTGGTCCAGGGCGTGGCCGACGAGGGTCAGCAGGGATTCGACGACCGTCTCCCGGCTGCGCGCGTCCATGATCACGACGGGTACGGAGTCCGGGACGGTCAGCGCCTCGCGCACGTCCTCCGGCTCGTACGAGCGGGAGCCCTCGAAGTGGTTGACGGCGACGGCGTACGGCAGCCCGCAGCCCTCGAAGTAGTCGAGGGCGGGGAAGCAGTCGGTCAGCCGGCGGGTGTCGGCCAGCACGATGCCGCCGACCGCGCCGCGCACCAGGTCGTCCCACATGAACCAGTAGCGTTCCTGGCCGGGGGTGCCGTACACGTACAGGACGAGGTCGTCGTCGAGGGTGACGCGGCCGAAGTCCATCGCGACGGTGGTGGTGTTCTTGTCCGGGGTCCCGGAGAGGTCGTCGGTGGGCGCGCTCGCCGCGGTCATCAGGGCCTCGGTGCGCAGCGGGGCGATCTCGGAGACGGAGCCCACGAAGGTGGTCTTGCCGACGCCGAAGCCGCCCGCGACCAGCACCTTGACGGCGACGGGGGCGCGGGAGCGGTCGTACTGCCAGGGCTGGACGGCCTCGTCGGGCATGTCGGCCAGCAGCTGCGGATCAAAGACGGCGGAGCCCACTGAGCACCCTTTCGAGCAGCGCGCGGTCGGGGCGGCCGGTGCCGTGGCCGGAGCCGGAGCCGGAGCCGGAGCCGTAGCCGTAGACGCGCAGCCTGCCCTGGTCGGCGAGGTCGCAGACCAGGACGCGCACCACGCCGAGCGGCAGCTTCAGCAGCGCGGCGATCTCGGCGACCGTGCGCATGCGGCGGCAGACCTCGACGATGGCCCGCATCTCGGGCACGCGGTCGGACTTCTTCTCCTCGGTGTCCAGGGTGGCGACGAAGGTCTCGACGAGCAGGACGCGGGGCAGGCGGGTACGGCCACCGGTGAGCGAGTACGGGCGGACGCGCGCGGGGCGGCGGTCCGCCCCGCGTATCGGCAGGCGTGCGGGAGCCGGTGTCCTCACTTGGCGTTCTCCATGGACTGACGCAGCTCACTGCGGACTTCGGGGGTCAGGACGTGGCCGGCACGGCCCACGAAGAGCGACATGTGGTAGGCGACGACGCTCATGTCGCAGTCGGGCGTGGCGTGCACGCCGAGCAGCGAGCCGTCGCTGATGACCATGACGAACACGGAGCCGTGCTCCATCGCCACCATGGTCTGCTTGACGGCCCCGCCGTCCATGAGCTGGGCGGCGCCGGTGGTGAGGCTGCCGAGCCCGGACACGATGGTGGCCAGGTCGGCGCTGGCGCCGCGGGGCCCGCGGGGCGGCTGCGCGCCCTGCTCGTCGTCACCGGCGGCCGCGACGGGGTCGGGGTCGGAGGACAGCAGCAGCAGCCCGTCCGAGGAGACGACCGCGACGGAGACGATCCCTGGCACCTCCTCGACGAGGTCGGTCAGCAGCCACTGCAGGTTGCGGGCCTGGGTGCTCAGTCCGTACGTACTGGGCGCGGTCATGTGCGTGCCTCCTGTGCCGTGTCCCCCTGGTCGGTCTGCCCCTGGCCGGTCTGCCCCTGCCCCTCGCCGGGCGGCCGGCCGCGTTCCCCGGCCAGCTCGGCCTCGACGACGCGCCGCCCGTCCCGGGTCCCCCGGGCGAAGCCTCCGAGGCGGCGCCGCAGGTCCTCGGCGTCCACCTTGCGCGGCTCGGGGCGTACGGGCTTCTCGCGGCCGGCGGGGACGGCGCGGGGCGTCCTCTTGGGCAGTCCCTTGGCGGTGACGGTACCGGCGCGCGGGGCGTCGTCCTCGGCGGGCTCGGGGTGGCTCCCCTGCCGGGGCACCCAGCCCTCGGACTCGTCGCCGGCCTGGGCGTGCGCGGCCGGCTCCGGCTCGGGTACGGCGCGGCGGTCGGCGGCGAGCAGCGAGAGCCCCTCGTCCACGACGATCCCGGCCCCGGCCGCACGGCCCGCGGTGAACACCGCGCCGGCGGGCGGCAGCTGACCGTCCGCGCCGTGCGCGTTGCCGGTCCCGTCCGTCTCGTCCGCCTCGCCCGCCTCGGGTCCGAGAGCGCGCGTGTGCGTCTCGGGCTCCGCCGTGAACACCTGCTCGGCGGGCGGCAGCGGCCCGTCCGGCTCCGGCGCGAAGGCGGGTACGGCGGCGTCGGCGGGTACGGCGGCTTCGGGCGCGAGCCGGGCCTCGGGGCCCTCCTCGGACGCGGCGTCGGCGGCCGGCTCGGACTCGGGCTCGGGCTCGGGCTCGACGTCGGCACCGGCGATGGCATCGGCGCTGGCGTCACCTACGGCTTCGGATTCGGGCGTGCCCGTCGCGGCCGCCTGCGCCGCCGGGGCCGTCCCGGCCGTCGGGACCATCCGGGCCAGGAGCTCGGACTCCGGGGTGCCGGCGAGTTCGGCGAGGTCGGCCTCGATGGCGGCGGTGGCTTCGGGGTCCGCCGTGGCCGACGGTTCGGCGGCAGGGGCCGTCCGCGGGCGCAGCCTCGGCTGGAGGGTGTTCTCGTTCGCCTCCGCCACCACGCCCGGCAGCCGGTACGCCGTGCCGCCCGGCGTCGCCAGGGTGTGCACCGGGGAGACCGGCGGGCCGTCCGGGAGCAGCCCGGCCGGGACGACCACCAGGGCCTCGGTGCCCCCGTGCCGCGCCGCCCGGAGCTCCGCGGTGACGCCGTGGCGCGCGGCGAGCCGGCCCGCGACGTACAGGCCGAGGCCCAGCCCGTGCTCCGACTCGGGCTCCGCGTCGTACGCGTCGGGCGAGGACAGCCGGGCGTTGAGCGACTCCAGCCGGTCCTCGGTGACGCCGATGCCCTCGTCCACGACGGACAGCACGACGTCGCCGGTGTCCAGCAGCCGTCCGGTGACCTTGACCTTCGCCTCGGGCGGCGAGAAGGTCGTGGCGTTCTCCAGCAGTTCGGCGAGCACGTGCGAGAGGTCGTCCGCGGCGTGCCCGGCCACCTGCGTGTACGACGGCAGCGCCCGCAGGTCGACCCGCTCGTACCGCTCGATCTCGCTGACCGCCGCCCGGACGACGTCGACCAGCGGTACCGGGTCCGCGTGCCCGTGACCGTGCTCCTGGCCCGCCAGGACCAGCAGGTTCTCGTTGTGGCGGCGCATCACCGTGGCCAGGTGGTCCAGCCGGAACAGCGTCGCGAGCCGGTCGGGGTCCTGCTCCCTGGACTCCAGCTCCTCGATGACCGTCAACTGGCGCTCGACCAGGCCGAGGGTGCGCAGCGAGAGCGACACCGAGGTCGTGGACATGATGCGGCGGTGCTCCTCCAGCCCGGTCCGCAGCTGCTCCAGCTCCGCCTCCAGCGCCGTACGGCCCTGGCTCAGCGCCTCGTTGCGGCCGATCAGGCGGCGCCGGTCGGCGTCCATCCCGGCGATCTTCGTGTGCAGGGCGACGGTCTGCTCGCGCACGGCGTTCAGCGAGCGGACCACGTCCGCGAACTCGTCGTTGCGGCCGGTGAAGCGCACGGGCTCGACCGAGCCCTCGGCAGTGGCCAGCCGGGCGGCGCCGCGCCGCAGCACCGACAGGGGCCGGGTCAGGGACCGCGCGACCGCCGTGGTGACGCCCACGACCACCAGGAACAGCACGCCCAGGCCGGCGACCAGCATCTCCAGGGCGCTCACGTCGTCGTCGCGCAGCTGGGCCAGCGCCTCGGCGCGCTCGGTGGCGAGCGTGGACTCCACCGAGCGCATCCGGTCGATGCGCGCGGTCAGGGCGCTCCCGACGGCGCCCGCGTCGGCCTTGCGGTCGGCGGTGGAGAGCGTCGGCCGCTCGGTGAGGCGGCCCAGCCAGTCGTCGGCGGACTTCACCTCGGGGCCGGTCACGGTCGCGGCCAGCGTCTGGCGTACGTCGGGCCGGGCGGTCCGCGTGAAGTCGTCGAGGGCGGCCTGCTCCCGTACCCGCGCGCGCTGGGCGGCGGTGGTCAGCTCGTCCGTGGCGGCGGTGCCGGAGGGCTGCTCGGCGCGGGGCACGGCCAGCGCGGCGAGCAGCAGTCCACGGGTGGCGGAGGCCTGGTCGACGGCCTGGCCCAGCGGGCCGAGCGGCCGTCCGGTGGCCAGGGCAGCGTCGGCGCGCGGCGGGGTCCGGTCGGCCAGGCGGGCGCCGGGGGCGAGCAGGTCGGCGATGACGGCGGAGTAGGCCTGGTGCGCGGCCAGGGGCGTGCCCTTGCCGTCGACGGCTTCCGCCCGTACGGCCGGGATGCGGCCGAGGGCCTGCCCGAGCTCCTCGTCGGCGTCGGCCCGTACCTCGGCGAGCTGCCGGTCGGCGCGCGCGGCGCGCTCCTGGACGGCGGCCTTGCCGGCGGCGGGGCGGCCCTTGGCGGCGTACTCGGTGACGGCGTCGCGCTCGTCGGCGAGGAGGTGGCCGAGGGTGAGGGCGTGGCGGGACCGCTCGGCGCTGGTGACCAGCGCCTGGGCGTCGTTCAGATCGGCCGTGGCCGAAACGACGGCCGGGGCGCCCGCCCCCAGTACGGCGAGGCCGGCGACGGCGACGCCGATGACCAGCCTGCGACGCACCCGTACGGTGCGTCCTTCGGCATGCGCGGTGCCGTTCTTCCGAGACCGCTTCTTCTGCACCGGTGCTCGCCATCCTGTACGTGTGGTCGTGCCGTGAATCGTCTACTCGTGTGGCCGAGGTAACGGCCGGTCAACAAGTAAACGCCCCCTGCCCGCTCGTACCGCTTCAGACCTTCGCAGTGTGTTGGGGAGAGAGCCGCCCATCGCCCGCCCGGCCACTCGAACGAGTGAACATCACGGATGAGTTGGCGAACAACTCGGCCGGACCCCCGTCAGGGCCCCGCCGCGGGCCGACGGTTGAAAGATCCCGGGGCCCTTGGCAGTATGCCCGCGCACATCCGCGCGGCCCCTTACCCCTCCGTTCCGGCGCATTGGTCCGTACCTGCCGGCGCCGGCGTCCGTCCCGCCGCTGCGGCGCCCCGTCGCGCCCGTCGGCGCCCGGACATCCCCGGGCAGACTGTCCGCATGCGCATCGATCTCGCCTCCGCGCCCGGCGACGCGGAACACCCCAACCAGGACTGGCTGTCGGCCTCGACACCCGCGTCCGGGACCGGCGGTGTGCTGGTCGCGCTGGACGGCGTCACGCCACCGCGCGGGGACGACGGCTGCGTGCACGGCGTGCCGTGGTTCACGGCCCGGCTGGGCGGCCGATTGACCGAACTGTCCGGATCGCGACGGGACATGCCCCTGGCGGCGGTCCTGGCCGAGGCGATCCGCGCGACGGCCGACACCCACCGGGACGGGTGTGACCTTTCTCACGTCCGCACGCCTCAGGCAACGGTGGTGATGGTCCGCTGGGACGACGTGTCCGTCGAGCACCTCGTCCTGTCCGACTCCGTGCTGCTGCTCGAATCGCCGGAGGGCGAGGTGACCGCGGTCCTCGACGACCGGCTCGACCGGGTCCCGCGCGAGGTGCTGCGCTCGGTGGCCGCCACGGACGCGCTGCGCAACGCGGAGGGCGGCTTCTTCACCGCCGCGGCCGACCCGGCGGTCGCCGCCCGCGCCGTGACCGGCCGGATCCCGCGCACGCGGGTACGGGCGCTGGCCGCGCTGACGGACGGCGCGAGCCGGTGGACGGACACGTTCGGGGAGGGCGACTGGGCGCAACTGCTGGGCGTGCTGCGCAAGGAGGGCGCGCAGGGCCTGATCGACCGGGTCCGCACGATCGAGTCGGACCCCCTGCGCCCGCCGGGCCGCTCCAAGCGCCACGACGACGCCTCGGCGGCGTACGCGGAGCTGTAGGCCGTCGCTTCCGGCTCTTCCGGATCCTGCTCCCCCGGCTACGGCTGGGAGGTGCCCCCGGACGCGGGGCTACTCCGAGCCCTGGTTGAGCTGGTTGAGCAGGCGGGCCAGTTCCGCGACCTCGCCGCGGTCCCAGTCGGCCAGCTTGCGCATGTACCGCTCCCGGCGCGCGTCGCGGACCGCGAGGAAGCGGTCGCGGCCCTCGGGCGTGAGGCCGACCAGGAAGGCCCGGCCGTCCGCCGGGTCCTGGTCACGGGCGATCAGGCCGAGGTCCTCCAGGGCGCGCAGCTGGCGGCTCATCGTGGCCTTGCCGACGCCGAAGTAGGCGGCCAGTTCGGTGGCGCGCTGGCGGCCGGCCGCCTCCAGGCGGACCAGCAGGCCGTACGCCGCGGGCTCCAGCCCGGGGTGGAGCTCGCGGGCCATCTCGCCCGAGGACGCCCGGGCGCGCCGGAGGAAGACGGACAGCTCCCGCTCCAGCGCGAGGAACTCCTGGTCTTCGCTCCCGTGCACGTCCTGCTCCCGTCCGTGGTGGTGCGGGCCCGGCCGGCCCGGCTCGGCCCCAGTTTCGCAGCACGCGGCCCGGGCCCCGCCGCCGCGGGTCCCGGGCCGTGTCGGGCGCACACGCCGTGCCGGTGGTGTGCCGTGCGCGCACGCCGTGGCGGTCGCGCGCCGGACCGCCCGCCGTGGCCGTACGCGCGGGGACCGCCTGGGCCGCGGCGGATGCCCGCCGGATCAGGCCGCCGTGGTGACCGCCACGTCGGCCTCGGTCAGCGCCAGCTCCAGCACCTGGCGCACGTCCGTCACCGGGTGCACCTCCAGCCCCTCCAGCACCTGGGCCGGTACGTCGTCCAGGTCGGCCTCGTTCCGCTTCGGGATGATCACGGTGGTCAACCCGGCCCGGTGCGCGGCCAGCAGCTTCTGCTTGACCCCGCCGATCGGCAGCACCCGCCCGGTCAGCGAGACCTCGCCGGTCATGGCCACGTCGGTGCGGACCTGCCGTCCGGACAGCAGCGAGGCCAGCGCCGTGGTCATGGTGATGCCCGCGCTCGGGCCGTCCTTGGGCACCGCGCCCGCCGGGAAGTGGATGTGCACGCCCCGGTCCTTCAGGTCGGCGACCGGCAGTTCCAGCTCGGCGCCGTGCGAGCGCAGGAAGCTGAGCGCGATCTGCGCCGACTCCTTCATCACGTCGCCCAGCTGGCCGGTCAGCGTCAGTCCGGCCGCGCCCGTCTCCGGATCCGCCAGCGAGGCCTCCACGAACAGCACGTCGCCGCCCGCGCCGGTGACCGCGAGGCCGGTGGCCACGCCCGGCACCGCCGTGCGCCGCTCGGCCGGGTCCTGCGCGGACTCCGGCACGTGGTGCGGCCGCCCGATCAGGCCGCGCAGGTCTCCCTCGCCGATGGCGAAGGGCAGCTCGCGCTCGCCCAGTTCGTGCTGGGAGGCCACCTTGCGCAGGAGCCGCGCGATGGTCCGCTCCAGGGTGCGCACGCCCGCCTCCCGGGTGTACTCCCCGGCCAGCTTGCGCAGCGCGTCCTCCCCCAGGCTCACCTCGTCGGCGCCCAGGCCCGCGCGCTCCAGCTGGCGCGGCAGCAGGTGGTCACGGGCGATGACGACCTTCTCGTCCTCCGTGTACCCGTCCAGCCGGACCAGCTCCATCCGGTCGGCCAGTGCCTCGGGGATGGCCTCCAGCACGTTGGCCGTGGCCAGGAACACCACGTCGCTGAGGTCGAGCTCGACCTCCAGGTAGTGGTCGCGGAAGGTGTGGTTCTGCGCCGGGTCCAGGACCTCCAGCAGGGCGGCCGCCGGGTCGCCCCGGTAGTCCGAGCCGACCTTGTCGATCTCGTCGAGCAGGACGACCGGGTTCATCGAGCCGGCCTCCTTGATCGCCCGCACGATCCGGCCGGGCAGGGCGCCGACGTACGTCCGCCGGTGGCCGCGGATCTCGGCCTCGTCGCGTACGCCGCCCAGGGCGACCCGGACGAACGTGCGGCCCATGGCGTGCGCCACGGACTCGCCGAGCGAGGTCTTGCCGACACCGGGCGGGCCCACCAGGGCGAGCACGGCGCCGCCGCGCCGTCCGCCGACGACGCCCAGGCCGCGGTCGGAGCGCCGCTTGCGCACCGCCAGGTACTCGGTGATGCGGTCCTTGACGTCCTCCAGCCCCGCGTGCTCGGCGTCGAGCACCGCCCGCGCGCCCTGGATGTCGTAGGCGTCCTCGGTGCGCTCGTTCCAGGGCAGTTCGAGGACGGTGTCCAGCCAGGTGCGGATCCAGGAGCCCTCGGGGGACTGGTCGCTGGCGCGCTCCAGCTTCTCGACCTCCTTCAGGGCCGCCTCGCGGACCTTCCCGGGGAGGTCGGCGGCCTCGACGCGGGCCCGGTAGTCGTCGGACTCCTCGCCCTCCGCGTCGCCGTTCAGCTCGCGCAGTTCCTTGCGTACGGCGTCCAGCTGACGGCGGAGCAGGAACTCGCGCTGCTGCTTGTCCACGCCCTCCTGCACGTCCTTGGCGATGGACTCGGCGACGTCCTGCTCGGCGAGGTGCTCGCCCAGCCACTTCACGGCGAGCCGCAGGCGGGCGACGGGGTCGGCGGTCTCCAGCAGTTCGACCTTCTGGGCCACGGTGAGGAACGGGGAGTAGCCGGAGTTGTCGGCGAGGGCGGAGACGCCCTCGATGCCCTGGACCCGGTCCACGACCTGCCAGGCGCCGCGCTTCTTGAGCCAGCTGGTGGCGAGTGCCTTGTACTCCTTGACGAGCTCGGTGACCGCGCCGGGCAGCGGGTCGGGATCGCGCTCCTCGACGGTCTCGCCCTCGACCCAGAGCGCGGCGCCGGGGCCGGTGGTGCCGGCGCCGATACGGACCCGGCCGCGCCCGCGGATGAGGGCGCCCGGGTCGCCGTCGGAGAGCCGCCCCACCTGTTCGACGGTGCCGAGCACGCCCGTCGCGGCGTACGTGCCGTCGACGCGCGGCACGAGCAGGACCCGCGGCTTGCCGGTCCTGGCCGCCGCCTGGGCGGCCTCCACGGCCGCCCGTACCTCGGCGTCGGACAGGTCCAGCGGAACCACCATTCCGGGCAGCACGACCTCGTCGTCAAGCGGCAGCACGGGCAGAGTGAGCGTTACGGACGTCGAAGCCATGATCTTCCCTCCGGCAGTGAAGTTGAGCTATGCAGACTCAATGCAGGTGCGCCTCCCCATGTTCCCCAACCCCCGTTCGCCCGCGGCGAACACGCCTCCGTCGTAGGCCGGCCGCGCAGGGACCGCTCTGCCCGACGGACAGGAGGCCCGGGGTGACCGGACCGACGGTGGCGCAGGTCAGGGCCGAGCTGGCCGCGCTGGAAGACCCGAAGACGCGCGCGGTGAACGAGCGCCACGGCGACGACCACGGGGTGAACCTCACCAAGCTGCGTGCGCTCGCCAAGCCGCTGAAGACGCAACAGGACCTGGCGCGCGAGCTGTGGGCGACGGACGACAGCGCGGCACGGCTGGTGGCGCTCAAGGACTATCCGGCTCCCCCGAACCGCACCTCCCCGTACGCGCCCGCCTGGATCGCCGAGATGGTGCGGCGTCAGTCGAGCTGACGGACGGACATCAGCAGGTGCCGGTGGCCGGTGTCGCCGGTGCCGGCGTCCCCGGTGCCGGTGCCGAGCAGGACGCGCTGCCCCGGGCCCTGGAGGTCGAAGCGGACGTCCGGGCCGGTGAAGGAGGTGAGGGCGTCCAGCAGGTACGCCGGGTTGAAGGCCACGGCCATGGCGTCCGCGCCGGTCAGGGTGGCCGCGAGCGCCTGTGAGGCGACGTCGTCCGCGTACCCGGCCCGGAGCAGGACACTGCCGTCGCCGCGGAAGTCGAGCCGGACGGGGCTGTTCGGCTCCGCGACCACGGCGACCCGGCGGACGGCGTCCGCGAGCGCCGCGCGCCCGGTGACGGCGACGGCGGCGCCGTCCAGCGCGAACAGCTTGTCGTACCGCGGCAGCCGGCCCTCCAGCAGCCGCAGGGTGGCGGCCCGGCCACCGGCCTCGAAGCCGATGAGGCCGCCCTCGCAGCCGATCCGGACCGGCCCGGACTTCGCCAGGGAGCGGGCGATCTCGGCGAGCCGCCGGCCCGGGACCACCACCTCCACGGCGTCGGAGCCGGGGTCCCCCGGCTGCCAGGCCAGCGTGCGCACGGCGTACCGGTACCGGTCGGAGGCGGCCAGCGTCAGCTCCGCGCCGTCCAGCCGGACCTGGATCCCCGTGAGCACGGGCAGCGCCTCGTCCCGTCCGGCGGCGACCGCCACCTGCGCGACGGCCTCCGCGAACGCGGCCGCGTCCACCGCGCCGCGGACCGCCGGGAGGGCCGGCCGCGGCGGGTAGTCCTCCCGCGGCAGCGTGGAGAGCCCGAACCGGGTGCCCTCGGCGCCCTCCACCGTGAAGCGCGCCCCGTCCAGGACGCACGTCACCTCCCCCTCGGGCAGCACCTTGCAGATGTCGAGCAGCCGCCGCCCCAGCACGAGCACGCCGCCCTCCACCGCCGTGGCGGCGGGCACCTCGACCCGCGCGGACGCCTCGTAGTCGAACCCGGACACCCGCAGCCGCCCCTCGCGGGCGTCCAGCAGCAGCCCGCCCAGCACGGGCACCGGCGTGCGCGCGGGCACCGCCCGCGCCGCCCACCCCACGGCCCCCGCCAGCTCCGCCCGCCCGATCCTGAACTCCATCGCGCCACCCCCGTCGACCCGTCCCACTCGGTGTTCGCACGGTAGGCCCCGCCACTGACAACGGGCCCGCGGACGGCTAGCGGGCCGCGAGGGAGATGTCGCCCGAGCTCGTACGGAGCGTCAGGGAGGACGGGGCCGAGGGGTCGGAGGGCAGGGAGACGCTGCGGTCGCCCGAGTCGCTGCGGGTGTCGACGCGGTACGTGCCCCCCGGCACCCGGACGGTCACATCGCCCGAACCGGCCGTGGCCGTCAGGGCGGACGGGGCCGCGGTGAAGTCCAGCCGGATGTCGCCCGACCCGGAGGTGGCCCGCGCGGACGGGGAGGCGAGGGCGGAGCCCGTGATGGAGCCCGAGGAGGTGTCCAGGCGGACCGGGCCGGTGACGCCCTCGGCCCGGATCGAGCCCGAGTCGGAGTGCAGATCGGCCGCGGCGACGCCGGTCACCGAGATCCGGCCGCTGTCGCTGTCCACCGTCACCCTGGCGGACGCCGGCACCGCGAGCCGGTAGTCGACGGCGCAGTCGGAGCAGTCGACCGCCAGCTTCAGGGTGCCGGCGTCGAGCCGCTCGGTGGGCCGGGGAGCGCTGCCCCAGTAGTGGACCGTACGGCCGATGGTGACGCCCGGTCCGGTACCCGTCGTCACCTCCACCGAGCCGGAGCGGGCGCCGGTCACCTCGACGGCGCTGACGGCCTCCGTGACCGTCGCGTCGGCCGTCATCCGCTTGCGCTCGTCGAGGAGGGAGCAGCCGGTCAGGGTCAGCGTGAGGGCGCCGGCCAGGGCCAGGGCCAGGGCGGTGGCGGGTAAGGGTGCCGTGCCGGATGCGGATGCCGTGCCGGATGCGGATGCGGGTACGGACGCGGACGCGCGACGAGTGGTCATGCGTCCAGTGTTCCCGCGCGGCCGCCCCGCGCCGATGGGGCAGGTGCCCGGCCCCCGGGTGGGGTTAACCCCCGGTGGCCACCGGCCGCGCGGACGACGGCAGGCCCCACTCGCTCCACGAGCCGTCGTACACGGCCAGCTCCCGGTAGCCGGCGAGGTCGGCACCGAGCGCGAGGACGCACGCCGTGACGCCCGAGCCGCAGCTGAAGTAGAGCCGCTCGCGGTCCCCGGCGAGCGCGGCGAAGGCGGTCCGCAGCCGGTCGGGCGGCAGCATCCGGCCGTCCTCGGTCTGGAGCTCGCCGAAGGGCAGGCCGGCCGCTCCCGGCATGTGGCCGCCGCGCAGTCCGGGCCGGGGCTCGGGGGCGGTGCCCTCGAAGCGGCCGCGGGTCCGCGCGTCCAGGACCAGGGCGGCGGGGTCGGCCAGGGCCCGCGCCACGGCCCCGGCGTCCACGATCAGCCCGGGCCGGGGCCGGGCGGTGAAGTCGCCGCGCGGGCCGTCGTACGCGGCGGGCACGTCCTCGACGGGCAGTGCGGCGGCCTCCCAGGCCGGCAGCCCGCCGTCGAGGACCGCGGCCCGGTCGAAGCCCATCGCGCGCAGCATCCACCAGGCGCGGGCGCTGGAGTAGATCCCGGCGCCGTCGTAGACGACGACGGTGGCCGCGTCGTCCACCCCGAGCGCCCGCAGCGCCTCGCCGAACTGCTGTGCGCCCGGCATGGTGTGCGGGACGGCGCCGGCGTGGTCGGACAGGGCCCCGTCGAGGTCGAAGGGCCGCGCCCCGGGGATCCGCCGCCCGGCCCCCCGGTGCGCTCCGACGGAGGCGTCGAGGACGACCAGTCCGGGCCGCCCCAGCCGCTCGGCCAGCCAGTCGGTCCCCACCAGCGGCCCCGGCACCGTGTCGTCGGACGTCGTCATCGCCCACCTCCCCCTCGTCGACCGGCCGCGTCGCCGGTCCTCGGCACCATCCTCACCCCGAGGACCCCGATGATCCATGACCACCCGCCGGCCCCGGACCCGCTACGGGCAGGTGCCCGGCCGGGCGAAGAGCGCGACGCGCGCCCCCCGCACCTCGGTGACGGAACACAGGTCGAAGTGCGTGGCCAGGGTCTGCCGTTTGACCGCCTCCCGCGGGTACGGGTCCACCGGCTGGCCCACGGGGTCCAGCAGCGCGATCACCCGGGGTGCCGCCATCAGCCGGCCCCGCAGCTCCGCCGCGCCCAGCTCGGTGCCCCACAGGCTGCGCGAGTGCGTCGGGGTCCGGTCGAGCGCGAGGTCGCGCAGCCCGCCGTACACGTCCGGCGAGGACAGCAGCCACTCGCGCCGGCGCGCCGGCAGGAACAGCACCGCGTCGCCCGGCCGTGCCCGCTCCCGGACCGCGGCGGCCACCGCGTACGCGTCGTCCTTGCGGCTCTCGGGCGTCCGCAGCCACACCGACCACCAGCCCAGCGGCACCAGCAGGGCCGCGACCGCCGCCCACGCCCACGCCCGGCGCGCCCGCCCGCGCAGGTCCACCCGGGCCGCCCGCGCCCCGGCCAGCAGGGCGGGACCGGCGAGCGCGTAGAGGACGTACCGGTCGACGTAGAGCGGGTGGACCAGGGAGACCACCAGCAGCAGACCGGGCGGCAGCAGCGCCAGCGGCAGTGCGATCGTGACGAGCTCCCGGCCGGCGCCCCGGGCGAGCAGCAGGCAAAGGCCCGCGACCACCGCGTACGCCGCCCAGTCCGCCCACGAGGGCCGCCCCAGCCAGCCCAGCTGCTGGGCCGCCTGCCCGGTGCTGACCCAGGCCAGCGGCGCCAGCAGCGCCACGACGACCGCGGCGGACCACCGCCAGGCCCGCACCCGGCGGCCGGCCACGGCGTGCGCGAGCAGCGCGAGGACGGCGAACTCGTGCAGCCAGCACGCGAGGACCAGCAGCACCGTGTACGCCACCCAGCGCCCGCGCAGCAGCAGGCAGGTGGCCCACACGACGGCGGCCGCGACCAGCGCGTACGAGCGGCCCTCCTGGGCGTACATCTGCACCGGCGGCAGCAGGGCGTACACCGTGCCCGCGCACAGCGCGGCCCGCGGCCCCGCCAGCCGGAGCCCGATCGCGGCGACCCCGGCCGCGGCGATCGCGGTGGCCAGCACGGACGGCAGCCGCAGGGCGGCCGGCCCGCCGTCCCAGAGGGCGAAGACCTCGTGCATGAGCAGGTAGTACAGGCCGTGGACCGCGTCCACCCGCCCCAGCAGTTCCGCCAGCGCGCCGACCGGCCGGTGGGCCACCTGCCAGGTGACGGACTCGTCGCGCCACATGCTGCCCCCGCGGTCCAGGCCCCACAGGCCGAGGGCGAGCGCGAGGACGAAGGGCAGGGCGAGGGCGAGGACGGCGGCCGGGGCGGGTACCGGAGGCAGCGGGCGCCACAGGCGGTTCCTGCTGATCGCGGCCTCCGGGTGCTTTCCGTACGGGTGTGGGGACTCCATACTCGGGGTCCGGCCTGCTCTCTGCGGAGGTGGGGTGTGCTGAGCTCCGCCCCGGCCGCGACCGCCGCCCCGAGCCCGAGCCCGACACCGACACCGACCGGGACCGCGCCCGGGAGCCCGGCGCCGGCCCCCGCCGCCACGCGGGCCGACCAGCGCCTGGTCACCGTCACGCGCAGCGGCGGCTTCGCCGGGAAGCAGAGGAGCCTCCTGGTCAAGGGGGACGGCTCGTGGACCCGGCTGGACGGCCGCGCCCGTACGGTCGGCGAGGGCCGGCTGAGCGGCGCCGGGCTCGGCCGGCTGCGCACGGCCCTGCGGGACGCCGGCTTCGCCACGCTGCCCCGCACCCTGCTGGGCGGGCGGCCCGTCTTCGACGGCTGCACCTGGGCCTTCGTGCACGACGGCCACGAGGTGGTGGCGGACTCCGCCGGTATCCCGGTCCGGCTGCGCGCGGTCCTGGACGCGCTCCCCTCGTTCGCGACCGCGCAGGAACCCGTGCGGCGCCACCGGTAGGGACCGGGCCGGAACAACCGGCCGCCGGCCTTCGTTGGGAAGGCGAGTGACCGGCCGGTCACAGGGAGGAGCCGCCCATGACAGTCCCCGTCCCCACTGCCGCGCCCGTCACCCTCGACCGCCGCCAGGGCCCGCACGGCGAGGTGGTGCTGCGCCGCCGCGGCGACACGTACGAGATCATCGCCAACGGCTGTTTCCTGATGGACACCTCGGACGGCCGCTCGGAGCGGTTACTGGTCGACGTGGCCGCCGCCGAGACCGCGGCCGCTCGCCCCGCGCTCCTGATCGGCGGGCTCGGCGTCGGGTTCTCCCTCGCGCACGCCGCCGCCCGGCCGGAGCCCGGCTGGGCGCGGATCACCGTCGCCGAGCGTGAGGACGCCATCATCGACTGGCACCGCGCCGGCCCCCTCGCCGGGCTCACGGGCAGGGCGCTGGCCGACCCCCGCGTCACCCTGCTGCATACCGATCTGGTCACTCATCTCCACGAGACCACGGACCATTACGACGCCCTCTGTCTGGACATCGACAACGGCCCCGACTGGACGGTCACCGAGGACAACCGGGCCCTGTACTCCCCCGCCGGACTGGCCGCCTGCCGCCGCCGGTTGAAGCCCGCAGGCGTGCTCGCCGTATGGTCCGCGCAGCCGTCCGACGCCTTCGAGGACGCCATGCGGAATGCCGGATTCAGTTCGGTACGGACGGAAGAGGTGCCCGTTGCCCGAGGTGTCCCGGACGTGATCCATCTCGGCCGGAACCCCGCATAGCCGCTGGCCGGTGCCTCCTCTACGCTGCACCCCATCACGCGGACTACCGGGGCGGGACGATGGAACAGACACACACCACGCACGTCGGCGCGGCGGCCACACCCGGCGCCCAGCGGCGGGTGCTCGTCGTCGAGGACGACCGGACGATCGCCGAGGCCATCGCCGCGCGGCTGCGCGCCGAGGGGTTCCAGGTGCAGACGGCCGCCGACGGCCCGGCGGCCGTCGCGGCCGCCGAGAGCTGGCTGCCGGAGCTGCTCGTCCTCGACGTGATGCTGCCCGGGTTCGACGGGCTGGAGGTGTGCCGGCGGGTCCAGGCCCAGCGGCCGGTACCGGTCCTCATGCTCACTGCCCGTGACGACGAGACCGACATGCTGGTCGGGCTGGGCGTCGGCGCGGACGACTACATGACCAAGCCGTTCTCCATGCGCGAGCTCGCCGCCCGCGTGCACGTGCTGCTGCGCCGGGTCGAGCGGGCGACGATCGCCGCCACCGCCCCGCGCGGGTCCACGCTGCGCCTGGGCGACCTGGAGATCGACCACGCGCAGCGCCGGGTCCGGGTGCAGGCCGAGGACGTGCACCTGACGCCCACGGAGTTCGACCTGCTGGTGTGCCTGGCCGGCACCCCGCGCGCGGTGCTCTCGCGCGAGCAGCTCCTGGCCGAGGTCTGGGACTGGGCCGACGCCTCCGGCACCCGGACCGTCGACAGCCACATCAAGGCCCTGCGCCGCAAGATCGGAGCCGAGCGGATCCGCACCGTCCACGGCGTCGGGTACGCCCTGGAGACCCCGGCGCAGCCGTGAGCGGGCAGCGGCCGTCCGGGTCCGGGCTGCGGCCCTTCTCGCCCTTCTCGATCAAGACCAAGCTGGGCACGCTGGTCGTGGTCTCGGTCTTCATCACGACCGGGCTGCTGCTGGTCGCCCTGCGCACCGAGACCGAGCTCCGCTTCATCACGGTCTTCTCGGTGATCGCCTCGATGCTGATCACCCAGTTCGTGGCGCACAGCCTGACGGCGCCGCTGGACGACATGACCCGCGTCGCCCGCGCGATCTCGCACGGCGACTTCACCCGCCGCGTCCGGGGCGCGGGGCGCCGGGACGAGCTGGGCGACCTCGCGGCCACGATCAACCTCATGGCCGACGACCTGGAGGCCGTGGACCGGCACCGCAAGGAGCTGGTCGCCAACGTCTCCCACGAGCTGCGCACGCCGATCGCCGCGCTGCGCGCCGTACTGGAGAACGTCGTGGACGGGGTCTCGGCCGCCGATCCGGAGACGATGCACACCGCCCTGAAGCAGACCGAGCGGCTGGGCCGGCTGGTGGAGACCCTGCTGGACCTGTCCCGGCTGGACCACGGGGTGGTGCCGCTGCGGGCGCGGCGCTTCGAGGTCTGGCCGTACCTCTCGGGCGTGCTGAAGGAGTCGGGGCTGGCGGCCGCGGGGCGGCCGGGCCTGGCCTCCGGCTCGGGCGGGCACACCCGTAACGACGTCCATCTGCACCTGGACGTCTTCCCGACCGATCTGACCGCGCACGCGGACGCGGAGCGGCTGCACCAGGTGGTGGCCAATCTGATCGACAACGCGGTCAAGCACAGCCCCCCGCACGGCCGGGTCACCGTACGGGCCCGCGGCGGCGAGGCGCCCGGCGGCCTGACGCTGGAGGTGCTCGACGAGGGCCCCGGCATCCCGCCGGACCAGTGGCACCGGGTCTTCGAGCGGTTCAACCGGGGCAGCGCCGGCGGCGGCGACGGCGGCACCGGACTGGGCCTGGCGATCGCCCGCTGGGCGGTCGGGCTGCACGGCGGTGACATCCGCGTGGCCGAATCGTCACGAGGCTGCCGAATCCTTGTCACCCTTCCCGGCACCGCCCGGGCCGCTGGTTGACGTAGGGTTCGAGTCGGAAGGAGATGATCTCGGCCACACGTGCCCGGGATCCGTCAGGGGTGCGAAGCCACAGGGCCGCAACCACGATGACTCCTACCCGAACCAGGCTGGTTTCCCGCCATTCCCCCCGATGAAACCCGCCGTTCGGTGTGACCTGCGCGACGTAAGTCCCGCCCGGCCTGCATCACACCGCCCGAGAGGCGTAGCCTTTATTCCCGCTGTCCATACCTTGTGAAGCGGAAGAGGGCGGTTGCCGCCGTGTCGCCACAGTCCCCCAGTAACTCGAGCACCACGACCGAAGCAGCAGAGGGCGGGAAGAACCCTGCCTCAGGCTTCGGCGCCAATGAGTGGCTCGTCGACGAGATCTATCAGCAGTACCTCCAGGACCCGAATTCGGTCGACCGGGCCTGGTGGGACTTCTTCGCCGACTACAAGCCGGGTGGCGCAGCCGCTCCGGTGACGGCCGAGAAGTCCGCGGACGTCTCGAAGGACGGCGCCTCCGCACAGGCCGCCACCGCCGAGGCCCCGCAGGTCCCCGACGCCGCCGCCACGGGGGCGGCCGGCGCCGCGCCGACCCTTTCGCCTGTGTCAGCTCCTGCCCCTGCTCCTGCCACTCCCTCTGGTGCCCCTGCTGTGACTGTCACCTCCCAGGCCCCGGCCGCCGCACCGGCCGCTGCCGCCCCCGCTCCCGCCGCCGCCCCCAAGGCCGCGCCCGCGACCGAGGCCCCCGCGGGCCCCGAGCTCGTGACGCTCCGCGGCCCGGCCGCCGCGGTGGCGAAGAACATGAACGCGTCCCTGGAGGTGCCGACGGCCACGTCCGTCCGCGCCGTCCCGGTGAAGCTCCTGTTCGACAACCGGATCGTCATCAACAACCACCTCAAGCGCGCCCGGGGCGGGAAGATCTCCTTCACGCACCTGATCGGCTACGCGATGGTGCAGGCGATCAAGGCCATGCCGTCGATGAACTACTCCTTCGCGGAGAAGGACGGCAAGCCGACCCTGGTCAAGCCGGAGCACGTGAACTTCGGCCTCGCGATCGACCTGGTCAAGCCCAACGGCGACCGCCAGCTCGTCGTCGCCGGCATCAAGAAGGCCGAGACCCTCAACTTCTTCGAGTTCTGGCAGGCCTACGAGGACATCGTCCGCCGCGCCCGCGTCGGCAAGCTGACGATGGACGACTTCACCGGTGTGACGGTCTCCCTCACCAACCCCGGCGGCCTGGGCACCGTCCACTCCGTGCCGCGTCTGATGCCCGGACAGTCGGTCATCATGGGCGTCGGCTCCATGGACTACCCCGCCGAGTTCCAGGGCACCTCGCAGGACACCCTGAACAAGCTGGCCGTCTCCAAGGTCATGACCCTGACCTCCACGTACGACCACCGGGTCATCCAGGGCGCGGCCTCCGGCGAGTTCCTGCGGATCGTCGCGAACCTGCTGCTCGGCGAAAACGGCTTCTACGACGACGTCTTCGAGTCGCTGCGCATCCCGTACGAGCCGGTCCGCTGGCTCCGGGACATCGACGCCAGCCACGACGACGACGTCACCAAGGCCGCCCGCGTCTTCGAGCTGATCCACTCCTACCGGGTCCGCGGCCACGTCATGGCCGACACCGACCCGCTGGAGTACAAGCAGCGCAAGCACCCCGACCTCGACATCACCGAGCACGGCCTCACCCTGTGGGACCTGGAGCGCGAGTTCGCGGTCGGCGGCTTCTCCGGCAAGTCGATGATGAAGCTGCGCGACATCCTCGGCGTGCTGCGCGACTCGTACTGCCGCACCACCGGCGTCGAGTTCATGCACATCCAGGACCCCAAGCAGCGCCGCTGGATCCAGGACCGCATCGAGCGCCCGCACTCCAAGCCGGAGCGCGAGGAGCAGCTGCGGATCCTGCGCCGCCTGAACGCGGCGGAGGCCTTCGAGACCTTCCTGCAGACGAAGTACGTCGGCCAGAAGCGCTTCTCCCTGGAGGGCGGCGAGTCCGTCATCCCGCTGCTCGACGCGGTCATCGACTCCGCGGCCGAGGCGCGCCTGGAAGAGGTCGTCATCGGCATGGCCCACCGCGGCCGCCTGAACGTGCTCGCCAACATCGTCGGCAAGTCGTACGCGCAGATCTTCCGCGAGTTCGAGGGCAACCTCGACCCGAAGTCGATGCACGGCTCCGGCGACGTGAAGTACCACCTGGGCGCCGAGGGCACCTTCACCGGCCTGGACGGCGAGCAGATCAAGGTCTCGCTGGTCGCCAACCCCTCGCACCTGGAGGCGGTCGACCCGGTCCTGGAGGGTGTCGCCCGCGCCAAGCAGGACGTCATCAACAAGGGCGGTACGGACTTCACCGTCCTCCCGCTCGCGCTCCACGGCGACGCGGCCTTCGCCGGCCAGGGTGTCGTCGCCGAGACGCTGAACATGTCGCAGCTGCGCGGCTACCGCACCGGCGGCACCGTGCACGTGGTCATCAACAACCAGGTCGGCTTCACCGCCGCCCCGGAGTCCTCGCGTTCCTCGATGTACGCGACCGACGTGGCCCGCATGATCGAGGCGCCGATCTTCCACGTGAACGGCGACGACCCCGAGGCTGTCGTCCGCGTTGCCCGTCTGGCCTTCGAGTTCCGCCAGGCGTTCAACAAGGACGTGGTCATCGACCTCATCTGCTACCGCCGCCGCGGCCACAACGAGTCGGACAACCCGGCCTTCACGCAGCCGCTGATGTACGACCTGATCGACAAGAAGCGCTCGGTGCGCAAGCTGTACACCGAGTCCCTCATCGGTCGCGGCGACATCACCCTGGAAGAGGCCGAGCAGGCGCTCCAGGACTTCCAGGGCCAGCTGGAGAAGGTCTTCGCGGAGGTCCGCGAGGCCGCCGCGCAGCCCGCCGTCGGCGCCCCCGTCCCGGCCGCGCAGGCCGAGTTCCCGGTGGCCGTGAACACGGCGGTCTCCGTCGAGACCGTCAAGCGGATCGCCGAGTCCCAGGTCAGCATCCCCGACGGCGTCACCGTCCACCCGCGTCTGCTGCCGCAGCTGCAGCGCCGCGCGGCGATGATCGACGACGGCACCATCGACTGGGGCATGGGCGAGACCCTGGCCTTCGGTTCGCTGCTGATGGAGGGCACCCCGGTCCGGCTGTCCGGCCAGGACTCCCGCCGCGGCACCTTCGGCCAGCGCCACGCGGTCCTCATCGACCGGGAGACCGGCGAGGACTACACCCCGCTGCTGTACCTGTCGGACGACCAGGCCCGCTTCAACGTCTACGACTCGCTGCTGTCGGAGTACGCGGCGATGGGCTTCGAGTACGGCTACTCGCTGGCCCGTCCGGACGCGCTGGTCCTGTGGGAGGCGCAGTTCGGTGACTTCGTCAACGGCGCGCAGACCGTCGTCGACGAGTTCATCTCCTCGGCCGAGCAGAAGTGGGGCCAGACGAGCGGTGTGACGCTCCTCCTCCCGCACGGCTACGAGGGCCAGGGCCCGGACCACTCCTCGGCCCGCCCCGAGCGGTTCCTCCAGCTCTGCGCGCAGAACAACATGACGGTGGCCATGCCGACGCTCCCGTCGAACTACTTCCACCTGCTGCGCTGGCAGGTCCACAACCCGCACCACAAGCCGCTGATCGTCTTCACCCCGAAGTCGATGCTGCGTCTGAAGGCGGCGGCGTCGAAGGCGGAGGAGTTCACGAGCGGTTCGTTCCGTCCGGTCATCGGTGACACCACGGTGGACCCGGCGGCCGTCCGCAAGGTCGTCTTCTGCGCGGGCAAGGTCTACTACGACCTGGAGGCCGAGCGCGAGAAGCGCGGCATCACGGACACCGCGATCGTCCGCATCGAGCGGCTGTACCCGCTGCCGGGCGCGGAGCTCCAGGCGGAGATCGCGAAGTTCCCGAACGCCGCGAAGTACATCTGGGCGCAGGAGGAGCCGGCGAACCAGGGTGCGTGGCCCTTCATCGCCCTCAACCTGATCGACCACCTCGACCTGGCGGTCGGCGCGGACGTCCCGGCGGGCGAGCGCCTGCGGCGCATCTCGCGCCCGCACGGCTCCAGCCCGGCGGTCGGCTCGGCCAAGCGCCACCAGGCCGAGCAGGCCCAGCTGATCAACGAGGTCTTCGAAGCCTGACGCAAACCCGGAAGGCCCGGCTCCCCCAAGGGGAAGCCGGGCCTTCCGGCACCCATTCCAGCCCCGCCGGCGTCCGAGGCGCGCGGGCCCGGGGCAGCCCCCGCCCCACCCCACCCCGCCCACCGGGAACGCTACGGTTGCGGCTCGAAGTCCCAGTACGGCCGCACCCGTTGCCGCGCCGAGATCGTGTGCACGTGCTGCGTGCCCAGCGTCCGCGCCAGCGCCTTCAGCGCCTGGTCCTCGTGCTTCGCCGCCTCCTCCAGGTGCTGCCGCGCCCGCAGGTCCGCCGCCAGCGAGATCTGCGCGCTCAGCGCCATGGGGTGGTCCGGCCCCAGCACCCGCTCGGTCGTGCGCAGCGTCTCCCGGCTCAGGTCCAGCGCGTCGTCCAGCCGCTCCGTGAAGTTCCGGCAGCCCGCCGCGTTCAGCGCGCACCCCAGCGTCCACGGGTGCCGCTCCCCCAGCGCGCCCCGCATCCCCACCAGCGCCTGCTCGCACAGGCTCAGCGCCGCCTCCCGCTCGCCCTGCGCCCGCAGCACCAGCCCCAGGTTGCCCACCGTCCCGATGCTGTACGGGTGGGCCAGGCCCAGCTGCGACTGGTAGGCGCGGACCACCTGTTCCGAGATCCGCCGCGCCTCCTCGATGTCGCCGTACTCGCGCAGGTACGTCGCGAAGTCCGAGGCCACCATCAGCGTCCACGGGTAGTCCGCGCCGAACACCCGCGTCGCCCGCTCCCACACCGTCCGCAGCCGGTGCCCGGCCCCGGGGATGTCCCCGGAGCGGCGCAGGCACATGCCCAGGTTGTGCTCGGCGCGCAGGGTCTGCGGATGGTTCAGGCCCAGCACCTGGGTGTTGAGCCGCAGCCCCTGCTCCTGCCGGGTCTGCGCCTCCCGGTAGCGGCCCATCAGCCGCAGCCCCATCGCGCACGCGATGCCGGAGGACAGCGTCGAGATGTGGTGGGCGGCCAGCACCCGCTCGCGCCGCCGCAGGGTGTCCAGGTCCAGGTCGTACGCGTCCTGGTAGCGGCCCAGCAGCCGGTAGGTCGCCGCCAGGTTGTTCTGGGCGTTGAGCGTGGTGGGGTGGTCCTCGCCCAGCAGCTCCCGGTAGGTGGTCAGCCCCTGCTCGAACAGCACCTTGGCCGGTTCGAACTTGGCGATGCACAGCAGGACGCCGCCGTAGGCGCTGGTGGCGCGCAGGGTTTCCAGGTCCCGGTCGCCCCGTTCGGCCTGGAGCCGGTCCGCGACGGCCCGGGTGAGGGTCTCGGCGGGCCGGAACAGTCCGAGATTGCGCAGCGCCCCGCCGTAGTGGTAGCTGAGCTCGCGCACCTTGTCGTGGTCGTCGCCGAGCATGGCCCGCCAGACGTGGTCGGTCGCCTCCGCCAGCCGCAGGCAGGTGCGGTACTCCCCGGCCAGGATCAGATAGCGCAGGCAGTTCAGCAGGAACGTCTGGATCCGCGGGTTGGAGCTGGTCAGGACGCCCGACGGCTCCAGGTGCGGGATCAGCTCGGCGAACCGCGGCCACTGCCGGGAGTCCGAGGACCGGCCCGGGTCGGCGGCGGCGAGCACCTGCCGTACGGCCCGCGCGAGCGGCGCGGACTCCTCCTCGGAGAGGTTCTCGCGGACGATGCCGTGCACCATCCGGTGCAGCTGGACGGTCTCCAGGCCGCCGCCGCCCTCCTCGACGGCGAGGTCGGAGTACTCCAGGCGGACCACGGAGAACTGCACCAGTTTGTTGAGGGCGGCGTTCCACCGGATCTGGTCGTTGATCAGCCCGGCGAGCTGTTCGGGCACGTCGTCGGCGGGGAACTCGCGCAGCAGCCGCAGCGGGACCGGGCCCGGTGCGAAGAACACGAACAGCCGCAGCAGCGCGAGCGCGTCGGGGAAGTTCTCCCGCACGTTGTTGAGGAGTATCGCGAGCGCGGTGGGGAAGGGCAGCGGGTAGTCGTCGGAGACGGTGACCGCCTCCCGCGAGTCCAGCCGGCGCTGGAGCAGGGCCAGGTAGTCGCCGACGGTCAGGGGCGAGTCGGCCAGCCAGCCGGCGGTCTGGTCGAGGGCGAGGGGGTAGTCCTCCAGCGCCTCGGCGAGCTGGTCGGCCTCCTCGGAGGTCAGCCGCAGCGCGCGGCGGCGGATGAAGGTGATGGATTCGGGGCGGGCGTAGAGGGGGACCTCGACGAGGCTGGTGTGGCGGGAGGCCCATTCGCGGTTGCGCGAGGTGATGATCACGTCGCCCGCGCCGGCGGGGAGCAGGTCGGTGAGGTCGTCGGGGTTGTCGCAGCCGTCGAAGACCAGCAGCCACCGGTTGTACGGCGTCCCGCGCCGCAGCGCTTCGAGCACGGCCCGGATCTGCTCGCCGTAACTGCCCGCGCCGCGCGGCAGGTGCAGGGCGGCCGCGAGCTCGGCGAGCCGCTCGCGCAGGGTCGGCCGGTCCTCGGCGGGCACCCACCACACCACGTCGTACTCGGAGGCGAAGCGGTAGGCGTACTCGGTGGCGACCTGGGTCTTGCCGACGCCGGACAGGCCCAGCAGGGTCACGGTGGCGGCGCCGGGCGGGGCGTCGGTGAGGGCCGCGCGCAGCGTGCCGATGACGTCGTTGCGGCCGGTGAAGCGCGGGTTGCGGCGCGGGACGCGGCCCCAGATCTCGGGCGGGTCGTTGGGGAAGCGGGGGCCGCGGCGGCCGGTCTCGGTGCCGATCCGCTCGGTGGGCAGCTCCAGCCGGCGCAGCACCCGGTACTCGGCCTCGTACGCGTCCAGGCCCCACAGGTCGGCCTTCTCCAGGACGGCCACGGCCGTGGGCAGCGGGGAGTCGGTCAGGCAGACGGCGGCGAACTTGTCGGGGTGGGCTTCGGTGATGTGCCGCAGGGCGGTGTTCCACTCGTCCTCGGAGTGGGTGCCGACGGAGAAGTAGCGCTCGCTGAGGACGACGAGGATCTTGCCGCCGGCCCGGGCGAGGTCGTCGAGGGCCTCGGTGAGCGAGGGGCTGCGCTGGGGGTCCCAGCGTTGCAGGGCGACCCGGTGGCCGTGCTCCTCCAGGCGGTGGGCGATCCACACGGCCCAGGGCCGGTTGAAGCCCGCGAAGCTGATGGTGAAGCGCTGGGGCGAGGGGGGTGGGGATGCGTCGCGGTCCTGCCGGCTGGTGGTCATGCGGCCGTCTCCCTGGGAATCCGGGCGGTGGACGGGGTTGAGAACTTACCGCAGCCGGGAGCGGCTCAACCCGGTGCGGACACGGCGAGTTCGGGGTGTGCCTCGTACCAGGCGCGGCGCTCCCGGGCGACGGCGCGGCGGGCGGTGAGGTACTGGTCGCCGGGCGGTGCGGGCTCGTCCATGGCCCGCTCCGCGTCCGCCATGGCCTCGATGAACTGCCGCCCCACCCTGGTGAGTTGGGGTGCGGCGCGCAGCACGGGCAGGACGGCGGCGACCTGGGCCCGGCAGCGGGCGTGCTGGGCCCACGCGCCGCGGGCTCCGTAGAGGGCGGCCCGCTGCCAGTACCCGGCGAGGGCCAGGTGGGCGTACGTACCGTGCAGGAGTCCCTCGAGCGGACGCGGGTCGGCGCGCCAGGGCGCCCAGTAGCAGGGGGTGCGGTCGGCGGTGTGCAGGGCGAGCAGGTCGCCGAGGGCGGCGAGTTTGCCGTGCTGGACCTCGTGGACGAGGGTGGCCGCCAGGGCGGGCGGGGCCTGGCCGCGGGCGAGGACGGAGCCGGGCGCGGCGGGCAGGGTGGCGCCGGTGGAGCGGGATCCGCCGGCCAGCGGCACGATGCTGCGCAGCAGCGCCGCGGCCTCCCCGGCGCGCACGGTGTCGTAGCGCTCCAGCAGGGTGAGGGCGCCGGCCCACTGGGTGTCCCAGCGTTTGTGCCCGCGCGGGGTCAGCCGCCGGGCGGGGCGTACGGGGGCGGCGGCGGACGCCCGGTACGGGTCGAGGTCGTCGAGCGCGGCGTGCCCGCCGGGCAGGGTGTGCAGGGCGAGGACGGCGGGGTCCTCGGGGTCCCAGGAGCGCTCGGTCAGGACCTGGGGTCCGGGCCGGGCCGGGCGCAGGATGCCGAGGGTGGGCAGGGCCAGGCGCCCCTGGGCGGGCCGCAGGGTGGCCTTGAACTCCAGTCCGGCGCGCAGGGCCGCGGCCACCGCGAGGGCGCCGAGGTGGCCGAGGTCGGGTGCGGGGCCGCGGCGGGCGTGCAGTCGGCGCAGGGTCTCCTCGGCCCACACCCCGGTGGACGGGTAGTGCAGGACGTCGCGCACGGCGGCGGGGTCGCGGCGCTCGGCCTCCTCCAGCAGCGCCCAGTGTTCGGCGCTCTCGCCGCCGGGCGCGGCGTCGAGCACCCCGCGCAGCAGCACGAGCCGTTTGGACCACCGCACGCCCCGCACCAGCGCCGTCCCCTCCGGGGAGGGCTCGGTGGAGGCCAGCGCGGCGAGGAGCGGGGCGCCGACGGTGAAGCCGGGCAGGGGGTGCGCGGTCACGAGGCGGCCCTCGGGCGCTCGGTCCCGTGTCCTGCGCCGCCCGTCCGGGGGCGGCCGCCCGTCCGGGGACCTGCGCCGGCCCGGGGACCTGCGGGACCGGCGGCGGCGTGGTGCACGGCGGCCGCGATGTGCCGGATCAGGGCCTGGAGGTCGGCGCAGTAGACGGAGGGCTGCCGGAAGCCCTCGCGGGCCCGGTAGCGGTGGGGGTAGTGCCCGCCGCCGCAGATCTCGACGATCTCGCAGGCCCGGCAGGCGTCGGCCAGGGCGGCCCGGCCGAGCTGGCGGGCGGCGAGACCGGGGTGGTCCAGCAGCCGGTCGAAGGAGTGGGCGTCCACGTGCAGCCCGGTGCGGGCGGCTCCCTCGTAGGCGGACTTCAGGGAGTCGGCCTGCTCGATGCTGCCGTCGGTCTCGACCACGGCGGTGGTGGCGGGGGCCAGGCCCAGGGTCTCGGTGGCGGCGGGCAGCCCGAGCAGCAGGGCGATGATCTCCTCGAAGAGGCGGATCCGGGTACGGCGCTCCCGGTCGTGCCACCAGCGCTCGAAGACGGCGGTCAGCCAGTGGGCGTAGGGGATGGCGCCGGGGCGGGCCCCCGGCGGCGGTGTGCTCCAGTTGGCCAGCGGGAGCAGCAGGCCGATGCTCGGCGGGGCGAAGGCCAGCAGGGACTCGTACGTCTCCACGGGGTCCTGGGCGAGGTCGACGACGCTCAGGACGCCGGCGTAGCTCTCCGGGTGCCGGGCCAGCAGCCGCAGGCCGCGCGCGGCGGCGGGGAAGCCGGGGCGGCCCGCGCGGTCGACGCGGCGGGCGTTGTGCGCGGGCAGTCCGCCGTCGAGGCTGACGCCGACGCGGATGCCGGCCGCGGCCAGGGCGTCCAGCCGGGAGCGGGTGAGCAGGGTGGCGTTGGTCTGCACGGTGGCGGTCACGCGGGTGCGCGGGGCGGTGCGGGCGAGGGCCGCCCGGACGGCCTCGACGGGCGCGGCGAGGGTGGCGGGCGGGGTGAGCAGCGGTTCGCCGCCGTGCAGGACGAGGTCGACGCGCGGCAGCTCGTGCGCGGCGGCGTGCTCGGCGATCCGCTCGGCGGTGCGGGCCACGGTCGCGGCGGCCATGACGGGCGGCTGTGCGCGCCAGCCCTGGTCGGCCATCTCGTACACGTAGCAGTAGGTGCAGGCGAGATTGCACCGGCTGTGCGTCTTGAGCACGAACTGCCGCAGCGGGTACGGGCGGTGGCCGGCGGCCCGTAACGCGGGGACGTCGAGCCGGGCGTACGGCCAGGGTGCGTGCACGCGGTGCGGGTCGGCCGTGGACGCGGACCCGGACGCGGGCGCGGACCTGGGCGTGGGCACGGACGCAGGGGCGGACGCAGGGGCGGACGCAGGGGCGGACGTGGGGGCGGACGTGGGCGTGGGCAACACGGCATCGCGTGTGGTCGTGTGCCTCATCGCCTGTTCCTCCCGCAGCGGACGGTCCATCCCTGCCCTTCGGACGGCCGCGGCTAACGGCGGAAAGTGGTCAACCCGTGACCTGCGGGCGGGCGGGGCGGCGCGTCAGTCGACCCCGGAGTCGAAGGCGTTGAGGATCTCGGCGGGATGCGTGACGCGCTCGACCATGCCCTCGATGACCTCGGCGAGGACGGGGTGGTCGATGCCCCGCAGCGCGGCGAGGTCGAGGCCGGACAGGTCGGGCAGCGGGGCCGGGCACTGTGCGGCCCGCGCCCCCGGTCCTTTCTGGTACTTCGTCACCATCTGTTCCTCTGCCCCCTGTTGGATCGCGTGTGCGACGGTCCCCTCCCCTTTCCCGGCGCCCGCGGACGGGAAACGGCGGCGCCGGCTGTCGTGGCGGCCGCTCAGAGGCCCGCCTCCAGGGCCTCGATACGGGCCCGGACCGCGTCGCGCCGGACCGGGTCGGGACCGGGCAGCCGGGCCCACAGGTCGAGGGCGGCCCGGTAGGCGTCGAGGGCCGCGCGGGGCCTGGCCAGGCGTTCGAGGACCTCGCCGCGCAGCTCCTGGACCCGCGCCGCGAGGCCCAGCGCGGTGTCCCGGCGGTCCTCGCGCTCGGCGGCCAGCGCGGCCCGCCACGCCCGCCGGTAGGAGTCCGCGGCCCGGTCCAGCCGGTCCGGCGCCCGGGTGGCGGCGTGGATCTCCTGCTGGACGTCGCCGTGCTCGCGCCAGGCGCGGGCCTGCTCCAGCGGGCAGCGGCTGTGCCGGACGGCCAGTTCCAGCAGGTACTCCGCCTCCCGCAGGTCCACCAGGTCGCCCTCGTACGCGTACCGCAGCCGCAGTCCCACGGCCAGCCGCAGCAGCCGCCGGCCCGCGCGCGGGTCGGTCTGCGGGACGGCGGCCCGGCTGTCGCGCAGCACCCGCACGGCGGCCGAGGTGAAGCGCCGGCCGTCGGCCGCCCGGGCCCGGTCCAGCAGCACGTCGCCCCACTCGGGCAGCAGTTCCCCGTACGCCTCCGCGTCGCGCGGGATCAGCCGCCGGGCCCGCGCGTACGCCTCCGCCGCCTCCTCCAGGGCCGCCGGGTTCCGGTCGCGGGCGTGGCGGGCCCGGTGCACGCGGGCCAGGCAGACCAGGCCGGCCAGCCGCAGTTCCGGTTCGCCGGCGGCCTCGTCCAGGGCGAGGGCCAGCTGGCCGGGGGCCTCGTCCAGGCGTTCGGGGAGGTGGCGCAGGGCGGCCGCCAGGTCCAGCCGGGCCCGGGCCCGCTCCAGCCGGTCGCTGTGGTCCCCGTCCCGGTCCGGATCCGTACCCGCCGGGGTGCGCGCCGGGGTGGTCCCCGGCCGGGCGCGCAGCAGCGCCGCCAGCCCCGTCTCCAGCCGGGCGGCGGCCCGTTCGGCCAGCGGCAGCCGCTGCTCGGGGCCGGTGGCCCGGTCGGTGAGGGCCAGCAGCACCCGGCCCAGGGCCAGGTGCAGGGCGGCGTCCGGTTTGCCGCCGCGTTCGCGTTCGCCCCGGTCGGCGGCCTCCAGGGCGGCCAGCGCCTCGCGCAGGGGCGCCGGGTCGTCGCGCAGCTCGCTCAGCCGGGTCAGGGTGCGGGCCCTGCGGACCGCGCAGTCCAGGCGCAGCTCGCGCTCCAGGTCCGGTACGGCGGCCACGGCCGCGAACTCCCGGTCGGCGGCGGCCAGCAGCTCCTCGACGTCCTCGGCGGCGGGGTCCCGGGCCCGCTCGTGGAGCACCCGTCCCAGCACGGCGCGGGCCCGGACCATGCCGGGCAGGTGGGCCACCGCCCGGACGGTGCGTTCGGCCTCGGCGAGCAGTTCCGGGTCGCGCTGCAGCGCCCACAGCCGCAGCAGGGTCCCGGCGAGCTCGAACTCGGCCTCGCCCGGGGCGTCGCCCGGTCCGGGCGGGGCGCCGGCCGCGCGGCGCAGCACGGCCACCGCCTCGTGCAGGGGGCGGGTGTCCCCGTCCCGGTCGTGGGCCGCGACCCGGGCCCGCGCGGTGCGCACCGCCCAGGCCCGGGAGGGGGCGGGGGGCGCCGCGCCGGTCTCCTCGGCGGCGTCGGCCGAGCCGGGCGGGCCGGGCAGGTAGCGCCGTACGACTTTGGCCGAGACCTGCGCGAACGCCTGCGGGAGCCGGGCGGCCGGCAGCCGGGCGGCCGCCGGGTCCTGCTCGTCGGTCTCGGGGACGGTGGCCGCGGGCAGCGGGGCGCCGGTGAGCTGGGAGACGGCCAGCGCCGGGAAGTTGCGGACCCCGCGCCCGAAGTGCTGGAGGACGTACTCGGAGCAGTGCTTGAGGACGAGCGCGGCCTCGTCCCGCCCCAGCGGCCCCAGCAGCACGTCCTGCACCCCGGGCGCGAACGTGAACCAGTCCTCCGAGGCGCGCCGCAGCAGCCCGCTCAGCAGGACCTCCGCCAGGTCCGAGGGCTCCGAGTCGGGCAGCATCGTGCGCTGCACCAGCCGCATGACGGGCAGGGTCAGCGGGGTCGCCGACAGGTAGACCGCCAGCTGTACGGCGCGCGGCGAGGCCGAGGAGCGGAAGCGGCGCACCAGTTCGCGCGGCGGGCGTACGGCCCGCGGCGGCGGCAGCGGCGCCGCGGGATGGTCGGCCAGCACCCGGCCGACCTCGGCGGGCACCGGTCCGGTGCCGAGCCCGGCCACCAGCCGGGCCCAGGCGCCGAGCGCGGTGGCGCTGGGCGGCAGGACCGGCACGGTGAGGCCGCCGGTGGGGCGCCCGGCGCGCGGCGGCCGGTCGGGGCCGAAGCGCAGCCGTCCGCCGCCGCCCTCGACCCGGGCCAGGGTGCCGCGTTCGGTGGGCAGCCAGCTGCGGGCCCACAGCCGCTGCGGCAGCGGCTGGACGACCACGCAGGGCGCGCACTGGGCCCACCGGTACAGCAGCCGCTGGGCCGCGCCCTCGCGCCACAGCGGGCCGGCGCAGTCGCTGACGACCATGGTCAGCACCCGGCCGGTGGGGTCGCGCAGCTGGTCGCCGGAGCGCAGCCCCTGCTCGGGGCGGGGGCCGCGGCCGACCGCGGGGGTGCCGTCGGGCAGCCGGTGCAGGTGGTGCACCTGGACGTCGCGGAAGGCGCCGAGCCGCTCGCACACGCCGCGCAGTTCCTCGAACATGTCCTGCCACACGGCCATCGAGGGGGAGGCGTCCATCACCAGCCGCATGGTGGCCTCGCGGCGGGTCTCGGCCCGCAGCACCGGGACGGCCAGGCCCAGGGCGCGGGCGCTGGCCTCGGCGGTGGCGTCCTCGTCGAGCACGACGCGGGCGGGCGGGGCGGGCGGGCGGTGCCGCTGGAGGGCGCGCAGGGCCCGCTGGATCTCCAGGATGCGCGGCAGCGCGGCGGCGGCCGGCACCCGTACGGGCACGGCGGTGCCGCTGGACAGGTCGGGTTCGGGGTCGGGGTGGGTGCCGGGGCGGCCGGGCACGTACAGGCTCAGCGGGTCCTCGGCGGCCGGCGGGGGCTCCGGGGCCGCGGGCCGCCGCCCGTAGGGCCGGCCGCGCTCCCGTGCGGGGGTGTCGTCCCGCCGTGGGCCGGTCCCGGGCGGGGCCGGTGGCGGGCCGGCGGCGCCGCGGGCGGCGGCGGTGTGCGCGTGGCCGGCCAGCCACAGGGCGTCGGCCAGTTCCTCGGCGGACGGGTCGAGTCCGGCCGCCCGCAGCGCGGCGGCCAGCTCACGGATGCCGGGGCCGGGGTCCGCCGGTGGCGGTGGGCCGGCTCCGGGGGCGGGCGTGGACACGGCCCCTCACCTCGAACGGTCGAGGCGCTGGATGAGCAGGTCGGCCAGGTCCTCCCGGGTGGGCGGCGCCGCGTAGTGGGTGAGGTAGATGGCGTTGAGCAACTGGTCGGCGGCGACCAGTTCGGTCTGCGAGCGGGTCAGGAACTCCCGGATCAGGTCGGCGCCGAGCTGCGCCGCCTCCTCCCCCAGGTGCGCCTTGACCATCGTCGCCAGCCGCTTCTCGCCGGGCTGGCCGAGTTTGAGCTGGATGCAGCGGCGCAGCAGGGCGGCGGGGAAGTCCCGTTCGCCGTTGCTGGTGAGGATGATGAACGGGAAGGCGCGGCAGCGCACCCGGCCGTCGCGGACGGTGACCTTGGCGCCGTCGTCGGTGAGCACCTGCACCTCGGGCTCGCGGTCGGCGACCCGCTCCAGCTCGGGCAGCGCGTACTCGCCCTCCTCCAGGACGTTCAGCAGGTCGTTGGGCAGGTCTATGTCGCTCTTGTCGAGCTCGTCGATGAGCAGCACCCGCGGCCGCTCGGTGGGCAGCAGGGCCGTGCCCAGCGGCCCGAGCCGGATGTACTTCCCGATCCCGGGCGCCCCGCCGGCCGCGCCGCCGCCCGCCGCGATCTGTACGTCCTGGAGGCGGGCGATGGCGTCGTAGCGGTAGAGGCCCTCCTGGAGCACCGTGCGGGAGACCACCGGCCAGCGCAGGACGCGGCCGAGCCCGAGCTCGTGGGCGACGGCGTGGGCGAGGGTGGACTTGCCCGTTCCGGGATAGCCGGTGACCAGCAGCGGCCGCCGCAGGTACAGGGCCGCGTTGATGGCCTCCAGCTCCTCCGGCTCCGGCCGGTGCAGTTCGGCGGCGTGCCGGTGCGCGCCGAGCCGGCGGGCGGCGGCGCTGTCGGGGGCGGCGGCGACCGGGCCGGGCTCCACGGGCGGTCCGCCGTCGAAGTCCCGCCAGGGCGGGGCGGGCGGCAGGGCGTCGATCCCGTCGTGGGGCTCGCCGACGCCCCGGTAGATGAGCCACTCCTCGTTCATCGGGGTCTCCCTCGTCCGGTTCGCCTTCCGGCGCGGTCTGCGGCGGGTCCGGCGTCCGCGGGGCGGCGCGTCGCCCCCGTCACGGGTGGGGTGCCGGTCACAGGTCCCCCTGGAGCGGCTCGTCGTACGGCAGCGGGCGGGCGGGGTCGGACCAGACCAGCCCCAGCCCGGCCGACCAGTAGGCGTCCGGGTCGCGGCCGTGGACCCGGCCGCGCAGCGACTGCAGGCGCAGCGGCAGCAGTCCGCCCCGGCCGGCCTCGGTGAGTTCCTCGCGCAGCCCGCGGTGGAAGGCGGCGCAGGACAGCTCGCCGGGCGGCGGCCGCCGGCACAGCACCACCCCGTACCCGGCGCGCTGGGCGGCGTGCAGCGAGCCCAGCGCCGGATCGCGGTCGGCCCGCCGGCAGTGCACGGGGACGGTGTTGTCGGGCAGGCTGTCCAGCCAGGCGTACGACGGGCTGCGCGGCCGCCCGCGCGAGCAGTCCGCCCGCTCGTCCAGCAGCGGCCCGGCCATCACCCGGGCCCAGCGGTCGGCGGCCCGGTGGGCCTCGGCCTCGGTGGGCGGCGGCGCTCCGGCCGGGTGGCGGAAGACGACGGGGCGCTGCACGCCCAGCGGCACCTCGCCGCCGGCCGCCCAGGCGTCGACGTCGAGGGTGAACAGTTCGGGCTCGACGGCGACTTCGAGGAGGGCCGCCGCCTCCAGCGAGTCGCAGCGGCGGAACGCCTCGGCGAGCGGGGCCCGTAACGTCGCGGGCAGGGCGGCCCGGGTGGCCCGGACCCCGGCGTCGACCGGGGTGGACTCTTCGGGGCGGTCGGGGCCGAGGAGGACCGAGACCCGCCAGTCGTAGACGTCCTCCCAGCCGTGCGCCCAGATCTCCAGCAGCGCGGAGGGCCCGCTGGGCAGCGCCTCGGGGGCCCGGGCGGGGCCGGGCACCACCCGGCCGGCGCCGGCCCGCCGTCGCCGGTCGCGGGCGGCCAGCCCCTTGTCGTGGCGCTCGCCCAGCTCCCGGCGCAGCGGCCGCCAGAGCCGCTCGGCGGTGGCCCGTACCCAGTCCCACAGTTCCTCGTCGGCGCCGGGCGCGGGCGGCTCGCGGTGGTCGGCGACGCTGACGTCGGTGGCGTAGCGCAGCATGGCGGCGGCCTCGCTGACCCCGCCCGGCGGGTCGTAGAGCAGGCCGAGGCCGTCGCGCCAGGTCAGCGGGGCGGGGGCGGTGGTGTCGGGTTCCTCGCCGCGGGCGGCCTCGACCAGGCGGCGTACGGTCTCGGAGGAGCCGGGCGCGGGCAGCTCGGCCAGCAGCCCGCACAGGGTGGTGCGCTCGCCGGGGGTGAGCCGGCGGCGGGTGCCGTACTGCTCGCCCGCGGGGAGTTCGCCGTGGATGTCGGTCCAGGTGCGGCGGCTGTCGACGTCGCTGAGGTGCTGGTCGTAGTGGTGCAGGTCGTGGGCCTGCATGACGCGCCGGTAGAGGCCGATCTGGGTACGGGCGGCCATCGGCAGGGTGCGCAGCTGGACGACGGAGACCGCCAGGCCGCCGCCGCCCTCCTGGCGCCGTGCCTTGACCACGCCGACGACCTCGCCGCGGGCGAGGTCGACCACCGGCCCGCCGGACATGCCGGGCACGATCTCGTCGTCGGCGCCGAGCCGGATGGCGGCCCCGGCCCCGGCGGCCCCGCGCAGCCGGGTGGTGCGGCCGGTGATCTCGGGGACGCCGAGGTCCTCGGTGCAGCCGAAGTAGGCGACCTCCTCGAAGCGCGGCGCCCTGGCCCGGTCGGTGAGCCACACGCAGGCGTGCGAGACGGGGGCGAGGACCCGGATCAGGGCCAGGTCGGGCAGTTCCCACAGCCCGCGCCCGGGTCGGTCTGCGGGACGGCGCCGGTCCAGGCTCTCGGGCAGGACGCACTCCACGCGGCCGGCGACGGTGCCGGTGGCGCCGTCGTCCCCGGAGGAGAAGGTGATGCCGACTTCACGGCCCGCCAAGCGCACCCCAGCACCCCCTTCACCCACCACGTGCGCACACGTCAGGACCCAGCCGGGGGCGATGAAGAAACCGCTCCCCCAGGTGCGGCCGGTCCCAGGGTCTGCATACCCGTCCGGGGGCGCGTGGACGCGTACGGTGGCGGCCAGGACGAGGGGTTCCAGGAGCTCGTAGGCGCGCGCGGCCCCGCCCGTGCGCCCTTCCGCCATCCCCCGCCCCCCAACCGGCCCCTGTGCCCCACGTGTTGAGTCAGTCAAGGCTAGCGCCGGGCCCAGCGGCGGGCGAGGTCCGGGAGCCGCCCGGCTTATCCTGGCCTGGAATCACCCATGACCTACGGAGCCTGTCTTGTACTTCACCGATCGCGGCATCGAGGAGCTGGAGAAGCGGCGCGGCGAGGAGGAGATCACTTTCGAGTGGCTCGCCGAGCAGCTCCGCACCTTCGTCGACCTCAACCCGGACTTCGAGGTCCCGGTCGAGCGGCTGGCCACGTGGCTGGCGCGCCTCGACGACGAGGACGACGACGAGGAGTAGGGAGCGGGAAACACCGCACCCGGCCCGCCCAGGGCGCCGTACGGGCGCCGGGCGGACCGGGTGCGGTGCGGGACGACCCTGGCGTCAGGCCGCCTTGGTCTCCCAGAAGATGCGGTCGATCTCGGCGATGAGCTCCAGGGCCTTCTGGCCGGTCGCCGGGTCGTTCGACGCCTTGGCGGCCGAGAGGGCCTTGAGGGTGTCGTTGACCAGGGTGTGGAGCTGCGGGTACTTCTCGAAGTGCGGGGGCTTGAAGTAGTCGCTCCACAGCACCGAGACGTGGTGCTTGGCGAGCTCGGCGCGCTGCTCCTTGATGGTGATGGCGCGGGCGCGGAAGTCCGCGTCCTCGTTGGCCTGGTACTTCTCCTGGACGGCCTTGACCGACTCGGCCTCGATGCGGGCCTGGGCAGGGTCGTACACGCCGCACGGCAGGTCGCAGTGGGCGCTGACCTTCGCCTTGGGGGCGAAAAGGCGGGAAAGCATTGAGCCTGTCCTCCTCGTGATCGTCTTCTCAAGGGGGAGATTACTCCGTGAGAAGGCGGATTTCGCGAGCGCCCCCGTGGGCTTGGGACAAAAGTCCAGGGTCGGGTCGGGCGGCGTGAGCGAACGTACGGAACGCCCGTGACGGAATCAGGAGGTGGCGGATGCGGCTGCGTGTGCCGTTCGTGGTGGTGGAGGTGTACGGACCGTCGATGGTCCCGACGCTGTACGAGGGCGACCGGCTGTTCGTCCGGTACGGCGCGCCCGTGCGTCCGGGTGACGTCGTCCTGCTGCGCCACCCGCTCCAGCAGGACCTCGTCGTGGTCAAGCGCGCCGCCGAGCGGCGGCCCGGCGGCTGGTGGGTGCTGGGCGACAACGGCTTCAACGCCACGGGCGACAGCGAGGACTACGGGACGGTGCCGGACGAGCTGGTCCTGGCCGTCGCCCGGCTGCGGTACCGGCCGCGCAGACCCGGTCAGCGGTCCGTCAGGGCCCGCGTCTCCTGGGCGGCGTCCGCGCTGCGCGTGCTGCGGCCGGATCCCGAGGCCTCCAGTCGCTTGCGGGCCCGGTAGGCGGCGACGTTCGCCCGGGTGGCGCAGCGGTCGGAGCAGTAGCGGCGCGAGCGGTTGGTGGAGGTGTCGAGGAAGGCGTTGCGGCACGGCGGTGCCTGGCACAGGCCCAGCCGGTCGGCGCCCAGCTCGGTGAGGTGGAAGGCCAGGCCCATGGAGGCGATGGCGGCGTACCCTGCCGTGGCGTTGGAGGGGTGGTCGGCCAGGTGCATGTGCCAGTTGGGCCGGCCCTCGTCGTCGAGGTAGTCGTGGCCGGAGATCTGCGGGCTGACGGGGAACTCCATGAGCAGGGAGTTCAGCCGGTCGACCGCGAGCACGTGGTCGCCGGAGTCGGCGGCCTCGAAGACCGAACGCAGCCGGCCCCGCACGTTGCGGAAGCGGGTGACGTCGGCGTCGGTGACCCGGCGGGCCATCTGAGCGCTGGCGCCGAAGAGGGCACGGACGGCGTCCACGGATGTGAGCGTGTCCTTGTTGCGGGCCGGCTCCTCGGTGTTGACCAGGCGCACGGCATAGTCCGAGTAATGGGCCAGTTCCACTTGTAGTCCTTACGGCTGCGGTCTAGGGTCGGTCGGTAGCGGATCAGGTAACGGCTGATACGTATTCGAGGGTATTACGTACGGAGGGTGCGCGATGACCGGTACGGCGAACGACGCGACGGGCACGGCGGGCACGACGACCGACTGGCAGGCCTGGCAGGACAGCTGGGACCGCCAGCAGGAGTGGTACATGCCGGACCGCGAGGAACGGTTCCGGGTGATGCTGGACATGGTCGAGGCACTGGTGGGTACGGCCCCCCGGGTGCTGGATCTGGCGTGCGGTACGGGAAGTATTACGGACCGCGTGCTCCGGCGGTTCCCGGATGCCACGAGTACGGGTGTCGATCTGGACCCCGCGCTGCTCACGATCGCCCGCGGCCACTTCGCCGGCGACCCCCGCGTCACCTTCGTCACCGCCGACCTCAAGGACCCGCACTGGCCCGCGCTCCTGCCCCACGCGAGCTACGACGCCGTCCTGACGGCCACGGCCCTGCACTGGCTGCCCACCGCGGACCTCGCGGCGCTGTACGGGCGGCTCGCGCCGCTCGTGCGGACCGGCGGCGTGTTCATGAACGCCGACCACATGCCCGACCCGGCCACCCCGCGCATCAACGCCGCCGAGCACGCCCACCGGCACGCCGGAATGGACCGGGCCCGGGCCGCGGGAGCCGTCGACTGGCGCGACTGGTGGGCGCTGGCGGCCGCCGATCCGGTGCTGGCCGGACCCACCGCCGAGCGGTTCGCGATCTACGGCGAGCACGCCGACGGTGACACCCCCACCGCCGACTGGCACGCCCGTACCCTGCGCGAGGCCGGCTTCGACGAGGCCCGCACGGTGTGGTGCTCGCCGTCCGACGGGCTCGTCCTGGCCCTGAAGTAGGCGACGTCCGAAGCAGGCGCGGGGCGGGTACGCCGAAGGGGCGGTACGGGATCTTCCGTACCGCCCCTTCGGACGCGTCACGCGCGGTTCACCGCACTACAGCACCTTGGACAGGAATGCCTTGGTCCGGTCGTGCTGCGGGTTGGTCAGGACGTCGCGCGGGTGGCCGGACTCGACCACGACACCGCCGTCCATGAAGACCAGGTTGTCGCCGACCTCGCGGGCGAAGCCCATCTCGTGGGTCACCACGATCATGGTCATGCCCGACTCGGCCAGGTCCCGCATGACGTCCAGGACGTCACCGACCAGCTCCGGGTCCAGCGCCGAGGTGGGCTCGTCGAAGAGCATCAGCTTCGGCTCCATGGCCAGCGCACGGGCGATCGCCACGCGCTGCTGCTGGCCGCCGGAGAGCTGGGAGGGGAAGTTCCCGCCCTTGTCGCCCAGACCGACCCGGTCCAGCAGCCGCATGGCCCGCTCGCGGGCCACCGCCTTGGACTCGCCCTTGACCATGACCGGCGCTTCCATCACGTTCTCGATGGCGGTCATGTGCGGGAAGAGGTTGAAGCGCTGGAACACCATGCCGATGTCCTTGCGCTGCGCCGCGACCTCGCTGGCCTTGAGCTCGTAGAGCTTGTCGCCCTTCTGGCGGTAGCCGACGAGGTTCCCGTCGACGTACAGCCGGCCGGCGTTGATCTGCTCCAGGTGGTTGATGCACCGCAGGAAGGTCGACTTGCCGGAGCCGGACGGGCCGACCAGGCAGAAGACCTCACGCGGGGCGACCTCCAGGTCGATCCCCTTGAGGATGTGCGCCGCACCGTAGGACTTGTGGACGCCCTCGGCCTTCACCATGGCAGTCATCAGGCCACCGCCTTGCGGTTCGAGAAGCGGGAGAGGTTCGCCTTGATCTTCTGCAGCGGGGTGGGCGGCAGGGTGCGCAGCGCGCCACGGGCGTAGCGGCGCTCCAGGTAGTACTGGCCGACCGAGAAGACGCTGGTCAGCGCGAGGTACCAGATCGAGGCGACGAAGAACATCTCCATCACCGCGAACGAGGTCGAGGCGATGTCCTGCGCGGCGCGCAGCAGGTCGGCGTACTGGACGGCGATCACCAGCGAGGAGGTCTTGAGCATGTTGATGAACTCGTTGCCGGTCGGCGGCACGATCACGCGCATCGCCTGCGGCAGGATCACGCGGCGCATGGTCTGCGTCTGCTTCATGCCCAGCGCGTGCGCGGCCTCGGTCTGGCCCTCGTCGACGGACTGGATGCCCGCGCGGACGATCTCCGCCATGTACGCGCCCTCGTTCAGGCCGAGGCCCAGCAGGGCGGCCAGGAACGGCGTCATGACCTGGGTCATCTCGTCCTTGTAGAACCCGAGGTTCAGGATCGGGAAGATCAGGGCGAGGTTGAACCAGATGAGGAGCTGGACGTAGACCGGGGTCCCCCGGAAGAACCAGATGTAGAACCAGGCGATGGTGCTGGTCACCGGGTTCTTCGAGAGCCTCATGACGGCGAAGACCACGCCGAGCACGAGACCCAGGGCCATCGAGGCGACGCTGATCCACACCGTCTTCAGCATGCCGGTGACGATGGTGGGATCGAACAGCTTCTCCGGCACGGTCGCCCAGCGGACGTTGCCCTGGGAGAAGGCGTACACGAGCGCGGCGGCCAGGGCCACGACCACGATGCCGCTGACCCAGCGGCCCCAGTGGCGGACCGGGATGGCGCGGATGGCCTCGGGGGGGACGGCCCCGGCCGGCGGGGTGTCCGCCGGGCCCGGGACCTTGTCGAGCTTGTCAGTCACAGTGACTGCCCTTCAGTGCTGCGGTGGAACCCGGGGGTCAGGAACCGGCGTTGATCTTGGCCTCGGTCACGGCGCCGGAGCCCGCGCCCCACTTGTCCAGAGCGGCCTTGTAGGTGCCGTCCTTGATGATGGCGTCCATGGCCGCCTTGAGCGCGTCGCGCAGGTCGGTGCTCTTCTTGTCGACGGCGATGCCGAACAGGCCGGGCTCGCTCTGGGTGACGACGGCCTCGAAGTCGTTGCCGCCGCCCGCCGTCTTCGCGATGTGCGCGGCGACCGGGGCGTCGTTCAGGTCGGCGACGGCGCCGCCGGCCTTGACGCGGGTCTGGGCCTCGGCGTCGGTCGGGAAGGACTCGATGGTGAGCTCGCCCTTGCCGTCCGCCTTGCACTTCTCGGCCTGGGTCTTGGCGGAGGTCTCGTAGGTGGTGCCGCGCTGGACGGCCACCTTCTTGCCGCACAGGTCGTCGAGGGTCTTGATGCCCTCCGGGTTGCCCTTCTTGACCAGGATGGCGGTGGAGGAGGCGTAGTAGTCGACGAAGTCGACACCGGCACCGGTCTTGGCGCCCTTGTCGTCCAGGCCGTCCTGACGGGCCTTGGTGTCGGTCAGGGACGACATGACCATGTCGCTCCGGCCGGTCTGCATGCTGCTGATCAGGGTGTCGAAGGTGCCCGACTCGAACTTGAACGTGACGCCGAGCTGCTTCTCCAGGGCCGCCGCGATGTCCGGGTCCACGCCGACGATCTTGCCGCCCTCGGTGAACTCCATCGGCGCGTACGTCGCGTCCGTGCCGACCTTGATCACACCGGCGTCCTGGATCTTCTTCGGGAGCTTGGAGAAGAGCGGAGCGCTGTTGTTCGCGGCACCCGAGGGGGTCGAGGAACCCTTGTCGGTCTGGTCGCCACAACCGGTGAGGACGAGGGCGCCGGCAACCGCGATGGCGCCGACCGCGGCGATCCGGGACCGGGCGGCGGTCGTACGACGGGTGGTGCTAGCGGTCATGAGCTGGTTCCTCCGACAGGGGTGGAAAAGCGTCCGATAGTGGTCGAGCACGCACCTTCGAGTGTCACGACCTTGTGTGATTGACGCATCTTGCCATTCGGATTGCCGTATTCAGGGTGCCCGTCAGGTCAAAATCGGATAACGGGCCGTCCGAGATGCCCAACATGCCTGCGGGTGGCCCCGTTCGAGACCGCAGAAACTGCTGTGACCAGGGGCTTCGGCGCCAATTCCTCCGGTCGGCCCGCGGCGCGTCTCGCGTATTGGACAGCAAGGTTTGGACTTTTCGCCAAAACCGGGACAAGGGGCGGGCGGTCGAGCAGGAATCGACTCGTCTGGGTGAGCGTTCTTCGGGTAGAACAGATCCTTACACCCCTCATCCGGGGCTCAGGGCGCGTGTGCGGCGCGCCCGCGCGTACGAACCTCCCCTTCGCGGAGGCGGGCCAACCGCCGACGCGGAGTACGGACGCGGTGCCCGCCCACCCCTTAACCAGGAGGTGGCCACCCTCAATGAATCAAAGACTTAAGGGGTCACATCAAGTGGCAGCGGAGATCGTCAATCCTCGCAGCGACAGCGCGACGGACAACAACCCGGACGCGGCGTTCGCGCTGCACCGGGGCGGCAAGATGGCCGTGCAGGCCACCGTTCCGGTCCGGAACAAGGACGACCTGTCCCTGGCGTACACGCCGGGCGTGGCGAAGGTGTGCAGCGCCATCGCCGAGAACCCGGACCTGGTCAACGACTACACCTGGAAGTCCAACGTCGTCGCCGTCGTCACCGACGGCACGGCCGTGCTCGGACTCGGTGACATCGGCCCGGAGGCCTCCCTCCCCGTGATGGAGGGCAAGGCCATCCTCTTCAAGCAGTTCGGCGGTGTGGACGCGGTCCCGATCGCGCTCGCCACCAAGGACACCGAGGAGATCATCGAGACGGTCATCCGTCTCGCTCCGTCCTTCGGCGGGGTGAACCTGGAGGACATCTCCGCCCCGCGCTGCTTCGAGATCGAGCGGCGCCTCCAGGAGGCGCTGGACATCCCGATCTTCCACGACGACCAGCACGGCACCGCCATCGTCACCCTGGCGGCCCTGCGCAACGCGGCCAAGCTGACCGGCCGTACGCTCGCGGACCTGCGTGCCGTGATCTCGGGCGCCGGCGCGGCGGGCATCGCCATCGCCAAGATCCTGGTGGACGCGGGCATCGGCGACGTCTGCGTCACCGACCGCAAGGGCGTCGTCTCCGCGGACCGCTCCGACCTGACGGACGTCAAGGCGGAGATCGCGGGCCTGACCAACAGGACCGGCCTGACCGGCTCCCTGGAGCAGGCCCTGGCGGGCGCCGACGTGTTCATCGGCGTCTCCGGCGGCACGGTGCCGGAGGAGGCGGTGGCCTCGATGGCGAAGGACGCCTTCGTCTTCGCCATGGCCAACCCGAACCCGGAGGTCCACCCCGACATCGCGCACAAGTACGCGGCCGTCGTGGCCACGGGCCGCTCGGACTTCCCGAACCAGATCAACAACGTGCTCGCGTTCCCGGGCATCTTCGCGGGCGCCTTCAAGGTCCACGCCTCGCGGATCACCGAGAACATGAAGATCGCCGCCGCCGACGCCATCGCCGGCGTCGTGGATGACGAGCTCGCCGCCGACTACGTGATCCCGTCGCCCTTCGACGAGCGCGTGGCCGAGGCGGTCACCGCGGCGGTCGCCGCCGCGGCCCGCGCGGACGGCGTGGCGCGCCGCCCGTAACACCGCTTGCCGCCAGAAGGCCCGGACGGACCCGTCCGGGCCTTCTCGCGTACGGGGCGAGGGCGCCGCACGGGGACGCCGCACGGGACCCGCACGATGACGGCTCCACTGCGACGAAGAACTCACCCCTGGAGGGGCCGGAAGGTCTGGAACCGCTGCCTTACCGGGCGGTAGCGTCGCCGCATGTTCGCTGCCTATGCCGCCCGTATCGACCGTGACCAGCCGCTGAGCGGCCTTGAGCTGGGCGAGCGCCCGGCCCCCGAGGCCCGCCCCGGCTGGGTGACCGTGAACGTCAAGGCCGCCTCCCTGAACCACCACGACCTCTGGTCGCTGCGCGGGGTGGGCCTGGCCGAGGACAAGCTCCCCATGATCCTCGGCTGCGACGCCGCCGGGATCGACCAGGAGGGCAACGAGGTCGTCCTGCACTCCGTGATCGGTGCCACCGGGCACGGGGTGGGCCCGGACGAGCCCCGGTCCATCCTGACCGAGCGTTACCAGGGGACCTTCGCCGAGCAGGTGAGCGTCCCGGCGTGGAACGTGCTGCGCAAGCCGGCCGGGCTGTCCTTCGAGGAGGCCGCCTGCCTGCCGACCGCGTGGCTGACGGCGTACCGGATGCTCTTCACCAACGCCGGTGTACGGCCGGGCGACTCCGTCCTGGTCCAGGGCGCCGGCGGCGGTGTCGCGACCGCCGCCATCGTGCTGGGCAAGGCGGCCGGCCTGCGGGTGTTCGCCACCTCCCGGGACGAGGCCAAGCGCAAGCGGGCGGTGGAGCTGGGCGCGGCCGAGGCGTTCGAGCCGGGGGCGCGGCTGCCGCAGCGGGTGGACGCGGTGATCGAGACCGTGGGCGCCGCCACCTGGTCGCACTCGGTCAAGTCGCTGCGGCCGGGCGGCACGCTGGTGATCTCGGGTGCCACGAGCGGCGACCGGCCCGCGCACGCGGAGCTGACCCGGATCTTCTTCCTGGAGCTGAAGGTCGTCGGGTCGACGATGGGCTCGAAGGACGAGCTGGAGGACCTGCTGGCGTTCTGCGCGGCGACGGGGGTCCGGCCGGTGATCGACGAGACCCTGCCGCTGGACCGGGCGCGGGAGGGCTTCGAGAAGCTCGCGACGGGAGACCTGTTCGGGAAGGTGGTCCTGACGGTCTGACAGCCCGCCCCCGTCAACCAGGGTTGACGGGCCCCTTTCGTCAACCTAAATTGACAGGCATGACGGAAGCAACGGATCTGGCCGAGCGGGCCGGTGACGGCGACCCGCGCGTGGGCCTGCGCGCCGTGGCGGCCCTGCGAAGGCTGCTGGAGCAGCTGGAGGCCGTACAGGTGCGCAGCGCCCGCGCGCGGGGGTGGTCCTGGCAGGAGATCGCGGCGGAGCTGGGCGTCAGCCGGCAGGCCGTGCACAAGAAGTACGGGAGGCTGTGATGTTCGAGCGGTTCTCCGCCGGCGCCCGGGACGTGGTGCACGGCGCGGTCGAGGAGGCGCGGCGGCTGGACGCGGCGTACGTCACCGAGGAGCACCTCCTGCTGGCGCTGCTGGCGCGGGGCGTGCTGGACCCGCTGGGCGTGGACCGGACCGCCGTGACCGAGGGCCTGGCGCTGGCCCGGCGCCGGGGCGGGCTGTCCAGGGCGGACGAGGAGGCCCTGGCGGGTCTGGGCATCGACGTCGGCGAGATCGTCGCGCGGGTGGAGGAGACCCACGGCGTGGGCGCGCTGGCGGCCGGCCCGGCCCGGCGCACGCTGGGCTCCTCGCTGCGCTCGGCGCTGGGCCGCCCGCCGGCCGCGAGGACCGGCGGGCACGTCCCGTTCGGCACGGGGGCCAAGCACGTCCTGGAGCGTTCGCTGCGGATCGCGCTGGGCCGCAAGGACAACGTCATCGGCGCACCGCACCTGCTGCTGGCCCTCCTGGCCCACCCGGGCGCCCCCGCCGATGTCCTGACGGACCAGGGCATCACGTACGCCCACGCCGAGACCACCCTGACCTGACGCGCCCGCCGACGGCCGGGGCCGGGGGGAGGGAGCCGCCCACGAGCCCCGCCAGGGCGGGCGACGGCCGGCCGCCACTCCACCCTGGCCCGCCGGGTACCGGTCCGGCGCGCCGGACCGGAGGCCCGATCGGCCCGCGCCCCCGGGAACGGCCCGCGGTCGCCGCGGGGGCGCCGGGCGGATCGCGGTGCGCCGGACGCCGGACACGCGGAGGCCGGGTCGGGCCGGCCGCCGTACGCCTACCGGGGCCCGGGGTGGCGGATGCCGGGGCGGCAGCCGCGGCCACGCTCAGCGCGGAGTGCCCAGGATCGCCGTCACGTCGGCGCAGGCGGCGGCGAGGCGGTCGCGGGCCGCGTCCACCTGGGCGCCCGAGACACCGTGGTCGCGGGCGGCGTCGCGGACCTCGTCGCGGAAGCGGTCCAGCAGCCGGTCCAGGTCGCGCGCCGGGCTCTCGCCGCGCGGTACGTCCGCCGCCCAGTCGGTGGCGGCGGCCGGCCGTGACGCCGTACCCGCAGCGCCCGTGCCCGTGGCGGCGCCGGTGCCCGTGGCGGCGCCCATGCCCGTGGCGCCCAGCCATGCGCCCAGCTTGTCCGTCAGGTCCGACAGGCCCGACCGCGCGAACTGGTCCTGGAGCTGCCCCGCGATCCGCTGGACCTCCTCCCGCGCCCGGTCCTGGGCCTCCTTCGCCTGCGCTCGCGCCGCCTGCGCCTCCTCGCGCGCCCGCCGGCTCTCGTCCCTCGCCCGGCGGGCCTGCTCCTTCCACTCCTGCTTGGCCCGGCGCAGCTCCTCCTTGGCGATCCGCCAGGACTCGTCCTCCACGTGCGTCTGCGAGGCGGAGGCCGCCGCCCGCATCTCGCGCCGCAGGTCACCGGCGGCGCCCCGGACGTCGTCGCGGATCTCCGCCGCGAGTTCGGAGACCGAGTCGCGGATCTCCAGCTCCAGATCGGCGAGTTCTCCCCCGCGGTCGGCGAGCTCCGCCCGCCCCGCGTCGGTGATCGAGTAGACCTTGCGCCCGCCCTCACTGGCATGTGTGACGAGGCCCTCGGCCTCCAGCTTGGCCAGGCGCGGGTAGACGGTGCCGGCGGACGGCGCGTACAGGCCCTGGAACCGCTCCTCCAGCAGGCGGATCACCTCGTACCCGTGCCGAGGGGCCTCGTCCAGCAGCTTCAGCAGGTACAGGCGGAGGCGGCCGTGGGCGAAGACGGGCGGCATGTCAGAGCACCTTCTTGTCGAGCGAGAGGGGGGCGCCGGCGTCCCCGTCCTGGGGGCGGCGCAGCAGGGCGATGGCACCCGAGATGGTGGTGGCCCGCAGGGTGCCGGTGCCGGCGCCCAGGGTTCCGGTGATCCGCTTGGCGCCCAGCTGGCCCGAGACCCGCAGGTCCTCGAAGGAGTTGGCGACGCCGCCGGTGGCGGTGTTGGCCTCGACACGGGCGTCGGCCGGGTGGGGCAGCCGGATCGCGACCTGCCCGGAGACCGAGTTGAGCGCGATGTCCACCGGACGCGCGGCCGCCGGGTCCAGATCGAGGTCGAGCAGCATGTCCCCGCTGACCGAGTCCGCCCGTACGCGCACGCCCGCGCCGTCGACGACGGTCAGCCCGCCGGAGACGGAGTGGAAGCCGAGCTCGCCGGTGACCGCCTGGGCCTCCACGCCGCCGGACACGGTGTGCGCCCGGACCTGGCCGGACAGGCCGACCAGCGTGGTGTCGCCGGACACGCCCGCGACCTCGGTACCGCCGGCGATGCCGGAGACGAAGGTGGTGGCGCCGACGGCGGCCACCTGGACGCGCGTGGCGGCGGGCACGGTCAGCGTGATCGCGGCGCTGCGCTCCCAGGCCTTGCGGCCGCCGCCACCGGACCACTGCTTCCAGGGCTTGGCCTCCAGCCACTTCACGAAGCCGTTGGAGCCGTTCCAGGGGAGGTCCTCGTAGGAAATGGTCAGGACGCCCGCCTCCTGCACGATCTGCAGCGGCGGCCCGTCCACCTCGGCCACCTCCAGCCGGACCGGGCCCTCCTCGGAGCCGACCACGTTGACGGTGCCGCCGACGATACGGACGCGGAGGTCCGCCACCGGCTCCTCGAAGGTGAGGTTCTCGGGCCCGGCTAGCGACCAGGTCGACTGCTCTGCCATGGTGCTGGTCCTCCTCGTACGTCCTCGCAACATATCGCGTCTTCTGAACAACACGATATATCGCGGCTGGGGGAAGTCAAGCGAGGTCGCGATACAACGCGAACGTCACGAGGGGGGAGATCACCGGCGGGCCCGGCGCGCGAACGGGCAGGCCGACGGGCGGGCCCGGCGGGCGGACGGGCGGACGGGCGGACGGGCGGACGATCGGCGCGGACCCGGCCGTCCGGGTTACGCCGCCTCCAGCAGCGGGCTGCCCGTACGCCGCAGCCACGCCCGGTACGGCCCCGTCCGCAGCGCCGCCTCCCGGTACGCCGCCCTCAGGTCCGCGTACACGTCCGCGTACGCCCCCGGCAGCGTCGCCAGCAGCAGCCGTACCGCCAGCGGATCCCCGGCCAGCGGCCGGATGGCCATGTCCTCGCGCGGGCCGGACGTCGGCTGGCACGGCGCCACCGCCTCGCCCGAGACGATCAGCGACGCCGCCGTGTGGTAGTCGGCGTGCAGCAGCGGCGGATCGAGGCCCGCGCCCGCGAGGACCCGGCGCAGGCCGTCCCACTCGCCGTCGACCGAGGGGTCCACCGTCCAGCGGTCGGCGGCCAGGTCGCGCAGGGACACCACCGCCTGCCGGGCCGCCGGATGGTCGCGGGACATGGAGACGAACTGCGGTTCGCGTTCCACCAGGACGCGCACCTCCAGCCCCGCCGGGACCCGCAGCGGCGAGCCCTCCACCTCGTGCACGAACGCCACGTCCAGCTGCCCGGCGGCGACCATCCGCAGCAGCGCGTTGGCCGACACGTCGACGACGAGCGTGGTCTCGGTGTCCGGCAGGCGCCGGTGCAACCGGCGCAACCAGCCGGGCAGGGCGCGGCTGGCCGTCGACCCGATGCGCAGCCGCGGCCCGCGCGCCTGCGCCCGCGCCTCGGCCACCAGTGCGGCCATCTCGGCGACCAGAGGGCGCGCCCGGCCCAGTACGGTGCGCCCGAAGGGAGTGGGGCGGCAGCCGGTGCGCTCGCGCAGGAACAGCTCGCCGTCCAGGGCCCGTTCGATGCGGCGCAGCTGGGTCGTCAGGGAGGGCTGGCTCACGCCGAGCTGCCGCGCCGCCTTGTGCAGACTGCCGGCGTCGGCGATGGCGCACAGTGCGCGCAGGTGCCTCACCTCGAGCTCCATAACCCGAGAGTAGGGCGGCCCCGGCTGACCGCACCAGCCACTATTGGCCCACCGATTCCCGCCATTTTCACCGAAGTTGACGGCCCGAAACCTTGCGATAACTTCGCGCTATCGATGGCTGACATCATCCGTCCGGCTCCGATGCTCCTCCAGACTCCGGTACCGAACCACCCACCCCCCGCACCGGATCGAGTAGGAGCCCCCCATGCGCCATCCCCGAACGGCCGCGCTTGCCTCCGTCTTCGGCCTCGCCCTCACCGCCGTCCTGGCGGCGGTTCCGTCCGCCACCGCCGCACCCGCCCCCGCCGGAAACGCCGCGAGCTACAGCGCGTACGAGCGCTCGCAGGAGAACGCGGACGCCAACCGCGCCTTCTTCGAGGCCGTCCAGCGCTCGGTGGCCGAGCAGCGCGCCGCCAACCCGGGCGCGCTCGCGGTGACCGTCACCTACAACACCCGCAACGCGCCCAGCTTCCGTTCCCAGATAGCCCGCTCCACCCAGATCTGGAACAGCTCCGTCTCCAACGTCAAACTCCAGGAGGTGTCCTCCGGCGGGAGCTTCGCGTACTACGAGGGCAACGACTCACGCGGTTCGTACGCCAGCACCGACGGCCACGGCCGGGGCTACATCTTCCTCGACTACCGGCAGAACCAGCAGTACAACTCCACCCGCGTGACGGCCCACGAGACCGGCCACGTGCTCGGCCTGCCGGACCACTACTCGGGTCCGTGCAGCGAGCTGATGTCGGGCGGCGGGCCGGGCACGTCCTGCCAGAACGCGCAGCCGAACGCGGCGGAGCGGGCACGCGTCAACGCGCTGTGGCGCAACGGCCTGGTCGCCGCCGGCGCCCAGCACTAGCCACCTCGGCGCGGCCCGGGCGCTAGCCGCGCGAGGATTCCGCCGGCGCGAAGGCGGAGCAGTCCGGGTTCCGGCAGGGACCCGGACCCCACGCGGGGACGAACGCCCCGAGTACCTTGCGCCGCCAGACCACCGTCCCGACGGGCCGGCCGCAGACCGGGCACACCATGTTCTCGTGCCCGGCCTGCGGGGCGGCCGTCCCGCGGGGGTGGTGCTGCTCGTGTCCGTGTCCGGTCATAGGTCCACGGTAGGCCCGTTCCGCCCACCCGGCGCCCCGGCAGCCGCGGCAATCCGGGCACCCCGGCAACCCCGGCGATCCGGGCCGCCCGGCCGCCCCGCCGGTGAGCGCTTGCGCGCGTACGTCGTGACGACCTGGCCGCCGCCGAAGCGGCGGACGCCGGTGAGCTCCAGCGGCCGGCCCCCGAAGCCCGCCCGGGACATCGGCATACCGCTGCCCGCGAAGACCGGGTACGTCTTGACGACGAACTCGTCGATCTCCTCGGCGAGCTGCCCGGAGCGCGAGTCCTCTTTCGGAAGGTGCGGAAGGTGTGGAACGGGTCGGCACGGTCGGCACGCTCGGCCGAGTGAAGCACGACGGCCAAAGTGCTACGTCTGAAGTACTTCCACAACCCTCTTCTCTGGATCCCTCCCGGCCCGCCCAGCCCCTCACCCCCGCGGCTTGCGCCACATGGGCCACATCAGCGGACCCTCCGGCAGCCGTACCGCCGTCCCGGTGAACTCCCAGCCCAGCCGCTCGTACAGCCGCATGCTCCGCTCGCTGCTCGCCTCCAGGTACGCCGGCACGCCGTCCCGGTCGCAGGCCTCCAGCACCGGACGCATCAGCTCCGTACCCAGCCCCTCCCCCTGCCGGCCGGGCGCGACCGCGATCATCAGCAGGTACTCGTGCTCTTCGGCGGTCGGGTGCACCTCACCCGTGAGCCGGCCCACCAGCTCGCACCGCTCGTTGTCCGGGTCGGCCGCCTCCCGCATCCGCGCCGGGACGTCGTCCTCCCCCTCCGGCTCGCCGGCCGGGATACGCAGCCACAGGGCCGCCGCCGAGCCGTCGGCGGCGTAGTCGATCCGGCCCTCCTCCAGGGCCACGTCCACGAAGACGCCGAGGAAGGTCCCGTGGACCGCGCGCCGGTGGTCCGGGTCGGGGAAGACCCAGCTGCTCACCGGGTCGTTCTGGAAGGCCTCGTCGAGCAGGCGCGCCACCGCGTCCCGGTCGGCCCGCTCCGCCCGGCGTATCTCCAGTCCCGTGGATCCCATCTGGCCTCACCCATCTCTTCATTCACGTGTCAACAACCGTGAGCGATCCTAGAGTTGGGCCGGACATGCGGAAAGGCCTGTTCCGGCACACACCCGTACCGGAACAGGCCTTGCGCACGGCGCACCCGACGTCACCGCGTGCGGCGTGTCACGAACTCCGCCAGCGCCAGCAGTCCGTCCGCCGCCCCGGGGTCCGGGACCGCGCGGGAGAGGTGCTGGACCGCCCGCCCCATGCGGTCCGCGGCGTGGGCCTGGGCCCAGTCGCGCCCGCCGGCCCGCTCCACCGCGTCCGCCGCCCGCCGCACGTCGTCCCCGGTCATGGGCCCGGCGTACAGCTCGGCCAGTTCGTCCCCCGCCTCCGTGCCCGAGGTGAGCGCGGCCACGACCGGCAGCGACTTCTTGCGGGCGAGCAGATCGGCGCCGGCCGGCTTGCCGGTGTGCTCCGGATCGCCCCAGATGCCGATCAGGTCGTCGATCAGCTGGAAGGCCAGCCCCGCCTCCCGGCCGAAGGCGTCCATCGCCTCGACCTCCTCGGCGCCCGCCCCGGCGTACAGGGCGCCCAGCGCGCACGAACACCCCAGCAGGGCGCCGGTCTTGGCCGTCGCCATGGCCAGGCATTCGTCGAGCGGGACGTACGTGCGCTGCTCGAACGCGCAGTCCGCCTGCTGCCCCGCGCACAGCTCGATCACACAGGCCGCGAGCCGGGCCGAGGCCGCCGCGGCGGCCGGGTGCGGATCCTCGCCCAGCAGCCGCACCGCGAGGGCGAGCATGGCGTCGCCGGTGATGACCGCGTCGGGTATCCCGAACACGGTCCACGCCGTGGCCCGGCCGCGCCGCCGTGCGTCCTCGTCGATGACGTCGTCGTGGAGCAGGGTGAAGTTGTGCGCCAGCTCCACGGCGGCCGCCGCCCGTACCGCGTCCTCCCCCGTGCCGTTCAGCGCCTGCGCCGCGGCGAGCACCAGCGCGGGACGGATGGCCTTGCCCGCCTGGCCGGCGGCCGGGGTGCCGTCGGCGTGCTCCCAGCCGAAGTGGTACATCGCCACGCGCCGCATGGGACCGGGCAGGCTCTCGATCGCGCGGCGCAGCTCCGGGTTGACCGTTTCTCTCGTGCGTTCCAGGAGGGCCGCGGCCTCCTGTCCCTCACCGGTCATGACCGCGCTCAGCGCCAGCGGCCGATCTCGACGTTCTCCAGCACGCCGAGCGCGTCCGGCACCAGCACGGCGGCGGAGAAGTAGGCGGTGACCAGGTAGGAGATGATCGCCTGCTCGCTGATGCCCATGAAGCGGACCGACAGGCTCGGCTCGATCTCGTCCGGGATGCCGGGCTGGTGCAGACCGATCACGCCCTGGTCGCTCTCGCCCGTACGCATGCACAGGATCGAGGTGGTGCGGGCGTCGCTGACCGGGATCTTGTTGCACGGGAAGAGCGGCACCCCGCGCCAGGCCGGGATGCGGTGCCCGCCGATGTCCACGGTCTCCGGGTACAGGCCCCGCTTGTTGCACTCGCGGCCGAAGGCGGCGATGGCCTTGGGGTGGGCGAGGAAGAGCTTGGAGCCGCGCCGCATGCTGAGCAGCTGGTCCATGTCGTCGGGGCTGGGCACGCCGTCGTGCGGCTGGATGCGCTGGTCGTAGTCGGCGTTGTGGAGCAGGCCGAACTCACGGTTGTTGATCATCTCGTGCTCTTGGCGCTCGCGCAGCGCCTCGACCGTGAGCCGCAGCTGCTGCTCGGTCTGGTTCATCGGCTGGTTGTAGAGGTCCGCGACGCGCGTGTGCACGCGCAGGACCGTTTGTGCAATCGAGAGCTCGTACTCGCGGGGCTTGGCCTCGTAGTCCACGAAGGTGCCGGGGAGGACGGCCTCGCCGTGGTGGCCCGCGGAGAGGTCGATCGCGGCCTCGCCGAACTTGTTCGTGCGCTGGGCCGGCATGGCCCGTACCTGCGCGAGGTGCTCGCGCAGGCTCTCGACCCGGTCGGCGAGCAGCAGGAAGTCCTGCCGGGAGAGCACCAGCGCGGTGCCGGAGGTGGCGGCCCGGGCCGTGTACTCCCAGATGGCCTCCTCGTCGAGCAGGCTGTCCTCGCCGAAGTACGTGCCGTCGGCGACCGTGCGCAGCACCGCGTCCTCGCCGTACGGGCCGGGGCCGACCTGGTCGATACGGCCGTGGGCGAGGAGGAAGACCTGGTCGGCCGGGTTGCCGAAGGAGGTGAGCTCCTGGCCGGCCTCGAAGTCGACCTGCCGGCACCGCTGGGCGAGCTCGGTCAGGGCGTCGAGGTCCTCGTACGTGCGCAGCAGCGGCAGCTCGCCGAGCTCCGCGGGAATGACCTGGACCTGGTCACCGGTCTTGATGAACGTCACGCGCCCGTCGCCGACGGAGTAGCTCAGCCGCCGGTTCACCCGGTACGTGCCGCCCTGCACCGACACCCACGGCAGCATCTTCAGGAGCCACCGGGAGGTGATCTCCTGCATCTGCGGCGCGGACTTGGTGGTGGTTGCCAAGTTCCGCGCGGCCGAGGTCGCGAGACTGCGCTGCGGCAGAGACTGGGCCTCGGATTCGGAACCTGCCTGGACCGACATGTCTTTCCCTTTCGATCACGCCATGGAACGTCGGTCGCAGCCTGTCAGGACGTTACGTGATGAGACCATTACACAAATGAGTGGGACTACTCGGGGCGCATGTGGGCACTCTCTGGTGTTCAACTGCTCGCTCACGCGGGTCCGCGCGCCCCACCTGTTCCGGCCACGGGGCGGGGGCGGCGGCCCCGCGTTAATTTGCCTAACAGATGCAAGTTTTCCTACGGTGGGGTCATGCGCCTCACCCGATTCACCGACCTGGCCCTGCGCGTCCTGATGCGCCTGGCCGTCGAGGAGACGGACCTGCCCACCACCCGCGACGTCGCGGCGGCCATGCAGGTCCCGTACACGCACACGGCCAAGGTGGTCGCCCGGCTGCAGCACCTCGGCCTGGTCGAGGCGCGCCGCGGCCGCGGCGGCGGGCTGGCGCTCACCGCCGCCGGGCGGGACGCGTCGGTCGGCGGGGTCGTCCGTGAACTGGAGGGAGCGGGCGACGTCGTGGAGTGCGAGGGCACCACGCCGTGCCCGCTGCGCTCCGCGTGTGTCCTGCGCGGCGCCCTGCGCCGAGCGCAGGAAGCTTTCTTCAAGGCGCTGGACCCGCTGACGGTCGGCGACCTGGTCGCGGCGCCGACCGGACCGCTGCTGCTCGGCATCTCGGGCGGCGCGGGCGGCGCGGTGAGACCCGCCCCCTAGACCGGACCGGCCGCGCCGGACGCACCGGTTGGCCGATACCGGGCGGCCGTGCGGATCACCCGGCCCCACCCAGGGGGACATCTCGAACGCAAGTCCGCATTGCGGCGAGGTTCCTCCACGCGCGTTAATACGCATCTCAGATACCACTTATCCCCACCCCCCTCCCCCGCAAGGAGCACCGATGCTGTCCGAGAAGTCGACCGCGACCGTCCGCGCCACCCTCCCCGCCGTCGGGGCCGCGATAGGCGAGATCACCGACCTCTTCTACCGCAACCTCTTCGACGCCCGCCCGGAGCTGCTGCGCGACCTCTTCAACCGCGGCAACCAGGCCGCCGGCCTGCAGAAGCAGGCGCTGGCCGGCTCCATCGCGGCCTTCGCGACGTACCTGGTCGCCCACCCCGAGACCCGCCCGGACGTGATGCTGAACCGCATCGCCCACAAGCACGCCTCGCTCGGCGTCACGCGCACGCAGTACCCCCTCGTCCACCAGCACCTCTTCGCGGCGATCACCGAGGTCCTCGGCGACGCGGTGACGCCCGAGGTCGCCGAGGCATGGGACGAGGTCTACTGGCTGATGGCCAACGCCCTCATCGCCATCGAGGAACGGCTCCACGCCGAGCGGCGGGTCGTCGCCGGCGACGTCTGGCGGGAGTGGACGGTGACCGGCCGCACCGAGGAGACCGCCGACTGCGCCACGTTCCGCCTGACCCCGGCGGACGGCGCTCCGGCGCCGGACTTCAAGCCCGGCCAGTACGTCTCCGTCCAGGTCGAACTCGCCGACGGCGCCCGCCAGATCCGCCAGTACAGCCTCTCCAGCGCACCCGGCTCCCCCGTCCGCACGATCACCGTCAAGCGGGTCGACGGCCCGGCCGCCGGCGGCCCCGACGGCGAGGTCTCCCACCACCTGCACGCCCACGTCCGCCCCGGCGACACGCTGCGCGTCTCGGCCCCCTACGGCGACCTGGTCCTCACCGACACCACCGCGCCGCTGCTGCTCGCGTCCGCCGGCATCGGCTGCACCCCGATGCTGTCGATGCTGGAGCACCTGGTGGACACCGGGCACGGCGCACCGGTCACCGTCGTCCACGCCGACCGCTCCCCCGCCCACCACCCGCTGCGCTCGGACCACCGGGCCCTGACGGCCAAGCTGGCCGACGCCCGCGCGCTGTTCTGGTACGAGGCGGACGCCACCGCCGAGGACCGCGCCGGCCGGGTGGACCTGAGGGGCGTCGCGCTGCCCGCCGGCACCCGGGCGTACCTGTGCGGCCCGCTCCCCTTCATGCGTGCGGTGCGTGAGCAGCTGCTCGCCAGGGGAGTGCCGGCGTCGGACATCCACTACGAGGTGTTCGGCCCGGACCTGTGGCTGACGGCCTCCTGAACAGCCGACCTCACTGTCCGGAATCGCTCGCTCACTGTACGAGTGCACTAGCCCGGAACGGCCGCCTCCATTACATCCAGTGACATACGAGGCGGCCGCGTGGGGCGGCCGTCGCGCACCGCAAAGGAGGCGGCCATGGCCGCACCCATGTCAGCGGAACGATTCCTCAGGGCCCTGCGGAACGAGGGGCTGACCGTCGTCGAGGTCGGCGCCTGGCGGACGCACAACCGCAACCACAAGGGCCCCTGGGGGCCCGTCCACGGCGTGGTCATCCACCACACGGCCACCCGCGGCACGGCGAACACGGTCCGGCTCTGCCGCGAGGGCCACGAGCGGCTGCCGGGGCCCCTGTGCCACGGCGTGATCACCAAGGACGGCCGGGTCCACCTGGTGGGCTACGGCCGCGCCAACCACGCGGGGTCGGGCGACCGCGACGTCCTGGCGGCCGTCATCGCCGAGAAGGCGCTGCCCCCGGACGACCGGGCGGACGCGGACGGCAACCGCCACTTCTACGGCTTCGAGTGCGAGAACCTCGGCGACGGCGAGGACCCGTGGCCGGCCGTCCAGCTCGACGCGATCGCCCGCGCGTCGGCGGCCGTCTGCCGGGTCCACGGCTGGACGGCGCGCTCGGTCATCGGCCACCTGGAGTGGCAACCGGGCAAGATCGATCCGCGGGGCTTCACGATGGCCTCGATGCGCAACCGCGTGGCCGAACGCCTGAAGTAGCCCGCCGTCACCCGCCGTTCCGGGGCCGATCACCGGTCCCGGAACCACCGGACGCCGGCCGCCCGGTGGACACGGCCCCGGCCGCCGGACCCGACACCGGCACCCCCCGCTCCCAGAGCTCCTCCGCATGCTCCCTGAACCGGTCGAACATCCCGCCCCCGCCCTGGCGTCGCAGGTGCAGCATGGGTGAGTCGTGGCCGATGACACGGGCCAGGTGCGGTGTCACCAGTGCGCCATCGTCGAACCGGAAGACACTCAGACCCACATGGTTCACGGCGTCCGAAGCAGCGCTGAAGCGTGCCTTCCAGACCGTCCAGCGGCCCCAGCCGGCCCAGCTGCTCCAGGGTCATCCTCGCCGGCATCGTCCGGCGCAAGGCCGAGAGTTCGTGTACCCGGCGACGTCGAGATCCGCCGGCACCCGCACGGGGAGGTGCGCTGGATCCTGCGCAGTCGAGGAGCGACCGACGCGCAGGCGGTCCGGCCGGCTCCGGTCCCGCCCGTACGGGCCGAACCGGGCGGGCGGGGCTCTGACGTGCGACGGGACCGGCCGGGGCGCCTCACAATGGAGGGGTGAACCGTCCCGTGAACCTTGACGCGCTCCTGCGGCCGCGCCCGCCGTCCCCGGTACGGGAGATCTCCGACGAGCGGTTCGAGCGGTACGGCGTACGGCTGCTGCTGAAGCGGGACGACCTGGTCCACCCGGAGCTGCCGGGCAACAAGTGGCGCAAGCTCGCGCCGAACCTGCGGGCGGCGGTGGCGGCCGGGGCGCCGGCGCTGGTGACGTTCGGCGGCGCGTACTCGAACCATCTGCGGGCCACGGCGGCCGCCGGCCGGCTGCTGTCCCTGCCGACGGTCGGGGTGGTGCGGGGCGACGAGCTCGCGGACCGGCCGCTGAACCCGTCGCTGGCCCGGTGCGTGGCGGACGGCATGCGGCTGCACTTCGTCCCGCGGTCGCGCTACCGGCACAAGGCGGACCCGGACGCGCTGCCCGCCCTCCTGGCCGAGGCCGGCGCGGCCGACGCGTACGTCGTCCCCGAGGGCGGCAGCAACCCCCTCGCCCTCGCGGGCTGCGCGGAACTGGGCCGCGAGCTGCGCGGCACGGCGGACGTGGTGGCCGTCGCCTGCGGCACCGGGGGCACCCTGGCGGGCCTGGCGGCCGGCCTGGCGCCCGGTCAGCGGGCACTGGGGGTACCGGTGGTGGGCGGGGGGTTCCTGGGGGCGGAGATACGTTCCCTCCAGGAGGCGGCGTTCGGCGGGTCGCGGGGGGACTGGGGCCTGGCGGAGGGGTACGAGTGGGGTGGGTACGGGCGGGTGCCGGAGCCGCTGGAGGCGTTCGCCGCCGACTTCGAGGACCGGCACGGGGTGCCCGTCGAGCGGGTGTACGTGGCCAAGCTCCTCTGGGCCCTGACGGCCCTCACGTCGTCGGGCCGCTTCGCCCGGGGTACGACCCTGGCGGCGGTGATCACGGGCCGCCCGTAGCCGCGGGGCCCTTCTTTCTCCGGCTGGACGGGCGTGCGGGGCCCGGCCCCCGCACTCCCCCGGCTCAACCGCCGGCGAGGCTGGGGGCAGGCGGGGCGCTGCCCCGGCCCCCACGGCTCAATCGCCGGCGGGGCTCATAGACCGGGGGCTCCGCCCCCGCACCCCATACGTGCGCTCCGCGCCCGTGCGCTCAAACGCCGCGCGGGCTGGAATTGCCGCTCCGCGGCAACCCAGCCGCGCGAACCCGCCAGAACCCGACCCGGCGGGCACCCCTTCCAGCGCCACCGGGCACCAAACCCAGCCCCGCCGGCGTTTGAGGCGCGGGGGTACGGGGGCAGAGCCCCCGAAACCCGGCCCACCGGGCGACCCTCCAGCGCCACCGGACACCCCACCCAGCCCCGCCGGCGTTTGAGGCGCTGGGGGTCCCCCGGACGGAGTCCGGGGAGGGCCCGGGGGATGCCCCCACGGGGGCCGGGCCGGCGTCAGGAGTCCTCGCGGAACGCCGCCGCCTCCTCCAGGTCCAGGCGGCGCAGCAGCGTGCGGAGCATCTCGTCGTCGATCCGCCGCCGGTCCCGCAGGGACACGAACACCTCCCGTTCCGCCTCGATCATCTCCCGCGACAGCCGCCGGTAGACGTCGTCCGCCGACTCCCCCGTCACCGGGTTCGTCTCCCCCAGCCGTTCCCACACCGCGTTGCGCCGCCGCTCCAGCACCGATCGCAGGCGGTCCGCCAGCGGCGGCGGCAGCGCGTTGGCCGGGTCGGCCAGGAGTTCCGTCAGGCGCTCGTCCGCCGCGCGGGACGCCTCGCTCTGCGCCTGCGCCTCCGCGAGCGTCTCCGCCTGCGCGTCCCGCGGCGGCAGCCGCAGCGCCCGGATCAGCGGCGGCAGCGTCAGGCCCTGGACCACCAGCGTGCCGATCACCGTCGTGAAGGTGATGAACAGGATCAGGTTCCGGTACGGCACGTCCACCGGGATCGAGAAGGCGATGGCGAGCGAGACCACGCCGCGCATGCCCGCCCAGCCCACGATCACCGGCGCCTTCCAGGTGGTGTCCGGTTCCCGTTCCCGCACCCGCGGCGAGATCCGGGGCAGGAACGTCGCCGGGAACACCCACACGTAGCGCGAGACCACCACCGCCAGGAACACCGCCAGCGCGTACCACGCGGCGGGCAGCCCCTCGTCCGCCCCCAGGCCCTGGAGGACCACCGGCAGCTGCAGCCCGATCAGCGCGAAGACCACCGACTCCAGGATGAAGGCGACCATCCGCCACACCGCCTCCTCCTGGAGCCGCGTCGCGAAGTCGACCTGCCAGTTGCGGTGGCCCAGGTACAGCGCCACCACCACGACCGCCAGCACGCCCGAGGCGTGCACCCGCTCCGCGACCGCGTACGCCACGAACGGGATCAGCAGCGACAGCGTGTTCTGCAGCAGCGGCTCCCTCAGCCGGGTCCGCAGGTGGTGGATCGGGACCATCAGCAGCAGGCCCACGCCCACCCCGCCCACCGACGCCAGCAGGAACTCCGCGATCCCGCCCGCCCAGCCGATGCTCTCGCCGACCACCGCCGCCAGCGCCACCTTGTACACGGTGATCGCGGTCGCGTCGTTCACGAGCGACTCGCCCTGCAGGATCGTCGTGATCCGCGGCGGCAGCCGCAGGCGCCGCGCGATCGCGGTCGCCGCGACCGCGTCCGGCGGGGCGACCACGGCGCCCAGGACCAGCGCCACGGTCAGGGGCATGCCCGGCACGGCCAGGTACGCCACGTACCCGACCGTGAGCGTCGCGAAGAGCACGTAGCCGACCGACAGCAGCGCCACCGGCCGCCAGTTCTTGCGCAGGTCCAGGTACGAGGAGTCCACCGCCGCCGTGTACAGCAGCGGGGGCAGCAGCAGCGGCAGCACGACGTGCGGGTCGAGGGCGTACGACGGCACCCCCGGCAGGTACGAGGCGAGCAGCCCCACCGCGACCAGCAACAGCGGCGCCGGCACCGGCGTGCGGCGGGCCAGGCCCGCCACGGCGGCGCTGGCCGCCACCAGCGCCACCAGCTGCACTACCTCCATCGAAGATCCATCCTCGTCCGTCGGGGCCGGCCGCACTGCGTAACCTGGCCATCATGAGCGAGTGCCCCCACGTTGCCGAACTGGCGCGCCCCGAACCGGTCCCGTCCGCCCAGACCTGTACCGAATGTCTGGCGCTGGGCAGTCACCCGGTCCAGCTCCGGATGTGCCTGGAGTGCGGTTTCGTCGGCTGCTGCGACTCCTCGCCGCACCGGCACGCCACCGCGCACCACCACGAGAGCGGCCACCCGGTGATGCGCAGCTTCGAGCCCGGCGAGACCTGGCGCTGGTGCTACGTCGACGGTTCGATCGTCTGACGAACGCCCGGCGCTGACACGGCGGGAACCCGGCGGGACCGGGTCAGGGACGCGGGCGGAAAGGTACGGGAGGAGCGGACGGTTCGAATGCGTGCGGCGGGGTAGGTCAACCCTCCGCCGGTTCCCCCGATTTGGGCCCGCAGACCACTAGCCACTGTGTGTTCCCATGGGCTTACCATCAGTCACTGGCCGCCGGGGCGGGGCCACCGCGAGGGGGGCCGCGACACGATCGCCCGGATCGCGATAGCGTCACGGCGAACAGAGCTCGTACCACCTTGGAGGTGAGGGTGTCCCAGATCGCAGGCGAGCCCGGGACCCAGGACTTCGTCGAAGTCCGGCTGCCGGCCGCGGGTGCCTACCTGTCGGTGCTGCGCACGGCCACCGCCGGCCTCGCGGCACGATTGGACTTCACCCTCGACGAGATCGAGGACCTGCGCATCGCGGTGGACGAGGCGTGCGCGATCCTGCTCCAGCAGGCCGTACCCGGCTCGGTCCTCAGCTGCGTGTTCCGGCTGATCGAGGATTCACTGGAGGTGACCGTCTCGGCACCGACCACCGACGGCCGCGCTCCGGAGCGCGACACGTTCGCGTGGACCGTCCTGTCGGCGCTGGCCGGCAAGGTGGAGTCCACGGTCGAGGAGGACCGCACGGTCAGCATCAGCCTCTACAAACAGCGCGGCGCGGGACCAGGCCCGGCGTGAGCGGCGGGGAGACCCCGGTACGGGGCGGGGACCGGCCCCCGGTACGCCACGAGGTCGACGGCGGTATTCCGGTTCAGCCCGCCCGGCCGCACCCGGCCGGGACGGATACGGAAGACGGCTTTGCGGAAGACGGCTTTTTGGACTCGGCGGAGCGACGGGCGGGCCCTATGAGCGAGAACCAGCACGAGCGGCACGGACAGCCACAACCACCGGCGGCGCACGATCCGCGCGACCGCAGCGGCGCGCGGGCGCTCTTCCTGGAGCTGCGGGCACTGCCCGAGGGCTCCCCGGAGCGGGCCGAGCTGCGCAACCGGCTGGTGCGGATGCACCTGCCGCTGGTCGAGCACCTGGCGCGGCGCTTCCGCAACCGCGGCGAGCCGCTGGACGACCTCACGCAGGTCGCCACGATCGGCCTGATCAAATCGGTGGACCGGTTCGACCCGGACCGCGGGGTCGAGTTCTCGACGTACGCCACCCCGACGGTGGTCGGCGAGATCAAGCGGCACTTCCGGGACAAGGGCTGGGCGGTACGGGTGCCCCGGCGGCTCCAGGAGCTGCGCCTGGCCCTGACCACGGCCACGGCGGAGCTGTCCCAGCAGCACGGGCGCTCGCCGACCGTGCACGAGCTGGCGGAGCGGCTGGGGATCTCCGAGGAGGAGGTGCTGGAGGGGCTGGAATCGGCCAATGCCTACAGCACGCTGTCCCTGGACGTGCCGGACACGGACGACGAGTCGCCGGCGGTCGCGGACACGCTCGGCGCGGAGGACGAGGCGCTGGAGGGCGTCGAGTACCGCGAGTCGCTCAAGCCGCTGCTGGAGGGCCTGCCGCCGCGGGAGAAGCGGATCCTGCTGCTGCGCTTCTTCGGCAACATGACCCAGTCCCAGATCGCGCAGGAGGTCGGCATCTCCCAGATGCACGTCTCGCGCCTGCTGGCCCGCACCCTGGCCCAGCTCCGCGAGAAGCTCCTGGTCGAGGAGTAGTCGAGGAGTAGAGGTCGAGGAGTGGGGACGTACCGGTGGAGGGCGGTCCCTCAGGACCGGCCCTCGATCCCCAGGGCCTCGGTCGCCCCCGGGTTCACGAGCAGGGCGACGACGGCCACGGCCGCGAGGGCCAGGGCGAACGCGGCGGCGATCATCGCGCCGCCGGTCGTCCACAGGGTCCAGGCCACCGGCATCGCCAGCAGCTGGGTCATCAGCGCCGGGCCGCGGCTCCAGCGGCGGCCCAGGCGCAGCCCGCGGGCCGCGATCAGCGGCAGGGCGGCGAGGGCGAGCAGGGTGATGCCGCCGGTCTCGGCCTGCTGCGGGGAGTCCGGGTCACCGGCGATGCCCACGAAGAGCATGTAGACGCCGAGTCCGGCCAGGGCGAGGCCCTCCAGGGCGGTGAGCACGGCGGCCGCGGTCAGCCGGCCGGGGAGGGCGGCGGGGACCGTGGCGGCCGCCGGAGCGGCGGGCGCGGCCGGCTTCGCGGCGCGGGGCTTCGCGGTGCCGGGCTTCGCGGTACCGGGCTTCGCGGCGCGGGAATTCCCGGTGCGGGGCTTGGGGGGCTGCTTCTTGCTCACTCCAGCAGGGTAGCCGCGCGGCATGGTCCCACGAGGGACGGCCCGTATGGGAGGCGTAACACGGGGTGGGTAATGTGGCGGTCATGCGTGCACTTCTCGTGGCCAACCCAGCAGCGACGACCACCAGTGCGCGCACGCGCGACGTCCTCGTCCATGCCCTGGCCAGCGAGATGAAGCTGGACGCGGTGACCACCGAGTACCGCGGGCACGCCCGGGACCTGGGCCGCAAGGCCGCCGAGAGCGACGACATCGACCTGGTGGTGGCGCTCGGCGGGGACGGCACGGTCAACGAGGTCGTGAACGGGCTGCTGCACGACGGCCCCGATCCGGAGCGCCGGCCGCGGCTGGCGGTCGTACCGGGCGGGTCGACGAACGTCTTCGCGCGCGCCCTGGGGCTGCCCAACGACGCCGTCGAGGCGACCGGCGCCCTGCTGGACGCGCTGCGCGAGCGGCGCGAGCGCACGATCGGGCTGGGGCTCGCGGCCGGCACGCCGGGCTCGGACGACGAGGCGGTTCCGGCGCGCTGGTTCACCTTCTGCGCAGGCTTCGGCTTCGACGCGGGCGTGGTGGGCCGGGTCGAGCAGCAGCGCGAGAAGGGGAAGCGTTCGACGCACGCCCTCTACGTACGGCAGCTCGTGCGTCAGTTCCTGGAAGAGCCCAACCGCAGGCACGGCACGGTCACGCTGGAGCGCCCCGGCGCGGATCCCGTACCGGACCTCGTACTGTCGATAGTGTGCAACACGTCACCTTGGACGTTTCTGGGGAATCGCCCGCTTTACGCCTCTCCCGAGGCGTCCTTCGACACCGCACTTGACGTGCTGGCGCTCAACCGTTTGTCAACTCCGGCCGCCGCTCGCTACGCGACACAGCTCCTGACCTCGACTCCTGAGCGCGGCCCGCACGGCAAGCACGCGGTGTCTCTGCACGATCTGACCGACTTCACCTTGCATTCGAAGGTTCCCCTTCCGTTCCAGATGGACGGAGACCACCTCGGTCTGCGCACCAGCGTTCAGTTCACAGGCGTTCGCCGTGCACTGCGTGTGATTGTGTGAGTGGAAGACCCTAAAGTCCTTTCAGTCGAACGTTTAGACGCCGATCCACCCCCAGGAAGTACGGCTGTGACCTAGTAGACACCGACGAATCAAAAAAAACTTTCCGGAAGGGGTTGTATCCCCGTCCGAGGTTTGCGAATCTCTACATGGCGATCGGGACAGCCCGCAGGACCCGGCACCCATGACCGCCAGAACCCCCTCCACGAATCGGACTCACATCCAGGCAACTGGCTGTCGGCCCTTCCCTCGTGAGGGGATTCGTGAAAGCGTTCACATTCACAAGCAACGTGCATGTCACATCAAGAGAGGTAGCAGCCATGGACTGGCGTCACAACGCCGTTTGTCGTGAGGAAGACCCCGAGCTGTTCTTCCCCATCGGCAACACCGGTCCTGCGCTGCTGCAGATCGAGGAAGCCAAGGCCGTCTGCCGCCGCTGCCCCGTCATGGAGCAGTGCCTGCAGTGGGCGCTCGAGTCCGGCCAGGACTCCGGCGTCTGGGGCGGCCTCAGCGAGGACGAGCGCCGCGCGATGAAGCGCCGCGCCGCTCGCAATCGGGCGCGCAACGCGACCGCCTGACATCGACTTTCGAGCCTCGAGCCGCAGCGCGTAGCACCCATATAGCGCTCAGCAACGTGCTCTTGAGCCCCGGACCGGTACCTTCGGTCCGGGGCTCAGTGCTGTGCGGGACAGGGCGCCGTTACGCAGCGTGACGGGCCGTGCGGCAAGCTACTTCTGCGGGCTCGCCGGGACGTCCAGGACGACCTTGGTGCCGCGCGACTCGCCCGCCACCATGTCGAAGGTGCCGCCGAGCTCGCCCTCGACCAGGGTGCGGACGATCTGGAGTCCCAGGTTGCCGGCCCGCTGCGGATCGAAGCCCTCGGGCAGGCCGCGGCCGTCGTCGGTCACCGTGATCAGCAGCCGCGCGTCGTCGCGGCGGGTGCCGCTGCGGACCGCCGTGACCTCGACCGTGCCCCGCTCCCCCGGCGCGAAGGCGTGCTCCAGGGCGTTCTGGAGGATCTCCGTCAGGACCATCGACAGCGGAGTGGCGACCTCCGCGTCCAGGATCCCGAAGCGGCCCAGGCGCCGGCAGTCCACCTTGCCCGGGGAGATCTCCGCGACCATCGCGATGACCCGGTCGGCGATCTCGTCGAACTCGACCCGCTCGTCCAGGTTCTGGGACAGCGTCTCATGCACGATCGCGATCGAACCGACCCTGCGCACCGCCTCGTTGAGCGCCTCCCGGCCCTGGTCGGAATCCATCCGGCGGGCCTGCAGGCGCAGCAGCGCGGCCACCGTCTGGAGGTTGTTCTTCACCCGGTGGTGGATCTCCCGGATGGTCGCGTCCTTGGTGATCAACTCCCGTTCGCGACGGCGCAGTTCGGTGACGTCCCGGCACAGCACCAGGGAGCCGATCCGGGTCCCCTTGGGCTTGAGCGGGATCGCCCGCAGCTGGATGACGCCGCCGTTGCCCTCGACCTCGGTCTCGCGCGGGGCCCAGCCACTGGCGAGCTTGACCAGCGCCTCGTCGACCGGGCCGCGCGAGGGCGCCAGCTCGGCGGTGGTGGTGCCCAGGTGCTGGCCGACCAGGTCGGCGGCCAGGCCCAGGCGGTGGTAGGCGGAGAGCGCGTTCGGCGAGGCGTACGTGACGACGCCGTCGGCGTCGAGGCGGATCAGGCCGTCACCGACGCGCGGCGAGGCGTCCATGTCGACCTGCTGGCCGGGGTACGGGAAGGTGCCGGCGGCGATCATCTGCGCCAGGTCGGAGGCCGACTGCAGGTACGTGAGCTCCAGCCGGCTCGGGGTCCGGACGGTGAGCAGGTTGGTGTTGCGGGCGATGACGCCGAGGACCCGCCCCTCGCGGCGCACGGGGATCGACTCGACGCGGACCGGCACCTCCTCGCGCCACTCCGGGTCGCCCTCGCGTACGATCCGGCCCTCGTCCAGGGCGGCGTCCAGCAGCGGACGGCGCCCGCGCGGCACCAGGTGGCCGACCATGTCGTCCTGGTAGGAGGTGGGCCCGGTGTTCGGGCGCATCTGCGCGACGGAGACGTACCGGGTGCCGTCGAGGGTGGGCACCCACAGCACGAGGTCCGCGAAGGACAGGTCGGAGAGCAGCTGCCACTCCGAGACCAGCAGGTGGAGCCACTCCAGGTCGGTTTCACCGAGAGCGGTGTGCTGGCGTACGAGGTCGTTCATGGAGGGCACGTGTGCGAGCGTACCCCGGGCGCGGACGATGACTTTCCCCACGGGAATACCCATCAGTACCTTTCGCCGCGTACTGTTGGAGGAAGTGACCGACTGAGGACGTCCGCAATTGGATGGACAGAACAGATTGGTCTAGTCCACAATGCTGGTGTACGGCTGTCACGGACAGCCGTGGACACAGCTCCGACATGGGCTTCCGCCCTCCCCGCACAGGAGGACGGACGAGGTAAGCCGCGCGCTCTGCCCTGACCGCGCAGGCACCTCCCACCGGCCGCCGGGACCGCACACCCGCCGGCCGTAAGTACTCCGGGCTACGGTGCCGGACGGGTTGAGGGTCCCGTCCCGGCACCGTGGCCCAGAGGAACATGCGGGCCGGACAGGCCCCCTCCCCCTTCCTCCCCTTCCGCGGGCCAGGCCGCGAGGGCCGGCTCCGCCACCGCCGCCAGCTCCTCCCGGCCCGCCCCGTCCCGCGCCTGCTGGGACATGCCCTGCAGAACCGCCCCGACATAGCGGGCCAGTGCCGCCGCGTCGGTGTCCGCCGGCAGGGTTCCGCAGGCCACGTCGGCCCGGATCCGGCTCTCGAAGGCCGCCAGGTTCGCGTTGCGCCGCCCCTTGAGCTCCTCGGCGACCTCCTCGGTCGTGCAGTTGACGGCCGCGCTGATCACCAGGCAGCCGCGCGGGTGCGCCGGGTCGGCGTAGATCCCGATCCCGCGGCGCGCGCCCACGCCTCCTCCCGCTCGGTGTTCGGGCGGATCGGCACGGCGGCGGAGGTCGCGGACGTGGTGGCCTTCCTGGCGTCGGCGGACTCCCGCTGGGTGACCGGGCAGCACCTGGACGCGACCGGCGGGCTCCAGCTGGCGCTGCTCTGAGGGGTCCCCGGCGCCCTCGGGGAGGGCGCCGGGAGGCCGGGGGCACCCGTTCGGACCACCATGGAAGACAGGTGCGCGGTCCCGCCCCGGCGGGCCCTCGCTCTGCTAGATTGGTCTATACCACAACCGTGCTCCCCTCACCTCTCCAGATCGGCAGGCCCAGCGTGGAAGTTGTCATCGTCCCGGACGCCAAGGCAGGCGGCGAGCTCATCGCGGAGGCCATGGCCGCCCTGGTCCGCCGCAAGCCCGACGCCCTGCTGGGCGTGGCGACCGGCTCCACCCCGCTGCCGATCTACCAGGCCCTGGCGGCGAAGGTCCGCGCCGGCGAGGTCGACGCCTCCCGTGCGCGGGTCTGCCAGCTCGACGAGTACGTCGGCCTGCCGGCCGGGCACCCGGAGTCCTACCGGGCGGTCGTGCTGCGCGAGGTCGTCGAGCCGCTGGGCCTGTCCGAGGCCGCGTTCATGGGCCCGGACGGCTCCGCCGAGGACATCGTCGCGGCGTGCGAGGCGTACGACCGGGCGCTCGCGGAGGCGGGCGGCGTGGACCTGCAGCTGCTGGGCATAGGCACCGACGGGCACATCGGCTTCAACGAGCCGTGCTCGTCGCTGGCGTCGCGCACGCGCATCAAGACGCTGACGGAGCAGACGCGGGTGGACAACGCGCGGTTCTTCGACGGCGACCTGGACCAGGTGCCGCACCACGTGATCACGCAGGGCATCGGCACGATCCTGGACGCCCGGCACCTGGTGCTGCTGGCGACCGGCGAGGGCAAGGCGGAGGCGGTGGCCCAGACGGTGGAGGGCCCGCTGTCGGCGCTGGTACCGGCGTCGGCGCTGCAGCTGCACGCGCATGCCACGGTGGTCGTGGACGAGGCGGCGGCGTCGAAGCTGAAGCTGGCCGACTATTTCCGCCACACGTACACCAACAAGCCAACGTGGCAGGGCCTGTAGCCCCACCACCCCCGGGGCTTCCGCCCCAGGGACACCCCGGCCCTCATCGCCGGACGCGGCTGGCTGGCTGGCTGCGCCTCAAACGCCGGCGGGGCTGGGGTGGGTGCGCCTCAATCGCCGGACGCGGCTGGGTGGGCGGGGCTCCGCCCCGGGCCCCGTACGTGCGCTTCGCGCCCGTGCGCTCAAACGCCGCGCGGGCTGGAATTGCCGCTGCGCGGCAACCC
>NZ_JBIVFN010000021.1:0-122861 GCF_044748145.1 Streptomyces sp. NPDC090022
CTCAAGGTGCGGACGCTTCCTTTGTACTGACCCTCGCGGGCTTTCCTCCGGGCGCTTCCTTCGTTCTTGCGTTTCCGACTCTATCAGATCTTTTCAATCCGATTTCCTCGGCGCTTTCCGGCTTTTCGGCCTTTCAGCGGTTCCAACCTTACCAGATCCGTTTTCCGCGTTTTCCGTGGAATTTCGAATCCGATGGCCGTTGGGGGCCTTTTCCCTTTCGGGCGGATCAGACCATATCAGGTTTCCCAGGTCTGGATTCCCACCCAAGACGGAACCGGTTCGGGCACACGTGTGTGCTGCGGTCCGTGCTGGGGTGGAGACGTCAACGTACTGGAGCGGGGCCCCCGGACGCAAATCCGGTTGCCCCGCTCCGGTGACGCGGGTACGGCGAGGGTCAGACCTCGACGACGACCGGGAGGATCATCGGCCGGCGGCGGTAGCCGTCGGAGACCCACTTGCCCAGCGTGCGGCGGATGAGCTGCTGCAGCTGGTGGGGCTCGGCGACGCCGTCCGAGGCGGCCTTGGCGATGGCTTCCTCGATCTTCGGGACGACCGACGCGAAGGCGGAGTCCTCGATGCCGGAGCCCCGGGCGTTGATGTTCGGGCCGCCGACGACCTTGCCGGTCGTGCTGTCGACGACGATGAAGACCGAGATGATGCCCTCGTCGCCGAGGATCCGGCGGTCCTTGAGGTGGACCTCGGTGACGTCGCCGACCGAGAGGCCGTCGACGTACACGTAGCCGGCCTGGACCTTGCCCGTGATGCGGGCCCGGCCGTCGATCAGGTCGACGACCACGCCGTCCTCGGCGATCACGATGTGGTCCTTGGGGACACCCGTCATCGCGCCGAGCTCGGCGTTGGCGCGCAGGTGGCGCCATTCGCCGTGGACCGGCATCAGGTTCTTCGGCTTGCAGATGTTGTAGAAGTACAGCAGCTCGCCGGCCGAGGCGTGGCCCGAGACGTGCACCTTGGCGTTGCCCTTGTGGACGACGTTGGCGCCCCAGCGTGTCAGGCCGTTGATCACGCGGTAGACCGCGTTCTCGTTGCCCGGGATCAGGGACGACGCCAGGATCACGGTGTCACCGGGGACGATCCGGATCTGGTGGTCGCGGTTGGCCATGCGGGACAGGGCCGCCATGGGCTCGCCCTGGGAACCCGTACAGACGAGCACGATCTCGTGGTCGGGCAGGTCGTCGAGGGTCTTGACGTCGACGACGAGGCCCGGCGGGACGCGCAGGTAGCCCAGGTCACGGGCGATGCCCATGTTGCGGACCATGGAGCGGCCGACGAAGGCGACCCGGCGGCCGTACTCGTGGGCGGCGTCCAGGATCTGCTGGATGCGGTGGACGTGGCTGGCGAAGCTGGCCACGATGATGCGCTTCTGGGCGCCCGCGAAGACGCCGCGGATGACGTTCGAGATGTCGCGCTCGGGCGGGACGAAGCCCGGGACCTCGGCGTTCGTGGAGTCCGACAGGAGGAGGTCGATGCCCTCCTCGCTCAGCCGCGCGAAGGCGTGCAGGTCCGTCAGACGGTTGTCCATCGGGAGCTGGTCCATCTTGAAGTCGCCGGTGGCGACGACCAGACCCGCGGGGGTCCGGATGGCGACGGCCAGGGCGTCCGGGATGGAGTGGTTGACCGCGATGAACTCGCAGTCGAAGTTGCCGAGGCGCTCCCGGTCCCCTTCCTTCACCTCGAGGGTGTACGGGCGGATGCGGTGCTCCTGGAGCTTCGCCTCGATGAGGGCGAGCGTCAGCTTGGAGCCGATCAGCGGGATGTCCGGCTTCTCCCGGAGGAGGTAAGGGACGGCGCCGATGTGGTCCTCGTGGCCGTGGGTGAGGACGATGCCGTCGATCTGGTCGAGGCGGTCCCTGATGGACGAGAAGTCCGGCAGGATCAGGTCGATGCCCGGCTGCTCCTCCTCGGGGAAGAGGACGCCGCAGTCGACGATCAGCAGTCGGCCGTCGAACTCGAAGACGGTCATGTTGCGGCCGATTTCGCCCAGGCCGCCGAGCGGGGTGACGCGCAGGCCGCCCTTGGGCAGCTTCGGCGGCGGGCCGAGTTCCGGATGCGGATGGCTCAAAAGACTCTCCTCACCACACGCGCCACGTACCCCTTAAGGCACGTGGCGCGCATGACATTCGTGCACTTGCTTTTGTGTATGTGTGGACTGCTTGTTCAGTTGTGAAGTCTGGTGTCAGAGCTGTACCCCGCCGGCGGCAAGATCGATCTTGAGCTGGGCGGTCTCTTCGTCGGTCAGTCCGATCATCGGCAGCCGCAGCGGCCCGGCCGGCAGGCCCTGGAGGGTCAGCGCGGCCTTGGTGGTCATGACGCCCTGGGTGCGGAACATGCCGGTGAAGACGGGCAGCAGCTTCTGGTGGATCTCGGTCGCCTTCTGGACGTCGCCGCCGAGGTGGGCCTCCAGGAGGGCGCGCAGCTCGGGGGTGACCACGTGGCCGACGACGGAGACGAAGCCGACCGCGCCGACGGACAGCAGCGGCAGGTTCAGCATGTCGTCCCCGGAGTACCAGGCCAGGCCCGACTGGGCGATGGCCCAGCTGGCGCGGCCGAGGTCGCCCTTGGCGTCCTTGTTGGCCACGATACGGGGGTGCTCGGCCAGCCGGACGATCGTCTCGGTGTTGATCGGGACGCCGCTGCGGCCGGGGATGTCGTAGAGCATGACCGGCAGCCCGGTGGCGTCGGCGACGGCCGTGAAGTGCTGGTACAGGCCCTCCTGAGGGGGCTTGTTGTAGTACGGCGTCACGGCGAGCAGGCCGTGCGCGCCGGCGCGCTCGGCCTGGCGGGCGAGCTCGACGGTGTGGCGGGTGTCGTTGGTGCCGATGCCGGCGACGACGTGGGCACGGTCGCCGACCGCCTCGAGCACGGCTCGTACGAGGTCGTTTTTCTCCGCGTCGGTGGTGGTCGGGGACTCACCGGTGGTCCCGTTGATGATCAGGCCGTCGTTGCCTGCGTCCACCAGGTGGACGGCGAGCCGCTGCGCGCCGTCGAGGTCGAGTGCGCCATCCGCCGTGAACGGCGTGATCATGGCGGTGAGGACCCGCCCGAAGGGGGTCTGCGGAGTCGAGATCGGAGCCATGGGTAACACGCTACTCGCTGCCACGCTCGCGGTGCCCCCTCGGGGGACGTGATGTGGGATGCCGCCCGGTGGTGACCGGGAGGGTTGTTGGAGCCCGGCACTGCCTGCTCGGGGGTTCAAGCAGTGCCGGGTCCGTTTGATCAGCCTAGATGAACTTCACGAAACGCCGCAATACGGACACTTCGCACTTCGCTTCGCACATCCGTCCGGGGCGGCATATTACGGGGCAACCCGGCCGTTCGCATTGAAAGCGGCGTACGTCAGCGGCATCAGCCTGGCCCAGTGCGCTTCCATCTTCTCGCCGACCATCTCGATCTCCCGCTGCGGGAAGGACGGCACCGTGGCCTGCTCGTGCTGGGTGCGCAGCCCCAGGAAGTGCATCAGCGAGCGCGCGTTGCAGGTGGCGTACATCGAGGAGAACAGGCCGACCGGCAGGACCGAACGGGCCACCTCACGGGCCACACCGGCGGCGAGCATCTCCTGGTACGCCGCGTACGCCTGCCGGTAGGAGTCCTCCATGACCCGGCCGGTCAGCTCGGCCTGCGCCTGGGTGCCCTCGACGAAGACGTACTTGCCGGGGCGGCCCTCCTGGACCAGCTTGCGGGAGGCGTCCGGGACGTAGAAGACCGGCTGGAGCTCCCGGTATCGGCCGGACTCCTCGTTGTAGGACCAGCCCACCCGGTGCCGCATGAACTCGCGGAAGACGAAGATCGGGGCGCTGATGAAGAACGTCATCGAGTTGTGCTCGAAGGGGCTGCCGTGGCGGTCGCGCATCAGGTAGTTGATGAGGCCCTTGGAGCGCTCGGGGTCCTTCTGCAGCTCCTCCAGGGACTGCTCGCCGGCCGTGGAGACCCGGGCGGCCCACACCACGTCGGAGTCGGTGGCGGTGTGCTTCACCAGGTCGACGGTCACGTCGCCACGGAAGTCGATCTTCAGCTCGGGGGTCTCGCTCACGAGGTCCTTCCAGTTCACATCGGCCATGCGGCGACCACTTTACGGCGCCCGGAGGGCGCGGCGGGCCAGCACCCGCGCGGGTGCGCCGGACGTCCGGTGTCCGGCGCACAACTGACGCACAGCCATCGAATTTGGATAATGCGCCGGAATCCGGCACCGATGGGCCGCTCCGATCGTCCTACTGGGTAGCAACGCAACACATCGTCGTTCCCGACCGTGAGGAGAGAGGCCCTTCCATGTTCAGCCGGCGCGAACCCGTCCCGTTTGCCTTCGTCGCCGAGGCCGACCGTTTCCGCAGCAACGTCACCCCGCCGCCGCGCGAGCGCCTGGCCACGACCCAGATAGCCGCCCGTACCCTGGTCGGACTGACCGTGGTGGCGGGGCTGGTCGGCTCGCTGCTCTTCGGGCTCCCCGCACTGCAGCCGCACCAGGCCTCCGGTAAGGCGCAGCAGTCCGAGGCGTCCCAGGGGCGCTAGTCTCACCAGGCACAGCCCAGCCGAATGTGCATGTGAGTGAGGATCAGCCGTGCCCCTGCCCTTCCTGACGGCCGACAGCGCATGCGACGCGCACGACGACGAGCCCCTGCCCTACGAGGACCGTGACCGCTGGCGGCGGCCCTACCGGCCCGGACCCTGGCGGGTGGCCGGCGGGGCGTTGCTGCTCCTGCTGGCGTCCTTCATGCTGCTGGCCACGATGATCATCGCCTTCGCGGGTGCGTGGACCGGTGCGGTGGTCTGCCTGGTGGCCGCGCTCTCCGTGATCGCCGGGGCGCTGCGGCTGCTGCGCGCGGGCGTGTGGGTGAGCCCCGCCGGGCTGCGCCGGGCGTCCCTCTTCGGGACCCGGACGCTGGCCTGGGAGCAGGTCGAGGCGGTCCGCACGGTGCAGCAGCCGGTGCGCTGGCTGGGGCTGCCCCGGACGGTGCAGGGGCAGGCGCTGACCGTGGTGGCCAGGGGCGCGAGCCCGGTGCCGGTGCTGCTGACCGACCACAACGCCGACTTCCTCTCGCGGGCCGAGGCCTTCGAGCGGGCGTCCGACACCGTGAAGGCGTGGGCGCAGGAGTACCAGGGCGTGCCCGCGGCCCGCTGAGGCAGGCCGGCCGGGCGGCCGGATCCGAGCACGGAGCCCGTACGGGGGATCAGACCTGTACGGGCTTCTTGTCGTGCAGGGCGATGGCCCGCTGCATGGCCTTGCGGGCCCGCGGGGTGTCCCGGGCGTCGTGGTAGGCGACCGCGAGGCGGAACCAGGTGCGCCAGTCCCCCGGCGCGTCCTCGGTCTCGGCCTTGCGGCGGGCGAAGACCTCGTCGGCGGAGTCGCGCAGGATCCGGCCGTAGCCGTCGCGCTCCAGTTCGTCGACGGGCAGGCCGCCCTCGGCCTCCAGCTCGGCGGAGAGCTGGTTGGCGCGGGCCACGAACTGGGTGTTCTTCCACAGGAACCAGACCCCGATGACCGGCAGGATCAGCACCATGACACCGAAGGTGACGGTCAGTGGGGTGCCGATGCCGATGAGCGCGATGCCACGGCCGCCGGCCAGGACGAAGTAGACGGCCAGGACGGCTGCCGTCAGGAGGTAGGTGAGCTTCGCGCGCATCGGTCGGGTCCGTCGCTTCTACTGGTTCAGGTCGAGGAAGTTTTCCAGGCCGAAGGTGAGGCCCGGGCTGCTGACCACGCGGCGTACGCCGAGCAGGATGCCCGGCATGAAGCTGCTGTGGTGCAGGGAGTCGTGACGGATGGTCAGGGTCTCCCCCTCGCCGCCGAGCAGCACCTCCTGGTGGGCCAGGAGACCGCGCAGCCGGATGGCGTGCACGGGCACCCCGTCGACGTCCGCACCGCGCGCCCCGTCGAGGGCGGTGGCCGTGGCGTCGGGCTGCGGGGCGCAGCCTGCCTTCGACCGGGCCTCGGCGATGAGCTGGGCGGTACGGGTGGCCGTGCCCGAGGGGGCGTCGACCTTGTTGGGGTGGTGCAGCTCGACGACCTCGACGGACTCGAAGTAACGGGCCGCCTGGACCGCGAACTTCATGGTGAGCACGGCGCCGATGGAGAAGTTCGGAGCGATGAGCACACCGGTCTGCGGGGAGCCGGAGAGCCAGGTGGTCAGCTGCGCGAGGCGGTCCTCGGTCCAGCCGGTGGTGCCGACGACCGCGTGGATGCCGTGGCGCACGCAGAAGTCGAGGTTGCCCATGACGGAGGCCGGAGTGGTGAGTTCGACCGCGACCTGGGCACCGGCCTCGGCCAGGGTCTCCAGCTTGTCCCCGCGGGACAGCGCCGCCACCAGTTCCATGTCCTCGGCGGCCTCGACGGCCCGTACGGCTTCGGAGCCGATACGCCCCTGGGCTCCGAGGACGGCCACGCGCAGCTTGCTCATGTTCTTCGCTTCCTTACCTTGGGCGGCGGTCTAGGCGACGGCCTCGTCGAGCCGGGCGGCCTGCTTCTCCTTCAGCGGGCCTATCACCGACAGCGAGGGCCGCTGGGCCAGTACATCCTGCGCGACGGCCTTGATGTCGTCCGGGGTGACCTCGCCGATACGGGCGAGCATGTCGTCGACCGACATCTGGTCGCCCCAGCACAGCTCGCTCTTGCCGATGCGGTTCATCAGGGCGCCGGTGTCCTCCAGGCCCAGGACGGTGGAGCCCGAGAGCTGGCCGATGGCGCGCCGGATCTCCTCGTCGGTGAGCCCGTTCTCGGCGACCTTGGCGAGCTCGTCGCGGCAGATCCGCAGGACGTCGTGGACCTGGCTGGGGCGGCAGCCGGCGTAGACGCCGAACAGGCCGGTGTCGGCGAAGCCCGAGGTGTACGAGTACACGCTGTACGCCAGGCCCCGCTTCTCGCGGACCTCCTGGAAGAGCCGGGAGGACATGCCGCCGCCCAGCGCCGTGTTCAGCACGCCCAGGGACCAGCGCCGCTCGTCGGTACGGGCCAGGCCCGGCATGCCGAGGACCACGTGGGCCTGCTCGGTCTTGCGGGTGACGAGGTCGACGCGGCCGGCGGTGCGGATGCGCTTGGTGCCGCCGCGCGGGCCGATGGGCTCGGCGTCGGTGTGGGTCAGGGCGCCGGCCTTCTCGAAGGCGGCGCGGACCTGGGTCACGACCTTGTTGTGGTCGACGTTGCCGGCGGCGGCGACGACGAGGTGGCGCGGGTCGTAGTGCTTCTTGTAGAAGCGGGCGATCTGGTCGCGGGTGAGCGCGTTGATCGTGTCGACGGTGCCGAGGACGGGTCGGCCCAGGGGGCTGTTGCCGAACATGGTCTCGGCGAACAGGTCGTGGACCATGTCGCCGGGGTCGTCCTCGGTCATCGCGATCTCTTCGAGGATGACGCCGCGTTCCGCGTCGACGTCGGATTCGAGGATCAGCGAGCCGGTGAGCATGTCGCAGACCACGTCGATGGCCAGCGGCAGGTCGGTGTCGAGCACCCGCGCGTAGTAGCAGGTGTACTCCTTCGCCGTGAAGGCGTTCATCTCGCCGCCGACCGCGTCGAGCGCGGCGGAGATGTCGAGGGCGGACCGCTTCTTGGTGCCCTTGAAGAGGAGGTGCTCCAGGTAGTGCGTGGCGCCGTTGAGCGTGGGCGTCTCGTCACGGGAGCCGACGTGCGCCCAGATACCGAAGGTGGCGGAGCGGACGGAGGGCAGCGTCTCGGTGACGACGCGCAGTCCGCCGGGCAGGACGGTGCGCCGGACGGTGCCGATGCCGTTCTCGCCCTTGAGCAGGGTTTGGGTACGGGCGACGGCCCGCCCCTCCGAAGAGGGGCGGGCCGTCGCACGCGAACTACGCGACGTCACTTGTCGGAGTCGTCCTTGTCAGCGTCAGCGTCGGCGGCCTCGCCCTCGATCACGGGGATCAGGGAGAGCTTGCCGCGCTGGTCGATCTCGGCGATCTCGACCTGGACCTTGGAGCCGACCGCGAGCACGTCCTCGACGTTCTCCACGCGCTTGCCGCCGGCGAGCTTGCGGATCTGCGAGATGTGCAGCAGGCCGTCCTTGCCCGGGAGCAGGGAGACGAAGGCACCGAAGGTGGTGGTCTTGACGACCGTACCCAGGTAGCGCTCGCCGACCTCCGGCATGGTCGGGTTGGCGATCGAGTTGATCGTGGCGCGGGCGGCCTCGGCGGCCGGGCCGTCGGCGGCACCGATGTAGATGGTGCCGTCGTCCTCGATCGTGATCTCGGCGCCCGTGTCCTCCTGGATCTGGTTGATCATCTTGCCCTTGGGGCCGATGACCTCACCGATCTTGTCCACCGGGATCTTGACGGTGATGATCCGCGGGGCGAACGGGGACATGGCGTCCGGCGTGTCGATCGCTTCCATCATCACGTCGAGGATGTGGAGGCGGGCGTCGCGGGCCTGCTTGAGGGCCGCGGCCAGGACGGAGGCCGGGATGCCGTCCAGCTTGGTGTCGAGCTGGAGGGCGGTCACGAACTCCTTGGTGCCGGCGACCTTGAAGTCCATGTCACCGAAGGCGTCCTCCGCACCGAGGATGTCGGTGAGGGCGACGTAGTGGGTCTTGCCGTCGATCTCCTCGGAGATCAGGCCCATGGCGATACCGGCGACGGGGGCCTTGAGCGGCACACCGGCGTTCAGCAGCGACATGGTGGAGGCGCAGACCGAGCCCATGGAGGTCGAGCCGTTGGAGCCGAGGGCCTCGGAGACCTGGCGGATCGCGTACGGGAACTCCTCGCGCGTCGGCAGGACCGGCACGATGGCGCGCTCGGCGAGCGCGCCGTGGCCGATCTCGCGGCGCTTGGGCGAGCCCACGCGGCCGGTCTCACCGACGGAGTACGGCGGGAAGTTGTAGTTGTGCATGTAGCGCTTGCGGGTCACCGGGGAGAGGGTGTCCAGCTGCTGCTCCATGCGGAGCATGTTGAGGGTGGTGACGCCCAGGATCTGGGTCTCGCCACGCTCGAAGAGGGCGGAGCCGTGCACGCGCGGGATGGCCTCGACCTCGGCGGCCAGCGTACGGATGTCCGTGACGCCGCGGCCGTCGATGCGGACCTTGTCCTTGATGACGCGCTCGCGCACCAGGGCCTTGGTCAGGCTGCGGTAGGCGGCGGAGATCTCCTTCTCGCGGCCCTCGAAGGCCGGGAGGAGCTTCTCGGCGGCGATCTCCTTGACGCGGTCGAGCTCGGCCTCGCGGTCCTGCTTGCCGGCGATCGTGAGCGCCTGGGCGAGGTCACCGCGCACGGCGTCGGCCAGGGCGGCGTAGACGTCGTCCTGGTAGTCGAGGAAGACCGGGAACTCGCCCTCGGGCTTGGCGGCCTTGGCGGCGAGGTCGGACTGCGCCTTGCACAGGACCTTGATGAACGGCTTCGCGGCGTCCAGACCGGCGGCGACGATCTCCTCGGTCGGGGCCTCGGCGCCGCCCTTGACCAGGGCGATGGTCTTCTCGGTGGCCTCGGCCTCGACCATCATGATCGCGACGTCGCCGTCCTCCAGGACGCGGCCCGCGACGACCATGTCGAAGACGGCGTCCTCGAGCTCGGTGTGCGTCGGGAACGCGACCCACTGGCCCTTGATCAGCGCGACGCGGACGCCGCCGATCGGGCCGGAGAAGGGCAGACCGGCCAGCTGGGTGGACGCGGACGCGGCGTTGATCGCGACGACGTCGTACAGGTGGTCGGGGTTGAGCGCCATGATCGTCGCGACGACCTGGATCTCGTTGCGCAGGCCCTTCTTGAAGGACGGGCGCAGCGGGCGGTCGATCAGGCGGCAGGTGAGGATCGCGTCCTCGGAGGGCCGGCCCTCACGACGGAAGAAGGAGCCGGGGATCTTGCCGGCCGCGTACTGCCGCTCCTCGACGTCCACCGTCAGGGGGAAGAAGTCGAGCTGGTCCTTGGGCTTCTTCGACGCGGTGGTGGCGGACAGCACCATCGTGTCGTCGTCCAGGTAGGCAACGGCGGAACCGGCGGCCTGGCGGGCCAGACGGCCCGTCTCGAAGCGGATGGTGCGGGTGCCGAAGGAGCCGTTGTCGATGACGGCCTCGGCGTAGTGGGTCTCGTTCTCCACTAGCGTTTTCTCCATTTTCGTCGTCTCCGTCCGCCGCCCGTGTGGCGGTGGACGGTTGCGGAGAAGCGCTCCTTGCGTGCGGGCCGGTCTTCGATCGAAGCACCCGGTACGGGGCCCGTCCGGGCGTTTTCCGGGTGCCACTACCGAGGACCGGCGGCGTAGGGAAGGCGCTCCTCCTCTTCAGTTGTGCGTGATGCGACCAGACTACAAAGCGTCCGGTACGTACCGCACGTACAGCAAAGGGAGCGGCCCCCTGGATGTGGGAACCGCTCCCTTCACGGCGTCTTACTTGGCGCCCGCCGCACCGCGGCGGATGCCGAGGCGCTCGACCAGCGCACGGAAGCGCTGGATGTCCTTCTTGGCGAGGTACTGCAGAAGGCGGCGGCGCTGGCCGACCAGGATCAGCAGACCACGACGGGAGTGGTGGTCGTGCTTGTGGGCCTTGAGGTGCTCGGTCAGGTCCGAGATGCGGCGGGAGAGCAGCGCGACCTGGACCTCGGGGGAGCCGGTGTCGCCCTCCTTGGTACCGAACTCGGCCATGATCTGCTTCTTCGTAGCGGCGTCGAGCGACACGCTTACTCCTCGTGATGTCTTCGTTTGCCACCGAGTGCCCCAGGTCTGCATCTCTGGGGAGCTTCCGTGACTCGGGAGGCGGATTCCGTCCGGCGCAGTCCCCGGGAACCGGGGCGCGTACACAGACGGCCGTCACACAGCGTACCAGGCTGCCGGAGCGGGGCCGTCTCAGCTGGTGAGCGAGCGGGCCGCCGAGTAGACGTCGAGGACGGCCAGGCACAGCGGGACGAGGCTGAGCAGGACCGCCGCCTCGGTGAGGTCGAGCAGCCGCCCCCAGAAGGGTGACAGACCCTTGCGGGGAATGACCAGCGCAATTCCGACGACGAGGGCCGCGCCGGCGGCGACGGCGCCGGAGAGCCAGATCGTACGGATGTCCAGGGTGCCGCTGCTGCCGTACTTGGCGAGCTCGACGACGAGCTCGGTGGGCGGGTTCAGGGACAGGCCCAGGATCAGCAGGGTGATGGCGGCCAGGCCCGCGACCAGGGCGCACACGACCTGCGAGGTGTAGCGGAAGAGGCGGGCGCGCAGCAGCATGGCCAGGCCCGCGGCGAGGGCGAGCAGCTTGCCCCAGGTGTTGTCGGAGAAGCCGAGGACGGCCGCCGAGCCGACGACGACCGCGGCGGAGCCGCCGACGAGGCCGAGCAGCATCTCGTGGCCGCGGCGGGCCTGGGCGGCGATGAGCTCGGCGTCGAGGGCGGCGCCGGCCTCGGCGCCGTCGCCGGACTGGTCACCGAAGGTGTCGGCCTCGTAGCGGTCCGGGGTCTCGTAGACCTCGACCGAGCTCTGCGGGGCGGCGTATCCGATGGGCAGCCGGGCGAAGCGGGCCGAGAGGCCGGGCAGGAAGGCGACGAGGCCGATGGCGACGGGGGCGCAGACGGCGGCCGTGTCGGTGGCGGAGGCCTCGGTGACGATGGCGAGGAACGTGGCGAGGGTGCCGACGGCGCCGAGGAAGGTGGCCGCGACGAAGGGGGCGTCCCCGCTGGGGGTGAGCGCGACCAGGGCCACGGAGGCGACCAGGACGCAGACGCAGCCGAGGAGGAACTGGAGCCGGCCCGGTCCCTCGCCGGCGGCGGGCGCGACGATGCCGGAGCCGGCGATCAGCAGGTGCGGCAGGGCGGCCAGGCCCAGGGCCACGGCGGAGCCGCGGTCGCGGTAGACCCGGGCGCGGACCCCAGCGGCCGCGGTCAGCAGCAGGCCTATGGCGCCGGCGATGACGCCGGGCAGGCCGTGCATGTCGTGGCGGACGGGGTCGGAGAACCACAGGACGAAGCCCACGAGGACCAGCAGGACGGCGGCGCCGGCCAGGCCCGCGCCGCGCAGCATGTCGTCGCTCCAGCGGTGCCGGTCGCGGACGACGGCCGAGGCGACGGCGTCGGAGACGTCGTCGAAGACGGCGGGCGGCAGCGATTCGGCGAACGGGCGCAGGCTGAGCACCTCGCCGTCCAGGACGGTCTGCGCGGCGAGCGTGCGGGCGCCGTCGAGGACGGTGCCGTCGCGGCGTACCAGGTGGAAGCCGGTGGGGGCGCCGACCGGCTGGGTCTGGCCGGTCAGGCGCAGCAGCTCCGGATAGACGTCGGCGACGGCGATGTCCTCGGGGAGGGCGACGTCGATCCGGCTGTCCGGGGCCACGACGGTGACCCTGCAGAAACCCGTCGTTGCGGCCGTACTCACCTGTGGGACCCCCCTGGTTGGCGGACTGTTCCGCCTCTGGTTCGAGGCTGATTCGCGGTTGCGCATGATGCGCGCGCCACCCTACCGGGAGTATGCGTGACTGTCGGCAAGTAGGATCACCTGTCGCGCGGAGGAGACCCCCTCCGCATGCGGGACTTGGGGGCGCCGGAAGAGACGTCCCGTCCGTTTTCGAGGGATTGATGCTCCGGTGAGCCAGATCGTCGTCAAACGCCCGCCGCGGTCCCTGCCGCCCGAAGTCCCTTCGGACGAGCTGAGGCTGGAGGCGCCGCCGGAACTTCCGCGCGGGCAGCAGGAAGGCATGGCGATGCAGCTCCTGCCGATGCTCGGCATGGGCTCGTCCGTCGTCTTCTTCTTCATGCCGAACGTGCCGCCGTTCATGCGCATCATGGGCGTGCTGATGCTGGTGTCGACGGTCGCGATGGTCATCGCGCAGATCGTGCGGTTCCGCAAGGGTACGCAGGGGCAAATGGCCGACGTACGGCGCGACTACCTGAAGTATCTGGCGCAGACGCGGCGTCAGGTGCGGCGGACGGCGCGGGCCCAGCGTGACGCGCAGTTGTACCTGCACCCGGCGCCAGAGCAGTTGTGGTCGGTGGTGGCCGAGGGGTCGCGGCTGTGGGAGCGGCGGGTCGGCGACGAGGACTTCGGGCAGGCCCGGCTGGGGCTGGGCGCGCAGCGCCTGGCCACTCCCCTGGTGGCACCGGACACGGCGCCGGTGGACGAGCTGGAACCGCTGACGGCAGGCGCGATGCAGCGCTTCCTGAAGGTGCACGCGTCGCTGGACGGGCTGCCGATGGCGGTGTCGATGCGGGCGTTCTACCACGTGACGGTGTCGGGCGAGCCGGAGTCCGCGCGCGGTGCGGCCCGGGCGATGGTGGCGCAGCTGGCGACGCTGCACTCCCCCGAGGACCTGGTGGTGGCCGTGGTGGCGGCGCCGGGCGCGCTGCCGTCGTGGGACTGGGTCAAGTGGCTGCCGCACACGCAGGTGCCGGGCCAGGTGGACGGCGCCGGTACGAAGCGGCTGTTCAGCGACGACCTCGGGGAGCTGGAGGGTCTGCTGGCCTCGCGGCTGGACGGCCGGCCGCGGTTCAGCAGGGACGTCTCCCCGGTGCTGGACCAGCCGCACATCGTGGTGGTCCTGGACGGTGGGATGGTGCCGCCGGACTCGGTGTTCGCCGCCGCGGAGGGCCTGCAGGGCGTGACCATCGTCGAGGTGGTCGCGGGTGAGCTGGACGAGCCGCGCGGCGGGCTGTCGGTCGTGGTGCGGCCGGGCCGGCTGCGGCTGGAGTCGGGTGGCGGTGTCGCGTACGAGGGCACGCCGGACGTGCTGTCGCTGCCGGCGGCCGAGGCGCTGGCGCGCCAGCTGGCGCCGCTGCGCACGGGCGGGGGCGACGACGACGAACCGCTGCTGGCGAACCTGGACTTCACGGATCTGCTGAACCTGGGCGACGCCGCCTCGATCGACGTGGCGCGCACGTGGCGGCCTCGGTCGGCCGGTGAGCGGCTGCGCGTGCCGATCGGTGTGGGTGAGGACGGCGCGCCGGTCATGCTGGACCTGAAGGAGGCCGCGCAGGAGGGCATGGGCCCGCACGGCCTGTGCGTGGGCGCGACGGGTTCGGGCAAGTCGGAGCTGCTGCGCACGCTGGTGCTGGGCCTGGCGGTCACGCACACCTCGGAGACGCTGAACTTCGTGCTCGCGGACTTCAAGGGCGGTGCGACGTTCACCGGCATGGGCACGATGCCGCACGTGGCGGCGGTCATCACGAACCTGGCGGACGACCTCACGCTGGTCGACCGCATGGGCGACTCGATCCGCGGTGAGCTGCAGCGCCGTCAGGAGCTGCTGCGGTCGGCGGGCAACTACGCCAACATCCACGACTACGAGAAGGCCCGCGCGGCGGGTGCGCCGCTGGAGCCGCTGGCCTCGCTGGTGCTGGTCATCGACGAGTTCAGCGAGCTGCTGACGGCGAAGCCGGACTTCATCGACATGTTCATCCAGATCGGCCGCATCGGCCGGTCGCTGGGTGTGCACCTGCTGCTGGCCTCGCAGCGTCTGGAGGAGGGCAAGCTGCGCGGCCTGGACACGTACCTGTCGTACCGGATCGGTCTGCGGACGTTCTCGGCGGCGGAGTCGCGTACGGCGATCGGTGTGCCGGACGCCTACCACCTTCCGTCGGTGCCGGGTTCGGGCTATCTGAAGTTCGGTACGGACGAGATGACCCGGTTCAAGGCGGCGTACGTCTCGGGCACCTACCGGGCGGGCGGGCCGGACCTGTCGGTCGGGCAGTTCCCGGTGGAGCGGCGTCCGGCGCTGTTCACGGCGACGCCGGTGCCGGTGGTGTACGCGGCGCCGGACCCGGCGTACCTGGCGGCGCAGGCCGGCCGGGAGGACGACGCGCTGGCGGACACGGTGCTGGACGTGATCGTGGGGCGGCTGGAGGGCCAGGGCGTGCCGGCGCACCAGGTGTGGCTGCCGCCGCTCGACCAGGCGCCGCCGCTGGACCAGCTGCTGCCGGCGCTGGCGCCGTCCGCGGAGCGGGGTCTGCACGCCGAGGGGTACACGCGGCCCGGCGGGCTCGTGGTGCCGCTCGGCCTCATAGACAAGCCCTTCGAGCAGCGGCGCGAGGTGCTCTACCGGGACTTCTCGGGTGCGGCCGGTCACCTGCTGGTGGTCGGTGGTCCGCAGTCGGGCAAGTCGACGCTGATGCGGACGCTGGTGTCGGCGTTCGCGCTGACGCACACACCGCGCGAGGTGCAGTTCTACGGGCTGGACTTCGGTGGTGGGGGTCTCGCGGCGATCCAGGACCTGCCGCACGTGGGCGGGATCGCCTCGCGGCTGGACCCGGAGCGGGTGCGGCGTACGGTCGCCGAGGTGGCCGGTGTGCTCAACCGGCGCGAGGAGTTCTTCCGGGCCCACTCGATCGACTCGATCGGCACCTACCGGCGCCGCCGGGCGTCGGGGGACCTGGCGGGCGAGGTCTTCGGTGACGTCTTCCTGATCGTCGACGGCTGGGGGCAGTTCAAGAACGACTACGACCAGCTGGAAGTGGTGGTCGCGGACATCGCGGCGCGCGGTCTGGGCTACGGCATCCACGTGGTGATCACCGCCTCGCGCTACATGGAGGTGCGGGCGGCGCTCAAGGACCAGATCCTGGGCCGGCTGGAGCTGCGCCTGGGTGACGTCATGGACTCGGAGTTCGACCGCAAGGTCGCGGCGAACGTGCCGCAGGGCTCGCCGGGCCGCGGTCAGGTGGCGGAGAAGCTGCACTTCATGTCCTCGCTGCCGCGCGTCGACGGCCGCTCGAACGCGGAGGGGCTGCCCGAGGCGACGGCCGAGTTCGTGGAGGCCGTCCGCGCGGGCTGGTCCGGTCCGGGCGCGCCCGCCGTACGGCTGCTGCCGCGCAAGCTGGACGCGGACCGGCTGCCGCGGGGCTTCGAGTACCCGCAGCAGGGCATCGCGATCGGTATCGACGAGACGAACCTGGAGCCGGTGTTCGTCGACTTCGAGACCGACCCGTTCTTCCTGGTCTTCGGTGAGAGCGAGTCGGGCAAGACGGCGCTGCTGAGGCTGATCGCGAAGCAGATCACCGAGCGGTACACGCCGGAGCAGGCGCGGATCGTGGTCGGTGACTACCGGCGCACGATGCTGGAGGCGGTGCCGTCCTCGCACCTGCTCGAGTACGCGCCGATGTCGTCGGCGATGGACATGCACATGGAGGCCATCGCGACGGTGATGGGCAAGCGGGCGCCGGGGCCGGACATCACCCCGCAGCAGCTGCGCGACCGCAGCTGGTGGACCGGCCCGGACCTGTACGTGATCATCGACGACTACGAGCTGGTGTCGACGAGTTCCTCGCAGCCGCTGTCGCAGCTGGTGGAACACCTGCCGTTCGCGCGGGACGTGGGCATCCGCTTCATCGTGGCGCGCAGCGCGGCGGGTGCCTCGCGGGCGGCGTACGAGCCGTTCATGCAGCGGGTCAAGGAGCTGGGCGCGCAGGGCGTCGTCCTGTCGGGCGACCGCAACGAGGGCGACATCCTGGGCAACGTCCGGGCGCGTCCGATGCCTCCGGGCCGTGGCACCTTCGTCTCGCGCAAGCGGGGCACGCCGCTGATACAGGCGGGCTGGCTGCCGGGGGCGTGACCGCCTGACGGGGCGGGCGGAGCGGAAGTACGATGCGGTCAGAGGCTGTTCGTACGACCGCTCCGCCGAAGGGAACCCGACGCACATGGCTGACGCACGCGATCGCGAGCGCGAGAAGGACGAGCTCTACGCCCTGGACATCTCGGGGGTGGAGTGGACGAGCGCGCCCGGGACCGAGGAGCACGAGGAGCGGGTCGAGATCGCGAAGCTGCCGGGCGGGGCGGTGGCGATGCGTTCCTCGCTGGATCCGGGGACGGTGCTGCGCTACACCGAGGCGGAGTGGACGGCGTTCGTGCTCGGGGCGCGCGACGGCGAGTTCGACCTCACCTGAGGGCCCGTATACGCGTGAAGGGGCCCGCGCACCGTTCGGTGCGCGGGCCCCTTCACGCGTGTGTGGGACGCGGGGTGGCTCAGACCATCCGGAAGCGGGCGGCGTTGCCCTTGTCGGTGTCCTGGTAGCCGACGAGCGACTGGTCCAGAAGGGTCGCGATCTGACCGAGCTTCTGGTTCATCTGCTCCATGTTGGTGCTGACCGTCCGCTGGATCTCCTCGTAGGCGGTCTTCGCCTCACCCTCCCAGCTCGAGGTGACCTCCTTGACCTTGCCCATGAGGGTCTCCAGCTGCTGGCTGAGCTGCGAGCCGGTCAGGCGCACATCCCCGGCCGCGGTCGAGACGGTGTCGTAATTGACTGCGAGCGACATCGCTGTCTTCCTCCCGTTGTGTTTCGTACTACCGCTGCTCGAACGCTCAGACGTCGAGGATGGAGCTGCTGTTGACCTTGCGGATCTCCGCGATGCGCTGCTGCTCCTCGGCGTCGAAGCCCTTGACGCTCATGCGCATGGCCTCTTCGAGGTCGACGAGGCGGTCCTTGATCTTCTTGAGGTTCTCGTTGACCCCGCGCTGGAGCACGTCGAACTCCTTGCCCGCGGCGCCCTGCCAGCCGGCCTGGATGCGGTCGACGACGTCGTTCAGCTTGCCGATGCGAGTGGTGAGCTCCGTGTGGTAGGTGTTGATCTCACCCGCGAGCTTGACCTTCTTCTGGTCGTCAACTTGAAGGTTCATCGTCATCGTCGGTTCTCTCCCGTCATCACACTCGTGAAGTCCACGGATACTTTAGCCACTTCATACGACAGGCCCAACAATTCACCGTGCGCGTGGCGGTCGTTCGCATTCTGCAAACCCCTCCCCCGGTTCAGGCCTGCCGTGCCGACCCGGAGCGCCGCTTGCGGCGGTACGCCTCACGGGTGACGGTGGCCGTACCGGCGATCACCGCGATCAGCACGGCCCCGATACCCAGAGCGTACGTCCCGAACCGCTCCTCGCGCTCCTGCCGGGTCTCGGTCATCGCGAGCGGGGCCGCCTGCGGGGCGGCCGCCGGCGGCGGACCGGGGTCGGGTACGGGCGCCTTGGGCCGCTGGCCGTCCTGGGTGACGGCACGGACGGGGTCGACGACCCCCCAGCCGACGTAGTCGTCCTTGCCGTTGACGGAGCGCTCGGCCGTCTGCTGGATCTGCCAGATGATCTCCTGGGCACTCCAGTCGGCGTGCTGGGCGCGCAGCAGCGCGGCCACACCGGCGACGTACGGGGCCGAGAAGCTCGTGCCGTTGTCGACGCACTGGCCGAACATCGGCACGGTGGAGACCATGTCGACGCCGGGGGCGGCGACCGAGATGAAGTCACCGGGCTGGGAGAACGCGGCGCGCTCGTTGTTGCGGTCGCTGGAGGCGACGGCGAGGACGCCGGGGAAGGCCGCCGGGTACGTCTTGCGCTTCTCGCCCTTGATGCCGTCGTTGCCGGCGGAGGCGACGACCACGACGTTTTGCGCGACGGCCTTCTTCACGGCCTGGCCGAGCTTGGAGTCCTCGCCCATCGGCTGGGTGGTGTCCTGCGAGATGTTGATGATCTGGGCGCCCTTGGCCAGCGCGTGCTCGATCGCGTCGGCCAGGGTGTCGGCCTTGCCGGTCTGGCGCTCGTCGTTCTGCCGGATCGGGATGATGGTGGCCTCGGGGGCCAGCCCCACGAAGCCGGTGCCCTCCTGGGGGCGGGCCGCGATCAGACCGGCGACCTTGGTGCCGTGCCCGACCGTGTCGGTCGTGCCGTCGCCCTTGGCGTCGAGCAGGTCCTTGCCCGCGCCGACGTCCACGGCCGGGGCCAGCTGCGGGTTGGCGCGGTCCACACCGGTGTCGATGACGGCGACCCGGACGCCCTTGCCGCGGGTCTCGGCCCACAGGGCGTCCAGGAGGACCCGTTGCAGGGCCCAGGGGCGGTCGGCGATCTGCTTCTTCATCGGGAAAGTGCACTCACCCGCGCCGGCCGGCCGCGTCCGCGCGTCGTCGGACGCCAGGGCGAGCGCGGGCGCGGGCGCGGCGGCGGTGCCGGCTCCCACGACGAAGGCGAGGGCCGCAGCCGTGCGCAGGACGGCGGCGCCACGGGGTGTCGTCTGCATCGGCGGCCTCACGAACCCTGCGGCTGGCGGGCCGCGTTGGTGTCCAGACGCGGGCCCTTGGAGAGGAACTCCGACCAGGCGATCGGCACCAGGGCGGGGGTGACGCTGCCGTAGCCCAGGCGGGTCTGGGCCTGGCTGGCCTCGGGGCGCCCGTCGGTGGAGTCCTTCTTCGGGTCGGCGGCGCCGATGCCCGACTTCGCGGCGTCGCTGTCACCGTTGGCCTGGACGGCGTACCGCAGGCCCGTGTCGGTGACCAGGAAGAGGGAGCCGCCGGCGGTGGCCTGCCGGCCCTGGGTCTGCGTGTAGAGCAGGCCCGAGCCGGGGGTGACGTACGAACTGGCGCCGCTGGCGGTGATGTCGATGGGGAAGCCGGTCCCCGCCCACGTGCTCATCGTCTGGTTGCCCGAGCCGTCGACCGAGCGCAGCACGTTGCAGACGGTGTCGCGGTCGCCGCCCTGCGCCGGGGCGCCGGAGGTGCCCGCGGCGCCGGCGGCCGCGCCGACGCGGTTGATCTGCGTGGCCTTCTTCACCGGCCAGCGGGCGTCGCCCTTGAACGGGGTGGCGTCCGGGCTGAGGGACTGCATGTCCACCTCGCGCGGCTTGCCGTTCATGTTGAGCATGTCGGTGGCGGGCGCGCTGATCAGCAGCCACGCCACGAAGTCGGAGACCGGGGCCACCTTGCCCGGCAGCACCACGTAGTGCTGCGGGCCGGAGCCGGTCTGGGCGCGCAGCACCGTGCCGACCCGGTTGTCGGCGGTGACCAGGCCGGGGACGCCGGCGTCCGCGCCGACCGTGCCGGGAAGTTGCGGGAAGCCGAGGGGCTCGCCGTCGCGCAGCGTGGCCAGCCACGCGTCGCTGACCTCCTGCGGGGTGCCGCTGCCCACCAGGGCGTTGGTGAGCTTCTGGGCGTCGGCGGCGGCCGGGGTGCCCGCGGCGCCGTCGGGGAACTTGTACTTGGTGCCGGCCGCGTCGACGAGGTAGCGGGTCCTGGTCTCGCCCGTGCTCTGTACGTACAGCACCTGGCCGTCGGCGACCTTGCGCTCGTCGTCGAGCAGGCGGGCCTCACGGTCGGCGAGGACGAAGGCGGCGGTCTGCACGCCCCTGCCGTTGCCGCCGGGCTGCTGGCAGACGGCCCAGCGCTTGGCGGTGCCGGCGTCCTTGGCGGACGGCAGCCGGTCGGGGGCGTACTGGATGCCGATGATGGGCCCGCGCGGCGGCTTCCCACTGTCGAGGGTCTTGTCGTCGACGGTGATGACCTTGAACTTCTGCGGATCCAGCAGCAGTCGGGCGGAGGCGAGGTTGAGCACGGGGTGCAGCCGGGTCTGGTCCTTGCCGCCCACCTTGGTGGTCAGCACCACGTAGCGGGTGGTCGAGTTCTTGCCGACGATGACCTTCGCGCCGGGCTCGTCCCAGCCCTTGGGGGCCTTGGGCTTGAACATCCCCCACGCGCCGAACGTCGCGAGGACCAGCGCTCCGACCACCAGCCCCGGCACGATCGCGCGCAGCGGCCTGGGGGCCCCTTCCTCGGTGCCCGTCGCGGACGGCTGCAGGAAGGCCGCCACCGTGCGCCGCTTCGCAAAGGTGTACGCGTTGAGCTCATCACGTCGTGATGCCATGACCGCCTGCTTCTCCCCGCCCGGCCCGGCCGGTGAGTACTCCCCCAGCTACCGCTGGGAGGTGCCCCCGTCCCCGGGCCTCGTTTGTCGGACCGGCCACCTACTATGCCTGTTGACGGAGGGTGCGCAGGGGGCGGGTAGGGTGAGGCTGCCGCTCAGTGCCTTCCGTTCCGGGGTGATCAGGGCTTGTTGGGGTGGATTGGGGAGATTCCGGGGAGACGCGGGCACGGGCCGCGGTTCCGCGGGGCTTTCGGGGTCTGGCCCCGGGAAGGGGAAGTGCGCGAGTGATGGCCACCGCGACGCGCCGCCGAGCGGCCGCGGCCGCACCGCCGCAGGGCGGTGTGACGCCGTATCCGAAGTCGAGCCCGGGACGGTTCGGTCCGTTCCGATTGCAACAGTTGGTGCTGCTCCAGGCGGCAGCCGCGGTGCTGCTCGTGGCCTGGGTCGTCGACACCCTGCTGCTGGTGCCTGCCGGTGTGGTGGCCGCCGTGCTCGTCGTGCTGGCCGTCGTGCGCCGCCACCAGCGCTCGCTGCCCGAGTGGATCGGCTCCGCGCTCGCGCTGCGCGCGCGCCGGCGGCGGGCGGCCGCACTGACGGTGCCGCCGGGCACCGAGCCGGGGCTGGCGCCGCTGGTGGAGGCCGATCCGGCACTGCGCACCTACACGTTCAGCGACCGTGACCGCCGTCCGGTCGGGATGATCGGCGACGGCACGTTCCTGACGGTGGTGGTCCAGGTGGACACCGACGCGACCGCGCTGCGCGAGGACCGGGCCGCCCGGCCGCTGCCGCTGGGCCTGATACGGGGCGTGCTGGAGGTCGACGGCATCAGGCTGGAGTCCGCGCAGCTGGTGCAGCACACCCAGCCGGCGCCCGCGCCGCACCTGCCGGCCCAGTCGATGGCGACCCGCAACTACGCGCCGCTGCAGGCCCGGACCGGCACCCCGGCGGTGCGGCTGACCTGGATCGCGCTCAAGCTGGATCCCGAACTGTGTCCGGAGGCGGTCGCCGCGCGCGGCGGCGGGCTCGCGGGCGCGCAGCGCTGCGTGGTGCGCGCGGCCGACCAGTTGGCGAGCCGGCTGGCGGGCGCGGGGTTCCGGGCGACCGTGCTGACCGAGCAGGAGCTGACGGCCGCGCTGGCCACGTCCTCGTGCGCGAATCCGATGGCGATCACCCAGGCGGGCCGCTCGGCGACCGCGGGGCGGCGTACCGAGGAGACACCGCGGACCTGGCGCTGCGACGACCGGCGGCACACGACGTACTGGATAGCCCGCTGGCCGCAGTTGGGCGGCGGGGCCGCGCCGCTGCCGCACTTCGTGGCCCTGCTGACCTCGCTGCCGGCGCTGGCGACGAACTTCAGCCTGACGCTGGCCCCGGCCGACCGGCGGGGGGTGACCCTGACCGGTCACGTCCGGATCACCGGGCGCAGCGACGAGGAACTGGTCGCGGCCCGGCGGGAGCTGGAGCGCACGGCCCGCGGGGTGAAGACCGGACTGGTCCGGCTCGACCGCGAACAGCTGCCGGGCGTACTGGCTTCGCTGCCGCTGGGAGGCGCGCGATGAGGATGGGCTACGGGCTGATCGGCCCGCGCCGGGAACGGCACACGGTCGCGGCGCAGGAGCTGGACGTGCTGGCGCTGCCGGTCGGGGACGACGGCGTCGTCATCGGCGTGGACTCCGAGGGCCGCCCGGCCGTGCTGGGCGTCAACCGCCCCACCCCGTACGAGGTGACGCTCATCGGCGGGCTGTGGACGGCGCAGGTCCTGGCGCTGCGGGCGGCGGCGACGGGCGCCCGGGTGGCCGTCGAGACGGGCCGCGCGCAGGTCTGGGCGCCGCTGGCGCAGGCGGCGGGCGGCGGCCAGCAGTGCGTGACGCTGCACGAGGTGGGCCGGGTGCCGCCGCAGGGTGCGTCGGCGGGCAGCCCGGTGCTGGTCGTCCGCGACTGCGGGATGCGCCCGCCGCGGGGCCGGGTGGTGGCCGGACCGTGGCAGGCGGTGCTGACGCTGCTGCCGTACCTGAGCCCGACGGCACCGCGGCTGGTGCAGCAGTCGTCGCTGGTGGGCGTGCAGCGGGTCTCGCCGGACGAGGCGGAGCAGCTGGGCCGGCTGATGAACCTGCCGCGCACGGCCGTGGAGTCGCTTCCGACGCTGGGCGACGGGGTGACGCTGTGGTGCAACCAGCGGGACCGCCAGTTCGTGATGACTCAGGGGACCGAGGCGGAGACGGGACTGCTGGGCGCGGCGCGCCGGATCGACTGAGGCGCGCGGTGCCGGGCGGTACGCGGCGGTTCGGTGCGTTTCGGTCCGGATGCGGTCCGTATGTGGTCCGCATGGGTTCGGTGTCGTTCCGGTGCGGGTCCGGTGCGGGTGCGGTGCGGGTGCGGTGCGGGTGCGCTTCGGGTGCGGTGCGGTTCGCCGCCGTCGGGTGACGGGTTTCCGCGGCGGACCGGGCACGGCGGACTCGGCGCGGGGCTTGCGGTGTTGGCCCTGCGGGCAGGGGCGTATCGAGGGGCGGCCGTACGGGCGACCCGACGGGGGGCCGGGCTTCGGATGCCGGGCACGATTAGGCTGACGGTGGGCGCGGCGCCGATGGAGGCGCCCCACCGTGCGCGACCAGACCAGGAGGACGTAGTGAACGGCGATCGGAACGAGAGCCGCGGCGGGACGTGGGACGTCCCGACGGACGATCAGTCCGACGCGGAGCCCGAGCTGACGGGCGAGTTCACCATCGACTACACCCCGCCGGCCTGGTACACGCAGAACGCGCCCTCGGCCGGCGCGGTCCCGGGCCTGCCGGAGGGCAGCGGCTTCGAACCGCACCGCCCCGGTGACGTGAGCTCCCCATCGACGATGCGCATCGCCCCGGGCGCTGCGCCGGATCCGGTGCCGGGTACGGGGGCGGCCGGCATGCCGGGCACGGGGGCGCCGGTTCCGGCTGGTCCGGGCGCGCCGATGCCCGGTGCGCCGGTTCCGGGGATGCCGGCGTCCGGTACGCCGGTTCCGGGGATGCCGGCGTCCGGTACGCCGGTGGCTGGGATGCCGGGATCCGGTACGCCGGTTCCGGGGACGCCGGTGTCCGGCGCGCCTGTGCCGGGGATGCCGGGATCCGGTGCTCCGCTGTCCGAGGCTCCCGCTTTCGGGGCTCCGGCCGACGGCGGCTCGAACCCGGGCCACCCGGCGGGCCCGGCGGACGGCACCTCGTACCCCGGCGGGCCGGCGGCGGCGCCCGCGGCCCCGGCCGACGGCGGCTCGTACCCGGGTCTGCCCGCGGCTCCGGTGGACGGGGGCTCATATGGTCTGCCCGCGGCTTCGACTCCTGCGCCGGTTCCGGCTCCGGCTCCGGCTGTCCCGGACATCTCGGGGACCCCCGCCGAAGGGCTTTCCGGCCCCGTCCCGGCGGCGGCCGCCCCGGTGACACCCGCCGCGGGCACCACGTACCCGGGACTGCCGGACGCCCCGGAGCCGGTGGAGACGGCGGAGGCGGCGCCGGAACCGGCGGACGCCGGTGCCCCGCTCCCGGCGGCCGCTGCGGCCGACAGCGCCCCCGTGGCCGACGCCGCCGCGGACGCGCACGTCACCCCGGCGAGCGGCACCCACTCCGGCACGCCGGGCCCGTTCACGGCTCCCAAGCCCCTCGAGGTGCCCGTGGAGACCGCGCTGCCGGCCGACGGCGCCTCCTCCACCGACCCCTACGCCGCTCCGGCCGCCGACGCCGCGCCCCGGACCCCGACTCCCGACTCCGGTACGCCGGTTCCGGCGCCGGGCGCCACCGGTACGGGTGACAGCCCCACGGACGCCGTGCCGTCGCCCCTTCCGGCGACAGGCGAGCCCCAGGACGCCCCGCCCGCCGACCAGCCGTGGGCCACGCCGCCCGCGCCGCAGGGCGGGCTGCCGCCGCTGCCGCCCACCTTCCCGGCGAACCCGGCGGAGCCGGCGCCCGCCCCGCAGGCGGGCTACGGCTTCCCGCCGCCCCAGCCCCCGGCCGGGTACGGCTTCCCGCCCGCCCAGGCGCAGCAACAGCCGCCCGCCGGTTACGGGTTCCCGCCCGCCCCGCAGCAGGCCGGGCAGACCCCGCAGGCGCCCGCCCAGCCGCAGGCACCGCAGCAGCCCCCGGCCGGGTACGGTTTCCCGCCGCTCCCGCCGCAGGACCAGGCACAGCCCCCGGCCCAGCCCCAGGCCCAGGCCCATGCCCAGCCCCAGATTCCGGGGCAGCCGCAGGTTCCGGGGCAGCCGCAGGCGGGCGGCAGCTACGGGTTCCCGCAGCCCCCGGCCCCCGTACCCCCGCAGCCCGACGCGCACCAAGCCGCTCCCGGGTGGCCCCAGCAGGCCCAGCAGGCCCAGCAGGCCCAGCACCCGGGCCAGCACCCCCACCCCGGTCCGAACCCCGGTGCGAACCCCGGCCCCGGCGGCCCCGGTCCGCAGGACCCCCGGTTCCAGCAGTCCCCCGCCGGCGGTGCCCCCCTCGGGTACACCGCCGCCGTGGAGCTGTCCTCCGACCGCCTGCTGCGCAACAAGCAGAAGCCCAAGAGCAGCCGCGCGGGCGGCGGTTCCGGATCCCTCTTCCGCCTCGGCGGCAAGGCGGCCGAGGCCGAGCGCCAGCGCAAGCTGGAGCTGATCCGCACGCCCGTGCTGTCGTGCTACCGCATCGCGGTGATCAGCCTCAAGGGCGGCGTCGGCAAGACCACGACGACCACCGCCCTCGGCGCGACCCTCGCGACCGAGCGCCAGGACAAGATCCTCGCCATCGACGCGAACCCGGACGCCGGCACCCTCGGCCGCCGCGTGCGCCGTGAGACCGGGGCCACCATCCGTGACCTCGTCCAGGCGATCCCGTACCTGAACTCGTACATGGACATCCGGCGGTTCACCTCCCAGGCCCCCTCCGGGCTGGAGATCATCGCCAACGACGTGGACCCGGCCGTCTCGACGACGTTCAACGACGAGGACTACCGGCGGGCGATCGAGGTCCTGGGCCGCCAGTACCCGATCATCCTCACCGACTCGGGCACCGGCCTGCTGTACTCCGCCATGCGCGGCGTCCTGGACCTGGCCGATCAGCTGATCATCATCTCGACGCCGTCCGTGGACGGCGCGAGCAGCGCGAGCACCACGCTCGACTGGCTCTCCGCGCACGGCTACGCCGACCTCGTCTCGCGCTCCCTCACCGTGATCTCCGGAGTCCGCGAGACCGGCAAGATGATCAAGGTCGAGGACATCGTCCAGCACTTCGAGACCCGCTGCCGCGGTGTGGTCGTGGTGCCCTTCGACGAGCACCTCGCCGCCGGCGCCGAGGTCGACCTCGACATGATGCGGCCCAAGACGCGCGAGGCGTACTTCCACCTGTCCGCCCTGGTGGCCGAGGACTTCCAGCGGGCCCAGCAGCAGGCGCACAACCAGTGGGGTGCCGCCGGCCAGCACCTCCCGCAGCAGGCCCCGTACGGCCAGCAGCCGCAGCAGCAGCCGTACGGTCAGCAGCCCTACCCGCAGCAGCAGCCGTACCCGCAGGGGCAGCCCCCGGCGCCCGGCGCACCCGGCCCCTACGGCCAGCCGCCGCAGCAGCCCCAGCAGCCCCAGCCGTACGGTCAGCCGCAGCCCTACCCGCAGCAGCCCCAGCCGTACGGCCAGCCGCCGCAGCAGCAGCCGCAGCCGGGTCAGCCGTACCAGCCGCAGCCCGGCCAGGGCTGGCCGCAGCAGCCGCCCGCCCCGCCGCAGGACCCGCGCCAGTCGCAGGGCCAGTAGCCCGGACAACGCCGAGGGCCCGTACCGTCCTGCCCGGACGGTACGGGCCCTCGCCCGTTCTTCCAGCCTGCGCTCAGCGCGCCGTGTCGTACGCCTCCGTCAGCGCCCGCGCCCGCTTGACGTCGTCCGCGATCGCCTCCAGCAGGCCCTCCAGCGACTCGAACTTCGCCATGCCGCGCACGTACGCGAGGAAGTCGACGGTCACGTGCAGCCCGTACAGGTCCAGTCCGACCCGGTCGATCGCGTACGCCTCGACCGTCCGCTCCGTCCCGTCGAACTGCGGGTTCGTGCCGACCGAGATCGCCGCCGGCATCCGCTCGCCGTCCGCCGTCAGCCAGCCCGCGTACACGCCGTCCGCCGGGATCGCGGTGTGCGGGAGGGTCTCGACGTTCGCCGTCGGGTAGCCGAGCTCGCGCCCGCGCTGCGCACCGCGCACCACGACGCCCTCGACCCGGTGCGGCCGGCCGAGGATCTCGGCCGCGCCCTCCATGTCGCCCTCGGCGACCAGCCGGCGCGCGAGCGTCGAGGAGAACGGCACGCCGCCGCCCGCCTCGCCGCGCACCACCAGGTCGATGACCTCGACCTGGTAGTCGTACGTGGCGCCCAGTTCGCGCAGGAAGTCGACGTTGCCGGCGGCGCGGTGGCCGAAGCGGAAGTTCGGGCCCTCTATGACGGCGCGCGCGTGCAGCTTGTCGACGAGCACCTTGACGATGAAGTCGGCCGGGGACAGCTGCGAGAACTCGGCGGTGAAGGGCAGGATCAGCACCGCGTCGACGCCGAGGCCCTCCATCAGCTCGGCCCGGCGGTGGTGCGGGGCCAGCAGCGGCGGGTGGCTGCCGGGGCGGACGACCTCGCTGGGATGCGGGTCGAAGGTGACCACGACCGACGGCACGCCGAGCTCGCGGGCGCGGGCCACGGCCCGGCCGATGATCAGCTGATGACCCCGGTGGACGCCGTCGTAGGAGCCGATGGTGACGACGCTGCGTCCCCAGTCCTGGGGGATGTCCTCCAAGCCACGCCACCGCTGCACTGTGACCGCTCCTCGCCCGAAACCCGTGTATGCCTGTAGAGATTGCAGGTCTAAGACTGCCATGCCGGTCGTCGAGGGCCCGCATCGGCGTCCGGCTCCGCGGGGCCGCCACCAGTCTGCCAGCCGGGTCCCGGCTCCTGGCCAGATCCCTGTCAGGTACGGGACAGGCTCTCGACCGTACGTCGAGCGCCAGGCCCCAGCAGCGCGGCGCCAGCCGTGGTGTCCTCGGCCAGCCAGCGGGCCACCAGCACCGCGAACCGGGGTGCCGTGCGGGCCAGCTGGAGCGTCGACCGTTCGAACACGGCCGCGCCGCCGGGCGCCCGCAGCAGCTGCCGCGCGGTGCGGCGCAGCAGCTCCCGGGTGCGGGCCTCGTCCCGTACGGCGGCCCCGCGCGCGAGCGCCCCGAGGACCGCCTCCAGCACCCGCGGGTCCTGCTCCTCGCGCAGCAGTACGTCGGCCAGCTCGCCGCGCAACGCCCGGGAGTCCTCGCCCCCGGGTGCGGCGAGGACACCGGCGAGCGCGATCCGTACCGGCAGCGGTCCGCGCAGCAGTCCGGCGACCAGCGGCTGCAGGACCGCCCGGGCGGCCGGGCCCTGGTCCAGGCGGCGGTCGACGAACACGGCGGCGTGCGGGGCGTCCTCGGGGCGGCGGGCGAGGTGGTCGCGGACGAGGTCGCCGGCGCGGCGGGCGAGCGCGGGTGTCGTCAGGGCGGCGAGGGCGCGCAGCACCTCGCCGTCGGCGCGCTCGCGCAGGACGTCGAAGACGGCGTCGGGGTCGGGCAGCAGGGGCAGTGCGGCGACCAGGGCGTCGGCGGGCAGCCGCGCGCCGCGCTCGCGGAAGCAGGCGAGGGCCTGCTGCGCGTAGCGGCCGCGGACGTGCGGGTCCCGGAGCAGGACGGCGAGTGCGCTGCCGTGCAGGGTGGCGTCGGTGGGGCGCGCGAGCAGGGCCTGCGCGGCGTGGCGCAGCAGTTCGCGGTCGGCGGGGGTGCGTACGTGGGCCGCGACGGCCGGGCCGTACGCCGCGGCGGCGACCCGGCGCTCGGGGCGGGCGTCGTGCGCCCAGCGGGCCACGGCCCGGCAGACGGCGGACGGCTCCTCCTCGGCGAGCGCGGCGAGCAGTTCGTCGGCGCACGGGTGCGCGGCGACGACCAGGGCCTCGGTGAGGTCGTCCAGGGCGGGCCCGCGGTGGGTGTGCAGCAGTGCCTGGGCGGCGGTGGCCACGGTGGCGCCGGGGCGGCCGCGCAGCCGGCGTTCGTCGCCGAACCACTGGATCAGCAGCGGCTGGACGGCGTACGGGTCGCGGGCCAGGCGGCGGCCTGCGGCGTCCAGGCAGCGGTCGCCCTCGGCGGGGTCCGCGGGCAGGGCGCGGCGCAGGAGGTCGAGGCGGGCGGTCTCGGACAGGCGCAGCCGGTTCCAGAAGGACCCGCCGAAGCCCCCGGGTCCGGCGTCGTCCTCGGCGACGTGGTCGGCGAGGGCGTGCAGGACGGGCAGGAACGGCTCGGCGTCGGCGGCCCGCAGCAGGCAGGCCCGCAGCAGCCGGGAGGCCCACCAGGCGCGGTCGGCGTCGGGGGCGGGGCGGGCGGTCAGCACGGTGACCAGCTGGAGCAGGCGCGCGGCGCGGGCCGGCGGGGGCAGTTGGTGGAGGGCTTCGAGGACCGGCCCGATGCGGTGCCGGGGGACGGCGGGCGCGGTGGCCGGCCCGGTCCGCAGCACGAGGGTGTCCAGGGCCGTAGGTACGTCGAGATGGGCGGCCTGGAGCCAGTCGGACACCTCTTCGTGGGCAATCCGGTACCCGGTACCGGTGGGCACCAGCAGCCCCTCGGCGAGCACGGCCGAGGCCCAGCCGGTGCGCCGGGGGAACAGCGTCTCGAAGGTCTCCCGGTCCAGCTCGCCCTGCCCGGGCCCCAGACACCGCCGCGCGGCCGCGTGCAACCGCCCGGCCACCCGCACCGCCAACCGCCGCACCCCGGGCCCGTACACGCCCCCACCGCCAGGCACACCCCCGACCCCGACACCACCGCCGTACCACCCGGCCATGACGCCGGCACCGTCCCCGGAGCCGGCCCGACCACCGGCCGCCCCGGGCCCGTACACCTGCCCGGCAGGACCGCACGACCCACCGGCGGCGGCACCGGAAACACCCGCACCAGCACCGGACCCCGGCCAGCCCGCCGTCGGCTCGGGCCCGTACTCCGGGCCGGGGGGTCCGTCGGACGCGCGGACGGCGTCGACGGCTCCGGGGCCGGGGCGGCCGGGGGCTCGTGGCGCGGCGGCGGCGGGCCGTCGGCCGTGTCCGGCCGGGCCGGCAGGGCTCCCGTACCGCCCGGGGCCGGCTGCGGCGGGCTGGCCCGCCTCCGCCGCCGCCCCGTCGGTACCGGCCCCCGTCGGGGGCCAGGGCGGCTGGGGGCGCCCGGTGGCATCCGCGGTCGGCGCTTCGTCCCGGGCGCCCGGCGCGGAGGGTCCGGCGCGGCCGGACGTGAAGGCGGTGCCCGACCCGGGTGGCCCGTGGGACGCGGACGGGTCGGGCTGCGCCGCGTCCGGCGTCCACCCGTGCGTCCCGGACGGTCCGGGGCCGCACCGGGGAGTACCGGACCCGGCGCCGGCCGGGACCCCGCGTCCGGGGCCCGGGGCGTCCGGGGTGGCGATGCGGATCGCCGTGCGCAGGCACAGCAGGTCCAGGTGGGCGGAGAAGATCTCTTCGCGGGTCGGGCGGCCCGCCGTCACGCCCGCGGCCCGGATGCCCGACAGCAGGCGCAGGGCGAGCGGGTGGCGGGCGTCGGCGGGGGCGATCGACGCCGTCGGGATGCCGTGGCGGACCCGGGCCAGCGCCGCCTCGTCCGCGGTCAGGTCGCCCAGTCCCAGCGCGGGCGGGAGACCGCGGGCCGGGCGGCGCGGAACGTGCAGCGCGTCCGGCGGGAACAGGGCTCCCAGGCGTTCCCAGCACTCCGGGCGCCCGGTGATCACCAGCCGGGCGCCGGACGCCCGCAGCCAGTCGACCGTGGCCCGGGTCCACACGGCCAGTCGGTGGTCGGACAGCGCGGGCAGTTCCTCGGACGCGTCGAGCAGGACCGCGAGCGGACGTCCGTACCCCTGCGCCAGCCCGGTCACGGCCGCCGCGAGGCTCCGCGGGTCCCCCGGCACGGCCCCGAGCCCGGTCACAGCCGCCGCCAGGCTTCCGGCGTCCCCGGGCAGGGCCGCCGCGTGGACCCGGTGGTCTCCCGGCGCGGCCACCGCCGGGCTCCGGGGATCCTCCGGGGCGACCGCCGCCAGGCGCTCGGGGTCCCCCGGCACGGCCGCCGCCACGCGCCCGGGGTCCCCCGGCGCGGCCGCCGCGGGGGCCCGGGGGGCGCCGCTTTCGGCGGACCCCGACGTGCCCCCGGCACCCCACGGGCCGAAGGGCGCCCGGCCCCCGGCACCCCACGGGCCGAAGGGCGCCCGGCCCCCGGCGCCCCACGGGTCGGCGGGCGTTCCGCTGCCGGGCGCCCCGGTGCCGCCTCCGTCGGACGCCGTGTCACCCGGGGCGTGGTCCCGGACGGCCGACACCATGCCCCGCGTGCCTCCGTCGGCCGCGGTGCCGCCTGCGGCATGGTCCTGGCCGGCCGCCATCACGCCCCGTGCCGCCCACAGTGTCCGGGTCACCGCGTCCGACAGGGACGTGTCGTCGGGGAGTACGTCGGCGCCGCGCAGGAAGACCGTGGGGTGGGGGGCCGGGGTCAGGGTGCGGCGGCGGGCCCACGAGGCCAGTTCGGTGGTGCGGCCCGTGCCGGGGGCGCCGATCAGGGCCAGGACCGGGCGGTCGCCGGCCGTGAAGGCGGCCAGCTCGGCGACGACGGCCGCGCGTTCGACCGGTTCCGGGCCGTCGTACGGCAGGAACGGGGCCACCGTGGCGCCGGCCAGCCGCAGCACGCCCGCGAGGTTGAGGTCGGCGCCGTAACCGGGGACGGTCGCCGCGTTGCGTTCCAGCAGCTCGGCCAGCGGCCGGCAGGAGGCGGCAGCGGCCCGCAGCACCACCGCGAACCCGCCGGAGCGATGCTCCGAATGCAGAGCAGTGCACACCACCGCGAGCACCGCTCCGGTTTCCGCGTCGAGCACCGGACCGCCGCACGCCTCCCCGCCCAGCCGCAGCGCGTCCATGCCGTCGGTCCCCAGCGCCAGCGCGATCGCCCCCGCCAGCGGCCGGCCGCCGTACGTGACCTCCGCGTCCCCCAGCACCCGCGCCTGCCGCCAGCCCCGCGCGACCAGCCGCACGTACCTCCCGGCCGGGAGCCCGTCCCGCACCGTCACCGGCAACGGCCGCACCGCGGCGAGCCCTTCGGCGCGTACGAGCGCCAGCCCGGCCTCGGGCAGCGCGGTCACCGCCTGCGCCCCAACCCGCCGGGGCCCGTCGCCGGGCCCCACCAGCAGCACCTCTCCCAGGCCGGCGACGGCCTCGTGGCTGGTCAGTACGGTCCCCCGGTCGTCGGCCACGAAGCCGCTGCCGCGCGGCCGACCGGTGGTGGGATCACATACCTGGACCAGCTCCCCCGTGAGCTCCATCTCACGACCGTAGGTCGGTGAAGATCAGCGGGAAAAGCACGTGAGCCGAAAGCGCCCCCGTACGCTCCCTCCATTCACTCCGAGCGCCTGCTCGGACGGGTGAATACGGGGCTCCGGATGGATAGAGACCTACCCGAGGGGGGTCGTGGAGCGGTGAGCAGCAGCACCGGTGCGCTCACCGCTCCACGTCAACACCCGACCATCGATCAGTCGCCCGGACCAGGACGCAGCCGCTCAGACGAAGACCGCCAGGGACTTCGCCTTGCCGCCCTTGCTCTCCACGAGCCCGAGCAGCGTGCCCTGCGGGCCGAACACGGCGACCGTCCGGCCGGCCTCGTACTCGTCCGGCATCTCCAGCCGCACCCCGTTGGCGAGCAGCGAGGCGCGCCGCGCGTCCAGGTCCCAGCGCGGGAACGCGGCGGCCGCGGCCTCCGCGATCGGCATGACGGTCAGCTCCTCCTGGAGCTGGTCCAGGGTGCGCGCCCGGTCCAGCTTGTACGGGCCGACCCGGGTGCGCCGCAGCGCCGTCAGGTGCCCGCCGACGCCGAGGTCGGCGCCGAGGTCGCGGGCCAGGGCGCGGATGTACGTACCGCTGGAGCAGACCACGGAGACGACCAGGTCGACGACCTTGGTGCCGTCCTCGGCCAGCGCCTCGCGCATGTCGTACACCTGGAACGAGGAGACCGTGACCGGCCGGGCCGGGATCTCGAACTCCTCGCCCTCGCGGGCCCGCTTGTAGGACCGCACGCCGTTGATCTTGATGGCGCTGACCTTCGACGGCACCTGCATGATGTCGCCGGTCAGCTTGGCGATGCCCGCGTCGACGGCCTCCCGGGTCACCCCGGAGGCGTCGGTGGAGGCGATCACGTCGCCCTCGGCGTCGTCCGTGAGGGTGTTCTGGCCGAGCCGGACCGTACCGAGGTACTCCTTCTCGGTCAGCGCGAGGTGGCCGAGCAGCTTGGTGGCCTTCTCCACGCCCAGGACGAGGACACCCGTCGCCATCGGGTCGAGGGTGCCGGCGTGGCCGACGCGGCGGGTCTTGGCGATCCCGCGCATCTTGGCGACCACGTCGTGCGAAGTGAAGCCGGACGGCTTGTCGACGATGACAAGGCCGTCCGGCGTGGTGTGTGCCCTGCTGCTCATTCCGCGGCTGCGTCCTCGTCGTCCTCGCCCGGCTTCTTGTACGGGTCGGCCTCGCCGGCGTACTCGGCGCCCGAGGACGCCTCGCGCACCTGGGCGTCGGAGAGCCGCGCCTTGTCGAGGAGGTCCTCGATGGTCTTGGCGTTCTCCGGGAGGGCGTCCGCCACGAAGGTCAGGGTCGGCGTGAACTTGGTGCCGGCCGCCCGGCCGACCGCGGAGCGCAGGATGCCCTTGGCGCTCTCCAGGCCGGCGGCCGCGCTGGCACGGTCCTCGTCGTCGCCGTAGACCGTGTAGAAGACCGTGGCCTCCCGCAGGTCACCGGTGACCCGGGTGTCCGTGATCGTCACGTGCGTACCGAGGCGCGGGTCCTTGATGCCTCGCTGCAGCTTCTGGGCGACCACCTCCCGGATGAGGTCCGCCAGCTTCTTCGCCCGCGCGTTGTCGGCCACTGGTCCGTCTCCTTCTTTTCTTGCAAGTCAAGCAATCAGTCTTCATCACCGTGGAGCCGCCGTCGTACCGACAGCAGTTCCACCTCCGGCCGTGCCGCGACCAGCCGCTCACAGCGGTCCAGTACGTCCGACACGAACCCCGCGTCCCCGGACACCAGCGCGACCCCTATCCGGGTTCTGCGGTGGAGGTCCTGGTCACCCACCTCGGCAGCGCTCACGGAGAACTTGCGCTGGAGCTCGGCCACGATGGGCCGGACGACGGAGCGTTTCTCCTTCAACGAGTGGACGTCGCCGAGGAGCAGATCGAAGGACAGAGTCCCCACGTACATGCAGTTCCGGATGTCCCGCCGGTTCGGGTTCGGTGGCCTGCCAGCCAACGCTTGGCAGGGTCACCAGAACCGTACACGCAACGGCCGGGGCCGATCGACGGAAATTCCGCCGACCGGCCCCGGTCACGACAGCAGTCGTGAGACAGTCGCGATCGCTGCGCGTCAGGCGCGCGGCTTCTCGCGCATCTCGTACGTCGCGATGACGTCGTCGATCTTGATGTCGTTGAAGTTTCCGAGGTTGATACCGCCCTCGAAGCCTTCGCGGATCTCGGTGACGTCGTCCTTGAAGCGACGCAGGCCCGAGATGGTGAGGTTCTCCGCGACGACCTTGCCGTCGCGCAGCAGGCGCGCCTTGGTGTTGCGCTTGACCTCGCCCGACCGGACCAGGACACCGGCGATGTTGCCCAGCTTGGACGAGCGGAAGACCTCGCGGATCTCCGCCGTACCGAGCTCGACCTCTTCGTACTCCGGCTTGAGGAGACCCTTCAGGGCCGCCTCGATCTCCTCGATGGCCTGGTAGATCACCGAGTAGTACCGGACGTCGACGCCCTCGCGCTCCGCCATCTGCGCGGCACGGCCGGCCGCACGGACGTTGTAGCCGATGACGATGGCGTCGGAGCCCATCGCCAGGTCGATGTCGGACTCGGTGACCGCACCCACACCACGGTGCAGGACGCGGATGTCGACCTCTTCGCCGACGTCGAGCTGGAGCAGCGAGGACTCGAGAGCCTCGACCGCACCGGACGCGTCGCCCTTGATGATGAGGTTGAGTTCCTGGACCAGACCGGCCTTGAGCACCTTGTCGAGGTCTTCGAGGGACACCCGGCGGACGCGCTTGGCGAAGGCGGCGTTGCGCTCACGCGCAGCACGCTTCTCGGCGATCTGACGGGCGGTCCGGTCCTCGTCGACGACCAGGAAGTTGTCGCCGGCGCCCGGGACGTTGGTGAGACCCAGGACCAGGACGGGAGTCGACGGGGTCGCCTCCTCGACGTTGTTGCCCTTGTCGTCGAGCATCGCCCGGACACGGCCGTACGCGTCGCCGACGACCATCGTGTCGCCGATGCGCAGCGTGCCGCGCTGGACCAGGACGGTGGAGACGGCACCGCGACCGCGGTCGAGGTGGGACTCGATCGCAATACCCTGCGCGTCCTGGTTCGGGTTGGCCCGCAGGTCGAGCGAGGCGTCGGCGGTGAGGACGACGGCCTCCAGCAGGGAGTCGATGTGCAGACCCTGCTTGGCGGAGATGTCGACGAACATCGTGTCGCCGCCGTACTCCTCGGCCACCAGACCGAACTCGGTCAGCTGACCGCGGACCTTGGTCGGGTCGGCACCCTCGACGTCGATCTTGTTGACCGCGACGACGATCGGGACGCCGGCGGCCTTGGCGTGGTTGAGCGCCTCGATCGTCTGCGGCATGACGCCGTCGTTGGCCGCGACCACGAGGATCGCGATGTCGGTCGACTTCGCACCACGGGCACGCATGGCGGTGAACGCCTCGTGACCCGGGGTGTCGATGAAGGTGATGCGGCGCTCTTCACCGTTGACCTCGGTGCCCACCTGGTAGGCACCGATGTGCTGGGTGATGCCACCGGCCTCGCCCGCGACCACGTTGGTCTTGCGGATCGCGTCGAGGAGCCGGGTCTTACCGTGGTCGACGTGACCCATGACGGTCACGACCGGCGGACGCGCGACGAGGAACTCCTCGCCGCCCTCGTCCTCGCCGAACTCGATGTCGAAGGACTCGAGGAGCTCGCGGTCCTCCTCCTCCGGGCTGACGATCTGAACCGTGTAGTTCATCTCCTGGGCCAGCATCTCCAGCGTGTCGTCCGACACGGACTGGGTGGCCGTGACCATCTCGCCCAGGTTCATCATCACGGCGACGAGCGACGCCGGGTTGGCGTTGATCTTCTCCGCGAAGTCGGTGAGCGACGCACCGCGCGACAGACGAATGGCTTCGCCGTTGCCGCGGGGCAGCATCACGCCGCCGACCGACGGGGCCTGCATGGCCTCGTACTCCTGGCGCCGCTGCCGCTTCGACTTGCGGCCACGACGGGCCGGGCCGCCGGGACGGCCGAAGGCGCCCTGCGTGCCACCACGGCCACCGGGGCCGCCGGGACGACCGCCGAAGCCGGGACGGCCACCGCCGCCAGCACCGGCACCGGGACCGCCGCCGAAGCCGCCGCCACCACCGGGACGCGGGCCGCCGAAGCCGCCGCCGCCACCGGGACGCGAGCCGGGACCGGCCGGACGGCCGGCGAAGCCGCCGCCGCCGGGACGACCGGCACCGCCGCCGGGACGGCCTGCGCCGCCCGGGCCACCGGGACCACGGCCGCCGGGACCGGGGCGCGGGCCGGCAGCGGGACGCTGCGGCATCATGCCCGGGTTCGGACGGTTACCACCGGGAGCACCACCGGGTCCACCGGGACCCGGACGCGGGCCGCCCTGCGGGCGGGGCATGCCGGCGGGCGAGGGCCGCCCACCGGGCTGACCGCCCTGGCCGGGACCCTGCGGACGGGGGCCACCCTGGCCGGCGCCCTGCGGACGCGGGCCGCCCTGACCGGCACCGGGGGCACCGGGACGGGGCGCGCCGCCCGGACGGGGCGCCTGCGGGCGCGCCATGCCGGTGGAGCCGCCGGAGGTGAAGGGGTTGTTGCCCGGACGGGGACCGGCCGGACGGGCGCCACCGGGGCGCGGGGCCTGGGCACCACCGGGACGCGGGGCCTGCGAGCCCTGCGGACGGGGGGCGCCGGGGCGGGCACCGGACTGACCCGGGGCCGCGGGACGCTGCGCCGCCGGGCGCGGGCCCGGGGTCGCGGCGGGACGCGCCGGGGCGGCCGGAGCCGACGGCGGGGCCTGGAATTCGGCCGCGACCGGGGCCGGAGCCGCCGGAGCGGGCTTCGGGGCCGGGGCCTTGGGACCGGGACGCGGGCCGGGAGAGGCCGGCGTCACCGGGGCGCTGACGGCCGGAGCCTCCGCGGCGGCCGGCTTGGGGGCCGGTGCGCCGGGCTTCGGGGCAGCAGGACGCGCCGCGGTCGCCGGGGAGGGCGCCGCGGGCTTGGCGGGCGCGGCCTTGCGGGGCGCGCCGGGCTTTGCAGCGGACTTGCCGGCGGTGCCGGGCCCCTGCAGTGCGTCAGTCAACTTGCGTACAACCGGCGCCTCGATCGTCGAGGACGCCGAACGGACGAATTCACCGAGTTCTTGGAGCTTGGCCATGACGACCTTGCTCTCAACTCCGAACTCCTTGGCGAGTTCGTATACCCGGACCTTAGCCACTTCGCTCCTTTTAGGTCCGGGTTACGCCGGACCGTCGCTACTTCATGGGCGTACTCATCGCGTACTCATCGAGTGCTCATCGCAATCTCGACCTACTTCCAACTCGCGAGGTACCTGACCGCACGGTGTTCCGTGCCGTACTTCTTCTTACGGTGTCGCCTCTGCGGCCGTGTCCACGGCCTTGCGCAGCTCCGCCGTGTCGAGTGCTCCCGGGGACCGAAGGGCCCTGGGGAACGCCCGGCGGCGCACCGCCTGGTCGAGGCAGACCACGGCAGGGTGCACGTACGCACCCCGGCCGGGCAGCGTACCGCGAGGATCGGGGACGCATTCGTCCCCGATCGCCACGATCCGCAGCAGTTCGTTCTTGGCCGCTCGCGCCCGGCACCCCACACAGGTGCGTTCAGGGCATGCGCTGGCATGCGTCCGGCCAGACACGCTTCAGTCTACCTCCCCGTACCGACCTCACCCCTTCGGGCGAAAAATCGAACGGACGTTGTTGTCGTGTATCTCCAGGTCTACCGGCCGGGAACCCCGGTCGGCAGCCGATTATTCCCCCGCCGGCTCGGTGTCCGGGCGGATGTCGATGCGCCAGCCGGTGAGCCGTGCGGCGAGGCGGGCGTTCTGCCCCTCCTTGCCGATGGCCAGCGACAGCTGGTAGTCGGGCACCGTCACCCGGGCGGACCGCGAGGCGAGGTCGACGATCTCGACCTTGCTCACCCGGGCGGGTGACAGCGCGTTGGCCACCATGTCCGCCGGGTCGTCCGACCAGTCGACGATGTCGATCTTCTCGCCGTGCAGCTCGGCCATCACGTTGCGCACGCGGCCGCCCATCGGGCCGATGCAGGCGCCCTTGGCGTTCAGGCCCGAGCGGGTGGAACGCACCGCGATCTTGGTGCGGTGGCCGGCCTCGCGGGCGATCGCCGCGATCTCGACGCTGCCGTCGGCGATCTCCGGGACCTCCAGGGCGAAGAGCTTCTTCACCAGGTTGGGGTGGGTGCGCGAGAGCGTCACGGACGGACCGCGCACACCCTTGGCCACCCGGACGACGTACGTACGAAGACGCAGGCCGTGGGTGTACTCCTCGCCGGGGACCTGCTCCTGCACCGGCAGGATGGCCTCCAGCTTGCCGATGTCGACCAGGACGTTCTTGGGGTCCTTGCCCTGCTGCACCACACCGGTGATGACGTCGCCCTCGCGGCCGGCGAACTCGCCGAACGTCAGGTCGTCCTCGGCGTCGCGCAGACGCTGCAGGATCACCTGCTTGGCGGTGGTGGCGGCGATCCGGCCGAAGCCCGAAGGAGTGTCGTCGAACTCCTTGGCCTCCTGGCCCTCCTCCAGATCCTGAGGGTCTTCCTTCGCCCACACGACCACGTGCCCGTTGGTGCGGTCCAGCTCGACCCGGGCGCGCCGGAAGCTTCCCTCGGTGCGGTGGTAGGCGATGAGGAGGGCCGACTCGATCGCTTCGACGAGCAGGTCGAAGGAGATCTCCTTCTCCCGGACCAGACCCCGCAGGGCACTCATGTCGATGTCCACGGCTACGCCTCCTCTTCCTTCTTGTCCTTGCGGTTGAACTCGATCTCGACACGCGCCCTGGCGATGTCCGTGAAAGCGATGCGGCGGGCGGTGGCCTTGCGGCCCTTCACGCCCGGGACCTCCAGGTCCAGGCCGTCCTCGTCCACGCCGAGGATGCGGGCGACCAGTTCCCCGGCACCCGTGTCACCTTCGGCGGACAGCTGGAACTTCACGAGGCGACCCGTCGCCCGTACGTAGTGGCGGTGCTCGGTCAGGGGGCGGTCCGCGCCCGGGGAGCTGACCTCGAGGACGTACTCGCCCTCGCCCATCACGTCGGTCTCGTCGAGCATCTCTCCGACGACCCGGCTCAGCTCGGCGCAGGTGTCCAGCTCCACGCCCTCATCGGAATCCACGATGATCCGCAGCATCCGGCGCTTGCCGGCACGGGAGGTCTCGATCTCCTCGAGGTCCAGTCCCTTGGCGGTGACGAGCGGCTCCAGCAGTCCGCGCAGCCTGTCGCTCTGGGGGGTGCTCATCCGGGTGACTCCTCGGCCGCGTGTGCTGTTGTGGTTTCCGTCGCGTGGGTCGCGTGTCAGGTCAAAGGGTATCCGGTCGCGGAGGGTGTTGCCGTCCGCCCTGTGGACAACCCCCCGGGTACCGTGATCACTGCCTGCCCCTGCACACCCCCCGAGGACGTCGCCGTGCCCTGGTCTTTGCCTCTGAGGCCCTCGCGAAGAAGCCTGCTCGCCGCAGCCGCCGGCACCGCCGGTGCCGTGCTGCTCACGGGCTGCACGGACGGTCGCCCCGCCGCCGGCGACCCCGAAGGTCCACCCGAACGGCGGATGCGGGAAGCGGCCGTCCGTGACAGCCGGGCGATGCTGGAACGTTACGACGCCACGCTCGCCGCCCACCCGGCGCTGGCCGGGCGGCTCGCGCCGCTGCGGGCCGCGGTCGCGGCGCACGTGACGGCGCTGGACCCCGACCAGCCGCGCCGCACGCCCTCCGCGACCCCGTCCGCCACCGGGGCGCCGGCGGCCGCCGGCGCGCCGAAGGCCTCGGGCACGCCGCAGGCGTCGGGCGCGCCGGCCGAGGCCGTCCCCGCCAAGCCGGAGGAGGCCGTCACCGCCCTGGCGGAGGCCGAACGCGACCTCGCCGAGACCCGTACCGTCGCGCTGGCCGAGGCGCCGGGCGAGCTGGCCCGGCTGCTCGCCTCGGTCGCGGCCTGCGGGGCCGTCCACCACCACCTGCTCACCTCGACCCCGGGAGCCGCGCAGTGAGCCGAGAGCAGAGCACGGGACCGTCGCAGTCCCCCGCCGCCGCCCGTGTGCTGGAGGCGGCCCAGGCCGCGCTGGCCGCCGAGCACGCGGCCGCCTACGGGTACGGCGTGATCGGCGCCCGGGTCGCGGCGGAGCGGGCGAACGAGGCCCGTGAGGCGCACGGCGGACACCTCGCGCGCCGGGACGCGCTGACCCGGACCGTGCGCGAGCTGGGCGGCGTACCCCGGCCGTCGGAGGCGGCGTACGCGCTCCCGTTCGAACTGCGCGCCCCCGCCGACGCGGTGCGGCTGGCCGCCGAGATCGAGGAGCGGGTGGCCGGGGCGTACTCCGATCTGGTGCGGGCGGCGGAGGGTCCGCTGCGCCGCGAGGCGGCCGACGCACTGAGCCGGGCGGCGGTCCGCGCGGCACGCTGGCGCGGCGGCGGCGTAGCCTTCCCTGGGCTCGGCGAACGCGCGGAACGAGCCCGGACCAGCTGAAAGGGACCACGCACGCATGGCTTTCGAACCGCCGCAGCGGCTCGTACGGGCGCTCGGCGAGATGCCGGATCCGGCGCAGGACGCGGACTGGCTGGGGCAGTTGCCCCACCTCGCGCAGGAGGCCCTCGACCGGCGGGGGGTCGCCGCGCAGCGGATCCAGGCACCCGGCGGCCGCAGCAGCGTGGTCGTCCTGGTCCGCTACCCCGACGGGACCCCGGCCGCGCTGAAGCTGGCGCCGCCGTCCGCCCGCCCGGACCGTGAGCTGGCGGCGCTGGCGCACTGGGGCGGCTTCGGAGCGGTCCGGGTGCTGGACAGCCGGCACGACGACGGGGGGCTGCTGCTGGAGCGGCTGCAGCCCGAGGTCTCGCTGCGTTCGCTGCCCGACGCGAAGGCCCTGCTGGAGGCGGCGGGCACGATCCGCCGGCTGTGGGTGGCGCCGCCGGCCGGGCACGGCTTCGAGACGGTCGCCCAGCGGACCGGGCGGCAGGCCGAGGCGATGGCGGGGGCGCCCGAGGAGGCGCAGCCGCTCGTACGGGACGCGCTGGCGGCCCGGGACGGACTGGGCGCGGCGGCGGAGGAGGAGTTCCTGCTCCACGGGAACTTCCGGCAGGGCAAGGTACTGGCGGGCGACCGGGCGCCGTGGCTGACGGTGGGCCCGGAACCGCTGGTGGGCGAGCGGGCGTACGACCTGGCGCGGCTGGTGCGGGACCGGCTGGAGGACCAGGTGGCCTCCTCGGCGGGCGCGGCGGGCGCCCGGCGCCGGGTGAACAAGCTGGCGGACTCCCTGGAGGTGGACCGGGACCGGCTGCGGGCCTGGACGCTGTTCCGGGCGGTGGAGTCGGGCACGCGTGCGCTGCGGGCCGGACGGCGGCGGGACGCGGAGCTGCTGCTGGAGTTCGCGGGCTGGCTGTAGTTCGCGGACCGGCCGCAGGGCATACCGTTGAGGGGTAGGCATGCCTGGCAGGGGGCCGTCATGGGCGAAGAACTGCTGGCCGCGGCCATCGCGGCGGGAACGGCGATCGTGGTCTACGTCGGTTGCGCGGCGCGGGTGGTCAAGCAGTACGAGCGCGGCCTGGTCTTCCGCTTCGGGCGGCTGCGCGCGGGCATCCGGCAGCCCGGCTTCACGCTGGTCGTCCCGGGCATGGACCGGATGCGCAAGGTGAACATGCAGATCGTGACGCTGCCGGTGCCCGCGCAGGAGGGGATCACGCGGGACAACGTGACGGTGCGGGTGGACGCGGTCGTGTACTTCAGGGTGATCGACCCGGCGAACGCGATCATCGAGGTCGAGGACTACCGGTTCGCGGTGTCGCAGATGGCGCAGACCTCGCTGCGCTCGATCATCGGCAAGTCGGACCTGGACGACCTGCTGTCCAACCGGGAGAAGCTCAACCAGGGGCTGGAGCTGATGATCGACAGCCCGGCGGTGGGGTGGGGCGTGCAGATCGACCGGGTGGAGATCAAGGACGTCTCGCTGCCGGAGACGATGAAGCGGTCGATGGCCCGGCAGGCGGAGGCGGACCGGGAGCGGCGGGCGCGGGTGATCAACGCGGATGCGGAGCTGCAGGCGTCGAAGAAGCTGGCGGAGGCGGCGGGGGTGATGGCGGAGCAGCCGGCGGCGTTGCAGCTGCGGCTGCTCCAGACGGTGGTCGCCGTCGCGGCGGAGAAGAACTCCACGCTGGTCCTGCCGTTCCCGGTGGAGCTGCTGCGGTTCCTGGAACGCGCGGCCCAGGCCGCCCCTGCGGAGGGCCAGCCGAATCCGGCCCGCCCGGACGCCCCGCCGCCCCCCGCCACGCCCCCGGGCCCGCCGCCCGCCGCCGCGGCACCGGGCCCGCCGCCTCCTGACGCCGTGCCGGGCCCGCCGGACCCCGGTGCCCTGCTGGGTCCGTCGGACCCCGGTGCCCTGCTGGGTCCGGCGGCCCCTGACGCCGTGCCGGGTCCGTCGGACCCCGGTGCCCTGCTGGGTCCGTCGGACCCCGATGCCCTGCTGGGTCCGCCGGACCCCGATGCCCTGCTGGGTCCGTCGGACCCCGGTGCTCTGCCGGGTCCGGCGGACGCCGCGCCGCGGTCGGAGGGCCCGCCGGACCTGGCGCCGCCGCGCCTGGAGGGGCCGGCCGCCCCGGTGCCGGACCCGGCGGATCCCCCGCCGTTGCGGGGGCCGGCGGAGCCGCCGCCGGCGGCGGCCGCGTAACCCGGGCGCCGCTGCGCGGTGCTCTTCCCCCACCCCGCCCCTTCCCGAAACCGGGGCCCCGCCCCGGCCCCGCGCCTCAAACGCCGGCGGGGCTGAAAGGTGCCCGACGGGGCACGGTTGCGGGGGCTCCGCCCCCGAGCCCCGATACGGGCGCTCCGCGCCCGTGCGCTCAAACGCCGCGCGGGCTGGACATGCCGCTCCGCGGCATCCGAGCCCCGCGGGCCCCATCCCAGCCCTGCGGGCTCCATCCCAGCCCTGCGCTCCATCCCAGCCCTGCGCTCCATTCCAGCCCGGCGGGCTCCATTCCAGCCCCGCCGAGGCGCACCACCCAGCCCCGCCGGCGTTTGAGGCGCGGGGGTCCGGGGCGGAACCCCCGCAAGGCCGGCCGGGCCCACGGACCCTGCCCCGCCACCGGGCACCACTCCAACCCCGTCAAGGCGCACCACCCAGCCCCGCCGGCGATTGAGGCGCAGGGGCTCGGGGTGGAGTCACCGGGGGTTTGGGGCCGGCGGCGAGTGGGTCAGGGGTGTGTCAGGCGGGTGACGGCTTGCGGGAGGGGGAGTTCCTCGCGGGTGCCCGTGCGGCGGTCCTTCAACTCCACGACCGATTCCGCCGAGCGCCGGCCCGCGACCAGGATCCGCGGGACGCCCAGCAGTTCGGCGTCCGTCAGCTTCACGCCCGGCGAGAGGCCGGCCCGGTCGTCCAGCAGGACCCGCAGGCCCGCCGCGGCCAGGGCGGCGGCCGCTTCCTCCGCCAGGGCCAGCTGCGCGGCCTTGCCCGCCGCGACCACGTGCACGTCCGCCGGGGCCACCGCGTCCGGCCAGCACAGGCCCTGCTCGTCGGCGGTCTGCTCGGCCAGCGCGGCCACGAGCCGCGACACGCCGATGCCGTACGACCCCATCGTCACGCGCACCGGCTTGCCCTCGCGGCCCAGTACGTCCAGCCCGAAGGCGTCCGCGTACTTGCGGCCCAGCTGGAAGATGTGGCCCACCTCGATCGCCCGGTCCAGGGAGAGGGCCGAGCCGCAGGCCGGGCAGGGGTCGCCCGGTTCCACGACGACCACGTCCAGGTACCGGTCGACCTCGAAGTCCCGCCCGCACACCACGTTCCGCGCGTGCGTGTCCGCCCGGTTCGCGCCCGTCACCCACGCCGTGCCCGGCGCGACCCGCGGGTCGGCGAGGTAGCGGACCTTGTCCAGGCCCTGCGGGCCCACGTAGCCGCGCACCAGGTCCGGGCGGTCCACGAAGTCCTCGGCCGTGACCAGTTCGACGACCGCCGGCGCCAGGTGCTCGCCCAGCTTGCCGAGGTCCACCTCGCGGTCCCCGGGGACGCCGACCGCGACGATCTCGCCGTCGACCTTCACCAGCAGGTTCTTCAGCGTCGCCGACGCCGGCACCCCCAGGTGCGCGGCCAGCGACTCGATGGTCGGGGTGTCGGGGGTGTCCAGTTCCTCCACCGGGCCGTGGTCCACCTCGCCCGCCGGCACCAGGGCGAACGTCACCGCCTCCGTGTTCGCCGCGTAGCCGCACGCCGCGCAGGAGGCGAAGGTGTCCTCGCCCGCCGCGGCCGGGGCCAGGAACTCCTCCGACGCCGAGCCGCCCATCGCGCCCGAGACCGCCGACACGATGCGGTGGTCCAGGCCGAGCCGCGTGAAGATCCGTACGTACGCCTCGCGGTGGAGCCGGTAGGACTCCGCCAGGCCCTCGTCGCTGACGTCGAAGGAGTACGAGTCCTTCATCTGGAACTCACGGCCCCGCAGCACGCCCGACCGCGGCCGCGCCTCGTCGCGGTACTTGGTCTGGATCTGATACAGCGTCACCGGCAGGTCCTTGTAGGACGCGCACTGGTCCTTCACCACCTGGGTGAAGATCTCCTCGTGCGTCGGCCCCAGCAAGTAGTCCGCGCCCTTGCGGTCCTTGAGGCGGAACAGCAGGTCGCCGTACTCGCTCCAGCGGCCCGACACCTCGTACGGCTCGCGCGGCAGCAGCGCCGGCAACAGCACCTCCTGCGCGCCGATCGCGTCCATCTCCTCGCGGACGACGCGCGAGACGTTCTCCAGGACCTTCTTGCCGAGCGGCAGCCAGATCCAGACGCCCGCCGACGAACGGCGCACGTAGCCGGCCCGGACCAGCAGCTTGTGGCTGAGGGTCTCGGCGTCCGCCGGGTCCTCCCGGAGGGTCTTGGCCATCACCCGGGACATTCGCTGTACGTGTTGCAGAGACATGCCCCGAGGTTATCGGCGGCGCAGCGGCAGGGGCGCGCCCATGACGGCGTAGGGCAGGCTGGCGCTGGGGAAGTGCACCTGGCGCGCGAGGTCGGTGTAGCCCAGCGCCCGGTAGAGACCGCGCGCCCGGCTCTCGGTGTCGATGGCGGACAGGATCGAGCGCGGCTCCGCGGCCGCGTCCGTGATCCGGGTGATCAGCTCGCGGCCGACGCCATGGCCCTGGAACCCGGGGTGGACGTGGAGTTCGGTGATGACGAACGAGCCGTCGAGCCAGCCGTCGTTCCCGGTAGCCCGCAGGTACGGCTCGACGACGGTGGACCACCAGTGCGTACGGTCGTTGGGCATGCCGTAGACGAACCCGGCCAGCGCCCCGTCCTCGGTGAACGCGCCGAGCGCGCGGGCCCCGGGGCAGGTCATGTGGCGCTGGACGATGTAGCGCCGGATGCCGATCTCCTCCTCGCTGAGGCCGAAGGCGACGGCCTGCACCCGCAGCGCCTCGTCCACGCGGGCCCCGAGGTCCAGGGGGGCGATCTCGAGTCCGGCGGGCGTGGGCACGGACGGCGTGGAGGGCTCGGAAGGCACCATGCGGCGACCTTACTGGGCGGTCACCCCCTCATGACAGCAGGTTCAGAAGAGCACGCTCATGAACGCGCCGACCTCGCGGAAGCCCACGCGCCGGTACGCCGCCCGCGCGGCGGTGTTGAAGTCGTTGACGTAGAGGCTGACGAGCGGCGCCACGTCGCGCAGCGCGTACTGGACGACGGCGGCCATGCCGCCCTCGGAGTGGCCGCGGCCGCGGAACTCGGGGTCCACCCAGACGCCCTGGATCTGGCAGGCCAGCGGGGTGGCCGCGCCGATCTCGGCCTTGAAGACGACCCGGCCGTCGTCGACGCGGGCGAAGGAACGGCCGGTTCCCACCAGTTCCGCGACCCGGGCCTGGTAGAGGAGCCCGCCGTCGCCGGCGAGCGGGGAGACGCCGACCTCCTCGGTGAACATGGCCACGCACGCGGGCATGATCAGGTCCATCTCGTCCTTGCGGATCCGGCGGACCAGCGGGTCGGGCGCGATCTCCCGCGAGGGCTCCTCGATGACCATGAGGGGCTGGTGGGAGCGGACGTCGCGGGCGGGGCCCCAGTGCGGCTCCAGCAGCCGCCACAGCAGCGCGGTGGCCTGGGCGGGGCCGACGATGGAGGAGCAGCGGCGGCCGGTACGGCGGGCGCGGTCGGCGAAGGCGCGTACGGCGTCGGGGGTGGCGCAGACGGGGACGAGGTTGGCGCCGGCGTAGCACAGGGAGGTCAGCTCGCCGCCGGTGTAGTAGCCCCACATCTCGCCGCCCAGGCGCCAGGGGTCGAGGCCGGCGATGCGGACCCGCGAGGTGACGAAGGCGTTCTCGACCGGCTCGCGCTCCAGCACCTCGAGCGCGGCGTCGAGATCACCGGGTTCGAGGACCCGGGTGGTGGTCTGCGTCAACACGTGGGGGGCCTCACCATGCAAGTCTGCTGATCTGTCGCACTGTACCCGCCGGCACCGCGCATTGCCGCTTCCCCGGGGTCACGAAAAGGCTCCGGCCCCGCCCGCGAGCTGCGGGAACGGGGCCGGAGGAGGCGATGCGGAGAGGGGCGGCGGCGGGAGCCGGCCGGGGTCAGACGCCGATGGCGACGGTGGGCTCGCCGGAGGCGACGCCGTCCTTCTCCATCTGCTCGGCGATCTTCATGGCCTCTTCGATGAGGGTCTCGACGATCTTCGACTCGGGGACGGTCTTGATGACCTCGCCCTTCACGAAGATCTGGCCCTTGCCGTTGCCGGAGGCGACGCCGAGGTCGGCCTCGCGGGCCTCGCCGGGGCCGTTGACGACGCAGCCCATGACGGCGACGCGCAGCGGGACCTCCATGCCGGTCAGGCCGGCGGTGACCTCTTCGGCCAGCTTGTAGACGTCGACCTGGGCGCGGCCGCAGGACGGGCAGGAGACGATCTCCAGGCGGCGCGGCTTGAGGTTGAGGGACTCCAGGATCTGGATGCCGACCTTGACCTCCTCCGCCGGCGGGGCGGAGAGGGAGACGCGGATGGTGTCGCCGATGCCCTCGGAGAGCAGTGCGCCGAAGGCGACGGCGGACTTGATGGTGCCCTGGAAGGCCGGGCCGGCCTCGGTGACGCCCAGGTGCAGCGGGTAGTCGCAGGCGGCGGCGAGCTGGCGGTAGGCGTTGACCATGACGACCGGGTCGTTGTGCTTGACCGAGATCTTGATGTCGCCGAAGCCGTGCTCCTCGAAGAGGGAGGCCTCCCACAGCGCGGACTCGACCAGCGCCTCGGGGGTGGCCTTGCCGTACTTCTTCAGCAGCCGGGCGTCGAGGGAGCCGGCGTTGACGCCGATGCGGATCGGCGTGCGGGTCTCGTTCGCGGCCTTCGCGATCTCCTTGACCTTGTCGTCGAACTGCTTGATGTTGCCCGGGTTCACGCGGACCGCGGCGCAGCCGGCGTCGATCGCGGCGAAGACGTACTTCGGCTGGAAGTGGATGTCGGCGATGACCGGGATCTGCGACTTCTTGGCGATCACGGCGAGCGCGTCGGCGTCGTCCTGGGTCGGGCAGGCCACACGGACGATGTCGCAGCCGGAGGCGGTGAGCTCGGCGATCTGCTGGAGCGTCGCCCCGATGTCGGAGGTCCTGGTGGTGGTCATCGACTGCACGGAGATCTGTGAGTCGCCACCGACGGCCACCTTGCCGACCTGGATCTTGCGGCTGACGCGGCGGTCGGCAAGCTTCGTCGGCACGGCCGGCATTCCGAGAGAGATGGCAGTCATCTGCTGTGCAACCCCAAGGTGTGGATCAAGGTCCCGAGATCGGCGGGCTCCAGGCTTCGAGATTACGCCAAGCGGCACGCGCCCCGTGCATCCGAGGGGGTCCGCCACCCGAACGTAGGGAGCCGGACACGTAACGTGCCCGGCTCCCGTACGCATGCCGTACAAGCGGTCGTACGACAGGCGTACGACGCGTGTCGGATCAGGTGATCTTGATGGGGTTCACCACGTCCGCGATCATCACCAGCAGGGTGAAGCAGACGAAGACGCCCGCCACCACGTACGCCACCGGCATCAGCTTCGCGACGTCGAACGGGCCCGGGTCGGGGCGCCGGAAGACGCGGGCGAAGGTGCGCCGCACCGACTCCCACAGGGCTCCGGCGATGTGCCCGCCGTCCAGCGGCAGCAGCGGCAGCATGTTGAACAGGAACAGCGAGAGGTTGAACCCGGCCAGCAGGTTCAGGAAGAACACCAGCGTGTGGGTCGGGGGCACGTCGAGGGTGAAGATCTCGCCGCTGACCCGGGCGGCGCCGATGATGCCCATCGGCCCGTCCTGCTCGCGCTCGGCCCCGTTGAAGGCGGCGTCCCACAGCGCCGGGACCCGGGACGGCAGGTCGATCAGCGCCTGGACGCCGGACTGCATCATGTCGCCCATGCGCTCGACCGACTGGCCGAAGGACTGCTCGACGTAACCGACGGCGGGGCTGAAGCCGAGGAAGCCGGCGGTGACGTACTCGCCCTTGACGTACTGGCCGTTGCCGTCGGTCTTGGCGACCTTGTTCGGGATCAGGTCGGCCTTGAGGTCCAGGCGCTGCCCGGCCCGCTCGACGGTGATGGTGGCGGGGCCGGTGGTGGCGCGGATGTCCTTCTGCAGCGCCGACCAGTCGGAGACCGCCCGGCCGTCGAAGGCGACGATCTTGTCGCCCTGCTTGAGGCCGGCGGCCTTGGCGGGGGCCTGCGGGTCGCCCGCGGCGCAGGTGGTGCGCTGCTCGCTCTGCTGGATCACGCAGTCCGAGACCGAGCCGACCACAGTGGTCTGGGTGTTGACCCCGAAGGTCATCAGGGTGGCCACGAAGATCGCCACGGCCAGCACCAGGTTCATGAACGGCCCGGCGAACATGACGATGACGCGCTTCCAGGGCTTGCGCGTGTAGAACAGCCGCGTCTCGTCGCCGGGCTGGAGCTCCTCGTACGCCGCCGAGCGCGCGTCCTCGATCATCGACCGGAAGGGGGAGGTCGAGCGGGCGCTGACCTTGCCGTCCTCGCCGGGCGGGAACATCCCGATCATGCGGATGTAGCCGCCCATGGGGATGGCCTTGATGCCGTACTCGGTCTCGCCCTTCCTGCGCGACCAGATGGTGGGGCCGAAGCCGACCATGTACTGCGGGACGCGGACCCCGAAGAGCTTGGCCGTCGAGAGGTGGCCCAGTTCGTGCCAGGCGATGGAGATCAGCAGACCGAGCAGGAATACGACTATCCCGATCACCGTCATGAGCATGGTCATGCGCGCGCCTCCACGGCGGCCCGTGCCGCCATCTCCCGCGCCCGGGCCCGCGCCCAGGCCTCCGCCTCGAGGACGTCGGAGAGGGTCAGCGAAGTTCCCGCGGCCGGCGTCCCGTGGTCCTCGACCACAGCGGCGACGGTATCCACGATCGCTGTGAACGGCAGCCGACCGGCCAGGAAGGCGTCCACACACTCCTCGTTCGCCGCATTGAACACGGCGGGGGCGGTGCCGCCCAGGGTACCGACGTGCCGGGCCAGGCCGACGGAGGGGAACGCCTCGGTGTCCAGGGGGAAGAACTCCCAGGTGGAGGCCTTGCTCCAGTCGAACGCGGGGGCCGCGTCCGGGACCCGGTGGGGCCAGCCGAGACCGATCGCGATGGGGCCGCGCATGTCCGGCGGGGTGGCCTGGGCGAGCGTGGAGCCGTCCGTGAACTCCACCATCGAGTGGACGTAGGACTGCGGGTGGACGACGACCTCGATGCGCTCGAAGGGGATGTCGTAGAGCAGGTGGGCCTCGATGACCTCCAGGCCCTTGTTGACCAGGGTCGCCGAGTTGATCGTGATGACCGGGCCCATGGCCCAGGTCGGGTGGGCGAGGGCGTCGTCGACGGTGACGTGCGCCAGCTCGGCGCGGGTGCGGCCGCGGAAGGGCCCGCCGGAGGCGGTGACCACGAGCTTGCGTACGTCCGCCCGGGTGCCGGCGGCCAGCGCCTGGAACAGCGCGGCGTGCTCGGAGTCGACCGGGATGATCTGGCCGGGCTGCGCGAGGGCCTTGACCAGCGGGCCGCCGACGATCAGCGATTCCTTGTTGGCCAGGGCCAGGGTGCGGCCGGCCCGCAGCGCCGCGAGGGTGGGCGCGAGGCCGATGGAACCGGTGATCCCGTTGAGCACGGTGTGGCACGGGGAGGCGGCGAGTTCGGTGGCCGCGTCGGGGCCCGCGAGGACCTCGGGCTGCGGCTCGGCGCCGTACTCGGCGCCGAGCGCCTCTTTCAGGGCCGGTACGACGTCCTCGCGGGCGACCGCGACCCGCTCGACCCGCAGCCGCCGGGCCTGCTCGGCGAGCAGGCCGACGCGGCCGCCGGCGGCGGACAGCGCGGTCACCCGGAACAGGTCGGGGTTGCGCAGGACGAGATCGATGGCCTGGGTCCCGATCGATCCGGTGGACCCGAGGATGACGATGTCCCGGCGGCCGGCCGCGGCGTCGAAGAGGAGGTGCGGGTCGGCGAGGGGGGCTGGGCTGTCGCTCATCCCCCCATTGTTGCCGCAACTCAGCCGGGGTTGGACACCCAGTCCCCCGAGGTGACCCCGGCGAGGAGTTCGGGCAGCGTCCCGGGGAAGTCGGGCAGCGCGCGGGCCGCCCGCCACCAGCCGTCGGCGTACGTCCCGAGGGCGCCCGCGAGCAACCGGTCGGCCTCGGCCCGACCGGCGAACAACGCCCGCCGCCCGCCCCGCCCCCGTCCGGCGCCACCGCCGTGGCCGGCGTCACCATCGTGGCCGGCGCCACCACCGTGGCCCGCGCCACCGTCGCCACCGTCGTCCGCGGCGCGGTCGGGGGCGTCGGGCGCGGGGTCCTCGTCGAGGTCGCCCAGCCAGTGGTCCTCGTCGACGTCGCCCAGCCAGTGGTCCTCGTCCAGGGCCCACGCCGCGGGTGCCTTGTGGCGGAGCACGTCGGTGCCGGTCAGCAGGCCGCGGTCCAGGCAGGCCCGGACCCAGCGGATGTCCTCGCGCAGGTCGCCCATCGCATTGGGCACGGCCAGGCTGGCCAGGGCCAGTTCCCGCTCGACGCCGCCGGCGGGTGGGGGCGGGGCGGGGGCCAGGGCGCGCACGGCCCGTTCGAGACCGGGCACGGGCGGGGCCGGCGGGACGGCGGCGAGGTCACCGGCGGTGCCCCCGGCGATCGCGGCGGCGAGTTCGGGCAGGGTGCCGGCGAAACCGGGCGCGTGGCGCGTCAGCGCGGCCCACAGCCGGGGGTCCTCGCCCAGGGCCGGGCGCAGCACGCGGTGCACGGCCGAGCGCATCTGGGCCCGCTCGGCCAGGGACCAGCGCAGACCGTGGCCGCGCCCGCCCTCCAGCGCGAGCAGCAGGGTCCGGTGGGCCGGGGCGAGGTGGGCGACGAGTTCGTCGGGGGTGGCCAGGCCCATCCGTACGGCCCGGACGGCGGGCCGGTGCCAGGAGCGGCCGTACCCGGTGGCGGCGCGGGTGTCGAGCAGGGCCAGGGCCACGGGCAGGGGCAGCCGTCCCACCAGCAGCAGGGCCTCGACGGAGCCGGGCGGCAGCGGGTGGCGGGCGTGTTCGCGCAGCAGCGCGCCGGGGTCGGGGCCGGGCCGGGTGTGCAGGCGCAGCACGTCCAGCGGGCCGCGCGGCCGGCGGGCGCCGGTGCGGCGCAGGAGGGCGATCAGCTCTTCGTCGGTCAGGGACAGCGGCTCGTCGGGCGGGTGGCCCAGCTCGGCGCCGAGCAGGTCGGCGAGGTGCGCCTTCGGCGGCCGGGCGGCGTAGCGGGCGGGGCCGGGCAGGCCCGGCAGCGGGCGGCCCAGGACGTAGGGGTTGCGGGCGACCGTACGGCGGTCCTCGTCGGTGCCGTGGCGCAGCAGGAGCGTCACGGTGGAGGCCGGGAGGTGTTCGTCCCGGCACAGGAAGCGGCGCGTGGGGGCGTCCAGGCGCCCGAGGAGGTCGGCGGCGACCGCGTCCGGTGCGTGGCGCAGCAGGAGCGCCACGCACCGGGCGAGCCGTCTGCTCTCCCTGTCGACGTTCATCGTTGGTCCGCTTCCCCGCTCGCCGCCCTCGTACGCCTGTCCGGCGACGGGGCGATGATCGCAGGTCAGCGGAACGGGCGGTGGACGTTTTTCTGCTGGGAGGGTCCGGGGGCGGCGTCCGCGATCCAGGGGCCGTCGCCGGAGGGGTCCAGGACGCCTTCCTCCAGCCAGGTGTAGGTGCCGGTCAGGACGCCCGCGACGACCTTGCGGTCCAGGTCGTCGGTGTTGGACCACAGCCGTCCGAACAGCTCCTCGATCCTCAGCCGGGACTGCCGGCAGAAGGCGTCGGCGAGCTGGTAGGCCTCGCGGCCGTGGGCGCCGGTGGCGCGCAGGTGCTCGGCGCGCACGCAGGCGGCGCTCATGGCGAAGAGTTCGGCGCCGATGTCGACGACGCGGCCGAGGAAGCCCTGTTTGGTCTCCATCCGGCCCTGCCAGCGGGACATGGCGTAGAACGTGGACCGGGCGAGCTTGCGGGCGCCGCGTTCGACGTAGCGCAGGTGAACGGCGAGGTCGGGGTGGCCGGCGGGGTGGAACTCGCGGTAGGTGCCGGGCACCTGGCCGGGGCCGGCGGCGAGCTTGGGCAGCCAGCGGGCGTAGAAACCAGCGGCGCGGGCGCCGGCCCGGGCCTTGTCGCCGAGCGCCTTGTCGGGGTCGATGAGGTCGCCGGCGACCGAGAGGTGGGCGTCGACGGCCTCGCGCGCGATCAGCAGGTGCATGATCTCGGTGGAGCCCTCGAAGATCCGGTTGATGCGCAGGTCGCGCAGGAGCTGCTCGGCCGGTACGGCGCGTTCTCCGCGGGCGGCGAGGGAGTCGGCGGTCTCGAAGCCGCGGCCGCCGCGGATCTGGACCAGTTCGTCGGCCATCAGGCAGGCCATCTCGGAGCCGTAGAGCTTGGCGAGCGCGGCCTCGATGCGGATGTCGTTGCGGTCCTCGTCGGCCATCTGCGAGGCGAGGTCGACGACGGCCTCCAGCGCGAAGGTGGTGGCGGCGATGAAGGAGATCTTGGCGCCGACGGCCTCGTGGCGGGCGACGGGCCGGCCCCACTGCTCGCGGACCGCCGACCATTCGCGGGCGATCTTCAGGCACCACTTGCCGGCGCCGACGCACATCGCGGGCAGCGAGAGCCGGCCGGTGTTGAGGGTGGTCAGCGCGATCTTCAGGCCGGCGCCCTCGGGGCCGATGCGGTTCGCGGCGGGGACCTTGACGCGGTGGAAGCGGGTGACGCCGTTCTCCAGGCCGCGCAGGCCCATGAAGGCGTTGCGGTGCTCGACGGTGATGCCGGGGGCGTCGGCCTCGACGACGAAGGCGGTGATGCCGCCGCGGTGGTTCTCGGACGCGGGCACCCGGGCCATGACGACGAGCAGGTCGGCGACCACGCCGTTGGTGGTCCACAGCTTCACGCCGTCCAGGACGTAGCCGTCCTCGCCGTCGGGGACGGCGGTGGTGGCGAGCCGGGCGGGGTCGGAGCCGACGTCCGGTTCGGTGAGGAGGAAGGCGCTGATGTCGGTGGTGGCCAGGCGCGGCAGGAAGGCGTCCTTCTGCTCCTGGGTGCCGAAGATCTTCAGCGGCTGGGGGACGCCGATGGACTGGTGGGCGGAGAGCAGGGCGCCGATGGCGGGGCTGACCGAGCCGACGAGGGCGAGCGCCTTGTTGTAGTACACCTGGGTCAGGCCCAGGCCCCCGTACTTGGGGTCGATCTTCATGCCGAGGGCGCCCAGTTCCTTGAGGCCGCGCACGGTCTCGTCCGGGATCTTCGCCTCGCGTTCGATCCGGGGCCCGTCGATCTCGGTCTCGCAGAAGGCGCGCAGCCGGGCCAGGAAGGCCTCGCCGCGCCGCACGTCCTCGTCGGCGGGAAGGGGATGGGGGTGGATCAGGTCGAGGCGGAACCGGCCGAGGAAGAGTTCCTTGGCGAAGCTGGGCTTGCGCCAGTCCTGTTCCCGGGCCGCTTCCGCGACCTGCCGGGCCTCGCGCTCGGTCACCTTGGGCGGGACCGGGGATGCGGGCCGGGCTGGTTCCGCGGGCTGGGCGGGCTGTGCGGGCTGTGTTGCGGACATGAGGGGGATCACCTCGCCGCTCGTCGGGTCGCTACCGGTGGGTGCTACCTGTGAGTCGTACCCGTTAGTCGTACCCCTTCCGCCCGCCCGGGAAAAGGGGGACGGCCTGAGCCCCCGCACAGTGGGCTCAGGCCGTCGGCTCTTTGGCGGAACGGACTCAGATGTCGAGGCCGGTCAGGACCATGACTCGCTCGTACGTGTAGTCCTCCATCGCGTAGCGGACACCCTCGCGGCCGACACCCGACTGCTTCACGCCGCCGTACGGCATCTGGTCGGCGCGGTACGAGGGGGCGTCGCCGATGATCACGCCGCCGACCTCGAGCTCGCGGTGGGCGCGGAAGGCGCTCTGCACGTCGTGGGTGAAGACGCCGGCCTGGAGGCCGAACTTGGAGTCGTTGACCTTGGCGAAGGCCTCGTCGGTGGTCTCGACGCGGTGCAGGGTCAGGACCGGTCCGAAGACCTCCTCGACGGCGATGGTGACGTCGCCCGGGACCTCGGCGAGCACGGTCGGCTCGTACGAGGCGCCCTCGCGCTTGCCGCCGGCGAGCAGCTTGGCGCCGGCGGAGACGGCCTCGTCGACCCAGGACTCGACGCGCTTGGCGGCGTCCTCGGAGACGAGCGGGCCGACGTCGGTGGCGTCGTCGTTCGGGTCGCCGGTGACCTGGGCCTGGACCTTCGCGACGACCTTCTCGACCAGGCGGTCGTAGACGGCGGCGTCGGCGACGACGCGCTGCACGGAGATGCAGGACTGGCCGGCCTGGTAGTTGGAGAAGGTGGCGATGCGGGTGGCGGCCCAGTCGAGGTCGGCCTCGGAGGACCAGTCCTGGAGGACCACGGCCGCGGCGTTGCCGCCGAGCTCCAGGGTGCAGTGCTTGTGGGGCACGGACTCCTGGATGGCGTAGCCGACCTTGTCGGAGCCGGTGAAGGAGATGACGGGCAGGCGCTCGTCCTTGACCAGGGCCGGCATCTTGTCGTTGGCGACGGGGAGCACGGACCAGGAGCCGGCCGGCAGGTCGGTCTCGGCGAGCAGCTCGCCGAGGATCAGGCCGGACAGGGGGGTGGCCGGGGCCGGCTTGAGGATGATGGGCGCGCCGACGGCGATCGCGGGGGCGACCTTGTGGGCGCAGAGGTTCAGCGGGAAGTTGAACGGCGCGATGCCGAGGACCGGGCCCTTGACGAAGCGGCGGGTCAGGGCGAGACGGCCGACGCCACCGGCGTCGGTGTCCAGGCGCTGGGCCTCACCGCCGTTGAAGCGGCGGGCCTCTTCGGCGGCGAAGCGGAAGACGGACACCGCGCGGCCGACCTCGCCGCGGGCCCACTTGACGGGCTTGCCGTTCTCGGCGGAGATCAGCTGGGCGATCTCCTCGGTGCGCTCGACGAGCCGCTTGGAGACGTGGTCCAGGGCGGCGGCCCGTACGTGGGCGGGGGTCGCGGAGAACTCCGCCGTCACGGCGTGCGCCGCGGCCACGGCCTCTTCGACCTGCGCGTCGGTGGGCACGCTGACGGTGCCGACGACGCGGCCGTCCCACGGGGAGTGGACGTCGAAGCTGTCCTGGCCGGTGGCCTGGCGGCCGGCGAGCCAGAAGGCGTGGGTGGAAGTCATGCGAATCCCCGGCCCTTCGGTGGTGTGCGGGTCCTGTCCCTCCCACCGTAGATCTGCGCGGCGGTTTCGGCGTTTGTCCGGCATGGAGCGCCGCTCGCGCGTCCTGCGCCGCTTTGTCAGTGTCGCCCGGTCGGCGGTGCCGCTCCGGCGTCGGTCCGGCCCGGCCGCCGCCGCTCGCGGTGCACCCCGCAGGGGTGGGGCGCGCTCACGTAGGGGTGGAGGTGGCCTTCAGGGCGAGCCAGAGCTCCATGCGGACGTCGGGGTCGTCGAGGGAGCGGCCGAGGATCTCCTCGACGCGGCGCATGCGGTAGCGCAGGGTGTGGCGGTGGACGCCGAGTTCGGCGGCGGCCGCGTCCCACTGGCCGTGCCGCGAGAGCCAGGCCTGGAGGGAGGCCACCAGGTCGCCGCGGCCGGTGGCGTCGTGCTCGCGCAGGGCGCGCAGGGTGCCGTCGGCGAAGGCGCGGACGGCCTCGTCGGCCAGGAGCGGCAGGACCGAGCCCGCCGCGAGGTCCTCGTGCTCGACCAGCGGGCGGCCGCGCCGGCGGGCCACGGCCAGGGCCTGGTCGGCCTGCTTGAAGGCGGCGCCGGCGTTCGCCGGGCCCGCGGGCGCGGACAGGCCGATGACCAGTTCGTCGGCCTCGGGGCCGGTGGCGTCCCGGCCCCGCCGGCCTTCGAGGGCCTCCGCGTGGGCGGCCACCGCCTGTACGGCCGCGCCGCCGTCGGCGGCCAGCACCACCAGCCGTCCGGTCTCGGGCACCACGAGCAGGGTCTCGCCGGCCCGGGCCGCCGCCGACTCCACGGCGTCGGCGAAGGCGGCCAGGCCTTCGGGCTGGGCGGTCCCGGGCAGCGCCGGTTCGACCACGACCAGCCGGAACGGCGCCTCCAGCAGTCCGCCGTACAGGTCGGCGGCCACGGCCTGGGCGTGCTCGGGTTCCCCGGCCAGCAGCATCCGCAGCACGGCCGCGCCCAGCCGCGACTCGGCGTCGTGCAGGGCGCGCGAGCGTTCGGTGGTCAGCGTGAGCAGGGCGACCGCCGAGTGGACGGCGTACCGCTCGGCGGTGCCCAGCGGCGCGCCCGTGCCCACGGCCAGCGCGCCGCGGGCCCGCCGGCCGGTGCCCAGCGACTGCAGTTCGACCCGGTCGTCCGAGCCGCCGACCACGGCGCTGGCCGGCGCCGGGCGTTCGCGCAGCCGTTCGACGTCCGGGGTGAGCCGGGCGGCGCGCCGGGCGGCCCAGTCGGGCGCGGCCGCGACGACCGCCCCCGAGGTGTCGTACAGGGCCGCCCAGCCGTGCACGTGCGCGGCGAGCCTGGCCAGCAGTTCGGCGGGGCCCTCGGCGGACAGCGCGGCCCGCGTGAGCTCGCGCTGCGCCTCGAATCCGGCGGTCACCGCCCGGTACTGGTCGGCGGCCAGCGCCGCGGAGACGGCCTTGCTGATCGCGAGGAAGGGGGTGCGCCGGGGCACCTCCAGCAGCGGCAGGTCCTCGCCGCGGGCGGCCTCCACCAGGGCCTGGGGGATCGCGTCGTAGTTGACGCCGACGGCGAAGCCGATGCCGACGACCCCGGCGGCCGCCAGCCGGCGGACGTAGGCGCGCATCTCCTCGGGGTCCTCGGCGTCCAGCTTCATGGCCGTGATGAGCAGCAGCTCGCCGCCCTCCATGTAGGGGACGGGGTCGGCGAGCTCGCTGACGTGCGCCCAGCGCACCGGCGTGTCCAGCCGGTCCTCCCCCGCGCGGACGCTGAGCTTGAGCGCCGAGTGCTGGACGAGCGAGGCGAGAGTGAGCGGCATCGGTTCCCGGGGCTTTCGACAATGATTCATTTCGCCGTGGCGTATGAACGGCTCAGGTCGATTCTGCCACCTCGTACGGGTCGCCACACGGCCGTCGCGGCAACCGGCGGGCGGCTTCCCCGACGGCCGTCATCCGGCGTGGCCCAGCTCCACCAGCAGCGGCGCCGCCCGCTCGCCGCGCACCGTGGTCAGCGACAGCACCGCGCACCCGGCCGGCACCGCGTGCGCGAGGTCCGAGGCCGACCACCGCTCCCGCTCCACCTGCCGTACGGTCACCGCGTCCGTGGTCACGGCCTTGCCGGTGATCAGCTTGCGCAGGGCGTGGATCCACCGGGTGAGGGCCTGGTCGGCGAAGACGTCCCGGCTGGTGACGTCGCGCGCCTCCACCCACTCGGTGCCCCAGGCCTCCGCGAACCGCTTGCCGTCCCAGGTGGTGACCCCGGAGAACGCCATCCGGCAGCCCACCGCGCCCAGCAGCGGCGTGCGCAGCCCCTCGGGTACGTCCTCCAGCGTGCGCAGGGCCAGCAGCACCCCGGCGTGGGCCGAGCGCAGCCGGCTCAGTTCCCGCACGGTCTGCGGGGTCAGCGTGGCGGAGGCGTCGTCGAGGGCCAGGAAGGCGAAGAGCGAGCGGTCGGCGCGGGCGGCGACGCTCGCCGTGAACTGGGCGAGCAGCAGCCGGGCCAGCATCCGGGAGGCGTCGGTGTGCCCGCGCTCGGGCAGGTCGATGCGGACCCGCAGGGGGTGCTCCAGGAAGCTGAGCGAGAACATCCGGTTCTGCCCGGTGGTGTCGAAGGACCCGGCGAACGCGGGCCGGTCCAGCAGGGCCACGCGGTCGGCGAGCAGCGGCCCGGGGTCGCCGTGGGAGCCGGAGGCGCGCTCCCGCGCGTCGAGCTCGCGCAGCATCGCGTACTGGCCGGCGCTCTGGAGGTCCTCGCGCAGCGCGGCGACGGCGGCGGGCACCTGGTCGAGGAGTTCGCGCAGCTCGGGGACGCCGGGGAAGCGCCCGTAGGCGGCCCGGAAGGGGCCGAGCAGCTGGGCCAGGGCGGTCGCGGCCCGCCGTACGTCGATGCCCGGTACGTCGCCGACGAAGGCCTCGGCGAGCAGGGTGGCCGCCTCGTCGGGGTCGGGGGTGCCGCCGTAGAGGTCGAGGTCGTGCACGGAGGAGTCGTCGCCGATGCGGACCACCACGTCGTACGCGTCGTCGGGCCCGAGCCGGGCCCCGGCCGCGCCGACCGCGATGACGGCGGCCTGTCCGGCCAGCGCCTGGAGGGCCAGCGACTCCACGACGGGCCGCACCAGCCGTCCGGTCTTGCCCGCGCCGGAGGGGCCGACGGCCAGCAGTGAGGTGCCGAGCACCTCGGGGTCGAGGGCGAGGCCGGTGGTGCGCCGGGCGTAGGGGTTGCGTTCGGTGTCCGCGACCGTGCCCAGGCGGACCTGCCGCAGGAGCAGGTCGTGCCGGGCGGCCCGGACCGGCAGGTCGCGCGCTCCGGAGGGGTGCGCGCAGGCGCCGGCGCCCTTGGCGCGCACCGCGTCGGCGAAGGCGGTGAAGCGGGTGGGGTCGACCTGGACGGACTCCCAGGCGCGGCGGATGCGGACGTGGTCGACGTCGCCCATCCGGCCGGCCTCGGTGTCGGCGCCGAGCCGGTCGGCGGCGTCGGCCAGGCCGGCGGCGCGCAGCTGCGACCAGCGGACGGGATCCTCCTCGGACCCGGGCTCGACCGGGGCCGGGGCGCCGGGCCGGCCGGCCGGCGCGGCGGAGGCGCCGGGCCCGCGGCGGCGCAGCAGGGTGAGCCCGCCGCCGAGGACGGCGCAGGCCAGCACGACGCCCGCGTCCAGGAGGAGGTGGGCGGTGTCGACGAGCTGCTTGTTGGCGACCTGGTCGGTGCCGAACGGGAGCAGCGAGTAGGCGAGCGCGCGCAGCGGGAGCTGGTAGTGACGGACCAGCAGGACCGCCAGGAGGGCGACGAGCGCGGCCGCCCCGGCGCGGGCCCAGGGGCCGCGGGCGACGACGAGCCGGTTCCAGGCGAGCTTCCAGCGGCCGAGGCGGCCGAAACCGTAGAGCAGGGCGGCGTCGAAGAGCAGCTCGTAGAGCGGCTTGGCGGTCATGCCGCCCTGGCCGGGGCGGGGCTCGCCGTGCAGGTCCCACCAGTCGTTCGGGGTGAACATCCGCAGCGGCTCGTCCCACGCCGTGATGTAGCCGTTGCGGATCAGCGACCACACCAGGACGCAGACGAGGAAGGAGATCACGGCGGAGCTGAGCAGCGCGCGCGCCGGTACGGCCTCCTCGGGGTCCTGGGCGGCGCGCGGCACGTGGCCCAGGCGCCAGGTGCCGGGCTCGGCCTCGGGCCGGGGCGTGCGCAGCCACTCGGCCAGCGCCCCGGCGGCCCCGGCGGCGGGGCGGGGCGCGTGGGCGGGGCGGGGCGGCCGCACCGGCGGGGCGGCGGGGGCCGGGGGGACGGCGGGGGCGGGCGGGACCGCGGTCGCCGGGGCGTGCGCCTTCGGGGAGCGGCCCGCTGCCTGCGGGTCCGGGGCGGGCAGGTCCGGGGCGTGCGGATCCAGTGCGTGCGGATCCAGTGCCTGCGGGTCCTGGGCCGGTCCCGGTGCGTGGGGGGTTCCGGCGCCCGGCGGCAGCGGTGGCCCGGCCGGCCGGGGGACCTGGCCCCCGCGGGCGACCGCGTCCGGTGTGCCGTACGTACCGTCGGTGTCCATGAACCCCTGCCCCCTGCCTGCCCCGTTCACTGTGCTGCGGCGCTCAATCTAGTGGCCGGGACCGCCCCGCGGCCCGTACCCCGGCCGGATCGGCGCGACACCCGGTGACCGGCCCGCGGCGCCCGGCCCCGCCCCTCCTATGGCCGTCACGGACAAGGACACGCGGGCACCACTCCCGAACGGAGCATGCCTTCGGCCCTCCCTCGGGCCTAGCCTGCGGACAAAGACACACGTGCGTCCGAAAACGGCCCGCAAACACCCCCAGGAGCCCCCATGACCGCTGTCCCGCAGGAGCGCCGCATCGTCACCGCGATCCCCGGCCCGAAGTCGCAGGAGCTGCAGGCCCGCCGTCTGGAGACGGTGGCCGGCGGCGTGGGCTCCGTGCTCCCCGTCTTCACGGCCCGCGCGGGCGGCGGCATCATCGAGGACGTCGACGGCAACCGCCTGATCGACTTCGGCTCCGGCATCGCCGTGACCTCGGTCGGCGCCTCCGCCGAGGCCGTCGTGCGCCGCGCCTCCGCGCAGCTCGCCGACTTCACCCACACCTGTTTCATGGTCACCCCCTACGAGGGCTACGTCGAGGTCTGCGAGGCGCTCGCCGAGCTGACCCCCGGTGACCACGCGAAGAAGTCGGCGCTGTTCAACTCGGGCGCCGAGGCCGTCGAGAACGCCGTCAAGATCGCCCGTTCGTACACCAAGCGCCAGGCCGTCGTCGTCTTCGACCACGGCTACCACGGCCGCACCAACCTCACCATGGCGCTGACGGCGAAGAACATGCCGTACAAGCAGGGCTTCGGCCCGTTCGCGCCCGAGGTCTACCGCGTGCCGGTCGCCTACGGCTACCGCTGGCCCACCGGTGCCGAGAACTGCGGCCCCGAGGCCGCCGCGCAGGCGATCGACCAGATCACCAAGCAGATCGGCGCCGAGAACGTCGCCGCGATCATCATCGAGCCGGTGCTCGGCGAGGGCGGCTTCATCGAGCCGGCCAAGGGCTTCCTGCCGGCGATCGTGAAGTTCGCCAACGACAACGGCATCGTGTTCGTCGCCGACGAGATCCAGTCCGGCTTCTGCCGCACCGGCCAGTGGTTCGCGTGCGAGGACGAGGGCATCGTCCCGGACCTGATCACCACCGCCAAGGGCATCGCCGGCGGTCTGCCGCTGGCCGCCGTGACCGGCCGCGCCGAGATCATGGACGCCGCGCACGCGGGCGGCCTGGGCGGCACCTACGGCGGCAACCCGGTGGCCTGCGCCGGCGCCCTGGGCTCCATCGAGACGATGAAGGAGCTCGACCTCAACGCCAGGGCCAAGCACATCGAGTCGGTGATGAAGGCCCGCCTGACGGCGATGCAGGAGAAGTACGACATCATCGGTGACATCCGCGGCCGCGGTGCGATGATCGCGATCGAGCTGGTCAAGGACCCCGCGTCCAAGACCCCGAACCCGGAGGCCGCCGGCGCGCTCGCCAAGGCCTGCCACGCCGAGGGCCTGCTCGTCCTCACCTGCGGCACCTACGGCAACGTGCTCCGCTTCCTGCCCCCGATCGTCATCGGCGACGACCTGCTGAACGAGGGCCTGGACATCATCGAGGGCGCCTTCGCGGGCATCTGAGCGAGCGTCCGAACACGGTGCTCGATCCATACCAGCGGTAACGGTCGGGCCCTGTGAAGAACGTGTGGGGGGCCGATGGCGGGAGCGCGATCCCGCTGTCGGTCCCCCTCTCGCTGCCGTACGGTTTCTGCAGATGAGTGAGACACACCGTCGCCGGTCTCCCGGGGACGATTCCGGTACCGGGCTTCCCCAGCGCCGTACCGGGCATGCGTTCGCGCACACTCCTCACCGATCGGACAGCCGTCCGCCCCAAACCCCCCGGGGCGCACGGCAACCCGATCAGGGCGGCCGTCCCGGAACCATCCCCCCTGTTCCGGGACGGCCGGCCGTCTTCTCCTCCCGGGCCCTGCGCACCGCGGCGGCCGCGCTCCTCGGCCTGGCCCTGATCACCTGGCAGGTCCTGGTCTCCGGCCCGCTGCTGGCGCCGGACGAGAGCCTGAGCCGTGCCGTCGTCCGCACGGTCCCCGACGCCGTCACCGAACGCCTCTCCGACCTCGGCAACGTCCCGGTCGCCGTACCGGTCCTGCTGCTGGCGATGGGCTGGGCGGCGTGGCGCGGCAACCGCCGGGGCGCGCTGGTGGCGGGCCTGGCCATGGCCCTGGTCCCGGCCCTGGTCGTCCCGCTGAAGGAGTGGACCGCCCGGCCGGGCCCGCTGGAGCCCTGGGCGGCCGGCTACTTCCCCTCGGGGCACACGGCCACCTCGGCCGTGGCCTACATCGGCGCGGCCCTGCTGATCACGCCGTACGTCCGCCGCGCCTGGCCGATGGCCGCCGCCCTCCTGCTGACGGGCGCGACGGCCACCGGCCTGATCCTGCGCGGCTGGCACTGGCCCCTGGACGTGCTGGCCAGCTGCCTGCTGTGCGTCCCGCTGCTCCTCGCCGTGCGCCGCGGCGCGGCGCGTGCGGTCTGAGACGGGCGGTCAGCCGCCGAAGTAGGCGTCGAAGTTCCGGGAGAACTCCCAGCCGCCGAACCGGTCCCAGTTGACCGACCACGTCATCAGGCCGCGCAGCGCGGGCCAGGTGCCGTGGGTGGTGGAGGCGCCGCAGTTCGTCTTCTTCGTCAGGCAGTCCAGGGCCTTGTTCACCTCGGCGGGCGGTGTGTGCCCGTTGCCCGCCTGGGGCGTGGCCGGCAGGCCGATGGCGACCTGGTCGGGGCGCAGGGCCGGGAAGACGCGTGCGGTGTCGCCCGCGACCGGGAAGCCGGTCAGGAGCATGTCGGTCATGGCGATGTGGAAGTCGGCGCCGCCCATGGAGTGGTACTGGTTGTCCAGGCCCATGATCGGGCCGGAGTTGTAGTCCTGCACGTGCAGCAGGGTGAGGTCGTCGCGCAGGGCGTGGATGACCGGGAGGTAGGCGCCGGCCCGCGGGTCCTGCCCGCCCCACGGGCCCGGGCCGTAGAACTGGTAGCCGAGCTGGACGAAGAAGGTCTCCGGGGCCATGGTCAGGACGAAGTCCGGGCCGTACCGGGCCTTGAGGGTCTTCAGCGCCGAGATCAGGTTGACGATCACCGGCGTGGTGGGGCTGCGGAAGTCGGTGTCGCCCGCCGCCAGCGACAGGGAGTGGCCCTCGAAGTCGATGTCGAGGCCGTCGAGGCCGTACTCGTCGATGATCCGGCCGACGGAGGAGACGAAGGTGTCGCGGGCGGCCGCCGTGGCGAGCTGCACCTGGCCGTTCTGGCCGCCGATGGAGATCAGCACCTTCTTGCCGGCCGCCTGCTTGGCCTTGATCGCCGCCTTGAACTCGGCGGCCGATTCCACGTTCGGGCACTCGGCCACCGGGCACAGGCGGAAGCGGATGTCGCCCGAGGTCACCGAGGTCGGCTCGCCGAAGGCGAGGTTGATCACGTCCCAGGACGCGGGGACGTCGGCCATCCGGACATAGCCGGAGCCGTTGGCGAAGCTCGCGTGGAGGTAGCCGACGAGGGCGTGGGCGGGCAGGTCCGGTCCGCCGGGGCCGCCGCTCGTGGTGGCGGCGGGGACGACGGCGCTGCGCGGACCCTCGCCCGCCGGGCCCACCGCGGCCACCTGGAAGGCGTACGTCGTGGCGGGCGCGAGGCCGGTCACCGTCGCCGAGGTGCCGCTGACGGTCAGGGCCGCGGCGCCGTCGCGGTAGACGGTGTAGCCGGTGGCGCCGGCGACCGCCGACCAGGACAGGCCGACCGAGGTGGCGGTGGCGCCCGACGCGGTGAGGCCGGTGGGGGCGGCCGGGAGGTCGGGCCCGCCGGGGCCGCCCGGGTCGGGGCCGACCACCGCGAGGTCGTCGACGTGGTGGGCGTTCTGGCCGTACCAGCCGTGGGTGTACACGGTCACGGACGTCGTCGAGGGGCCCGTGCGGAAGGTGGTCGTGAGCTTGGTCCAGGCGCCCGCCGACCGGGTCCACGTGGACACGTCGGTGGTGCCGGTGCCGCTCGCGCCCAGGTAGACGTACGCGCCCTGCACCCAGGCGCTCAGCGTGTACGTCGCCCCGGGCCGGACGGTGACGGCCTGGGCGCACCGGGCGTTGTCCTGCCCGGCCGGGGTGGCCTTCAGGGCCGCGGCGCCGCCGTGGACGGGTGAGCCGACGACGGCTGCGCTGCCGGCCGTGCAGCTCCAGCCGGTGAGGCCCGACTCGAAGCCGCCGTTGCGGGCGAGGTCGGCGTCCGCCGCCGCGGCGGGCGGCCCCGCGGCGAGCAGACCGGCCGCCGCCAGGGCGGCGGCCGTAAGCAGGGACAGTATTCTGCGGCGCACAACTGCCTCCGGAACATGGGGGGATGGAGGAACCCGGCGGCGCACAACATGGTCCAGACCAATGCCCCTGTCAAGGCCTCGCGCTTGCGTCCCACCCGGGCTCCCCCGCCACCACGGCCGCCGCCTCGTGCATCGCGAGCTCCAGCACCACCGGATCGGTGAGCGTGCCCAGCCCGTCGGGGAGCACCAGCCAGCGCGCCCCGCCGGTGGCCCGGCCGGGATAGGGGACGACGATCCAGCTGCCGCGTCCCGCCCCCCGTACGCCCGTGCCCATCCAGCGCGAGGCGGTGCCGGCGGGCACGAAGAAGCCCAGCCGGGAGTCACCGAAGTCGGCGAGCACCGGGCCGGGCCGCTCCAGCAGCCGCTGGAGCACGTCGAGCGTGAGCTGCCCCAGCTCCCCGGGCAGGATCAGTACGTCCCAGCTCCGGCCGGCGGGCAGCAGCGTGACCCCGAGGGGGCTGCGCTCCCACTCCCACCGGCAGGCGTCGGGATCCGGCGCCACCGCCACCAGCCATTCCACCGCGCTCCTGATCTCCGAGCCCTGCATCGCCCGGCCTCCGTTCCCTGTAGGTGAGGGGTCCTCACCGTCAGAGAGCGGGGCCGGGCCGGGCGATGACGCGGGTTCCCCCACCCCGTGGTGGTGAAACGGCTCACGCCATGAACCGGGCGTGTGCGCCGGGGGCGCGCAGCGCCCGCCGGTCGCGGATGCGGGGCCCGCCCGGGCTCAGCTGTCGAAGCCGAGGCCGAACTTGTCCATGGCCTTCAGCCACAGGTTGCGGCGGCCGCCGCGGGCGTCGGCCCGCGCCAGGGACCACTTGGTGAGCGTGATCCCCGTCCAGGCGAACGGCTCGGGCGGGAACGGCATCGGCCGGGACTTCACCATCTCCAGTCCGGTCCGCTCGGTGCGCGCCCCGTCCAGCAGGTCCAGCATCACGTCGGCGCCGAAGCGGGTGGCACCGACACCGAGCCCGGTGTATCCGGCGGCGTAGGCGACCTTGCCGCCGTGCGCGGTGCCGAAGAAGGCGGAGAAGCGCGAGCAGGTGTCGATCGCGCCGCCCCAGGCGTGGCTGAAGTTCACGCCCTCCAGCTGCGGGAACGCCGTGAAGAAGTGCTGCGCCAGCTTCAGGTACGTCTCGGGGCGGTGGTCGTACTCGGAGTCGAGCTTGCCCCGGTAGGGATAGATGGCGTCGTAGCCGCCCCACAGGATGCGGTTCTCCGGGGTGATCCGGAAGTAGTGGAACTGGTTGGCGCTGTCGCCCATGCCCTGGCGGCCCCGCCAGCCGATGGCCGCCAGCTGCTCGGGGCTCAGCGGCTCGGTCATCAGCGCGTAGTCGTAGACCGGGACCGTGAACGGGCGGATCCGCTTGACCAGGGAGGGGAAGATGTTCGTGCCGAGCGCGACCCGGCGGGCGAAGATCCGCCCGTACGGGGTGCGTACGGCCATCCCCGCACCGGAGGCGGCGAGCGAGAGCCCCCGGGTGTTCTCGTAGATGCGCACGCCCAGGCCCAGGCAGGCCTCCTTCAGCCCCCAGGCGAGCTTGGCCGGGTTGAGCATCGCGACGCCGTCGGTGTCCCACAGGCCCGCGAGGAAGGTCGGCGAGTCGACCTCGGCGCGCAGTTCGTCGCGCTCCAGCCAGCGCGAGCCGTCCGCCAGGCCCAGCTTCTGGGCCTGCTCGTACAGTTCGCGCAGCTCCTCCACCTGGTGCGGCTCGGTGGCGACGTCGATCTCGCCGGTGCGCTCGAAGTCGCAGTCGATGCCGTAGCGGGCGACCGCCGCCTCGATCTCGTCGAGGTTGCGGGCGCCCAGCTCCTCCAGCTTGGCGAGCTCGCCGGGCCAGCGGGCCAGGCCGTTGGCCAGGCCGTGGGTGAGGGAGGCGGCGCAGAACCCGCCGTTGCGGCCGGAGGCGGCCCAGCCCGCCTCCTTGGACTCGATCAGGACGACGTCCCGTGCGGGATCGCGCTCCTTGGCGATGAGCGCGGTCCACAGGCCGCTGTAGCCGCCGCCGATGACCAGCAGGTCGCAGGCCTCGTCGGAGGTGAGCGCCGGCTGCGCGGCGGGCTTGCCGGGGTCGTCCAGCCAGTACGAGACCGGCAGCGCTTCGGAAAGGGATTTCGCAACACTTCGCATGGCGACTGGGGCCATGGCTTCCAACTCCCTACAGAGTTACGGGGGGTATTACTTGGCTTGCGTCTTCTTGCGGCGGTTGCCGATCATCTGACCGGCGAGGACCACCAGCACCGCGATGACGAACATCGCCGTACCGATGACGTTGATCTGGACGGGCGTACCGCGCTGCGCCGATCCCCACACGAACATGGGGAAGGTGACGGTGTTGCCCGAGTTGAAGTTGGTGATGATGAAGTCGTCGAAGGAGAGCGCGAACGCCAGCAGCGCGCCGGCGGCGATTCCGGGGGCCGCGATCGGCAGGGTCACCCGCAGGAAGGTCTGCACCGGACCGGCGTACAGGTCGCGGGCGGCCTCCTCCAGCCGCGGGTCCATGGAGAGCACCCGCGCCTTGACGGCGGCGACGACGAAGCTGAGGCAGAACATGATGTGGGCGATCAGGATCGTCCAGAAGCCCAGCTGGATGCCCATGTTGAGGAAGAGCGCGAGCAGCGAGGCCGCCATCACGATCTCGGGCATGGCCATCGGCATGAAGATCAGGCTGTTGACCGCGCCGCGCGCCCGGAAGCGGTAGCGCACCAGCGCGAAGGCGATCATCGCGCCGAGGACGGTGGCGCCGATGGTGGCCCACAGGGCGATCTGGAGGGAGAGCCCGAGGGACCCGCACAGGTCGGCGACCCCGCAGGGGTCCTTCCAGGCGTCCAGGGAGAACTCCTGCCAGGCGTAGTTGAACCGCCCGGTGGGGTTGTTGAAGGAGAACACCGTCACGACGACGTTCGGGAGGATCAGGTACGCGAGCGTGCACAGGCCCGCGATGACGACGAGATTGCGGCGCAGCCACTGCATCAGACCAGGTCCTCCGTTCCCGCTCGGCGGATGTAGACGGTGACCATGATCAGCACGATGGCCATGAGGATGAACGACAGCGCGGCCGCCGTCGGATAGTCGAGGATCCGCAGGTACTGCGACTGGATGACGTTGCCGATCATCCGGGTGTCCGTGGAGCCGAGCAGCTCCGCGTTGACGTAGTCGCCGCTCGCCGGGATGAAGGTGAGCAGGGTCCCGGAGACCACGCCCGGCATCGAGAGCGGGAAGGTCACCTTGCGGAAGGTGGTGGCGGGGGTGGCGTACAGGTCGCCGGCCGCCTCGTGCAGACGGGTGTCGATCCGCTCCAGCGAGGTGTAGAGCGGCAGGATCATGAAGGGCAGGAAGTTGTACGTCAGACCGCACACGACGGCCAGCGGGGTGGCCAGCACCCGGTCGCCCTCGGTCAGGCCCAGCCAGCTGGTGACGTCGAGGAAGCCGACCGCGTTGAGCACGCCGACGACCGGGCCGCCGTCGGCCAGGATCGTCTTCCAGGCCAGGGTGCGGATCAGGAAGCTGGTGAAGAAGGGCGCGATGACCAGGATCAGCAGCAGGTTGCGCCAGCGGCCGGCCTTGAAGGCGATCAGGTAGGCCAGCGGGTAGCCGAACAGCAGGCACAGCACGGTGGCGGTGCCGGCGTACAGCAGGGAGCGCAGGAACTGCGGGTAGTACTCGGTGAAGGCGTCCCAGTAGGTGCCGAAGTGCCAGGTGACCTCGAAGCCCTCTTCGAGGGAACCGGTCTGCACCGAGGTGGAGGCCTGGTAGATCATCGGCAGCACGAAGAAGACCAGCAGCCACAGGATGCCGGGCAGCAGCAGCCAGTACGGGACGAGCCGCTTGCGCCGCGAGGGGCGGTGGACCGGTGGTTCGGCGGGCGCGGGCGCCTGGGGCGGCGCGGCGGTCGTGGTCACGCGGACTCCTCGACGGTCTCGATGCCGGCGTCGATGTCCATGGCCGCGTCCAGACCGAAGGTGTGCTCCGGGTTCCAGTGCAGGATCACCTCGGCGCCGGGGACCAGGCGGGCGTCGCGCTCGATGTTCTGCGCGTACACCTCCAGCTCGGGGCAGACCGGGCTGTCGATGACGTACTGGGTGGAGACGCCGATGAAGGAGGAGTCGGCGATCCTGCCCACGATCTTGTTGCGGCCGGCCGCGATGGTGTGCTCCTCGTCGGCCGGGACCAGCGAGATCTTCTCGGGGCGGATGCCGACCAGCAGCTTCCCGCCGCTGCGCGGGGTGGTGGAACAGCGCGCGGCGGGCAGCCGCAGCGTGGTGCCGGAGGCGGAGACGACGACGTCGGAGGAGCCGCCACCGGACTCCACGGCGGCCTCGATGAGGTTGGAGGTGCCCAGGAAGTTCGCGACGAAGGTGGTGCGCGGGTTCTCGTAGAGGTCGGCGGGCGCGCCCAGCTGCTCGACCCGGCCGCCGTTCATGACCGCGACCGAGTCGGCCATCGTCATGGCCTCCTCCTGGTCGTGCGTGACGTGCACGAAGGTGATGCCGACCTCGGTCTGGATCCGCTTGAGCTCCAGCTGCATCTGGCGGCGCAGCTTGAGGTCGAGGGCGCCGAGCGGCTCGTCGAGCAGCAGCACCTGGGGGTGGTTGATGAGCGCGCGGGCGACGGCGACGCGCTGCTGCTGGCCGCCGGAGAGCTGGTGCGGCTTCTTGTTGGCGTGCTCGCCGAGCTGGACGAGGTCGATCATGTCGTCGACCTGCTTCTTCACGGACTTGATGCCGCGGCGGCGCAGCCCGAAGGCGATGTTCTCGAAGATGTCCATGTGCGGGAAGAGCGCGTAGCTCTGGAACACCGTGTTGACCGGGCGCTTGTACGGCGGCAGCTGGGTGACCTCGCGCGCGCCGAGGTGGACCGTACCGGTGGAGGGCTCCTCCAGGCCGGCGATCATGCGCAGGGTGGTGGTCTTGCCGCAGCCGGAGGCGCCGAGCAGGGCGAAGAAGGAGCCCTGGGGGATGGTGAGATCGAGCGGGTGCACGGCGGTGAAGGAGCCGTAGTGCTTGCTGATCCCGGAGAGGCGGACGTCGCCGCCCGCGGTCGTGTCAGTCATGGGTCGCGGTCCCGGGGGTGGAAGGGGCGGAAGGGGGGCGCAGGGGGGTGCGGCGGCTCAGGAGCCGATGAGCTTGGCGAACTTCTCCTCGTACGCCGTCTCTTCCGCGGCGGTGAGGGAACGGAAGGGGTGGGCCTTGGCGGCCATGGCCTTGTCCGGGACGATCAGGGGGTTGTCCGCGAGGGCGGGATCGATCTTCGCGAGCTCCTCCTTGACGCCTTCGACCGGGCAGACGTAGCTGATGAAGGCGGCCAGCTGGGCGGCGACGGGGGGCTCGTAGTAGTAGTCGATGAGCTTCTCGGCGTTGGCCTTGTGCCGCGCGCGGGCGGGGACCAGCAGGTTGTCGCTGGAGGTGATGTAACCGGGCGCGGGGATGGCGTACTTGATGTCCGGGTTGCCGGCCTGGAGCTGGATGACGTCGCCGGCCCAGGCCAGGCAGGCCGCGATGTCGCCCTTGTCGAGGTCCGAGGTGTAGTCGTTGCCCGTGAAGCGGCGGATCTGCTTCTTGTCCACGGCCTTCTGGAGGCGGCCGATGGCCGCGTCGTAGTCGGCGTCCGTGAAGGTCGCCGGGTCCTTGCCGAGGTCGAGCAGGGTCATGCCGACGGTGTCGCGCATCTCGGTGAGCAGGCCCACCCGGCCCTTGAGGGAGGGGTCGTCGAGCAGCTGGGTGACGGAGTCGACCTTCCTGCCGTCGGTGGCCTTGGCGTTGTAGGCGATGACGGTGTCGATGCCGGTCCAGGGGTAGCTGTACGCGCGGCCGGGGTCCCAGTCGGGATTGCGGTACTGCGGGATCAGGTTGGCGTAGGCGTGCGGGAGGTGGGAGGGGTCCAGCTTCTGCGCCCAGCCGAGCCGGATGATGCGGGCGGCGAGCCAGTCGGTGACGACGATCAGGTCGCGGCCGGTGTCCTGGCCGGCCGCCAGCTGCGGGCGGATCTTGCCGAAGAACTCGACGTTGTCGTTGATGTCCTCGGTGTAGTTGACCTCGATCCCGGTGCGCTTGGTGAACTCCTCCAGGGTGGGCCGGGTCTTCTCGTCGTCGCTGGTGTCCATGTACTCGGTCCAGTTGGAGAAGTTCAGCACCTTCTCCTTCTCCGAGTGGTCGTCCGAGGCCGTGGACTGGTCTGCCCGCTGCGCGGGCGGGATGCCGCACGCGGACAGCCCGGACAGGCCGCCGAGGGTGAGCGCGCCGACTCCGGTGGCGCGCAGCAGCGAGCGGCGGGTGAGGGCGCCTCGGCCGCTTTCAAGGCTGCGCCGCATCGCGGCGAGTTGCGCCGGCGAGAGGCGGTCGGGCTCGTACTGCTCCATGCGCTGTGCCCTTTCGGGTTGGTTGTCGTCCGCCGGTCGTGCGGAGCGGTTATCGGTCCCCGAAGATCGTGCGGTGCCAGTCCTTGGCGGCGACCGCCGTGTTGTCGTACATCACGTGCTTGACCTGCGTGTACTCCTCGAAGGAGTAGGCGCTCATGTCCTTTCCGAAGCCGCTGGCCTTGTAGCCCCCGTGGGGCATCTCGCTGATGATCGGAATGTGGTCGTTGACCCACACGCAGCCCGCCTTGATCTCGCGGGTGGCACGGCCGGCGCGGTAGACGTCGCGGCTCCAGGCGGAGGCGGCCAGCCCGTAGGGGGTGTCGTTGGCCAGGGCGATGCCCTCGTCGTCGGTGTCGAAGGGCAGTACGACCAGGACGGGGCCGAAGATCTCGCTCTGGACGACCTCGCTGTCCTGGGCGGCGCCGGCGATCAGGGTGGGCCGGTAGTAGGCGCCGTCGGCGAGCGCGCCGCCGGGGATCTCGCCGCCGGTGACGACGGTGGCGTACGCGCGGGCCCGCTCGACGAAGCCGGCGACGCGGTCGCGCTGGGCGTAGGAGACCAGCGGGCCGAGGTCGGTGGCGGGGTCGAGGGGGTCACCGAGGCGGACGGTGTCCATCAGCGCGGCGACGCGGGCGGTGAAGGCGTCGAACAGGGGCCGCTGGACGTAGGCGCGGGTGGCGGCCGTGCAGTCCTGGCCGGTGTTGATGAGGGAGGCGGCGACGGCGCCGTGGGCGGCGGCCTCCAGGTCGGCGTCGTCGAAGACCACGAAGGGCGCCTTGCCGCCGAGCTCCAGGTGCAGGCGCTTGACGGTGGCGGTGGCGATCTCGGCGACGCGCCGGCCGACGGCGGTGGAGCCGGTGAAGGAGGTCATCACCACGTCCGGGTGGCCGACCAGGTGCTCGCCGGCCTCCCTGCCCGCGCCGGTGACGATGTTGATCACGCCGTCGGGCAGGCCCGCCTCCTGGGCCGCCTGCGCGAACATCAGGGAGGTCAGCGGGGTGAGCTCGGCGGGCTTGAGGACGATCGTGTTGCCCGCGGCGACGGCCGGGAGGATCTTCCAGGCGGCCATCTGGAGGGGGTAGTTCCAGGGCGCGATGGAGCCGATCACGCCGATCGCCTCGCGGCGTACGTACGAGGTGTGGTCGCCGGAGTACTCGGCGGCGGCCTGGCCCTGGAGGTGCCGCGCGGCGCCCGCGAAGAAAGCGGTGTTGTCGATCGTGCCCGGTACGTCGAACTCGGTGGCGAGCCTGATCGGCTTGCCGCACTGGACGGACTCGGCGTACGCGAAGTCCTCGGCCTGCTCGGCGAGGACCGCCGCGAGCCGGTGCAGGGCGTCGGAGCGCTCACCGGGGGTGGCCGCGGACCAGGCGGGGAAGGCCCGCTCGGCGGCGGCCACGGCCTCGTCCACGTCGGCCGTGGAGGCCAGCCGGTAGGTCAGGACCTCCTCGCCGGTGGCGGGGTTGACGACGGTGTGTGACGCGTCACCGGTGCCGTGCCGCAGCCGTCCGTCGATGTACTGCGCGCCGTCCGCGAAGCGTTCCTTGACCTGGAAGCGGTTGCCCATCACGCTCTCCGTAGCTTCAGCTCGAATTGAGTGCCGATCCTGACAGAGGTGTTCCACTCCGCCAAGTGATTCCGTTGTTGCCTTTTGATTACGCGACGGAATCGGTCGACCATGTGTCGAGGCGGACCGCAAATCCCGTACGAAGTGTCAGTGGCGGCTGTCAGACTCGCGTGCATGGAGATGATCGACGAACTGATCGGGCAGGTCAGCCGGGGTGAGAGGGTGAAGTACCTGCCCTTCTGGGGGCATCGGCCACGGCCGGACGGAACCCTCGGTCCGAGCTGCCTGAGCCAGTGGTGGCCGGCACCCTTCACTGTGAGTGACATCCACTATGCCACCGCCGAGCACTGGATGATGGCCGAGAAGGCTCGGCTGTTCGGTGACGCGGAGGCGGAGCGGGCGGCCGTCGAGGCACGGACCCCGGCGGAGGCGAAGAAGGCCGGGCGGCTGGTGCGCGGCTTCGACGACGCGGTGTGGAAGCGCGAGCGGTTCGCCGTCGTGGTGGCGGGCAGCACGCACAAGTTCGGCTCGACGCCGCAGCTGCGGGGGTACCTGCTGGGCACCGGGGACCGGGTGCTGGTGGAGGCGAGCCCGGTGGACCGGATCTGGGGCATCGGCCTGGCGGCCGACGACGAGCGGGCCCTGGACCCGGCGCGCTGGCGGGGGCTGAACCTGCTGGGCTTCGCGCTGATGGAGGCGCGGGAGCGGCTGCGGTCGGGGGACGGCGCGTAGGAGCCGGGGCACCGGGCGGCACCGGAGCACGACGCGGTACCGGAGCACCGGGCGGCACCGGAGCACCGGGCGGCACCGGAGCACGACGCGGTACCGGAGCACCGGGCGGCACCGCGGGACACGAGGGCCCGGAAAACCGGTGGCGGTCCGGGCGGGAGCCTCCTAGGCTGCTCCGCAGTCACGCACCTCCCGGTGCGACGGCTGCGGCTCCTTCCTTTCCGAAACCCAAGTGACGCCGCCGCTCTTTTGATCTCGGGAGGTGCGGGCGGGGCGCCCGGTGCGCAGGTGACGGCTCCTTCTCAACCCGGAGGTCGCGGGTTCGAATCCCGCTCGGCCGCCGGCCCCCGGGCCGTCGGCCGGTGGAGCAGCTCGGTGGCTCGCCGGGCTCCCGGACCGTCGCCGATCCCGATCTCGGGCCCCCGCCACCACGTCGCACCGCCCACGTTCCGTTGCCGAATCCGGGGGGATTCCCACTGCCTCGCTACACGCAGCGCGTGTCCAAGGTCTGGCCCGAGATGCTCGTGGCCCACTCCGTCTCCGCCGCCGCCGCACACGGCGCCTACGGGCCCGGCGGGGCCCACCCGGCGCAGGAAGGCGTCCTCACCCACCAGGGCGGGGCGGGCCACCTGCGCGACCCGCACACCGAACTGTTCCTGCTGGCCGTCGCCAACTTCGTGCGGCAGCGCACCTTCTACGAGGGCGCGGGCGAACGCGACGCGCGGTACGCGGCGCTCGTGCGCCGGCTCGCCGTCGAGGATCCGGAGTGGACCGCCGGTCTGCTGGGCTGGCTGCGCGGGGAGGCGAACATGCGCACCGCCTCGCTCGTCGGCGCCGCCGCGTACGTCAAGGCCCGCCTGGAGGCGGGCGCCACCGAGGGCCCGTCGGGCCGCCAGGTCGTGGACAGCGTCCTGCGCCGCGCCGACGAGCCCGGCGAGCTGCTCGCCCACTGGATCACCACGTACGGCAGGAACGTGCCCAAGCCCGTCAAGCGCGGCATCGCCGACGCCGTGCGGCGCCTGTACTCCGGCCGGTCGCTGCTGAAGTACGACACCGCGTCGAAGGGCTTCCGCTTCGGCGACGTCCTCAACCTGGTGCACGCCTCCCCCGACCCGGCCAAACCCTGGCAGGGCGAGCTGTTCGCCCACGCCCTGGACCGCCGGCACCACCCGGAGGGCGCCGTACCGCCCGCCGGGAACCGTACGCTGACGGCCCATCGGGAGCTCATGGAGCTGCCGGTCGACGAACGCCGGGCCGTCGTCACCGCACCGGGCGGCGCGGACCGGCTGGCCGAGGCGGGCATGACCTGGGAGGCACTGGCCGGCTGGCTCCAGGGGCCGATGGACGCGGCCGCCTGGGAGGCGGTCATCCCCTCGATGGGCGTCATGGCGCTGCTGCGCAACCTGCGCAACTTCGACCAGGCCGGGATCTCCGACGAGGTGGCCGCCGGGGTCGCGGCGAGGATCGCGGACCCGGAAACCGTCGCCGCCTCGCGGCAGTTCCCCTTCCGCTACCTCGCCGGGTACCGGCACGCGCCCTCGCCGCGCTGGGCGGACCCGCTGGAGCGGGCGCTGGGCCACTCGCTGGCGAACGTGCCGGCGCTGCCGGGCCGTTCACTGATCCTGGTGGACCGGTCGGGCTCCATGTGGTCCCCGCTGTCGGAGCGCTCCCAGCTCAACCGGGCGGACGCGGCGGCCGTCTTCGGCACCGCGCTGGCGATGCGGGCGGAGCGCGCCGACCTGATCGAGTTCGGCACGTGCAGCAGCCCCGTCGCGTACCGCAAGGGCGAGTCGGTGCTCGCCGTGCTGGGGCGCTTCGGCAACCTCGGCGGCACCAACACCGCCCAGGCCCTGCGCAGGCACTACCACGGGCACGACCGGGTGCTGATCGTCACCGACGAGCAGGCCGCGTACCACCCCGGCGGCCCGTCCGCCCAGGTGCCCGCCAGGGTCCCGCTCTACACGTGGAACCTCGCCGGCTACCAGGTCGGCCACACGCCCGTCGGCACCGGCAACCGCCACACCTTCGGCGGGCTGACGGACGCGGCCTTCCGGATGGTGAGCCTCATCGAGGACGGCCGGAACGCCACCTGGCCGTGGCAGCGGTAGCGGTAGCGGTAGCGGTAGCGGTAGCGGGCGGCGGCGTCAGGCGCGCTGGTACACCTGGGATATGGAGTCGCGGCCGCGGGACGGCGGGCCGTCGTCCTCCAGGGGACCGAGGTCCCGGAGGCTGGAGAACATCAGCACGATCACCAGGACGGCCAGCGCGATGCCGATGATCCCGAGGACCAGCCCGGACGTCGCCACCCCGCCGTTGTCGGCCTCGCCGCGCTGGGCCCGGCCGCGGCCGAGCGCTCCGAAGATGACGGCCAGGACCCCGAGCACGATGGCGAGGAAGCTGGTGAAGAAGCCGACCACGGACAGGATGCCGAGCACCAGCCCGGTCGTGCCGAAACCGTTCTGCGGCGGGCCCGCGTAGGGCTGGTGACCGGCGTACCCCGGGTATCCGGGATAGCCGCCCGGGTACCCGTACACCGGGTGGTCGGCCGGGGCGGGGTAGCCGTAGCCCGCCGAAGCGGGCCGGGCGGGCTGGGCGACCGGCTGGTAGCCCGACGGCGCCGGCTGCTGCGCGGCCGACGGTACGGGCGTGGGGTGTGCGGCGGGCGCCGCCCCGGGGCGGGTGTGGCCGGCCGGTCCCCCGGCGGGCGTCCCGCCCGCTCCCGGCATCCCCGCGATGGTCGGCTGGTCGTGCACCGACGGCGGCCCGGGTGCCATGCCCGGTGTGCTCGCGTCCCCCCGCGAGGCCTGCTTCTTGCCCAGCTCCACCGCCGGCCGCGCCGGCGGCGCCCACGGGTCCACGGGCTCGGGGCTGTGTTCGGTCATACGGCGCCCCCCTCTCGTACAACCATGCTACGGGCTGACACCGACAGCCCCTTGAGCTGCCTACGATGGGGCGGACCGACCGCAACCGCGTCAGCATCCGGAGGCCCTTCATGCCCGACCTGCACCCCTTCATCGCGGGGTTGCCCAAGGCGGAACTCCACGTCCACCACGTCGGCTCGGCCTCGCCCCGCATCGTCGCCGAACTCGCCGCCCGGCACCCCGACTCCAAGGTGCCCACGGACCCGGAGGCGCTGGCCGACTACTTCACCTTCACCGACTTCGCCCACTTCATCGAGGTCTACCTCTCCGTCGTGGACCTGGTCCGCACCCCGGAGGACGTCCGGCTGCTGACCTTCGAGGTCGCCCGTGACATGGCCCGGCAGAACATCCGGTACGCCGAGCTGACCATCACCCCGTACTCCTCCACCCGTCGCGGCATCGACGGGAAGGCCTTCATGGACGCCATCGAGGACGCCCGCAAGGCCGCCGAGGCCGAGCACGGCGTCATCCTGCGCTGGTGCTTCGACATCCCCGGCGAGGCCGGGCTGGAGGCCGCCGCCGAGACCGCGCGGCTCGCCGTCGAGCTGCGGCCCGAGGGCCTGGTGTCCTTCGGTCTGGGCGGCCCCGAGATCGGTGTGCCGCGCCCGCAGTTCAAGCCGTACTTCGACCAGGCGCGCGCCGCCGGCCTGCACAGCGTCCCGCACGCGGGCGAGACCACCGGCCCGCAGACGATCTGGGACGCCATCAACGAGCTGGGCGCCGAGCGGATCGGCCACGGCACCAGCGCCACCCAGGACCCGGAGCTGCTGGCGTACCTGGCGGAGCACCGGATCGCGCTGGAGGTCTGCCCGACCTCCAACATCGCCACGCGCGCGGTCGCCGACCTCGACCAGCACCCCGTCAAGGAGATGGTGCGCGCGGGCGTGCTCGTCACCATCAACAGCGACGACCCTCCGATGTTCGGCTCCGACCTCAACAACGAGTACGCGGTCGCCGCCCGGCTGCTGGAGCTCGACGAGCGGGGTCTGGCCCGGCTCGCCAAGAACGCCGTCGAGGCCTCCTTCCTCGACGAGGCGGGCAAGGCGGCGCTCGTCGCGGAGATCGACACGTACACCGAGGCCTGGCTGGCCCACTGACGCCCGCGGACAATGGGACGCATGCCTACCCTGACGGCCGTCGGCCACCGCGGCGATCCCTACCGCATCCGTGAGAACACCCTGCCCTCGGTCCGCTCCGCGTTCGCGCGCGGGGCGGACGCCGTCGAGATCGACGTACGGCTGACGCGGGACGGGGTGCCGGTCCTCCTGCACGACGAGACGCTCCAGCGGCTGTGGGGCCACGACGTGCGCCTGGACGCCGTCACGGCCGCGCAGCTGCGGGAGCTGACCGAGGGTCAGGTCCCCACGCTGCGCGCGGCGCTGACGGCGGCGGGCGCGGGCGGGGGCCGGCTGATGCTCGACCTGCCCGGCGCGACGTACGAGGCGGTCGAGGCGGTGGTCGGCCTGGTCCGCGAGTGCGGCGCGCGCGACCGTACGTACTACTGCGCCGGCCCGCGCACGATGCTGGCGGTACGGGCCGCCGACCCGGGCGCCGAGATCGCGCTGACCTGGACCACGCTGTCGCCGCCGCGCCGCGTCCTGATCGACGCGGTCCGCCCGGCGTGGCTGAACTACCGCTTCGGGCTGCTCGGCCGGGAGCTGGTGACCGCCCTGCACGCGGACGGGCTGAAGGTGTCGGCGTGGACGGCCGACACCCGCTGGACCATGCGCCGGCTGATCGCGGCCGGCGTGGACTCGATCACCACCAACCGCATCGACGCGCTGGCGGGCGTACGGGCGGCGCTCGCCGACTGATACGCCGGGCCGGCCCGCGCCCGTCACGCGGTGGCGCCCGCCGTCGCCGGCGCGGCCGGCTCGGCCGACGGCAGGGACTCCAGCCGCTTGATCATGCGGCGCAGCGCCAGCAGCGGGATCACGCCGAAGACGCCGAAGGCCATGTCGATCAGGCTCCACCCGAACGGGATGCCGCGGATCGGCCCGCAGATCAGGGCCAGCGGGGTGATCCCGGCGCAGGCGATCATGCCCGCCTCCACGACCCACACGTTGCGGACCGGGTCGCGGTGGACGCCGTAGAAGAAGACGGCGATGACCAGGTGGGCGAAGGCCAGCCAGTCGGTGCCGTAGAGGAGGAACGGGTAGTCGGCGTCGGCCCGTTCCAGCCCCTCGCCGACCCGTGCGAGCCACTCGTGGGAGATCAGCGAGTTGAGCCAGCGGACCTCGGTGACCAGGGGGAAGGCCGTGAGGCCGCTGAGCACCAGACAGACGACGAACACGGCCAGCCACAGACGGATGCGCCGCTCGAGGGCGCGCCTTTCGATCATGGCAGCAGCCTACGCCGCATTTCTGAACATGTTCAAGTCTATTCCTGAACATGTTCAGAAAGCTGCTGCGGGGCCGGTCAGAGGCCGACGATGGAGTTCCAGCGCTTGGCGAAGACGCGGCGCTCCGCCGAGGTGATGTCCCGGGCCACCGCGAGCCTGCTGCGCATGTCGTCGTCGGGGAAGATCAGCGGGTTCTCCGCGAGTTCCGCCGTCTCCCGGTCGTCGGAGCCGGCCAGCACCTCGCGGGCGGCCGGGACCGGGCAGACGTAGTTGACGGACGCGGCGAGCTCGGCGGCGATCTCCGGGTCGTAGTAGTGGTCGATCAGCGCCTCGGCGTTGGCCTTGTGGCGGGCGAGGTTGGGCACCAGCAGGCTCTCCGCCCACAGTTCGGCCCCCTCCTCGGGCACCACGAACTCGATGTCGGGGTTGTCGGCCTGCAGCTGGATGGCGTCACCCGAGTACGCCTGGCAGGCCAGGACGTCGCCCTTGCTCAGGTCGGAGGTGTAGTCGTTGCCGGTGAAACGGCGCACGTGCCCCCGGCGCACGAGGTCCTCCACCTGGTCGCACACCCGGTGGAAGTCGGACTCGGTCCACCGGGTCACGTCCACCCCGTTGCCCTGCATCAGCAGCGCGAAGGACTCGTCGAGCCCGGAGAAGAGGGTGACGCGGCCCTTGAGGTCGGGGTGGAAGAGGTCGGCCGTGGACTTCAGCTCCCTGCCGAGCGCCTTGCGGTTGTAGGCGATGCCGGTGATGCCGGACTGCCAGGGGACGGTGTGCAGCCGGCCCTCGTCGAAGGCGGGCGAGCGCAGCTGCGGGTCCAGGTGCGCGCTCACGTTGGCCTGGGCGGCGCGGTCCATCTTCTGGGTCCAGCCCAGGCGTACGAAGCGGGCCGCCATCCAGTCGCTGACCACCACCAGGTCGTGGCCGGTCTCCTGGTGGTTCATCAGGGCCGGGCCGACCTTGCCGAAGAACTCGTCGTTGTCGTTGATCTCCTCGGTGTAGCGGACCTCGATGCCCGTCCGCTGCGAGAAGGCCTCCAGCGTGGGGCGCCTGGTCTCGTCCTCCTCGTCCGTGTCGATGTACAGCGGCCAGTTGGAGAAGGACAGGCTCCGGTCCCGCTCGGAGCGGTCCGGGGCCCCTCGCCGGTCCTCCGGGACGTAGGCCGCGGGCACCCCGCAGCCGGTGAGGGCCGTCAGCAGGCCTGCGGCACCGAGGCCGCGCAGCACCGCGCGGCGGGAGAAAGCGAGTTCAGGCATGGGAGAAGACTCAGGTAACGCCGGGGGGCGGGCAATAGACACAGTGTCTACTGCCCGCCCCCTCGGGACCCATGGGTGGCCGTTGTGGCCGCCGTTCAGCCGTTCAGCCGTTCAGCCGTTCAGCCGTTCAGCCGTTCAGCGAGGTCATCACGTGCTTGATGCGCGTGTAGTCCTCGAAGCCGTAGGCGGAGAGGTCCTTGCCGTAGCCGGACTTCTTGTAGCCGCCGTGCGGCATCTCGGCGACGAGCGGGATGTGGGTGTTGATCCACACGCAGCCGAAGTCGAGGTTCTTGGACATGCGCATCGCGCGGGAGTGGTCCTTGGTCCACACCGAGGAGGCCAGCGCGTACTCGACGCCGTTCGCGTACGCCAGGGCCTGGTCCTCGTCCGTGAAGGACTGGACCGTGATGACCGGGCCGAAGACCTCGTTCTGGATGATCTCGTCGTCCTGCTTCAGGCCGGAGACGACCGTCGGGGCGTAGAAGTAGCCCTGCTCGCCGACCTGGTGGCCGCCCGCCTCGACCTTGGCGTGGGCGGGGAGGCGCTCGATGAAGCCCGCGACCTGCTTGAGCTGGTTGGGGTTGTTCAGCGGGCCGTAGAGCACGTCCTCGTCGTCCGGCTGCCCGGTCTTGGTGTCGGCCGCGTTCTTGGCGAGCGCCGCCACGAACTCGTCGTGGATCGACTCGTGCACGAGCACGCGGGTGGCGGCGGTGCAGTCCTGGCCGGCGTTGAAGAAGCCCGCGACCGCGATGTCCTCGGCGGCCTTGGCGATGTCGGCGTCCTCGAAGACCACGACCGGGGCCTTGCCGCCCAGCTCCAGGTGGACGCGCTTGACGTCCTTGGCGGCGCTCTCGGCGACCTGCATGCCGGCCCGTACCGAGCCGGTGATGGAGGCCATGGCCGGGGTGGAGTGCTCCACCATGGCCTTGCCGGTCTCGCGGTCGCCGCAGACGACGTTGAAGACACCCTTGGGCAGGACCGAGTCGATGATCTCGGCCATCAGGACCGTGGAGGCCGGGGTGGTGTCCGAGGGCTTGAGCACCACGGTGTTGCCCGCGGCGAGCGCCGGGGCGAACTTCCACACGGCCATCATCATCGGGTAGTTCCACGGCGCCACCTGGGCGCAGACGCCGACCGGCTCACGGCGCACGATCGAGGTCATGCCGTCCATGTACTCGCCGGCCGAGCGGCCCTCCAGCAGCCGGGCCGCACCCGCGAAGAAGCGGATCTGGTCGACCATCGGGGGGAGCTCCTCGCTGGCCGTCAGGCCCAGCGGCTTGCCGGTGTTCTCCGACTCGACGGCCACCAGCTCCTCGGCGCGGGCCTCGAAGGCGTCCGCGATCTTCAGCAGGGCCTTCTGGCGCTCCGAGGGGGTGGTGTCGCGCCAGCCCGGGAAGGCGGCCGCGGCGGCGGCCATGGCGGCGTCGACATCGGCCTGGCCGGAGAGCGGTGCGGTGGCGTACACCTCGCCGGTGGCGGGGTTGACCACCTCGGTGGTCCGTCCGTCGGCGGCGTCCTTGAACTCTCCGCCGATGTAGTTGCGCAGACGACGCAGTTCGGTGGTCACTACAGCCACACTCCTGATCCGATGTCCAACGATTGAGACAAGTACCCAGCCTAACGCGTAGAGCGACGCTTTCGACAGAGGCAGACGCACCGGACTACGAAATCCGTAAGTTCCAGGTCGATCGGCAACGGATTTCATCGATTCCGTCTTGCGGAACAGACGACTCCTCGTGCACAGTGAGGTCGTGGTCAGTCGAAGCGCAGATTCCAGGAACAGACAACCGTCCCCTTCGGTCGATGCTGTGTCCCTGGCGATCATCGAGCAACTGCAGGAGGACGGTCGCCGTCCCTACGCAGCGATCGGCAAGGCCGTCGGCCTGTCCGAGGCAGCTGTGCGCCAGCGCGTGCAGAAGCTCCTCGACCAGGGCGTCATGCAGATCGTGGCCGTCACCGACCCGCTCACCGTGGGCCTGCGGCGCCAGGCGATGGTCGGCATCAACGTCGAGGGCGACCTCGACCCGGTGGCCGACGCGCTGACCGCGATGGCCGAGTGCGAGTACGTGGTGATGACCGCCGGCTCGTTCGACCTGATGGTGGAAATCGTCTGCGAGGACGACGACCACCTGCTGGAAACGATCAACAAGCGGATACGCACGCTCCCCGGCGTGCGATCCACCGAAAGCTTCGTTTACCTGAAGCTGAAGAAGCAGACCTACATGTGGGGAACCCGATAACCGTGACCCAGGACCTGTCCAAGACCGCGTACGACCACCTGTGGATGCACTTCACCCGCATGTCCTCGTACGAGAACTCCCCCGTCCCCACCATCGTGCGGGGCGAGGGCACCTACATCTACGACGACAAGGGCAAGCGCTACCTGGACGGCCTCGCCGGACTGTTCGTGGTCAACGCCGGCCACGGCCGCAAGGAACTGGCCGAGGTCGCCTACAAGCAGGCTCAGGAACTCGCGTTCTTCCCCGTGTGGTCGTACGCGCACCCCAAGGCCGTCGAGCTCGCCGAGCGGCTCGCCGACTACGCCCCGGGCGACCTGAACAAGGTGTTCTTCACCACCGGCGGCGGCGAGGCGGTCGAGACCGCCTGGAAGCTCGCCAAGCAGTACTACAAGCTCCAGGGCAAGCCGACCAAGTACAAGGTCATCTCGCGTGCGGTCGCCTACCACGGCACCCCGCAGGGCGCCCTGTCCATCACCGGCCTGCCGGCCCTGAAGGCCCCGTTCGAGCCGCTGGTCCCCGGCGCCCACAAGGTGGCCAACACCAACATCTACCGCGCCCCGATCCACGGCGACGACCCGGAGGCCTTCGGCCGCTGGGCCGCCGACCAGATCGAGCAGCAGATCCTCTTCGAGGGCCCCGACACCGTCGCGGCCGTCTTCCTGGAGCCGGTGCAGAACGCCGGCGGCTGCTTCCCGCCGCCGCCCGGGTACTTCCAGCGGGTCCGCGAGATCTGCGACCAGTACGACGTCCTGCTCGTCTCCGACGAGACGATCTGCGCCTTCGGCCGCCTGGGCACGATGTTCGCCTGCGACAAGTTCGGCTACGTACCGGACATGATCACCTGCGCCAAGGGCATGACCTCGGGCTACTCCCCGATCGGCGCCTGCATCGTCTCGGACCGCATCGCGGAGCCGTTCTACAAGGGTGACAACACCTTCCTGCACGGCTACACCTTCGGTGGCCACCCGGTGTCCTCGGCGGTCGCGATCGCCAACCTCGACATCTTCGACAAGGAAGGCCTGAACCAGCACGTGCTGGACCAGGAGGGCAACTTCTTCGACACCCTGAAGAGGCTGCACGACCTGCCGATCGTCGGCGACGTCCGCGGCAACGGCTTCTTCTACGGCATCGAGCTCGTCAAGGACAAGGCCACCAAGGAGTCCTTCACGGACGAGGAGACCGAGCGCGTGCTCTACGGCTTCCTCTCGAAGGCGCTCTTCGAGAACGGCCTGTACTGCCGTGCCGACGACCGTGGCGACCCGGTCGTCCAGCTGGCCCCGCCGCTGATCGCGGACCAGGGCACGTTCGACGAGATCGAGCAGATCCTGCGCAACGTGCTCACCGAGGCGTGGACCAAGCTGTAGAGCGGCCCGCGGACGAACGCCTGAACACCTGAATACCGGTCCGACCACACGGCCCGGACCCCCCGTTCGAGTGAGAACGAGGGGTCCGGGCCGTGTGCTGTGCGCAGCCAACACGTTCATCTCTTTAGATGGCTCCGCGGCGCCAGTGACCGATCAGGCTCCGCTTCGTTCCCCCGGACGGAGGTGTACGCCATGGTGGCTCCACCGGACAACGCCCCACCGGATAATGACGTCCTCTGGGCACGGTCCCTGCTCTACTCGCACAGGGGGTCCCCCCGGATGAAGTCCGGGGAGGGCTCGCCCGGCATCATCGGTGTCTCGGTCAGCGTCCGCGAGGGTGAGGTCCTCGCCGTCACCGGCCCGCGCGGCTGCGGCAAGACGACGCTGCTGCGCTGCCTGTCGGCACAGCTCGTGGCCGACGAGGGCGAGGTCTGGTTCAACAGCGTGCCCGTGCACACCATGGGCGCGCTGGCCCGTGAGCGGCTGCGCCGCGACCGGTTCGGCTGGATCGGCCCCGAGCCGCAGCTCCTGCCCGAGCTGCGGGTCTGGGAGAACGCGGCGCTGCCGCTGCTGGTCGCCGGGGCCCGGCACCGCGACGCCAAGCGGGTCGCCGACGAATGGCTGGACCGCCTCGACATCGGCGCCTTCGCCCGCAAGCGCCCCGACGCCCTGAACACCACCGAGGCCCAGCGGGTCGCGCTCGCCCGGGCCCTGGTCAACGCCCCCGCGGTGGTCTTCGCCGACGAGCCCACCGCCCCGCTGCACCGTGCCGAGTGCGCGCTGCTGCTGCGTACGCTCACCACCGCGGCCCGCTCGCACGGCATCACCGTGGTGCTCGCCACCCACGACCCCGACACGGCCGCGGTCGCCGACCGGCATCTGGCCCTGGTCGACGGCCGCCCGGCCGGGACCGCCGGTACCCGGCCCACCGACACGGAAGGCCAGGCCGCGTGCTCGCTCTCCGCCTAGCCCGCGGCTCGCGGCCGCTCGTCCAGCTGCGCCGGCTGCTGGTCGCGGCCGCCGCCGCGGGATCGGGGTTCCTGCTGCTGTACGTGCTCGGCGACGCCCTGGAGGGTTCTGCCGGATCGTTCCCTCGCCTGCTGTGGGCGCTGGTCCCGCTGGCGGCGACCGTGCAGCTGGCGGTCGCGGTGGCCCGTACGGATCCCGCGACCCGGCCCCGCGGGGGCATGGACGCGGTGGGGCTGGGACCCGTACGGCGGCAGCTGGTCGCGGCGGTGTCCACGGCGCTCTCCTGCACCCTGGGCAGCGCGCTCGCCCTCGCCGCGTTCCTGCACCTGCGCGGCGACCTGTCCGGGCTTCCCTTCGACGGGGCGGGCGCCACGCTCCTCCACGCGCAGCAGCCGTTGCCGGTCGCGGGCGTCCTCACCCTGCTGGCCGTCGTGCCGCTGACCGCCTCGGCCGCCGTCGCGCTCGCCCTGCGTCCGCACCCGCCGCGCGCGCCGCAGGCCGAGCTGCCCTGGGGGATCACACTGACCGCGTGCGGGCTGGCCGTCGAGGCGTACGCCGGGCGCGGCACGGCCGGGATGCTCGCGGGCTGGTCGCTGACCGCCGTCGGGCTGGCCCTGGCCGGGCCGGGGCTGGCGTACCTGTGCGGGACCCTGGTCCAGGCGGTACGGCCGGGCGCGCTGCGGCTGCTGGCGGGGCGGGCCCTGCAGGAGGAGGCCGGCCGGGTCGGCCGGCCGCTCGGCGTGCTGTGCGCGGTGGCGGCGGGCTGGCTCGCCGTACCCGCCCTGCGCGCCGGTGGCGGGGCGCCGCCCCCGCTCGGCCCGCTGACCGTCCCGGCCGCCGTCCTGGTGGCGCTGTGCGCGGCCGCGACCCTGCTGACCTCGGCGGTCGAGGCCCGCCAGGCCCGGTCCGCGGCCCGCGCGGCCCTGCTGGACCTCGGGACGCCCGGCAGGGTGCTGCGCACCGCGGCGACCCTGCGGGCCACGGCCCTGTTCGTCGTGTGCGCGCCGCTGAGCTGGGCCGTCGCCCAGCTGACGGCGGTCGCGCTGACCCGCTGACCCGCCGCGCGGGAAGCTGTTGAGTCAACGAGGCAACGCGACGGCCCGTTCCTGCGTCTGGCAGAGGTACCGCACAACCTGCCAGACGTGAACGGAGCCCTCGGTGCTCATAGGCCTGCTTACCGCCATCGCGGCGTCCATCTGCTACGGCACGGGGTCCGTGCTGCAAGCCGTGGGCTCGCGCCGGGCCGCCCGCTCGACCCCGGCCGACGCCGGGGTGACCCAGCACGGCGGGCCCAACCTGGCGTCCACCGCGAAGGCGGCGATGACCTGGGAGTTCATCGTCGGCACCATCCTCGACTTCGTGGGCTTCGGACTGGGCGCGCTGGCCGCGCGGCTGCTGCCGCTGTTCCTGTCCCAGACCGTCATCAGCGCGAACCTCGTCGTCACGGCGGTCCTGAGCGTGAAGATGCTCGGCATCAGGCTCACGCGCAAGGAGTGGACCTCGATCGGCGTCGTCTGCGGAGCGCTGGTGCTGCTGGCCAGCGCCGCCGGCCACGAGGGCAGCGGTTCGACCCCGGTCTCCACGCACTGGTGGCTGCTGGCGGTCACCCTCGTGATCATCGTGGGCGGCACCGTCGCGGTCCGGCTGCTGGGCGCCCGCGCCGCGATCCTGGCCGGTCTGCTCTCGGGCCTCGGCTTCGGCGCGCTGGGCGTCGGCGTCCGCATCCTCGACGGCGTCGACCCGTTCGACCTGGGCACCCTCGTCTCCGACCCGGCCCTGTACGCCATCCTGGTGGCCGGCTTCGGCGGCATGTACCTGCACACGGTCGCCCTGCAGATCGGCTCGGTCAACGGCGCGACCGCCGCGCTGGTCGTCGGCGAGACGGTGCTGCCCGGCGCGATCGGCGTCCTGTGGCTGGGCGACGCCTCCCGCGCCGGCTTCGCCTGGCTGGCCGTCCTCGGCTTCGTCCTGGCGGTGGCGGGCGCGGTGGCCGTCGCCTGGTACGGCAAGCACAACGCCGCCGAGGAAGAGCGGACGCCGGCCCCCGTACCCGTCGGCTAGGCCGACTCCGCCTCCGCCCCCGCCGGCAGGACCACGACCTGGTCCGGCGCGAAGCGGACCGCGACCGGGTCGCCGGCCTCCGGCGCCCGGGCGAGGTCGCACTCCGCCTCGAGCACCGGGCCGTCGGCCGGCCGCAGCGTCAGGGTGACGTGACCGCCCCGGAAGGTGCGGGCCTGCACCACGCAGTCCAGGCCCGAGGAACCCAGGCCCGAGGAGTCCAGCGTGACGCCCGCGGGGCGGACCAGCAGCCGGTGTTCGCCCTGCGGCGAGCCGGGCGGGACCGGGATCCGCCCCCACGGGGTGGTGGCGGCCGTCCCGGAGACGGTGGCCGGGACCACGTTCTCGAAGCCCAGGAACCGGGCCACGAACTCCGAAGCCGGCCGCCGCCAGACCTCCAGCGGCGTGCCCGCCTGCGCGATGTGCCCGTCGCGCATCACCACCACCCGGTCGGCCAGTGCGAAGGCCTCGCCCTGGTCGTGGGTGACGGCCAGCACGGTCGTCCCGAGCCGGGAGAACAGCGCGCGCAGTTCGACGACGAGCCGTTCGCGCAGGCTCCGGTCGAGCTGGCCGAGCGGCTCGTCGAGCATCAGCAGCCGCGGCGAGGGGGCCAGCGCGCGGGCCAGCGCGACCCGCTGCTGTTCGCCCCCGGACAGGGAGGCGACGGGCCGGCGCTCGGCGCCCGGGAGGCCCACCAGCTCCAGCAGTCCGGCCACCTGGCTCTCCGACGCGCTCCGCGCGAGCCCCCGCATGCGCAGGCCGAACGCCACGTTGCGGCCGACGTCACGGTGCGGGAAGAGCTGGTGGTCCTGGAACATCAGGCCCACGCCCCGCCGGTGCACGGGCACGGCGGCCTGGTCGGCGCCGCCGAGCAGGACCCGCCCGGACGCGACCGGCTGCAGGCCGGCGATCACCCGCAGGAGCGTGGACTTGCCGCTTCCGCTGGGCCCGAGCACGCACACGATCTCGTGCTCGGCGACGTCGAGCGAGACCGCTTCGACGACCGCCCGCTCGCCGAAGCGGACCGTCACCGCGTCCAGGGCCAGCAACGGCGTGGCACTCATCAGAACTCTCCCGAGGTCGTGGCGGGTCGCAGCCGCTCCAGCGCCAGCAGGGACACCGCGCACACCAGCATCAATATCGTGCTCAGGGCCATCGCCTGTCCGTAGTTGAGCTCCCCCGCCCGCCCCAGCAGCCGGGCGACGGCCACCGGCAGGGTGGGAGCGTCGGGCCGGGCGATGAAGACGGTCGCGCCGAACTCGCCGAGCGAGACCGCGAAGGCGAACCCGGCCGCGATCAGCAGCGCCCGCCGCACCAGCGGCAGGTCCACCTCCCGCCAGGCCCGCCACGGGGAGGCGCCGAGCACCGCCGCGGCCTCCCGCAGCCGGGCGTCCACGGCCCGCAGCACGGGCAGCATGGTCCGTACGACGAACGGCACGCCGACCAGGGCCTGGGCCAGCGGCACCAGGATCCACGAGGTCCGCAGGTCCAGCGGCGGCTCGTCCAGCGTGATCAGGAAACCGAAGCCGACGGTCACCGCGGACACGCCCAGCGGGAGCATCAGCAGCGCGTCGAAGCCGCGGACGAACGGGCCCGCGATGGGGGTGCCCCCGCTCGAGCGAGGCCGAGCGTGGGGGAGGGTCAGGGCGGCGGCCGCGAGCCCGCCGATCAGCAGGGCGATCACGGTGGCGGCCAGGGCGTACCGCAGGGAGTTCCCGATCGCCTCCAGCGGCGGTACGAGGAAGGTCCCGCCGCCCGCGCCCGCGTCCCCCAGCGCCCGGTAGAAGCCGAGGCCGTAGCCGCCGGGGGTGTCGAAGGAGCGCTCGACGAGCACGGCCAGCGGCGCCACGATCAGCACCGCGATGGTCGCCAGCACCCCGCCGAGCAGGGTGCGCTGCGCCCAGCCGTGCGGCCGGTGGGCGGTCCGGGCGGGGTCCACCAGCCGCAGCGCCCGCTCGCGCCGGCGCACGGTCCAGGCGTGCAGGGCGAGGATCGCGCCGATCGCCGCGAACTGCACCATCGTCAGCACGGCCGCCGTCGACAGGTCCAGGAGCTGCGCGGTCTGCCGGTAGACCTCCACCTCGAGGGTGGCGTACGCGGGGCCGCCCAGGATCAGGACGACGCCGAAGGAGCTGAAGGTGAAGAGGAACACCATCAGCGAGGCGGCGGCGACCGACGGGGCCAGCGCGGGCAGCGTCACGCGCCGCCAGGCGGCGAACCGGCCGGCGCCCAGCACCCGCGCGGCCTCCTCCTGGCGCGGGTCGAGCTGCGCCCACAGGCCGCCGACCGTGCGGACGACGACGGCGTAGTTGAAGAAGACGTGCGCGAGGAGGATCGCCCACACGGTGGTGTCGAGGCGGACGCCCACCGTCTCGTCCAGCAGACCGCCGCGGCCGAGCAGGGCGAGGAAGGCGGAGCCCACCACCACGGTCGGCAGGACGAAGGGAACGGTCACCACGGCCCGCAGCACCTGCTTGCCGGGGAACTCGAAGCGCGCGAAGACGTAGGCGCCGGGAAGCGCGATCAGCAGGGTGAGCGCGGTGGAGACGAACGCCTGCCAGGTGGTGAACCACAGCACGTCGGCGATGTCGGGGCGGCCCAGCACCTCGCCGAAGCGGCCGAACTGCCATCCGGCATCGGTCCTGAGGCCCCGCCCGACGATGGCCGCCACGGGGTAGGCGAAGAAGAGCGCGAAGAAGGCGAGGGGCAGCGCCAGCAGGGCGAGCCGGACGAGCGTCGCCCGGGTCCCCTCGCCCGGTGCCGCGCCGGGACGCGGCGCGGCGCCCCCAGGCGCCGCGCCCGTTCTCCCGCCCTTGCCGCCGCCTACTTCACGACGGTCGAGGTCCATGCCTTGACCCACTGCTCACGGTTCTTGGCGATCGCTTCCGGAGTGACGGTCTCCGGCTTGTCGATGACCACACCGTGCCGGGTGAACAGCTCCGGCAGCGCGGCGTCCGTCGTCACGGGGTTGACGAACATCTGCAGCGGCATGTCCTCCTGGAACTTCTTGCTGATCAGGAAGTCCACGAGCGCCTTGCCGCCCTCTTCGTTCCTGCCGCCCTTGAGCAGCCCCGCGAACTCGATCTGGCGGAAGCAGGTGCCGGTGGCGACGCCCGTCGGGGCCTCGGCCGGCCGGGGCTCGCCGTACAGCACCTCGACCGGCGGGCTGGAGGCGTAGGAGACGACCAGCGGACGGTCGCCCTTGGCCTTCTTGCCGCCGGCGGAGCCGGAGAAGCGCTCGTTGTAGGCCTGCTCCCAGCCGTCGACGACCTCGACACCGTTGGCCTTCAGCTTGGCCCAGTAGTCCTTCCAGCCCTCCTCCCCGTACTTGCCGACGGAGGCGAGCAGGAAGCCGAGGCCGGGCGAGGAGGTCGCCGCGTTCTCGGTGACCAGCAGGTTCTTGTACTCGGGCTTGATCAGGTCGTCGAGGGTCTGCGGCGGGACGAGCTTCTTCTCGGCGAAGTACGCCTTGTCGTAGTTGACGCAGATGTCGCCGGAGTCGACGGGGGTGACCCGGTGCTCCTTGTCGAGCACGTACTCGGGCTTCACCCGGTCCAGGCCCTTGGCCTCGTACGGCGTGAAGATGCCGTTGTCGAGGGCGCGGCTGAGCAGGGTGTTGTCCACGCCGAAGAAGACGTCGCCGCGCGGCGAGCCCTTGGTGAGGATCTCCTGGTTGAGCGCGGCGCCCGCGTCACCGGACTTCAGCACCTTGACGGTGTAGCCGCTCTGCTGCTCGAACTCCTTGAGGACCGTGTCGGTCACGTTGAAGGAGTCGTGCGAGACGAGCGTGACGGTCCTGGACTTCGGCGAGCCGCTCGTGGCCGTGCCCTTGTCCTTGTCCTTGGCGTCCCCGCCGCCGCACGCGGCGAGCGTGCTGACGCCCAGGGCCGCGGCGAGCGCGGCGCCCGCCATTCTCTTGGTGGTGCTCACTGGTGTATTCCTCCTGGGATGTCCAGGAGAAGACGCGGCCCTGCCCGGCGTCGGTGGAGCGGTCGCCGGGCAGGGCGCAACAGCATGAGTGGTGACCGAACTTCCTACCCCGAATGACCGGGGCGAGGTTCAGAGGGTCTGCGGATGACGGTTCCCGCACTCTCAGCGCTGTGGCGCTCCCCTGTCGGAATATGAAATTGGTTCGGCCACAGGGTACCCCGTGGCCGAATCCCGCCGGAGGGAGCCGGAAGCTAGCGCTCCGAGGCGGCCAGCTGGCCGCAGGCGCCGTCGATCTCCTGGCCGCGGGTGTCCCGTACGGTCACGGGCACGCCGTGCCGGGCGATGGCCTCCACGAAGGCCCGCTCGTCCTCGGGCCGCGAGGCGGTCCACTTCGAGCCCGGCGTGGGGTTCAGCGGGATCAGGTTGACGTGGACACGCTTGCCTTTGAGCAGCTTGCCCAGCAGGTCGCCGCGCCAGGCCTGGTCGTTGATGTCGCGGATCAGGGCGTACTCGATGGAGATCCGGCGGCCGGACTTCTCGGCGTACTCCCAGGCCGCGTCGAGAACCTCGCGGACCTTCCAGCGGGTGTTCACCGGGACCAGGGTGTCGCGCAGCTCGTCGTCCGGGGCGTGCAGCGAGACCGCGAGGCGGCACTTGAATCCCTCGTCGGCGAAGCGCAGCATCGCCGGGACCAGACCGACGGTGGAGACCGTGATGCCGCGCTGGGAGAGGCCCAGACCGTCGGGCTCGGGGTCGGTCAGGCGGCGGATGGCGCCGACGACCCGCTTGTAGTTGGCCAGCGGCTCGCCCATGCCCATGAAGACGATGTTGGACAGCCGCGCGGGTCCGCCGGGGACCTCGCCGTCGCGCAGGGCCCGCATGCCGTCGACGATCTGGTGCACGATCTCGGCGGTGGACAGGTTGCGGTCCAGGCCGGCCTGGCCGGTGGCGCAGAACGGGCAGTTCATGCCGCAGCCGGCCTGCGAGGAGATGCACATGGTGACCCGGTCGGGGTAACGCATCAGGACCGACTCGACGAGCGTGCCGTCGTGCAGCTTCCACAGGGTCTTGCGGGTGGTGTCGTCGTCGCAGGAGATGTGCCGTACGACCGACATCAGGTCGGGCAGCAGCTCCTGCTGGAGCTTCTCGCGCGAGCCGGCCGGGATGTCGGTCCACTCGGCCGGGTCGTGCGCGTACCGCGCGAAGTAGTGCTGGGAGAGCTGCTTGGCCCGGAACGGCTTCTCCCCGATCGCGGCGACCGCCTCCCGGCGCTCGGCGGGGGTGAGGTCGGCCAGGTGCCGCGGGGGCTTCTTGGCTCCGCGAGGGGCGACGAAGGTGAGCTCTCCCGGTGCGGGGCGGGCCATGGCAGGTACTCCTCGTAAGACGAAAGGCGCGCCGCAGAAGCAGCGCGCCCTTCCAGGGTAACGGCTGGGACCCGCACGGGTCCCTGATCAGCCTGCGACCATGATCAACTGGTGCCGACGAAGGCCGCCAGCAGCAGCCACACCACCGGTGCCGTCGGCAGCAGGGAGTCCAGGCGGTCCATGATGCCCCCGTGACCCGGGAGCAGGGTGCCCATGTCCTTGATGCCCAGGTCCCGCTTGATCATCGACTCGCCGAGGTCGCCGAGCGTGGCGCTCACGGCGACCGCGAGCCCCAGCAGCAGACCCTGCCACCAGCTGCCGCCGTCGACCAGGAACTCCATGCACAGCGCGCCGGCCGCCATGGCGAAGGCGACGGCGCCGAGCAGGCCCTCGCGGGTCTTGCCGGGGCTGATGCGCGGGGCGAGCTTGTGCTTGCCGAAGCGCCAGCCGACCGCGTAGGCGCCGGTGTCGCTGACCACGGTGAGCACCAGGAAGGTGACCACCCGCTGCGGACCGTCGTCCGCGGTGAGCATCATCGCCACGAAGGTCGCCAGGAACGGCACGTAGAACGCGGCGAAGACACCGGCCGTGACGTCCTTGAGGTAGTCCTCCGGCGGCTCGGTCATCCGCCATACGAGCACCGCGAGCGCCGTGAGGGCCATGGCCACCCACGCGCCCTCGGCCCCGCGGACGTATCCGGCGATGACCATGGCCGCGCCGCCGACCGCGAGCGGTACCAGCGGCGCCTTGATGCCCTTGCGTTCCTGGAGCCGGGACGTCAGCTCCCACAGGCCCACGACGACCGCGACGGCGACGACGCCGACGAAGACCGCCTTGACGATGAAGAGCGAAGCGAAGATGACCGCGCCGAGGCCGACGCCGACCCCTATGGCGGCGCGCAGGTCCCGCCCCGCCCGCTTCCTCTGCGGAGGCTGCGAGGAGGCCTGCGGGGCCTGCGATGGTGGCGTGGGCATGGGCTCCTGCGGCGGCGTCTCGGCACGGACCGGGGGGCCGCCCGGAAGGGCGGCCCCCCGATCATAAGCCGGACCCGCGGCAACCGGCTCCGCGGCCCAGGGAGAGTCGTTCATCAGACCTCGAGGAGCTCGGCTTCCTTGTGCTTGAGCAGCTCGTCCACCTGCGCGACGTACTTCGCGGTGGTGTCGTCGAGCTCCTTCTCCGCGCGGCGCACCTCGTCCTCGCCCGTCTCCTTGTCCTTGACGAGCTTGTCGAGGGCATCCTTCGCCTTGCGGCGCACGGAACGGATGGAGACCTTGGAGTCCTCGGCCTTGGTGCGCGCGACCTTGATGTAGTCGCGGCGGCGCTCCTCGGTGAGCTCCGGGAAGGTCACCCGGATGATGTTGCCGTCGTTGCTGGGGTTGACACCCAGGTCGGAGTCGCGGATGGCCTGCTCGATGTTGCGCAGCGCGCTCTTGTCGAACGGGGTCACCACGGCCATGCGCGGCTCGGGCACCGAGAAGGAGGCCAGCTGGTTGATGGGCGTGAGGGCACCGTAGTAGTCCGCCACGATCTTGTTGAACATCGCCGGGTGCGCACGGCCGGTGCGGATCGCGGCGAAGTCCTCCTTGGCGACCACGACGGCCTTCTCCATCTTCTCCTCGGCCTCGAGGAGGATTTCTTCGATCACCACGTGCTCCTGCATGTCAGATATGGATGGTTCAGGCGGGCGGCGCCGGCCTCGCGGCCGGCGGGACGCTCGGGGCGGCGCCCGGGGCTCGGGGGCACTACGCCCGGGTGCCCTCGTCGCTCACGAGCGTGCCGATCTTCTCACCCTTGACCGCGCGGGCGATATTGCCCTCGGCGAGCAGCTCGAAGACCAGGATCGGCAGCTTGTTGTCGCGGCAGAGCGTGATGGCGGTGGCGTCGGCGACCTTGAGGTCGCGCGAGAGCACCTCGCCGTACTCCAGCGCGTCGAACTTGACGGCGTCCGGGTTGGTCTTCGGGTCGGAGTCGTAGACCCCGTCCACGCCGTTCTTGCCCATGAGAAGCGCCTCGGCGTCGATCTCCAGGGCGCGCTGCGCGGCGGTGGTGTCGGTGGAGAAGTAGGGCATGCCCATACCGGCGCCGAAGATCACGACGCGGCCCTTCTCCAGGTGCCGCACGGCACGCAGCGGGATGTACGGTTCCGCGACCTGGCCCATGGTGATGGCGGTCTGGACGCGGGAGTCGATGCCTTCCTTCTCCAGGAAGTCCTGGAGGGCGAGGCAGTTCATGACGGTGCCGAGCATGCCCATGTAGTCGGACCGGGCACGGTCCATGCCGCGCTGCTGCAGCTCGGCGCCTCGGAAGAAGTTGCCGCCGCCGATGACGACCGCGATTTCCGCGCCGTCGCGGACCACGGCCGCGATCTCGCGGGCGATGGCGTGCACGACGTCGGGGTCGACACCCAGGCCGCCGCCGCCGGAGAAGGCCTCGCCGGACAGCTTCAGCATGAAGCGGCGGCCTGCCTTCTTGTCGTGGTCGCTCTTGTCGTCGGAAGCGGTGTGGGGGTCCACGCCCTGATTCATGGAGATCTCCTCGTGCACATACGAAGAAGGCCATTGCCGGTGGGTCCTTGCGGTTCCCTCTACGGCAATGGCCTCCTCGTCAGATCTGCGGTCGTCCTGCGCGAACGCGGACGACTGCCTCAGACCCTACCGGGGTCCGGGTGTCCGTCGCGTACGGACGGACTCAGATGCCGACCTTGATGCGGGTGAAGCGCTTCAGGGTGACACCGGCCTCGTCCAGGATCTGCTGGACGGACTTCTTGTTGTCCAGCGCGTACGGCTGGCCCAGCAGCGTGGCCTCCTTGAAGAAGCCGTTGACGCGACCCTCGACGATCTTCGGGAGCGCGGCCTCGGGCTTGCCCTCGGCGCGGGTGGTCTCCTCGGCGACGCGGCGCTCGGACTCGATGACCTCGGCCGGGACGTCCTCCTTGGAGAGGTACTTCGGCGCGAAGGCGGCGATGTGCTGCGCGATGCCGCGAGCGACGTCGCTCTCCTTGTCGAACTCCACCAGAACACCGATCTGCGGCGGCAGGTCGGGGTTCGTGCGGTGCATGTAGGCGTGGACGAAGCCGTCCTTGTACTGCGCGAAGCGGTCGAGGACGATCTTCTCGCCGAGGTTGGCGTTGGCCTCGTCGACGAACGCCTGGACGGTCTTGCCGGCCTCGATCTCGGAGGAGAGCAGGGCCTCGATGTCAGCCGGGGAGGTGGCGACGACGTGGTCGGCGATGGTCTTGGCGACGGCCTGGAACTTCTCGCCCTTGGCGACGAAGTCCGTCTCGCACTTCAGCTCGACCAGAACACCGGCGGAGGCGTCCTCGGCGATGACGGAGACGATGGCACCGTTCTCGGCGGACCGGCCCTCGCGCTTGGCGACGCCCTTCTGGCCCTTGATGCGCAGGGCCTCGACGGCCTTGTCGACGTTGCCCTCGGACTCGTCCAGAGCCTTCTTGCAGTCCATCATGCCGGCGCCGGTGAGCTCGCGGAGCTTCTTGACGTCAGCGGCGGTGTAGTTCGCCATGAGTCTGTGATTCTCTCTCGAAGTCGTAGATCTACGGGTGAACGGCGGGGGCCGGTGCCGTGGCACCGTCCCCCGTCGTCATCGTCCGCGCTGCGAGTGCCCGGCGGGTGAACGCCGGGCGCTCACAGTGGGTCAGGCCTGCTCGGCCTCGGCGGCCGGAGCCTCGGCAGCCGGAGCCTCGTCGGCCGCGGGGGCCTCGGCGGCGGGGGCCTCGGCGGCGGCCGGAGCCTCGTCAGCCTTCTTCTCACCCTCGAGCAGGTCGCGCTCCCACTCGGCGAGCGGCTCGCCGGCGGCCTTGTCGCCCGGCTTCGAGTCACCGGTGGCGACGCCGGAACGGGCGATGAGGCCCTCGGCGACGGCGTCGGCGATCACGCGGGTGAGCAGGGTGACGGAGCGGATCGCGTCGTCGTTGCCCGGGATCTTGTAGTCGACCTCGTCGGGGTCGCAGTTGGTGTCGAGGATCGCGACGACCGGGATGTGGAGCTTGCGCGCCTCACCGACGGCGATGTGCTCCTTCTTGGTGTCGACGATCCAGACGGCGCTCGGCACCTTCTGCATCTCGCGGATACCACCGAGGGTCTTCTCCAGCTTGGCCTTCTCGCGGGAGAGGACCAGGAGCTCCTTCTTGGTGAGGCCGGAGGCGGCCACGTCCTCGAAGTCGATCGCCTCGAGCTCCTTCAGACGCTGAAGGCGCTTGTAGACGGTGGAGAAGTTGGTGAGCATGCCGCCCAGCCAGCGCTGGTTGACGTAGGGCATGCCGACGCGGGTCGCCTGCTCGGCGATCGCCTCCTGCGCCTGCTTCTTGGTGCCGACGAACATGATGGAGCCGCCGTGCGCGACGGTCTCCTTGACGAACTCGTAGGCGCGGTCGATGTACGACAGCGACTGGAGCAGGTCGATGATGTAGATGCCGTTGCGCTCGGTGAAGATGAAGCGCTTCATCTTCGGGTTCCAGCGACGGGTCTGGTGACCGAAGTGGACGCCGCTTTCCAGCAGCTCCCGCATCGTGACGACGGCCATGGCCGTATCTCCTTGAATTCTCGGTTGCATCCTGACGCCCCGCCGCGTCCTGCCCCCGAGAAGGGGACCGAGGGACGCTGTCACCGTTGCCGCTGCGGGCCGGTGCTGGGGCGTGCGAAGTCGACCCGGTGACCCGGATCGCCACAAGAAGTGTACGGGACCCGGCGCCGTGCCGGATGACGCCTCCCCCGGACCCCGTCCGGGGTGCCCCCGATCCACGGCGGCCCGGTTGTCCACAACGGCCCGGTCGTCCACAGGCGGGCCGGTGTCGGGAGCCCGCCGGGGGACCGTGGTGAACATGACGTTCTCGCTGCTCACCGTGGTCCTGACGCTGCTGCTGGCCCTGCCGCCGACCCCGCCCGCACCGCACGCCCGCCCGCTGCCGGCCCCCGCGACGCCGTACGCCCACCTGCGGCCGGCCCCGGCCGCGCCGTACGCCCATCCGCGGCCGGCCGCGTCCGCGCCGTACGCCCATCCGCGGCCGGCCCCGGCCGCGCCGTACGTCCGCCCGCTGCCGGCCCCGCTGCACGTGGTCCGCTGGTGGGATGCGCCGCCGGGGCCGTACGCGGCGGGTCACCGCGGGGTGGACCTCGCCGCGCCGCCGGGCGCGCGGATCCGCGCGGTCGGCCCCGGCCGGGTGCATTACGCCGGACAGGTGGCCGGCCGCGGCGTGCTCTCCCTCACCCTCCCGGGCGGGCTGCGCACCACGTACGAGCCGGTGCGGCCGCTGGTGGTGACGGGGGAGGCCGTCACCGCCGGCCAGGTCGTGGCGGTCCTCGACGCGGGGACGCACTGCCCGGTGGCGTGCCTGCACTGGGGGCTGCTGGCGGGCGAGAGCTACCTCAACCCGCTCGCGCTGCTCGGCCGCGCCGCGGTCCGGCTGCTGCCGCGGGGAACGGGGTCAGCCCCGGACGCCGCGCAGGGCCATGGCGACGGCCACCTCGGTGACCTCGGCGGGGTCCTCCGCGGCGCCCAGCTCGATGCGCCGGACCGCGGCGTCCACCACGCCCTGGAGCAGCATGGCCGCCAGCCGGGGCTGGGCGTGGCCGAGCGCGCCGAGCGCCTCGACGATCATCGCCACCAGGCCGCCGTGGGCCGCGCGGATCTTCTCCCGCGCCCCGGCGTCCAGCTCGCTGGCGGAGATCGCCACCACGGCCCGGTGCCGCCGGTCCCCGACCAGGCTCAGCTGGCTGCGGACATAGGCCTCGATCTTCGCCTCGGGGGCCTGCTCGGCCTCCATCGCCGCCTCGATCTCGGCCGCCCACACGGGGAAGTCCACCGCGCACAGCTCTTCGACCACGGCCGCGCGCGAGCGGAAGTACTCGTAGACGGAGGACCGGGCCAGGCCGGTCCGCTCGGCGAGGGCGGGGAAGGTCAGCGCTTCCGTCCCGCCTTCGGACAGCAGGGAACGCGCGGCGTCCAGCAGGGCGGCGCGCTGCATCGTCCGGTGCTCGGCCACGGAGGCCGCTCGAATCCTTGGCACGGTTCCACTCTACGGAGGGGACGCAAGCTCACCGCCCGACATCCGCCAGCTTCGCCCGCAGTTGCAGCACGGACTTGGTGTGGATCTGGCTGACGCGGCTCTCGGTGACGCCCAGGACGTGGCCGATCTCGGCGAGGGTCAGGCCCTCGTAGTAGTAGAGGGTCACCACGGTCTTCTCCCGCTCGGGGAGGGTGTTGATCGCCCGGGCCAGCAGTCTGCGCAGCTCACGGTCCTCGGCCACTTCCACGGGATTGTCGGCTGCGGTGTCCTCCAGGGTGTCCATGAGCGAGAGGCGGTCGCCGCCCTCGCCGCCCACGTGCAGCAGCTCCTCCAGCGCGACCACGTTGGCGAGGGACAACTGGCTGAAAACGGAGTGGAGTTCCTCCACCCCGACGCCCATCTCGCCGGCGACCTCGGTCTCGGTCGGGGTGCGCCGCAGCTGCGCCTCCAGGGTGGCGTAGGCCCGCTCCACGGCCCGCGCCTTCTGCCGCACCGAGCGCGGGATCCAGTCCAGCGCGCGCAGCTCGTCGATCATCGCGCCGCGAATCCGGGTGATCGCGTACGTCTCGAACTTGATCGACCGCTCGATGTCGAACTTCTCGATGGCGTCGATCAGCCCGAAGACCCCGGAGGAGACGAAGTCGGCCTGCTCCACGTTGGGCGGCAGGCCGACGCTGACCCGGCCGGCGACGTACTTGACCAGCGGCGAGTAGTGCAGGATCAGCTGCTCCCGCAGCCGTTCGTCACCCGATTCCTTGTACGAGCGCCACAGCGTGTCCAGGGACGAGGGCGCGGTGGACCTCTCGCTGCCGCGGGCAGCGGGGGGCACGGCAGCGCGGTCAGACCCTGAGGTGTGCTGGGGCATGCTTCGCCTTTGTCGGGGCCGGATTCCTTGGGAGCGTAGCGTGACTGAATCGTCGCGGTGCGCGAAGAGGCGGTGCGCGAAGAGTACGGGATCGCACGGGGGCGCCGGAGCGGCTCACATCGCGCGGGCGGCCCGGGACCGGCGCCTCGCGCCCGGTCCCGGCGGCTGGCACCAGGAGGACCGCATCTGTCATCGGCTTCACTCTTTCACCGGAACACCCCAGGTCAATGACCGCCTCGCCGGACGCCACCGGTTCGAGTGCCCTCGTCGGGCGGGTGCGGGGTCAACCGCCACTCCTCGCCCTGCCGTTCGACGAACCCCAGAGAGTGAAGTTCGTACAGTCTGCCGATGACCTCATCGGTTCCGGTGCCCGCGGCCAGTGCCACCTCCTCGGCACGGGCGGGCCGCCCGGCGGGCAGGGCGTCGAGCACCCTGGCCGCCGCCGGCGCCAGCAGGTCCCGGGTCAGCACCGGTCCGCGCCGCACGGGCGCCAGCTCGCCCATGGCGCCGACCAGTTCGACGACGTCGGCGGCGTCGGTGACCAGGGTGCCGCCGCCGCGCAGCAGTTCGTGCACCCCGGCCGAGAGCGCGCTGGTGGCGGGGCCGGGCACGCCCATGGTGAACCGGCCCAGCGCCTGGGCGCGGCGGGCGGTGACCAGCGAGCCGCTGCGCAGCGCGGCCTCGACGACCACCGTGCCGCGGGTGAGGGCGGCGATGACCCGGTTGCGCAGGACGAACCGGCTGCGGGTGGGATGGCTGCCCGGGGGCAGCTCCCCCAGGACCAGCCCCTGGCCGACGATCCGGCCCAGCAGCCCGGCGTGCCCGCGCGGGTACGCCACGTCCACCCCGCAGGCCAGCACGGCGGCCGTCGCCCCGCCCGCGGCCAGCGCCCCGCGGTGCGCGGCCCCGTCGACCCCGAAGGCGCCGCCGGACAGCACGACCCAGCCGCGTTCGACGAGTCCGGCGGCCAGGGTCTGGGCCATGTGGGCGCCGTAGGGCGTGCAGGCCCGGGCCCCGACGACGGCGACCGAGCTCAGGGCCCAGGCCCGCAGGTCGGGGGCGCCCCGCAGCCACAGCCCCACCGGCCGGGTGTCCCCGAGGTCGTCCAACTGGCGGGGCCACTGCGGCGACCCGGGGCAGACGAACCGCCCGCCCAGCTCCTCGATCCGTGCGAGGTCGCGGTCCGGGTCCGCGAGCGCCGCCCGGCCGCGGTACCCGGCCAGCCGCTCCTGCCCCACCCCGGCCAGCGCCCGGCTCCCCTCCTCGGGCCCGGTGAGCAGCCGTATCACCTCGGCCGCCCCGAACTCCCGCAGCCAGCGCCCGCCGTGCTCGTCCCCGGGCTCCAGCACCCGGGTCAGCGCGGCCCTCGCCCGCAGGTCCTCCTGCCCGGTCATCGCACGGCTCCCGGGCCGAGCGGCACACCGCGGGCGATACCGGTGCGCAGTTCCAGGGCGACGGCCATGTCGAGGGCGTCGGGACGGTCCTTGCCGGCCAGGTCGGCGACGGTCCAGGCGACCCGCAGCACCCGGTCCAGGCCGCGCGCGGTGAGCAAGCCCCGCTCCAGGTCGCGTTCGGCCTGGTCGAGGGCGCCGGGCACGGGCCGGCGGCGGGTGCGCAGCTCGTGCCCGGGGACCTCGCTGTTGACGGTCCACGGTGTCCCGGCGAGCCGGTCCGCCGCCCGGGCCCTGGCCTCGGCGACCCGCGCGGCGACGGTGCTGCTGGCCTCGCCGCGCCCGCCCCGGCCCAGCAGGTCGGACCGGCTGACCGGTTCCACCTCCACCCGCAGGTCGACGCGGTCCATGAGGGGCCCGGAGAGCCGGCTCTGGTAGCGACGGATCACCGACGGAGGGCATTCGCAGCCGGCCCCGTGCAGGGTGTGCCGCCCGCACGGGCAGGGGTTGGCGGCCAGCACCATCAGGAACCGCGCGGGCAGCCGGACCACCCCGGCGGCGCGGGCCACCACGACATGACCGGATTCCAGCGGCTGGCGCAGCGCGTCCAGGACACGCGTGCTGAACTCCGGGGCCTCGTCCAGGAAGAGCACGCCCTTGTGTGCCAGCGAGACCGCCCCGGGCCGGGGCACGCCCTGCCCGCCGCCGATCAGCGACTGCATGGTCGCCGAGTGGTGCGGGGCGCAGTAGGGCGGCGCGCCGACCAGGGGCTCGCCGGGCGGCAGGATCCCGGCGACCGAGTGGACGGCGGTGACCTCCAGGGACTCCTGCCGGGTGAGCGGCGGCAGGATCCCCGGCAGCCGCTCGGCCAGCATCGTCTTGCCGGCGCCGGGCGGGCCGCTGAGGAAGAGGTGGTGGCCGCCGGCGGCCGCCACTTCCAGGGCCCGGCGGGCCAGCGGCTGCCCCGCCACGTCGGCGAGGTCGGGCAGCCCCTCCGCGCCGCCCGGTCCCCCGCCCGCCGCCGCGGCGGCCCCGGCCGGTCCGCGGAGGAGGCCGGTGCCCAGCGCGGCCCCCGGCACGACCAGGCCCGCGAGCATCGGGTCCGGGCGCCCCGGCGGCTCGGGGGGCTCTTCGTCGGGGATCTCGGCGTCCGTCAGGACCGCGATCAGCTGGCGCAGGCTGCGGATGCCCAGCACCGAGACCTGCGGGACCAGGGCGGCCTCCGCCGCGCAGCTCTGGGGGACGACCACCCTGCGGTAGCCGGCCTCCGCGGCCGCCAGGACCGCCGGGAGGACGCCCCGGACGGGGCGGGCCCGGCCGTCGAGACCGAGCTCGCCGATGAGGACCAGGTCGGCGATGGCGGCCACGTCGACACGCTCGGCCGCGCCGAGGACGGCCGCCGCGACGGCCAGGTCGAACCCCGAACCGCATTTGGGGACCGACGCCGGACTGAGGCCGACGGTGAGCTTCTTCTGCGGCCACTCCGCGCCGGAATTGACCACCGCAGCGCGCACCCGGTCCCGGCTCTCGACCAGGGTCTTGTCCGGCAGGCCCACGAGGGTGAAGGCCGCCACCCCCGGTTCGAGGTCGGCCTGCACCTCCACCACCACGCCCTCGACGCCGACCAGCGCCACCGAGCACGTCCGCGCGAATCCCATCAGGCCACCCCCCTGAGGTGGTCCACGACGGGCGCCCCGCGCCGTGGCAGGACCACCGCGACCAGGTCGATGCGCACCCCGCCGGGCGGTGGTCCGCCGTGGTCGGCCAGCCACCGCTCGGCGAGCCGGCGCAGCCGCACCGCCTTGCCCGCCCGGACCGCCGCCGCGGGATGCTCGAACGCGCCGGCCCGGCGCGTCTTGACCTCGCAGATCACCAGCGCGTCGCCGTCCCGCGCGACGATGTCGATCTCACCGCCCCGCCCGGACCGCCAGTTGCGCGCGATCACGGTCATCCCGGCTTCGGCCAGCCGCCGCGCGGCCAGCTCCTCGCCGTACTTCCCCAGTGCCCCTCGTGCGTCCATCCGGCACCACCTCCGGTACCGAATGTCCCGCGCCGCCCCCGATCAGAAGGATCTTGGTGGACAACCGAGGCATTGTGGATAACTTCCTCAGCTGCCCGGGAGCTCCAGGTCGGTCTTGTTGAGCTCCTCGATGTTCACGTCCTTGAAGGTCAGCACGCGCACCTGCTTGACGAAGCGCGCCGGGCGGTACATGTCCCAGACCCACGCGTCCGCCATCGTGACCTCGAAGAACACCTCGCCCTGGACCGAGTGCACCTGCATCTCGTAGTCGTTGGTGAGGTAGAAACGGCGTTCCGTCTCGATCACGTACTTGAACAGCCCGACGACGTCGCGGTACTCCCGATAGAGCTTCAGCTCCATCTCGGTCTCGTACTTCTCGAGGTCCTCGGCGCTCATGGCATGTTCCCCTTCAGCCGTGCGTCCCCCTATTGTGCGCCAGGCTCACGCGCCCCTAAACGATTTCGGGATCCAGGACCACCGGCGCACCCGGAGGACCCTCGTCGAGCAGCTTGCGCAGCAGCTCGGCGAGTCTGGTCGGGTACACCGTCTCACGGGCTGCGAGAAGTTCCTCGGAGGTCCACCATCTGGCACCGGTGACGCTGCGCCGCTCCAGGTCGGTGAGAGCGGCCGGCGCGGTCGCGGTCTGGCTGGTCCGGGCCAGGAAGTACCACTCGTCCTGCTCCCAGCGCCGCCCGTCGAAGGGGAAGGAGCAGTAGCGGTGCCACAGCACCGGGCCGAGCTCCACCTGTGTGATCCCGGTCTCCTCGGCCAGCTCCCGCAGGGCGGCCTCCGCCCGGCTCTCGGTCCCCTCCAGGCCGCCGCCCGGGGTGAACCACCACTCCTGCGCGGGATCGGCCGGTTCGAACCCGTGCAGCAGCAGGATCCGGTCGTCCGGGTCCAGCAGGATCACCCGCGCCACCGCCCGCGGACCCGGATCACCCGAGGCGCCCAAAACGCCCGGGTCGCCCGGGTCGCCCGGGTCGCCCGGCACCGCCGGGGTCCCACCCTCAGCCGACACCGCCGGCTCCCGCCCCGCCGGTCCGCCCACGCCGCAGCAGGCGGGCGACGGGCCCGTACGCGGCCCCCGCCACCACCAGGAACGCGCCGGTCACGGCCGCCGCCACCTGGAGCCGCAGCGGCCCCTGCGCGGAGACCCCGCCGGGCAGCCCCGCGTACGTGCCGGGGCGCTCCACCATCACCATCGACGGCCACACACGGGCGTCGATCCGGGCGCTGACCGCCTCCCGCGGCACCGTTCCCTGCCCGGCCTCCTGAAGGTGCGCCCGGGAGTCCAGCGAGGCCGACCGCCGGTCGCCCATCAGGAACAGGTTGCCCTCGGGGACGGTCACCTCGAACGGGGTCTCCGACGCCACCCTCGAGCGCTGCCCCGACCCGTCGGCCTTCACCATGTCCAGGTAGGGCTCGTCGAGCTCCTTGCCGTTCACCGAGAGCCTGCCGCCCTCGCCGCAGCAGCGCACGGTGTCGCCGCCGACGCCGACGACCCGCTTGAGCATCGGAGCGTTGCTCCATACCGCGTCGGTGAAGATCACCACGTCCCCGCGGCGGACCTCGCCGCCGTCGATGCGCTGGGCGAGCACCCGGTCCCCGGGCAGCACCGTCGGCATCATCGAGTCCGTGGGCACGGTGTACGGCCGGTAGACCAGCGCGCCCCACACGAAGCCGCCGAGGAAGAGCACAAAGCCGACGGCCACGGCGATCCCCGACAACACGTTGCCGAGGCCACCGCGGCCGTCCCCACCGCGTACGGTTCCCTGTGTGGACCGCTGTGTACCGCCCATAGCTGCGCGCCCCCGCCTGAGGAGATCTCGACCTGGGCGGCACCCTACCCGGCGGTACGCTCCCTAGCCACGCCTGTCCCGCGCCGCGGACCGCACGGTCAGCCGCCGCCGGCGCCACAGGACGAGCGGCACCGCGCCGACGAGTCCGAGCGCGGCCGGCGCGGCACCGAGCGCCGCCGCGGCCTTCTTGTCGTTGATGCCCGGCTGGTCGAAGGTGTCCGGGACCGGCAGCGTCGACCAGCGGGTGAGCGGCCACGCGACGACCACGGCGCGCCCGACGACCTTGTCGACCGGGACGAAGCCCTTGGTGGAGTCCTGCTGGTGGAAGCGGGAGTCCTGCGAGTTCTGCCGGTGGTCGCCCATCACCCAGATCTTGCCCTCGGGCACGGTGAGCGGCCCGAAGGGGAAGTCGTCGCACGGCGTGTCGCCCGGGTAGATGTACGGCTCGTCGAGCTCCTTGCCGTTGACCTTGACCGGGCCGCCCTTCTTGCACTCCACCGTGTCCCCGCCGACCGCGATGACCCGCTTGATCAGGTCCTTCTCGTCGGCGGACGGCATCAGGCCGATCTTGCTGAGGACCTGCTGGACGAGGTTGGGCTGCGGAGTGGGCTCCCCCGACAGCCAGTTCGCCGGGTCGTGGAAGACCACGACCTCGCCGCGCTCGGGCTCGGAGCCGAACCACGGCGTCAGCTTGTCGACCAGCACCCGGTCCCCGCGCTGCAGGGTGTTCTGCATGGAATCCGAGGGGATCGAGAACGCCTGCATCAGGAAGGTCTTGATCAGCAGGGCCAGCACCAGGGCGATGCCGATGAGGAGCGGCAGTTCCTTCCAGAAGGGGCGGTGCGGCTGCGCTTCGGCTGCGTCGTCCTCGTTCTTCTCCTCGACGGCCGGGTCCGGCTTCTCCTCCGGCTCATCGCGCTCGGACCGTGCGCCTACTGCCACATCCCCCACATCCACTCCTCAGTTCGTACGTTCGCGTCGCGGCCCGCGCCGGTTCGGACACGGGCCCTCCCCTCCCTTAACGACCGGGAGTTCCCGAGGGCGCGGGAGACCGAGGACACACTATGCGAACGCCGGGCCCCCGCGGCCCCTGCGGCGCCCGCGCCGCGCACGATCGGGCACGTTACGGAACGTCGCGGGTGTGTCGAGCGAGCTCCAGTGACCGTACGGCCAGGCGATGACGACGGCCCGGCCCACCACGTCGCGCACGGCGATGGTTCCCTGGCCTGCCTCGTCCAGGTGGTAGCGGGAATCGGCCGAGTTGGAGCGGTGGTCGCCCATCACGAAGATCCGGTCCTCGGGCACCCGCACCTCGAAGCGGATCTCGGAGGGCGCGTCGCCGGGGTTCACGTACGGCTCGTCGAGCGGCGTGCCGTTGACGGTCACCCGCCCCTGGGCGTCGCAGCACGCGACGGTGTCGCCGCCGATGCCGATGACCCGCTTGATCAGGTCCTGCTCGTCGGCGGAGGGCAGCAGGCCGATGAAGGTCAGCACCTGCTTGACCTGCTTGACCACGACCGGATCGGGCTCGGGCCGGGCGGCCTCGCCCTGGAGCCAGCCGCCGGGGTCCTTGAAGACGACGACGTCGCCGCGCTCGATCTCGGAGCCGAACCACGGGGTGAGCTTGTCGACCAGGACGCGGTCGCCGATCCGGATCGTCTGTTCCATCGAGCCGGAGGGGATGAAGAAGGCCTGGACGAGGAACGTCTTCAGGACGAGCGCGATGCACAGCGCCACGACCACCAGCAGCGGCAGCTCGCCCGCCCGCCGGGTGCGCCGGCGCCGCCGCAGCCGGCGCATCTGCAGGCGCCGGTGGGCCCGGCCGCCCTCCAGGGTGACGAAGGAGGGTTCCGGCTCGCGCTCGCGCTTCTTCCCGCGGCTACCCACGTCCACCGCCGGTCCGGTCCGCCGCGCCCCAGCGCGAGGCGGGCCAGCCGATCCAGTCGGCCCGTCCGATCACCTTGTCCACCGGCACCATCCCGCCCCCCGGCTCCCCGAGGTGGTCCCGCGAGTCCCGGGACTGGGAGCGGTGATCACCCATCACCCACAGGGTGCCCAGCGGGACGACGATGCGGAAGGGCACCTTCGACGGGGCGTCCCCGGGGTAGAGGTACGGCTCCGGCAGCGGGACCCCGTTGACGGCCAGGCGTCCGGCCGCGTCGCAGCACACCACGTCGTCGCCGCCCACGCCCACGACCCGCTTGACGAAGTCGCTGTCGGAGGGCCCGGCCAGGCCCAGTGCCGAGACCGCGCCGCGCAGCACCGCCCCGGGGCCGCCGCCCTCGGGGCGCTCGGGCACGAAGGACCCGGTGCCGTCGAAGACGATCAGGTCACCGCGGGCAGGCTGATTGCCGAAACGGTACGCCAGCTTGTTGACGAGCACCCGGTCGCCGACGGCCAGGGTCGGCTCCATCGACGTGCTCGGGATCTGGAACGGCTGCACGACGAAGTTGCTGAGCAGGAGCAGGAACGCGGTGCACGCGACGCCCAGCAGGGCCGTCCGCCGCCAGGTCAGCCGCAGGAACGCAGAACGCGGCCGCCCCTCCCCCTCGTCGGGAGAGGAGTGGCCGCGCTGCGGGTGAGGTGCTTCGGTGTCCATCGGAGGCGAGCCTATCCGGCCGTTCCGGGACACCGGAGGGAGCCTCAGTTGTCGCGCTTCTCCTTGATCTTCGCGGCCTTGCCGCGGAGCTCACGGAGGTAGTACAGCTTGGCGCGGCGGACGTCACCGCGGGTGACCAGCTCGATCTTCTCGAAGATCGGGGAGTTCACCGGGAAGGTGCGCTCCACACCGACGCTGAAGGAGACCTTGCGGACCGTGAAGGTCTCGGACACGCCGGAGCCCTGACGGCGGATGACGACGCCCTTGAACTGCTGGATACGGGAGCGGTTGCCCTCGATCACGCGGACGTGGACGTTGACGGTGTCACCGGGGCGGAAGGCCGGGACGTCCGTACGCAGGGAGGCGGCGTTGACGCCGTCCAGGAGAGAAGACATGTTCTCGTCTGCTTTCTTCGCACGACGCCACAGGTCGCCGGTGCGGGTTCTTCGTAGAGAATTCGGGAGCCGTAGCACCCGGCGGACGACGGTCCCCCTGTGGCAGGGGCGCTCGCGGGCGTACAGCAGCCGCCTATTCTTCCACGGCCTCTGCTCTGCGCCAAAATCGGCCGTCCGGGGCCGGTTCCCAGCCCAGGACGGAGAGCGTCTCGCGGTCCTTCTTGTCGAAGGCGGTGGCGGGGGTGCGCTCGACGAGGTCCGGCCGGTTCGCGACGGTACGGGCGAAGGCCTCGTCCCGCCGCCAGCGCGCGATCCTGCCGTGGTGGCCGCTGAGCAGCACCTCGGGGATGCCGCGCCCGCGCCACACGGGCGGCTTGGTGTAGACGGGCCCCTCCAGCAGGTTGGCCATCTCGCCGGGTGCGAAGGAGTCGTCGCGGTGCGACTCGGCGTTGCCGAGCACCCCGGGCAGCAGCCGGGCGACGGCCTCGGTGATGACCAGGACGGCCGCCTCGCCGCCGGCCAGCACGTAGTCGCCGATGGAGACCTCGTGGACCGGTATGCGGGTCGCGTACTCGTCCATGACGCGGCGGTCGATGCCCTCGTAGCGCGCGGGCGTGAAGATCAGCCAGGGCTTCGCGGAGAGCTCGACGGCCAGCTCCTGGGTGAACGGCCGGCCGCTGGGGGTGGGGACGACCATGACGGGCCCGTGCGCGCCGGCCTCGTAGCCGGCGGCGAGCGCGTCGTCGAGGCAGTCCCCCCAGGGCTCGGTCTTCATGACCATGCCCGGGCCGCCGCCGTACGGGGTGTCGTCGACGGTGTTGTGCCGGTCGTACGTCCATTCCCGCAGGTCGTGGACGTGCACGTCGAGCTGGCCGCGGGCGCGGGCCTTGCCGACGAGGGAGACGTTCAGCGGCTCCAGGTACTCGGGGAAGATCGTGACGACGTCGAGCCGCATCAGGAGGCGTCCTCCGCGTCACGCGTGGAGACGATCTCGGCGCGGTCGTCGATGAGCCCGGGCGGCGGGTCGATGACGGCCCGCTGCTCCTCCAGGTCGATCTCGGTGACGATCTCCTCGACGAAGGGGATCATCACCTCGGTGCCGTCCGGCCGCTCGACGATGAACAGGTCCTGCGAGGGCAGGTGCGAGATCTCGGTGATCCGGCCGATCACGGTGCCGTCGGCGAGGACCACGTCCAGGTCCATCAGCTGGTGGTCGTAGAACTCGTCCGGGTCCTCGGGCAGCTCCGCCGGGTCCACGTCGGCGATCAGCAGGGTGTTGCGCAGCGCCTCGGCGGCGTTGCGGTCCTTGACTCCCTCGAAGCGCAGCAGCAGCCGGCCGCTGTGCACCCGGCCGGTCTCGACGGTCAGCGGTCCGGCCGAGGCGGGCTCGGTCTGCAGGACGGCGCCGGGGCTGAGCCGCAGCTCCGGCTCGTCGGTCCGCACCTCGACGGTGACCTCACCCTTGATGCCATGGGCGCGGCCGATCCGCGCGACTACCAGCTGCACGCTGTTCCTCTCCCTCTTCGAACGACGACGGGCCGGGGTGGGCACCAGCCCTCCCCGGCCCGTGCCGGTGTTCAACTTCTCAGCGGATCTGGTCCACGTCGACGAGGTCGACGCGGATCCCCCGGCCGCCGATGGCGCCCACGACGGTGCGCAGGGCACGCGCGGTGCGGCCGTTGCGGCCGATCACCTTGCCGAGGTCGTCGGGGTGCACCCGGACCTCCAGCACCTGCCCACGACGCAGGTTGCGCGAGGCGACCTGCACGTCGTCGGGGTTGTCCACAATGCCCTTCACGAGGTGCTCAAGAGCCTCCTCGAGCATGCTCAGGCCTCGGTCGACTCGGCGGCGGCCTCAGCCTCGTCCGCCTTCTTGTCGGCCTTCTTCGCCTTCTGAGTGATGGCCTCGCCCTTGGCGTCGCCACCCTCCAGCGCCTTCGCGAACTCGTCGAAGGAGCGACGCTTGTCCTCCTTCGTCGCCGGCTGCAGCAGCGGCGCCGGGGCCGGCAGGCCCTTGTGCTTCTGCCAGTCACCGGTGAGCTTCAGGATGGCGAGCACCGGCTCGGTCGGCTGGGCGCCGACGGACAGCCAGTACTGCGCGCGCTCCGAGTCGACCTCGATGCGCGACGGGTTGTACGTGGGGTGGTACAGACCGATCTCCTCGATCGCACGACCATCGCGGCGGGTGCGCGAGTCGGCGACGACGATGCGGTAGTGCGGCTGGCGAATCTTGCCGAGGCGCTTGAGCTTGATCTTGACTGCCACTGGAGTGGTGTCTCCTGAACTTGACGTGGTTGGGCACATGAGATGCCACGTGGGGTTGCGGTACTCGGGTGCCCGATGGACGCGTCAGCCGGAGGAGAGAGGGGTCCTATGCGACTGTCGAGTACAGCTAGCCATTGTGCCACATGCCCGTGCCGCGTCAGGACGCGGCCGCACCCACGGCCACTTCCGGGATACGGAAGGGCTTGCCGCAGCCCCCGCACACGATCGGCGCCTGGGCCAGCACCGACGGCACCACCCGGACGTTGCGCCCGCAGTCGCAGACCGCCTTCACCCGGACCCCGCCCCCGGAGGACCCGTGCCGGGCGGCCGGACCCCGGAAGCTGCGCTTGGTGTCCGCGGCGGTGGCCACCATGTGCGCCTTCAGCGCGCGCTGGAGCCGCTCCATGGTCGGCCGGTAGCGCTTCTTCGCCTCGGGGTTGAGCGAGACCAGCGAGAAGCCGCTGCTGGCGTGCGGCTCGTCGGAGTGGTCCAGGCCCATCTCCTCGGCGATCGCCAGGAAACGGCGGTTGTGGTAGCGGCCGGCGCGCGAGGTGTCGCGGACACCTCGGGCGGCGGCGATGCCGTGGACTGCCTCGTGCAGCAGTCGCTCGAAGGAGAGCTCCGCGCCGCAGGCGGACGAGGACTCTCCGATCAGGGACTCGGGCGCGGCAAGGTCAGGCAGCTCGGGGTGGTACCGCTGAATGTCGGCCCACGCCTGCGCCAGCTCTGCGGCGAGAACAGGTGGTGTCGTGCTCACGTCGTGACAACGAGCCGAGGTGCCACGGTGTTCCGATTCCGGGCCATTCCAAATTTTTTGCACGTACCAGTCAGTTCAGTCTCATGCGACCGGACGAGGGCGGGTGCGCAGAACTCAGGAGGAGTCGGTACGTATGGGGGTCCCCCGGACGTGGTCGCCTCACGGCCGCCCCACGTCCGGGGAACCCCCGGACGTCACCGCCCGACGCGCGCCACCGGCGCACGCGGGCCGCGCGCGTCAGTACGAACGCGCCACGATCGCCAGCGTGCCCGGGGCATCGTCCGCCACCGGCACCGAGCCGTCCTCGGCGACCAGGCACCGTACGGAGACGGCCTGCTCGGCGAGCTTGGCCTCGCCCTCCGGGCCCAGCACGTCCCACGGGATCCGCGCCCAGCCGCCGGCGATCGCGGCCTCGGCGGCCTCGCCGATCGTCGCGACGTCGGTCGTACGGGCCTCACGGCGCTCGCGGGACTCGCGCAGCAGCTGCGCCTGGTCCTCCTCCAGCACCTTCGGCAGCAGGTCGGCCAGCGCGTCGATGCTCACCGGCTCCTTGCCGCCCGGGATGCGGCGCGCGAGCATCGCGGTGCCGGCCTCCAGGTCGCGCGGGCCGATCTCCACGCGGACCGGGACGCCCTTGAGCTCCCAGTCCACCGCGCGGCGGCCGAAGGGGGTGTCCACCCGGTCGTCGACCTGCACGCGGATCCCGGCGGCCTTCAGCTGCGCACCGAGCTCGCGCACCTTCGCGACGGCCTCGTCGCCCTTGATCGCCATGACGACGACCTGGACATGGGCCAGCCGCGGCGGCACGCGCAGACCGTTGTCGTCGCCGTGGGACATGATCAGACCGCCGACCATGCGGGTCGAGACGCCCCAGGAGGTCTGCCAGACCAGCTCCTGCCGGCCCTCCTTGGACAGGTACTGGGTGTTGAAGGCCTTGGCGAAGTTGGTGCCGAGCTCGTGGCTCGTGCCCATCTGCAGCGCCTTGCCGTCGCCCATCATGCCCTCGAGGGTGAGGGTGTTGATGGCGCCCGCGAAGCGCTCCTTGGCGGTCTTGCGGCCGAGCACGACGTCGATGCCGAGCACGTTCGTCATGAAGTCGCCGTAGACGTGGCGGTGGATGTGCGCGGCGTAGTCGCGGGCGTCCTCGTACGTGGCGTGGGCCGTGTGGCCCTCCTGCCACAGGAACTCGCTCGTACGGAGGAAGACGCGGGGACGCATTTCCCAGCGGACCACGTTGGCCCACTGGTTGATCAGCAGGGGCAGGTCGCGGTAGCTCTGCACCCACTTGGAGAAGTAGTCGTTGATGATCGTCTCGGAGGTCGGCCGGACGACGACCGGCTCCTCCAGCTCCTTGCCGCCGCCGTGCGTGACGACCGCGAGCTCGGGCGCGAAGCCCTCGACGTGCTCGGCCTCCCGCGTCAGGTACGACTGCGGGATGAACAGCGGGAAGTACGCGTTCTGGGCGCCCGCGTCCTTGATGCGCGCGTCCATCTCCTGCTGCATCCGCTCCCACAGGCCGTAGCCGTACGGTCGGATGACCATCGTGCCGCGCACCGGGCCGTTGTCGGCCAGCTCGGCCTTGTTGATCAGATCCTGGTACCAGCGGGGGAAGTCCTCCGACTGGGGGGTGAGAACGGGAGCCTTTGCCATGGCGCGAATGGTACGGCGCCGGGCGCGTCGAGCGTGAATCGGGTCCGGCAGTCCTCTGGACGCGGGGGCGAAGTGGGAGTTCTCTGACAACGGGGGCATGGGGGCGAGACGGGAATCAGGAGCGCTCTTTCGATGACACCGACGCTGACGCCGACGCTGGCCGCCCGGGACTGGGCGGAGATCCAGGAACGGATGCTGGTACCGCTCTACGAAGCGGTGTACGAGCGACTGGAGGTCGGGCCGGGCGACCGGCTGCTCGGCCTGGACTGCGGGGCCGGGCTGCCGCTGCTGCTGGCCGCCGGGCGCGGCGCCACGGCGACCGGCGTGGAGCCGGACCCCGCGCGGCGGGCCCTGGCGCGCGAGCGGCTGCTGGAGGTGCTGCCGCAGCTGCCCGCGCCCGCCGCGGCCCGTCCGTACGACGTCCTGCTGGCCTTCGCCCCGGATCCGGCCGCCCTGCCGGCCGCCGCGGCGCTGGTGCGGCGCGGCGGGGCGGTGGTGCTGGCCGACTGGGGGCCGCCGGAGCGCTGCACGGCGCCGGCGGTGCTGGGCGGCGGACCCGTCCCGCGCGACCTGGACGCGCTGGCCGAGGCGGCCGGGCTGCGGCCGGACGGCTCGGGCCGGGTGTTCTGCCCGTTCGGCTACGCGGACATGGAGAGCGCGGCGCGGGGACTGCTGTCCACCGGCCTGTACGACGTCTCGGACCCGGCGCAGGCGGAGAAGGAGCTGACGGAGGCCCTGCACCCGTACGAGCGGGCCGACGGCACGGTGTGGCTGCCGAACATCTTCCGCTACGTCGTCACCCGGGTGGGCTGAACACCCTCCGCTCCTGTGGGCCCCGTGCGCGGCCCGGCCCCTTCCGCACCGGTCACTTCTTCGTGCGGGGGACACCGGCCGCCGCGTACGCCGCCTCCTCGTCCAGGGTCTCCTCCGCCAGCAGGGCCGTGGCGAGGGCGTCGAGCCGGTGGCGGTGCTCGCGCAGCAGCCGGCAGGCGTTCTCGTAGCACTCGTCGACGATCCGCCGCATCTCCGCGTCGACGGTGTCCAGCGTGGCGGGGGCGGCGGCGAGGCCGTACGCGACCTGGCTGTCGGCGGGGAACGCGGTGAGCCGGCCGACGCGCTCGCTCATGCCCCAGCGGCCGACCATGCCGCGTGCCAGATTGGTCACCTGTTCGAGGTCGTTCTCCGCGCCGGTGGTGATGACCCCGTAGACCACCTGTTCGGCGGCCATGCCGCCGAGCGCGCCGATGATCCGCCCGCGCAGGTACTCCTCGGTGTACGCGTACCGGTCGGCGTCCGGTGTGGACAGCGTGACGCCCAGGGCGCGCCCGCGCGGCACGATCGTGACCCGGCGGACCGGGTCGGCGCCCGGGTGCAGCATGCCCAGCAGGGCGTGCCCGCTCTCGTGGTACGCCGTGCGCCGGCGCTCCTCGTCGGGCATGACCAGGGAGCGCTCGGCGCCGAGCTGGATCTTCTCCAGGGCGTCGGAGAGGTCCTCCTGGGTGACCTCGGCGTGCTGGCGGCGCACGGCGAGCAGGGCGGCCTCGTTGGCCAGGTTGGCGAGCTCCGCGCCGGTCATGCCGGGGGTGGCCCGGGCCACCTGGACGAGGTCGGTCTCCGGTGCCAGCGGGATGTCCCGGGTGTGGATGGCCAGGATGGCCGCCCGGCCGCCGCGGTCGGGCGGGGAGACCTGGACGGTCCGGTCGAAGCGGCCCGGCCGGGTCAGGGCGGGGTCGAGGACGTCGGGGCGGTTGGTCGCGGCGATCACGACGACGCCCTCGGAGCCGGAGAAGCCGTCCATCTCGGTGAGGATCTGGTTGAGCGTCTGCTCGCGCTCGTCGTGGCCGCCCATGCCCGCGCCGGCGCCGCGGGCCCGGCCGATGGTGTCGATCTCGTCGATGAAGATGATCGAGGGGGCCACCTTGCGGGCCTCGGCGAACAGCTCCCGCACCCGCGAGGCGCCCACACCCACGATCATCTCGATGAACTCCGAGGCCGAGGCGGAGAAGAAGGGCACGCCCGCCTCGCCCGCGACGGCCCGTGCCAGCAGGGTCTTGCCGGTGCCGGGCGGGCCGGCGAGCAGCACCCCGCCGGGCATCCGGGCGCCCATCCTGCGGTAGGCCGCCGGGTTCTTCAGGAAGTCCACGACCTCGCTCAGCTCGGCCTTGACCTCGTCGATTCCGGCGACGTCGTCGAAGCTGGTACGCCGGGTGCCCGCCAGCTCCACCGGTCTGGGGGGCGTTTTCCGGCCGAGTCCGCCGAGCCCGCCGCCCATCGCCGAGCCCATCCGGCGGGCGACGAGCACCCACAGGCCGACCAGCAGCAGCATCGGCGCCAGCGAGATCAGCAGGTTGGCGAGGAAGCTGCGGTGCTCGACGACCGGGGAGGCGGTGACGGTGACGCCCTTGGCGGTCAGGTTCGCCCAGAGGTCGTCGTCGGCGAAGGCGGGCCGCTGGGTGATGAACGTGGTGTAGTCGCCCTTGCCGCCGGGCACCGGCTGTTTGCTCTTCAGCTCGCCCTCGATGGCGTCGCCCTTGGAGTAGATCTTCGCGACGTTGCCGTCGGCGACCTGCTTGCTGAACTCGGTGTACGAGACGGTCGGCTCGTCGCCCTTGTTGAGGAAGGAGAGCACCAGGTTGGTGAGCAGGTAGACGATCAGGGCGGCGAGGACCAGGTTCCGCCAGCTGATCTTCTTGCGGGGCGGCGGGGACGGCGGGGCGCCTTCGGAGCGCCAGGGCGCGCCGGACCGGTCACGCGGGGGCACGGGGGTGGGCTGGGGCACGTGGCCGCCTCCTTCTGCCGTCCTCCCGGCCGACCATAGGCGACAAACCGGACGGTCGCTTCCGGAGGACCACGACGAGGGGCCCCGCCGGTCCGCCCGGCGGGGCCCCTCGTCGTACGCGCCGTGGCGCTGCGCGCTACTTCATGAACTTCTTGAACTCGTCCGGCAGCTCGAAGTCCTGACCGCCCTGCCCGGCCGGCAGGCCGAACGGGTTGCCGCCGGCGACCGCCTCGTCACCCGGGCCGCCCTGGCCGCCCTGCTCGCGGCGGGCCGCGGCGGCGGCCTCCTCGGCCTTGCGCTTCATCGGGTTGCCGCTCTTGCGCTTGCCCTTGGCCTGCTTGACCTGCTTCTTCTGCCGGCCGGGGCCGCCGCCCATGCCCGGGATACCGGGCATCCCCGGCATGCCGCCGCCCTGGGCCATCCGCGACATCATCTTGCGGGCCTCGAAGAACCGCTCGACGAGGTTCTTGACGGCGCTGACCTCGGTGCCCGAACCCTTGGCGATACGGGCACGGCGGGAGCCGTTGATGATCGTCGGGTCGTTGCGCTCGGCCGGCGTCATCGACTTGATGATGGCGGCGGTGCGGTCGACGTCGCGCTCGTCGATGTTGTTGATCTGGTCCTTGATCTGCCCCATGCCCGGCAGCATGCCGAGCAGCTTGGAGATGGAGCCCATCTTGCGGACCTGCTCCATCTGGGACAGGAAGTCGTCGAGCGTGAACTCCTTGGGCCCCTTGGCGAGCTTGGCCGCCATCTTCTCGGCCTCGGCCTGCGAGAAGGTCTTCTCGGCCTGCTCGATGAGGGTGAGCATGTCACCCATGTCGAGGATCCGGCCCGCCATGCGGTCGGGGTGGAACGCGTCGAAGTCGTCGAGCTTCTCGCCGTTGGAGGCGAACATGATCTGCTTGCCGGTGACGTGCGCGATGGAGAGCGCGGCACCACCGCGGGCGTCGCCGTCGAGCTTGGAGAGCACGACGCCGTCGAAGCCGACGCCGTCACGGAAGGCCTCGGCGGTGTTGACCGCGTCCTGACCGATCATGGCGTCGACGACGAAAAGGATCTCGTCGGGGCTGACGGCGTCGCGGATGTCCGCGGCCTGCTGCATCAGCTCCTGGTCGATGCCGAGGCGGCCGGCGGTGTCGACGATGACGATGTCGTGCTGCTTGGTGCGCGCGTACTCGATCGAGTCCTTGGCGACCTGGACCGGGTCACCGACACCGTTGCCCGGCTGGGGCGCGTAGACCGCGACGCCCGCGCGCTCGGCGACGACCGAGAGCTGGTTGACGGCGTTGGGGCGCTGGAGGTCGCAGGCGACGAGCAGCGGCGCGTGGCCCTGGGCCTTGAGCCAGAGGCCGAGCTTGCCGGCGAGGGTGGTCTTACCGGCACCCTGGAGACCGGCGAGCATGATCACGGTGGGCGCGGTCTTGGCGAACCGCAGCCGGCGGGTCTCGCCGCCGAGGATGCCGACGAGCTCCTCGTTGACGATCTTCAGGACCTGCTGGGCCGGGTTGAGCGCCTTGGAGACCTCCGCGCCGCGGGCGCGCTCCTTGACGTTCGCGATGAACGAGCGGACGACCGGGAGGGCGACGTCGGCCTCGAGGAGGGCGATACGGATTTCCCGCGCCGCAGCGTCGATGTCCTGCTCGGAGAGGCGGCCTTTGCCCCTGAGGGACTTGAAGGTCGCGCTGAGGCGGTCGGAAAGCGTATCGAACACGGTGGTCGCGATTCCTCGGGTCGGGGGCAGGGTGGTCGTCCCCCAGGGTATCGGGCTCCGCCACCGGCCCGGCCCCGCGGGCGGCATTTCCCGGGGCCGGCGGGGCATGTCACCAGCCCCGCCGGCGTTTGAAGCGCACTCCCGGCCCCGCCGGCGCTTGAGGCGCGGGGGTGCGGGGGGGGCGAAGCCCCCGCAACGGCGCCGTAGCGCTACGACAGGGCCGCCTCCACCGCCGCCGCCAGCGCCACCGCGTCCGCGCCGCCCAACGGCTTGCCGTCCGCGTCCACGACGTACACCGTGTCCACCGCGTTGGCGCCCAGCGTCGAGACGTGCGCGCTGCGGACCCGGACCCGGCCCGCCTCCAGGGCCCGGCCGATCCGGTGCAGCAGCCCGACCGCGTCGGGGGCCCGGACCTCCAGGACCGTCGCCAGCGAGGAGACGTCCGGGACCACCGTGACCCGCGGGGGCGGCGGGACCACCCCGCGCCGGCGCGGGTACGCCGCCTCCCGGTCCGCCAGCTTCGCCGGCACGTCCAGGGAGCCGTCCAGCGCCCGGACCAGGTCCGCGCGCAGCCGGGCGGCCTGCGGGAGGGAGCCGTACTCGGCGGCGACCCGCCAGCGCAGGACGAGGACCTCGCCCAGCTGGTCGGGCAGTTCCACCGAGCGCAGGTCGGCCGCCCGTACGGTCAGCCGGTGCAGGGCCAGCACCCCGGCGACGGCGGGCAGCACGCCCGGCTGGTCGGGGACGGCCACGGCCAGCTCGACGCCGACCACGTCCTCCTCGTGCCGGGCGTGCAGGGTCAGGACCGGCTCCCGGGTGCGCAGGGCCTCGACCGCCAGCCGTTCCTGCTCGGTGCTCGGGGCCGGCGGTTCCGCCGCCGGCGCCGTGCCGTCCAGGACGGCCGCGACCCGGCGCACCAGGTCCGCGACGAGCGAGCCCCGCCACGCCGACCAGGCGGCGGGCCCGGTCGCCCGCGCGTCGGCCTCGGTCAGCGCGTGCAGCAGCTCCAGCGTGACCGGCGAGCCGACGGCCTCGGCGACGGCCCGGACGGTGGCCGGGTCGTCCAGGTCGCGACGGGTCGCCGTCTCGGCCAGCAGCAGGTGGTGGCGGACCAGCGTGGCGAGCACCGTCACGTCGGCGGGCTCGAAGCCCAGCCGTGCGGCGACGTCGCGCGCGATCGTCTCGCCCGCCACCGAGTGGTCCCCGGGCCAGCCCTTGCCGATGTCGTGCAGCAGGGCGGCCATCAGCAGCAGGTCGGGGCGGCCGACCCGGCGGGTCAGCTCCGAGGCCCGTACGGCGGTCTCGACCAGGTGCCGGTCCACCGTCCAGGTGTGGACGGGGTTGCGCTGCGGGCGGCAGCGCACCCGTTCCCAGTCCGGGAGCAGCCGGGTGATCAGCCCCTCCGCCTCCAGGGCCTCCCAGACGCCCACGGTCGGCTCACCCGCGCCCAGCAGCGTCAGCAGCTGCTCGCGGGCCTCGGCCGGCCAGGGCACCGGCAGCGGTCCGGCGGCCTCGGCCAGCCGCCGTACGGCGTGCGGGGAGACCGGCAGTCCGGCCTGGGCGGCGGCGGCCGCCAGCCGCAGCGGGAGCACCGGGTCGCGTTCGGGGCGGGCGGCCAGGGCGAGGACGGCCTCGCCGTCCTGTTCGACCACGCCCTCCGCCAGCGGGGCCCGCTCCACGGCGCCGCCGCGCGGGCCCAGCAGGGCGCGCAGCCGCGGCCGGGCCGCCCGGGCCCGCAGCACCCGGCCCACCTCGCGCCAGGTCACGTCGCCCGCGTACGCGACGACGCCGGCCGCTTCGTACACGTCGCGCAGCAGGGCGTCCGCGTCCAGCACGCCGAGCCGGCCGGCGACGGCGTCCTGCTCCTGGAGGGAGAGCCGGTCGGCGGCGCGCCCGGTGACCAGGTGCAGGGCGTCACGCGTGTCCAGCAGCCGCCGCCGGGCGTCGGCGAGGCCGGCGCGGGGGGCGTCGGCGACCCAGGAGGCCGCGACCGCCCGCAGCGCGGTGATGTCGCGCAGTCCGCCGCGGGCCTCCTTGAGGTCGGGTTCGAGCAGGAAGCGCAGCTCCCCCCAGCGCTCGGCGCGGTCCCGGCACATCGAGTGCAGCTCGGGCAGCCGCCGGGGCGCCTGGTTGCGCCAGTCGGCCAGTACGGAGGTGCGCAGGGAGGCCAGCAGCCCGAGGTCGCCGGCGACGGGCCGGGCGTCGAGCAGTCCCAGGTGCACCTTGAGGTCCTCGGCGGCCGTCTTCCGGGCCTCGGCCGGGGTGCGCACCGAGTGGTCCAGGGCCAGGCCCAGGTCCCACACGGGGTACCAGATCCGGTCGGCCAGCGCGCTCAGCGCCTTGGCCCCGGCCTTGCCGTCGTGGAGCAGCAGCAGGTCCAGGTCGCTGCGCGGGGAGAGTTCGGCGCGCCCGTAGCCGCCGACGGCGACGAGGGTGGCGCCGCGGACCCCGGTCTCGCGCGCGGCCGTCGTGAAGAGGGCGTTCAGCCAGTCGTCTGTCAGCCCCGCCAGCGCGGAACGCCGCGAAGGCCCGGACCGCGACTCCTCCTGGAGGAGTCGCAGCCGGGCCGCGGCGTAACCGCTGGCTCCCGGGCCGGCCGGATCGGAGGGATCCGTCGTGGAGTGTTCGACGCTCGTCACCCAGGAGCTCCCGTCCGCTAGAGCGCGTCAGCGCCGCGCTCGCCGGTGCGGACCCGGATCACCGTGTCCACGGGGACGCTCCACACCTTGCCGTCGCCGATCTTGCCGGTCTGGGCCGCGGAGACCACCACGTCCAACACGTCGTCGGCCGCGTCGTCCTCGACGAGGACCTCGATGCGGATCTTGGGGACCAGGTCGACCGTGTACTCGGCACCGCGGTAGACCTCGGTGTGGCCGCGCTGGCGGCCGTACCCGCTGGCCTCGGAGACCGTCAGGCCCTGGACGCCGAACTGCTGGAGGGCTTCCTTGATCTCGTCCAGCTTGTGGGGCTTGACGATCGCGGTGATGAGCTTCATGCGTCTACCTTCTTGCTCGCGGCGGCTACGGGGGCGGGTGCGGCGGTGCTGCGCGAGGAGGCGCCGCCACCGGCTCCGCTGAAGTCGTAGGCGGTCTCGGCGTGCTCGACCTGGTCGATGCCGGACACCTCGTCGTCCTCGCTGACCCGCATGCCCATCGTCTTGTCCAGGAGGAAGGCGAGCAGGGCCGACACGACGAGGGAGTAGGCCAGGACCGAGAAGACTCCGATGGCCTGCTTGCCGAGCTGCTCCAGGCCACCGCCGTAGAAGAGGCCGGCCACGTCGGACTGCACGCCACCGGTGGCGAAGAGGCCGACGAGGAGGGAGCCGAGGACACCGCCGACGAGGTGGACGCCGACCACGTCGAGGGAGTCGTCGTAGCCGAACTTGTACTTCAGGCCGACGGCCATGGCGCAGACGACACCGGCGATGGCGCCGATGGCGATCGCGCCGAGCGGGGAGCAGGAGCCGCCGGCGGGGGTGATGGCGACGAGGCCGGCGACCGCGCCGGAGGCGGCGCCGAGGGTGGTGAAGGAGCCGTGGCGCAGCTTCTCGTACGCCAGCCAGGCCAGCATGGCGGCGGCGGTGGCGACCTGGGTGTTGACGAACATGACCGCGCCGATGCCGTCGTCGTTGCCGAGCCAGGAGCCGGCGTTGAAGCCGAACCAGCCGAACCACAGCAGACCGGCGCCGAGCATGACCAGCGGGAGGCTGTGCGGGCGCATCGGGTCCTTCTTGAAGCCGACGCGCTTGCCGATGACGAGGATGACGCCGAGGGCGGCGGCGCCGGCGTTGATGTGGACGGCCGTACCGCCCGCGAAGTCGATGACGCCGAGCTCGAAGAGCCAGCCGCCGGCGCCCCACACCCAGTGGGCGACGGGGAAGTAGACGACGGTCACCCACAGGGCGGTGAACAGCGCCCAGGCGGTGAACTTCACGCGGTCCGCGAGCGCACCGCTGATCAGCGCCGGGGTGATGACCGCGAACATCAGCTGGAAGACAGCGAAGACGTAGACCGGGATGGTGTAGCCGTCCCACAGCTGGGTCAGGCCGATGCCGCTGAGGCCGACGTAGTCGGAGGACCAGCCGATGACGGAGCCGGAATCGGTGCCGAAGGCGAGGCTGAAGCCGTAGAGGACCCACAGGATCGTGACGATCCCGAGGCTGATGAAGCTCATCATCAGCATGTTGAGGCTGCTCTTGACGCGGACCATGCCTCCGTAGAAGAAGGCGAGGCCCGGGGTCATCAGCATGACCAGGGCGGAGCAGATGAGCATGAACCCGGTGTTCGCGGCAGACAGCTGTGGGGCGTCTGCGGCAAGGGTCGTGATGGCTGATGCCATCGGCGTCTCCTCGTCGTCGGTACGTTCGCGTGCGGGCGATCGTGAAAACCTGAGCGGAGCCAGGGCGGGGGGCCTGGGGACTGGCCGGTTATTGGCCATGAGATTCGCGCAGGCCGGTTTCCGGCGGTGCCGCTCGATGTTTCGCGACGGTGACGAAGAGGTCGGGCGTGTTACGCGCCCATGAACCCCGTGGGGGCGAGGGCTGGGAAGCCGGCCGCGGCAGTGACCCGGATGACCTGGCATGGGGGAGCCTGATCGGGCTTCACGGGGTGACTGCCGCGGCCGGGGCCTCGGGGAGGTCCGCGCAGGACCTCAGACCGCCTCCGCGGACTCGGGGAGGCGGGCGGCGAGGTGGTCGGTGAGGCGGACGACGTCGGCGACGTGGCCGTACTCACGGGCGGCGGTGTCCACCGTCTTGCGGAGCCGGTTGTTCACGCGCTCCGAGCGCACCTTCTGCGCCACGGTGAGGGCGCGGTCGATCAGGGCGGTGGCCTGCTCGGGCTCGCGCCGCAGCAGGTGGACGGTGGCCAGGCCGACGAGGTTGAGGGCGTAGCTGCGCTGGTGTTCCGGGTCCTTCTCGAAGAGCTCGACGGCGCGTTCCATCACGGGTTCGGCGAGGGAGGCGTACGTGGGGCTGCGGCCGGCGACGTAGGCGAGGTCGCGGTACGAGTGGGAGTTCTCACCGTTGAGTTCGGCCTCGGAGAAGAACCGGATCCAGTCGGGCTCGGGCTCGCCGCCGAGGCCGACGTCGCCGAAGGTGTCCTCGGCCATCCGGACGGCCCGCTTGCAGCGGCTGGGCTGGCCCATGTTGGCGTACGCGCGGGCCTCCATCGCATACAGCATGGCCTGGGTGCGGGGGCCGGCGCAGTCGCGGCTGCCGTACTGGGCGAGGTGGATGAGTTCCAGGGCGTCCTCGGGGCGGCCGAGGTGGATCATCTGGCGGCTCATGTTGGAGAGGATGTACGAGCCGAGCGGCTTGTCGCCGGCCTCCTTGGCCGCGTGCAGGGCGAGGACGAAGTACTTCTGGGCGGTGGGGTGCAGCCCGACGTCGTAGCTCATCCAGCCGGCGAGTTCGGCGAGTTCGGCGGCGACCTTGAACAGGCGCTTCATGACGGGCCCGGGGTGGTTCTCCTGGAGCAGGTCGGTGACCTCGTGGAGCTGGCCGACGACCGCCTTGCGGCGCAGGCCGCCGCCGCACTGGGCGTCCCACTGGCGGAACATGACGGTGGTGGCCTCGAGGAGGTCGAGCTCGGGCTCGGACAGGCGGGGCGGCCGGTGTCCGGCCGGGCCCGCCCCGCCCCCGTCGCGCGGTACCGGGTCGGCGGCCGGTACCGGCACGAGCCAGCGCTGCATCGGCTCGATGAGGGCGGGGCCGGCGGACAGGGCGAGCGAGGTCCCGAGGAAGCCGCGGCGGGCGAGCATCAGGTCGCTGCGGGAGAACTCGCCGAGCAGGGCCACCGTCTGGGGGCCGGCCCAGGGCAGGTCGACGCCGGAGACGGACGGGGTCTGGTGGGCGGTGCGCAGGCCGAGGTGCTCGATGGCGACGACCGTGCCGAAGCGCTCGGAGAACAGCTCGGACAGGATCCGCGGGACGGGTTCGCGGGGCTGTTCGCCGTCGAGCCAGCGCCGTACGCGGGAGGTGTCGGTGCTGATGTGGTGCGCGCCCATCTGACGGGCGCGGCGGTTGACCTGGCGGGCGAGCTCGCCCTTGGACCAGCCGCTGCGGACGAACCAGGAGGTGAGCTGCTCGTTGGGGCCGGTGCCGCGCGCCGCGCAGTCCCCGGGGTCCGCGGCGTCCACCTCGGGTCCGCCTGCGCCGTTGCCGCTCACTGGAACGCCCCCATTCCGGAACACTTCTTGCCTCCGGCATACCCACGGATGCGGAAGCTTCGCCTCTCGTGCACTGAAAGTAATCCTACGATCACCCCCTCGGCGAGGTCGATTCCACAATCGCCACCATTCGCCACCCCTTCGAATGAACTCGCCACCCGTCAAGCGCGATTCACTTGACACACGACAGCCGAAAGCAGTTGGCGGACGGGTGTACGGCGGGGCGCGCGCGGCACGGAGCGCGCCGGCCGGGCCCGGGGACCGCTACGTAACCACCGGTGCGTCCGACCCGTTGGAGGGGGCATGGGCATGGGCTTCACGATCGGCGGCAGCATCGGCGGCCGGAGCACCAGGGAGTTCCGGTCCGGCGCCCGGCGCCGCGGCCGGATGTCGGAGTGCACAGCGGTGGCGGAGTACACCGGGCTGTGGGGCTGGGACGTGGTCCCCGGGGCGCGGGCCGCGGCGCCCGGGCGGGACTGTTCGTGCGGGGACGCGCAGTGCGCGGCGCCGGGCGCGCATCCGCTGGCGTTCGAGGCGGTGGTCCCGGCCGGGGCCACGCTGGACGAGGTCACGGTGGCGTGGGCGCAGTTCCCGGGGGCGGCGCTGCTGCTGCCGGTGGGCCGGTCCTTCGACGTGATCGAGGTCTCCGGGGAGGCCGGGCGGCGGGCGCTGGTGCGGCTGGAGCGGATGGGGCTGCCGCTGGGCCCGGTGAGCGCGACCCCGGACGGGCGGGCGCAGTTCTTCGTGGCGCCCGGCGCCGCGGCCGAGCTGCCGCACCTGCTGTACCGGATGGGCTGGGACGACGCCGGCCTCGACCTGCACGCGCTGGGCGCGGGGTCCTTCCTGACCGCTCCGCCGTCCGACCACGCGGGCCTGGGCCCGGTGACGTGGCTGCGGCCACCGGCGCTGGACTCCTCGCGCCCGCCGGAGGCCCGGCTGCTGCTGGGCACGCTCGCCTACATCTGTCACCGCTCGGAGCGCTGAGGGCGGCGCCGGTCCGGCGCGTACGCCAGGGGCCCCGCGGTCCGGTGCGGATGCTGTTGGTTTATTCGGGGCCTGGCGTGACGTCGGCCTTCGAGACCCGGTTGTGGTCTTGAGGGCCGACGTTGTCGTATGGGGTGGGGGCG
>NZ_JBIVFN010000022.1:0-120160 GCF_044748145.1 Streptomyces sp. NPDC090022
TGGAATGGGCCGACGTGTTCGGGCTCTCCGTCCTCGCCGGCATCGGCTTCACCGTCGCCCTCCTCATCGGCGAACTCGCCTTCCCCGGCCAGGCCATGACCGAACAGATCAAGGCCGCCGTCCTCATCGCCTCCGCCACCGCCGCCGCCCTCGCCGCCCTCCTCCTGCGCCGCCGCAACAAGGTGTACAAGCACCTCTACGAGGAAGAGAACGCCGACGCCGACGCCGACGGCATCCCCGACATCTACCAGCGCGAAGCCACCGCCGCAGAACGCTGATCGGAGCAACCATGGGCCCGGCCCTGCTCACCGCGGCGGTCATCGTCGCAGCCTGGATCATCAGGACGGCTGTGACGGAACTCCGGCACCCGGGCACCGCGAGCGTGGAATGGGCGTTCCTGCGGGATACCCGTGCGCTGGCCACCGGTGCGGCGGCGGCCTGCCTGTTGGGGCTGCTCGGCTGGCTGCGGGCCGGGGCCGAGGGGCTCGTCTGGGCCCTGCTCGCCTCCGTGCTCGTCACCTACGCCGTATCGAAACTCCGGGCGTAGCGGGCGCCGCAAGGGTCGTCCTCATACCTCGCGATCGTCCGCCACGGTGGGCCCGCATGGTGCGGAGCTCGCGGTCGAGGCTCTCGTCCCCCCGGAGCTGCTGCTCGATGCCGTCGAGGATCCTCTGCTCACGGCGGGAGAGCCCGGGGTCCCTCATGACAGCCCCTCTCCGGATGTACGCACTCCCCCTTGGAGCGGCTACCCGGCTCCCGAAGTGTGCCATCGCGCGACCGGACAGCCCGTGGCGAAGCCGTCGGCCCGCCGGGGCCATCTGTCACTCCCAGTGACGAGGCGGCACTTCGTCCAAGCGCACGAAGGGAATCCGACGGCCCATCCGGCGGAGATCGTCCGGTGCCCCCTTCCCCAGGTCACACGACAGCAGCCGGGACAGGATTCGCGCGGCGCGCGGATGGCGGACCGCGTACTGCACCATGGCCTCCCCGGATTCCTTCGGCGACATGAAATACGCGGTCACCGGGTAGCGCCGGCGGCCCACCTGGATGGTGACCTGGGGAATGTGCCGCAGGTTCCGGTACCACTGCGCGCGGTCGCCGAAGCCTGAGGCCACGGTCCAGGTTCCGCGGACGGGGTCATGGGCGACCACTTCGAGGCAGACGGTACGGGGCCGACCGGACACGCGTCCCCTGTGATGGAGCACCAGGAACCGCTGCCCGAGGACCGGCCCGAGCCCCAGCCGGTACACGACGAGGGGCAGTCGCGCGAGCATCCGACGCCAGCCCGTCGGACCAGGGGGGACGAGAGACTTCCCCTGCATCGCCTGCCTCCGGATTCCGCGCGCACGGCCCTCCCCCGGCGGGTAGGTAACAATCGCGGCGCCTGGTCTTTCGACACCTGAACCTTTGCATAGTCTAAACCAGTCACGGTGACCGAGAGCGATCGTCCGACAGAACGTGGGACACGGGAAACAGGAGTACGACATGGGCTTCACTCCCTCCCCCTCGACCTCGGAGAGGCCGGCCCTGGTCGCCCTGCCGTACGTCGTGATGACCGTTGTGGCCGTGGCGGACGTGGCTGCGGGCCCGGGAGTGGGCCTCCTGCCCCTCGTTTCGCTGGGGCCAGCCTTTGCCGGCTTGACCGGTGGCTGGCGCCGGACGGCGGCGATCGGCGCGTTGGCGCTCGCCCTCTGCTGCGCGCTGGGCCTCTACGACGGTCTGTTCGGAACGCGTCGCGGCTACACGGCGCTCCTCGCCGTCGCTGGGGTCACGGCGGCGGGGATCGCCGCCGCCGTCAGCCGCGAGCGCCAGGAGAAGGAGCTCGCCAGCGTCCGTTCCATCGCCGAAGCGGCGCAGCGGGTCCTGCTCCGGCCCGTGCCACGCCGCGCCGGCCACCTACGCGCGGCAGTCTCCTACACCTCCGCGGAGGCGGCCGCGCGGATCGGCGGAGACCTCTACGAGGTGGTCGCCGTACCGGGCGGCGTGAGGGTGATCATCGGCGATGTTCAAGGGAAGGGCCTGGAAGCCGTCGAGACCGCGGCCTCCGTGCTCGGCGCCTTCCGCGAGGCCGCCCATGACGAGCCGGGGCTGGCCGGCGTCGGCGCCCGGGTCGACCGCGCGGTTCAGCGTCAGCTGAACGGCGAACCGGGGGGCGAGAAGTTCGTGACGGCCCTCCTGGCGGAGATCACCGAGTCGGGCGGGGTCGTCTTCCTCAGCTACGGCCATCCCGCGGCCCTGGTAGTGGGGCGGGACGGTCGCGTCGGCTTCCCCGGCCCGCGACGCCGCACCCCGCCACTGGGCCTGGTGTGGGACGCCACTGATGCTCCGGAACCGTACGCCGTCCCGTTCGAGCCGGGATGCCAGCTCCTCCTCTACACCGACGGGGTGTCGGAAGCCCGGGGCGAGGCCGGGGAGTTCTACCCTCTGGCGGAGCGAACGCATCTGCTCCAGGACCCCGATCCCCAGCGTGCCCTCGACGCACTCCAGACGGATGTCATCGAGTACGTCGGCGGCCCGTTGCACGACGACGCGGCGATGCTGCTCCTGCGGTGCCGCGACGAGGTCGGCACACCCCGCCACGGCTCCTCCTGAGCCCGTCCGCAGCTTGCATGGGCGGCGGAGGTGTTGGGCGCGACGTCTCATCCAGGGGGTGACGGTTCCGTCCAGCCGAGCGGATACAGGGGGCCGCCCGGGTCGGCGACCGGCGGTTCACCGCCCGCCGCGTTGAACGCGTCGAGGGCACGGACCAGTGTGTCGCGCTCCTCGGGCTCGAGCCGTGCCACGACAGCGGCGATCTCGGACCGGCGCCGGGAGGTCACCTCCTCGACCAGACGGCGGCCGGCGCTCGTCGCCCTGAGCACCGTCTCGCGACGGTTCTCGGCGTTGGGCTGCCTGTCGGCCAGCCCTGCCGCGATGAGGCGGTCCACCATGCGCATGGCTGTCGAAGGGTTGACCCCGAGCAGTTCGGCCAGCACGACGAGCTTGGCCGATCCCCTCGCCGCCAGGACCACGAGCATCCGGAACTGCGCCAGCGTGACCTTGTCCTCGGCCGCCGCGAGGGAGCGCGCCGAGATCGCCACCAGCAGGCGGGAAGCGGTCAGGACGGCTCGGGTCACCTCGTCCACGTCGTCCGTGCCGGGTTTCCTCTCCGCGGTACGCGGGTGATCGGTCATACCCCCTTTGTACCGTGCCGCCTCGGCCCGCAGACGATCCACCCGACCGGCGACCGCGCCCCGTTATCCAGCCTGGAACACGGGAAACATGTGGACCGCCGACGATGCCATAACTTTCAAGTCGCAAATTTAGCACAGGGCAAAGACGTTACGCCGTCGTTATGAATCGCCAGGGTGGGGCGGTAAGTCTGGATATATCCGGCCAACATGCCGTCGATCCAACGACTTCCTTTCCGCCACGGGATCCATCCCGTACCAAACATCACCCCTCATCGGAACCCCGTCACAGCATGTGATTTCGTCCGCTCCTGGGTAACTTCGGCCCGCATGACCACTGCTCACGCAGAACCGGCCCCCTTCCGAACTCCGAGCCACCCCCCGTCCGGACTCCGCATCGACCGCCCCGCCCCCGGGGACGGCCCCGCCCTGTGGCGGCTGGCCTCCGAGGCGAAGAGCCTGGACGTCAACTCCGTCTACAGCTACCTGCTCTGGTGCCGTGACTTCGCCGGCACGTCGGCCATCGCCCGTGACCGGTCCGGGCGCCCCGTCGGGTTCGTCAGCGGCTACGTGCGCCCCGATGCCCCGGCCACCCTGCTGATCTGGCAGATCGCCGTCGACGAGTCCGTCCGGGGCTTGGGTATCGCCGGCGCGATGCTCGACGCGCTGTCCGCCAGGGTCGCCGCCGAGCACGGCATCGACGGTCTGGAGACCACCATCACCCCCGGGAACACGGCCTCCGAGCGGCTGTTCGCCTCCTATGCGGAGCGCCACGGCGCCGTCGTCACGCGCGAGGTGCTCTTCGCCGCGGACCACTTCCCCGGCACCGGGCACGAGGCCGAGGTGCTGCACCGCATCGCACCCCTGTCCTTCTGAGAAGGCCCTCCCCACCCCCGCACCAACTCGGCGGACGTACACCGTGCCGCCGGATCCGATCACCTACTGGAGAGAAAGACCTTGACCACGACAGCACCGGGCCGGACCGTCTTCGACACCGTGGAGTCGGAGGTACGCAGCTACTGCCGCGCCTGGCCGGTCGTCTTCGATCGCGCGGAGGGGAGCCGGCTCCACGACGAGCACGGCCGCTCCTACCTCGACTTCTTCGCCGGAGCGGGTTCGCTCAACTACGGCCACAACAATCCCGTCCTCAAGCGTGCGCTGCTCGACTACATCGAGCGTGACGGGATCACGCACGCCCTGGACATGTCGACCACGGCGAAGCGCGCCTTCCTGGAGACCTTCCGCGCCACGGTCCTCGAACCCCGCGGCCTCCCGTACAAGGTGATGTTCCCCGGCCCGACCGGCACCAACGCGGTCGAGGCCGCGCTGAAGCTCGCACGCAAGGCCAAGGGCCGGGAGGCCGTCGTCTCCTTCACCAACGCCTTCCACGGCATGTCCCTCGGTTCGCTCGCCGTGACCGGCAACGCCTTCAAACGCGCCGGCGCCGGCGTCCCGCTCGTCCACACCACACCGATGCCGTTCGACAACTACCTGGGCGGGCGGACTCCGGACTTCCTCTGGTTCGAGCGGCTGCTGGAGGACCAGGGATCCGGGCTCAATCACCCCGCCGCCGTGATCGTCGAGACGGTGCAGGGGGAGGGCGGGGTCAACGTGGCCCGGGCCGAATGGCTTCGCGGTCTCGCCGAGCTCTGTCGCCGACGCGACATGCTGCTGATCGTCGACGACGTGCAGATGGGCTGCGGCAGGACCGGGGGCTTCTTCTCCTTCGAGGAGGCCGGGATCACCCCCGACATCGTCACCCTGTCCAAGTCCATCAGCGGCTACGGACTTCCCATGGCGCTGTGCCTGTTCAAGCCCGAACTCGACCTGTGGGAGCCCGGCGAGCACAACGGCACCTTCCGCGGCAACAACCCCGCCTTCGTGACAGCGACGGCCGCGCTGGAGACCTACTGGCGTGACGGCGTCCTGCGCGAACGCACCCTGATCCACGGCGGGCGGGTGGAGCGTGCCCTGCGCGAGCTGTGCGCCGAGCACGGACGGCTGGGCGCCACGTACCGCGGGCGCGGTCTGGTCTGGGGCCTGGAGTTCACCCACAAGGAGCGGGCCGCGGCCGTGTGCCGCGCCGCGTTCGAATACGGCCTGCTGGTCGAGACCTCCGGTCCCCAGGACGAGGTGGTCAAGCTGCTCCCGCCTCTCACCGTGTCGGAGGACGAACTCGACGAGGGTCTGGCCATCCTCGCCCGCGCCGTGCGCGAGACCGTCTGACCGCCCGCCCGCGACCATCCACCCATGAAAGGCGCCACACCGTGATCGTCCGATCGTTCCGGGACATCGAGGGCACCGACCGCCACGTGAAATCCGCCTCCGGGACCTGGGAGAGCAAGCGCATCATCCTGGCCGGGGAGCGCGTCGGATTCTCCCTCCACGAGACCGTGCTCTACGCCGGCACCGAGACCTCCATGTGGTACGCGAACCACGTCGAGGCCGTGGTCTGTCTGGACGGCGAGGCCGAACTCACCGACGAGGAAACCGGCGAGCGCCACTCGATCACCCCCGGGACCATGTACCTGCTCGACGGCCACGAGCGCCACACGCTGCGCGTGCAGCGGGAGTTCCGCTGCCTGTGCGTGTTCAACCCTCCGGTCACCGGGCGCGAGGACCACGACGAGAACGGCGTGTACCCGCTTCTCACCGAGCCCGACCCCACCTGACCGACCTGAGCGACCAGACCCGACTCGGCCGACGCCGAGAGGAGAGGAAAGCAGTACCATGAGCACCGCTTCCGCCCGCCCCGCCGCCGACCTCTACCCCACCCGGGGCCCCGAGGAGGCCCTCATCGGACGCAAGGACCCCGTTGTATGGTCCGAGCCCGGTACCCAGGGGCCGTTCTGGGCACGGGAACTGGAGGGTTTCGATCGCGACGGCTTCCTGGCCGTCGAACAGCTCATCACCCCCGCCGAGGTGCTGACGTACCGCACCGAGATGGACCGGCTGCTCGCGGACCCTGCCGTGCGCGCCGACGACCGGTCCATCGTGGAGCCCACGTCCGGCGACGTCCGCTCGGTGTTCGAGGTGCATCGGATCAGCGAGGTGTTCGCCGGGCTGGCCGCAGACCCTCGGATCGCCGACCGGGCCCGGCAGATCCTCGGTTCCGACGTGTACGTGCACCAGTCCCGCATCAACGTCAAGCCCGGCTTCGGCGCGAGCGGCTTCTACTGGCACTCGGACTTCGAGACCTGGCACGCCGAGGACGGGCTGCCGCACATGCGGACCGTCTCGGTGTCCATCGCGCTCACCCCGAACTACGCCACCAACGGCGGGCTCATGATCATGCCGGGGTCGCACCGGACCTTCCTCGGCTGCGCCGGCGCGACCCCGAAGGACAACTACCGGGAGTCACTCCAGATGCAGGTGGCCGGCACGCCCTCGGACGAGGCGCTGTCCAAGTTCGCCTCTGCCTGCGGCATCCAGCTGTTCACCGGTGAGGCCGGGTCCGCCACCTGGTTCGACTGCAACGCGATGCACGGCTCCGGCGACAACATCACCCCGTATCCGCGCAGCAACGTCTTCCTGGTGTTCAACAGTGTGGACAACCTTCCCGCCGAGCCGTTCGCCGCCCCCGTGCGACGGCCGTCGTACATCGCCTCGCGGGACTTCACCCCCGTCGGCTGATCCGCGCCGCAGTCCCAGGCGCACTCCGGTCCGGGCCGTCGGCACGTTCGCCGCGGCCCGGGCCCGCGACCATCCTCACCCGGAGAAAGGAACGCCGGATGCCCCGGCCCGTCGACCCCACCCGCAGAGGGTTCCTCTCCCGTACGGCCCTTCTGGCCGGCGCCGTGCTGATACCGCCCGTGACGAGCGCGTGCAGCAGGACCCAGCCCGGCACCGGCGCCCCGAAGGGCGACGCCACGCTGCTGGACAGGCTGCGCGAGCAGGGCTTCGTCCGCGTCGGGTTCGCCGGCGAGGCACCGTTCGGCTTCCAGGACGGCGGCACCCTGGCCGGGGAGGCCCCCACCCTGCACCGGGAGATCTTCACCGCTCTGGGGGTGCCTGAACTGCGGCCCGCCCTCACCGACTTCGGCGCGCTGATCCCCGGGCTGCTCGCCGACCGCTTCGACGTGGTCAGCGCCGGCATGGCCATCACGCCGGAGCGCTGCGCCAAGGTGCTCTTCTCCGATCCGGAGTTCGTCTCCCCCACCGCGCTCATGGTGCGCAAGGGCAACCCTCTCGGGCTGGCCGACCTGGCGTCCTGCGCCGAGCGGGGCGTGACGGTGGGCGTGCTCACCGCGGCGGTCGAAGCCTCGTACGCGAAGGCCTCGGGCGTCGCCCCGTCGGCGGTGAAGGCACTGGCCAAGCAGCAGGACGGCCTCGACGCCCTCGTCGCCGGTCGGATCGACGCCTTCGCTCTGACCGGGATCTCGCTGCGCTGGCTCGCCAAGGTCAACGAGGGGGCGGACGTCGAGGTCCTGGAGCCGTTCGTACCCGAACTCGACGGGAAACCCCAGTACAGCCCGGGCGGGGCCGTCTTCCGGCCAGGGGCCGGGGCCCTGCGGGACGCCTTCAACCGGGAACTGTCGGGCATCACCGGTGATCCGGCCCGGTACGTGCGGCTGATCGGCAGGTACGGGTTCACCGAACGCGAGGTGCCGCCGTCGTCACTGCGCACGGCCGACCTCTGCCGGGCCTGACGGGCGACCGCCGACGAACCGGGATCACACATGAACGAGTTCTTCGAGGAGTTCGTCCGGGCGGCTCCCCGGGTCGGGGAGGGCCTCCGGGTCACGGTCCTCGCGACCCTGCTGGGCGCGGCGGCGGCACTGGTGGTGGCGTTCGCGCTCGGGCTGCCGTCGTACTCGCCGCGGCGCGCGGTGCGTGCTCCGGCCCGGCTGATCGTGGAGTTCCTCCGCGGCACGTCGCTGTACGTCCAGCTCTTCTGGCTGTTCTTCGCCCTGCCCGTCCTGGGCTTCCGCCTGGAGCCGCTGGCCTGCGGAGTGCTCGCCTTCGGCCTGAACTACGGCGCGTACGGTGCGGAGGTCGTGCGGGGATCGCTGGCGGCGGTGCCCCGTTCCCAGGGGGAGGCCGCGGTCGCGTTGGGAATGGGGCCGGTGCTGCGTCTGCGGCGGGTGATCCTGCCGCAGGCCGTGGTCCTGATGATCCCGCCCTTCGGGAACCTCCTGGTCCAGCTGCTGAAAGCCACCCCGCTGCTGTCCCTGATCACCATCTCCGATCTGACGTTCCAGCTGGACCAGCTCCGGTCCGCGACCGGCGAGACGGGCACCGCGTACCTCACGCTGCTGCTGATGTACTTCGCGCTCGCGGCGCTGCTGTCCTCCGGCATGAAGGTCCTGGAATCGGCCGCGGCCACCCGGCTCGGCCGGCGACCCGGCGGAGGTGGCGTGTGATGTGGTCATGGGGGGCCTTCTGGGAGGGCCTACCCGCCGTCCTCGCGGGGTTCGGGCTGACGCTGGCAGCCACCGCGGCCGGCTCCGTGCTCGCCACGGTCCTCGGCCTGCTGATCGCCGTACTGCTGCGGTCGCGGGCACGGTGGCTCACCCTGCCGCTGCGGGCCGTGACGGAGTTCATCCGCTCGACCCCCTTGCTGGTCCAGTTGTTCACTGCTTGGGTGCTGGTCCCCGGTGTCGACGCCCTCGTGCTCGGGATCGCCGTGCTGGGGATCCACTACGCGACGTACACGGCACAGGTGTACCGCGCCGGGATCGATGCCGTGTCCCAGGGGCAGTGGGAGGCGTGCGTCGCGCTGTCGCTGCCGCGCCGGCGGGTGTGGTGGGCCGTGGTGCTGCCGCAGGCACTGCGCAATGTACTGCCCTCGCTCGGCAACTACGTCATCTCCATGTTCAAGGAGACCCCCTACCTGGCCGTGATCGCCGTGCCCGAGATGGTCCACCGGGCGAACGAGTACGGCAGCACCCACTTCGCCTACCTGGAGGCGTACACGACAGCAGCGGTGATCTTCCTGCTGGCGAGCTGTCCCACCTCCCTGCTGATGAGACGTCTGGAGAAACGACTTGCCCTCTGACGAAGCGACGCACTGGCCGGAGATGATCCGCTTCGAGAAGGTGGTGAAGCGATTCGGCGCGCGCACCGTGCTGGACGGTCTCGATCTGCGCGTCGCGCCCGGCGAGCGGGTGACGCTGATCGGGCCGAGCGGTTCCGGGAAGACCACGATCCTGCGCCTGCTGATGACCTTGGAGCGGGTCAGCGAGGGCTGTATCCACCTGGCCGGGCGTCCGTACTCCCACATGCCCAAGGGACCAGGCGGAACACTGGTCCCGGCCGATGACCGGTACCTGCGTACCGCCCGGCGGCGCGTCGGCATGGTGTTCCAGCAGTTCAACCTGTTTCCGCACATGAGCGTGCTGGACAACGTGGTGGAGGCCCCGGTGCACGTAAGCGGCATCGATCGGGCGGAGGCGGAGGCGCACGCCCGGGAGCTGCTCGACCTGGTCGGCCTTGAGGCCCACCAGGAGGCCCACCCGACCCGGCTGTCCGGTGGCGAGCAGCAGCGGGTGGCCATCGCCCGCGCCCTCGCCATGCGTCCCGAGGTGCTCCTGCTCGACGAGGTCACGTCGGCCCTCGACCCGGAGCTCGCGGCGGGAGTGCTGGACGTGCTGCGGGACGTCGCCCGGAGCACGGACATCACCATGCTGTGCGTGACGCACGAGATGGGCTTCGCCCGCGAGGTCTCCGACCGGGTGCTGATGTTCGACCACGGCCGCGTCCTGGAATCAGGCCCTCCGGAGCAGATCCTCGACGCCCCGGAACACGATCGCACCCGGTCGTTCCTCCGCGCCGTGCTGTGATCCGCGAGCACGCCTCGGAGCCGGGCCGAGGCCACGCCGCGCGCTCTGCCCGGCCCCCGGCGCCTACCCCGGTCCTGGCCGGGTAGGCGCCGAGGGCGATGCCAAGGGGACGATCGGCCTCCCCCGGGGAGGAGCCATGAACACACAGCTGATCGGGATCATCGCAGCCGTCGTGGTGCTCGTCCTGGTGGCCATGGCCGCGATCAAGGTCGTACCTGAGCACGAGCGGGGCGTGACCACCCCCGCCGACCGCCGCGACGCCAGGCGCACGACGCGAAGCGCGGCCCGCCGATGACCGGCTGACGGTCGCCGGAGCCACGCACAGCCGACAGCGGTACCTGACAGGCACCGGTGTCCTGGTCACGGAGATCCGGTCGGCCGACGGGACCGTCGAGATCACGGACGGGATGCCTCTGCGGCCCGACGCGGTGCTGGAGGAGGACAGACCAGCCGGCACGGGAACCCTGCTCCGGCTCATGCGCGTCCTGCACGGCCGGCCGGACGTCTCTCTGCGCTTCGAACCGCGGGGTGGTGCGGCCGTGCCAGCATCGGCCGACGAGCTGCGGCTCCGATGCCCTCACCAGGGATTGGAGGTCCTGCTCCGGTGCTCCCGGCCCCTGCCCGTACGGTCCGGGGAGGCGACCCTCCGGGCAGGGGAGAGGATATGGATCGCGCTTCAGCGGCGGCCTGGGGAGCGACCCGCGAGGGGGGCGGCCGACGACCCGCTCGCCGACACCGTCCGGCAGTGGGGGCGGTGGTCCGGTCAACTCGTCCAGGACGTGCCCCAGCGGCGCCTCGTCCACCGGTCCGCCATCACCCTCGAGCTGCTCGACCACTTCGCCAACGGCGCCATCGTGGCCGCGGCGACCTCCTCGCTGCCCGAGAGGATCGGCGGCGACCGCAACTGGGACTACTGCTGCGCCTGGATCCGGGACGCCCAGGCCATCACCCGGCACATCCTGGACGCCGCCTGGGACCCGGTGCAGCGGGCCCTCACCGAACACCTGGCCCCCGGCGGAGGGCTCGACGCCTCCGTGCTCGCACTGCCGCTGCGTCGCGTCCTTCCCGCCGGCCAACCGAGGATGGTCGCGACGTGCCAGGCCGTCTCCGCACGACTGGACGCCGGCGGCGGGCTCCTCTACCGGTACCTGCCGGAGGAGTCCCCGGACGGAGTGGGAGGACCGGAAGGAGCCTTCCTGCTTCGACCAACTGTGCGCGTACCCGAACGAACTCGGCCTCCTTCCGGAACAACTGGCTCCAGGCAGCGGGACGTTCCTCGGAAACTTCCCTCAAGGCTTCAGCCGCGTCGGTCTCATCTCGTCGGCGGTGCTGATCGCCCGGACCACACGCGGCCTCATTCCCGAACTGTCCACGCACGCCTGGTTCTCGTGACCGGCGCAGACTTCTGGGACCGTTCACCTGTCGGCAGGGCAGGTCCCGATGCTGCATCCCGGCGCGCCGTCGGGCACGTGCTTGACGCCGCGCGTGACGGGCCGTGGCAGAAGAGGCATTTCCATCCCCTGGTAGGCGATCTCATAGACCCCACCCGCTTGCGCTCCCACTCCTCCTTGCGCCTGAGCTCACGAAAACAGTCGTCGGAAGAGCTCACGTTCCCCACCCCGCGAGTGCCACACCGCTCTCCGAAGCCGTCACGGTGCCCGCGTGGGTGATACCCCAGTGCGGCCCGGCCGGGCTCCTACCGGTCTCCGTCCTGCCCGGCCAGGGCCATCGCCACTCCTGTGAAGAAGAGACTCAGGCCAATCACCAGGGCGGCGAAGCCCGGACCGGCAAGGACGTACATTGCCGCCCCCAGGCAGGTGATCGGCAAACCGACCGCCACGAGAACGAGACCGAGGCGCCGTTCGTCCCTGATCCAGCGGTAGAGGGTGGCGCGGTTCCACCGAGCGCGCAGCCGCATCAGCCGGCGCTCCCCATGCCGCCCGCCCGGAAGAAGCAGACCGCCGCACCGACTGCGCACAGCGCTCCCGCGGCCGTGCACGCCAGGACCACCGGTGCCGGCGCCTCGACCAGCCGGGGCACGGCGTTCAGCGGAGCCGACAGGTACAGCCCCAGCGCCGACCAGCCGAAAGTGCGCGCCTGCCCGGTACGGCCGCGGAGACGGGAAGGCGTCCAGCCGGACAACAACGCCACCGCGGGCAGGAGCAGCAGGAGCGTCGTGATGCCCAGCGCCATCGCGTGGATCATGGAACTTCCGTTCGTCGGTGGCGTTCCGGAATGAGGCGCTCACCTTACCTGGGCCACACATGACGCGTTCATGCCGGTGACCGGCAATGCAGCGGGCGGAGTACTGCCGTCAGGAACCCGTCAAGGCGGCGTAAGGGGTGCGTAAAATCCGTGGCGGTGTGCCGGGAAGCCTGGTCGGCGGTCAAGGGACACTTCTCTCGCCGATAGGGGGCTTGCTTTCCATGGTGCTCGTCGCTGTGTTCGGGGTCGTGCTGCTCGTCGCGGTCCTGCTGTCCGGGCTCGCCGCCCGGACCGTCCTGTCCACCTCCCTGCTCTTCCTGCTCGGCGGCGCGCTGGTCAGCGACGGCTTCCTGGGGCTCATCCACATCACCCCGGACAGCGAGATCGTCGCGGTCACCGCGGACCTCGCACTGTTCGCCGTGCTGTTCACGGACGGTATGCACGTCTCGTTCCCGGCGCTGCGCCGGAACTGGAGGAACCCCGCGCGGGCCCTGGGCTTGGGCATGCCCCTGGCCCTGGTCGGCATGGCTCTGATCACGCACTACCTGGTGGGCCTGGACTGGATCACGTCGTTCCTGGTGGGAGCGGTGCTGGCACCGACGGACCCGGTGTTCGCCTCGGCGATCGTGGGCCGCAAGGAGGTACCTGCCAAACTGCGGCAGCTGCTGAACGTCGAGAGCGGCATCAACGACGGCCTCGCCCTTCCCGTGGTGCTCGTCCTCATCGCCGCCGCCGGCCCCGCCTCGGCCCACGCGGAGGCCTCGCTCGGCATGATCGGGCTGGAGCTGCTGCTGGGACTGGGGCTCGGCATGATGCTGCCGCTGCTGGTGGCGGGCCTGGTCCGGGTACGGAACCTGGGCGCCGAGCCGCGGCTCCAGCCGCTGCTGCCGCTGGCCACCGGCATCATCCTCTACGGGTTGTGCCACCTCACCCACGCCAACCCCTACCTGGCGGCCTTCTCCGCGGGCGCGGTCCTGGCGACGGTCTCGCCGGAGGCCAAGGAGGCCTTCGAGCCGCTGGGCGAGGCGGTGGCTGAGCTCGCCAAGTTCGCCGCACTGCTGGTCTTCGGCGCCCTGCTCACTCCGGCACTGTTCGGCGACCTGTCGTGGGGCGGCTACGCGGCTGTCGTGCTGGCGATCGTCCTCATCCGGCCGGCCTCGCTGCTGGTGTCGCTGCTGGGTACCAAGTTCGAGATGCGGGAGAAGCTGGTCGCGGCGTGGTTCGGCCCCAAGGGTTTCGCGTCGGTGGTCTACGGACTGCTGGTCCTCCAGGCCGGCATCCCTCAGGGCGAGACCGCGTACACCCTGATCGCGGTCTGCATCGCCTTCTCGATCGTCGCCCACAGCAGCACGGACGTGCCGGTCGCCCGCCTCTTCCACATCGAGGACGACACCGCCGCCCCGAGCGGCGCACCCGTGTCGGCCTCGGAGCCGGCCGGGGATGCCTCCAACCAGGCGGAGGCTGTTCCGCGACAGGGGGCTCGTGTTCGGACCTGAAACAGGATTCCCGGCCCGCCGGGACTTGCGAACGCGAAGGCGGGACCGCGTCACCGGCGTCCTGGCCGGTCTCGGCGGACTGGCCTCGCTCGGCCTGACCGCTGTGATGATCACGGCCCTGCCGGCGGAGATACCGAACGTGCCCGACGAGCGGACCTACGCGGCGACGCTGCCGACCGGTGATGAGTCGGGCGCACCGGCGGCGCACGGGGACATCGCGGGCATCGGATCGAGCGACATGGCCCAAGCGGCCGTTCCCCTCACGTCCGATGGCCCGCTCCACTCCCTGGCGTTGACCATCGTCACCCTGGTCATCGGCGCGTTGGGCTTCTTCGTCGGCTGGTACCTGCTCCGCCGACCCGGGCGGGGGCCGCATGGCCGGTCGAGGAGCCTGGCGATAGCCGGTTGGGCCGCTCTGGGAATGATCGCCGACTCGTTCCTGATCCTGTGGCTGCTGGTCTGGCTCGGCGGGCCGTACTGGCTGCATCCGCTGCTCTGGCTGCTGACGGTGGTGCCGGTCGCCATCGTGTGCGCGGCGGCTGCGAGAAAGGAAGGTGCGTGTACATGACATCGCCGAGAGCAATGCGGGTTCTGGCCTGGGCCGCTGCCTGGTGGGGCCTGGTGACGGGCGTGCTCTGGCTGGGCGGCCGCCTCCTGGGCCAATCCGCGTCCTTGTCAGGATGCGCCCTCGGCGCGCTCCTGATCATCGTGGTCGGCGAGATCGGCGACCGTGTCCGCAGGGCGTGGACGGCCGCGCGGCGGCACCACTGACCCACGCAAGGCTCTCCGGCCGGACGGTACTCCGGAGAAGGGACACGTCATGCAGCTGAACACGTCTGACGGCGTCAGGGGCGTCCGGTGAGCGGGGAGCCCGTCTTCGTTCGGCACGGGCGGACACGCCAGTACGTGTACAACTCGCGCAATCCCGTGGGCCGTGCGCTCCTCGTGATCGCGCCGCTGGTCGCGATCGGCGTTCTGTACTCGCTCCACAGCAGTTGGCACTGGAGTGAGGGCGAACTGCGTCGGGCCGTCCACCGAGCGGCTGAATCCCTCAACGCCAAGCCCTTTCCCGCCGCCTTCGAACGCCACCACGTCAGCGCGGCCGTCACCGAAGGCTCCTGCTGAGTCCCGTGGAGATCAACACCACCGCTCGTCGTCGTCACGCCGATCATGGCCATCGGCGCACCGCTCGGGCTGCGCAACGGCTCGCGATGGAACGAAGACGAACTGCGCACGGCTGTCCGTCACGGCACCGAGGGCTTCCCCGCAGTCCCCTCCGGCCAGTCCAGCAGCCGGGCACCGATGACGGCCGTCTGCAGGGTGTAGCGGTGGCGCGGGTCACCGGGGTCGGCCCCTGTGAGCTTGTGGATGCGCTCCAGGCGGTAGGTGAAGGCGCGGACGCTCAAGGACAGCAGGCGGGCGGCGTCGGTGGCCACGCAACCGGTGTCGAAGTAGGCGTGGAGGGTGTCGATGAGCGGCCCGGCACCACCCCGGGCCTGCTCCAAGGGACCGAGGACGGTGTCGACCAGGTCGGCCATGGCCTGCCGGTCCCGCCCGAGCACCGGGTGGACCATTCGTCCGCCGTCCGCTGCTCGTCGCTCGACCCTCGCCCCGCCCCATCACACCTGTCACCGGCCGAGGGTCGGCCTGCCATGCCCTGAGCGGGGACAGGACCGCAGGTCGGGTCACGACTCGGGATGTCCGGGCACCATACCGAACACCGGATGGATCCGGGGCCCGGCCTCAGGAGCCCCGATGTCGCGCAGGACCGATGACTCGCCAGCCCATCTGCTCCATCTGCATGAGCCGGCCCGGCGCATCGAGGCATAGGCACGGTTCGGTGCACCCGCATCCCCCTCTCACGTGCGCTCTCCCGGGGCACGAGTGCCGTGTCGGCCGAGCAGTTCCGCCAAGCCCCGGCGAGTGGCGGCGAGGACGACCCGGTCCTGGGCCTTGAGGACGTACCCGGGGTGGAGGTCCCACACGAGCCCGGCCGTGGCCGCAGGGGATTCGTCCGGGGTGGAGGCCAGATCGGGCCGGCGGTCCTCGGGAGCGGCCGTGTCCAGGGCGACCACCCGCCAGGCCCCGGGGCGGAAGGACTCCGCGATGGTCCGGCCCTCCAGTTGCGGATGGCCTGCGACCTCGACGGCGGCGAAGAGCAGCACCCGGCGCTCCACGGGTATGGCGCCGAGGACCTGGCGGCCCATCATCGCCCCGGCGAACGCCGGAGCCGCCAGGTGTGTGACGCTGCGGCTGCGGGTCAGGGCCGCGGGGTGGGCGGCGCGCAGTGTGCGGTACACGGCCGTGGCGAAGTCGTCCTCGTACAGGCGCATGACGACGCGGAGGTCCGGCCTCACCGACCTGGCGTACAGGGCCGTCTCCAGGTTGGTGGTGTCGCTGCTGGTGAGGGCGAGCAGGGAGTGCGCGCGGTGGACACGCGCTGATTCCAGGACTCCCTCCTCCGTGACGTCGCCGAGGACGACGGGTACGCGCAGCCTGCGGGCGAGGGCCAGGCCCCGCGCCTCGGGGTCGGACTCCACGCACACCACCGGGATGTCCAGCTCCCGGAGGGGCCCAGCCTGCGGACGGCCCACCACGTGGAGTGCGTCGCGATCTGCAGACCGGTGCGGGAAGGCTCCTGACCTGGGGTTTCGCCGGTACGCATGATGTCCACTGTGGGCGTTGCGGGCGACCTCCCCCCGTCATTACGTTCTGTGACGTTTCTGGTGGTAGGCAGCCGCGAGACGTGAGCTTCCCCCGCTGCACGGAACCGGTCGGGAAGAGTCTGCATCCACCTGGGCATCGGTGGGTAAATCGGTAAGTAAGTCCCCTTTGGTTAATAAATTCCCCGAGGGAGGCTATTTCGATGCCGTGGTTCGTATGGCTGCTCGCCGCCGCGGCGCTGAGTGTCGGGGAGTTCTTCACCCTGACGCTGGTTTTCGGGCTGCTGGCGGGCGCTGCGCTGGTTGCCGCTGTTGTCGCTGGAGTGGGTATCGGCCTTCTCGGCCAGCTCGTGGCGTTCGTCGTGGCAGCGGCAGCCGGCCTCGTCGTCATCCGTCCTGTCGCGCTGCGTCACATGACACAGGCGCCGCTCACGCGTGAGGGCAGCGATGCGCTGATCGGCAAGCGGGCCGAGGTCATGCAGGAGGTCACCGCAACCCGCGGCCTGATCAAGGTATCCGGCGAGGAATGGTCCGCTCGTGCCCTCGATGAGAGCCAGGTGATCCCGGTGGGCGCGCTGGTGGACGTCATGGAGATCGAAGGCGTTACCGCTGTCGTGTACCCGCGCGAACTCCTGCCATGAACGGCTGAACACGACCCGACGGAGGAAGTGTGGACCCGGTTGTCATCCCGATTCTCGTGGCGGCGATTGTTGTTGTCTTCCTCGTGGCCGCCACGGTGCGGATCGTCCCGCAGGCGCGCCGTTACAACATCGAGCGGTTCGGCCGGTATCACCGGACGCTGCAACCCGGCCTGAACTTCGTCATGCCGGTGGCGGACCGCGTCAACACCAAACTCGACGTGCGCGAGCAGGTGTACTCCTCCGACCCGAAGCCGGTGATCACCGAGGACAACCTCGTGGTGAACATCGACACCGTGCTCTACTACCAGGTAACCGACCCGCGGGCGGCGGCCTATGAGGTCGCCGACTTCCTGCAGGCGATCGATCAGCTCACCGTGACCACGCTGCGGAACGTCATCGGCTCCATGGACCTGGAGCAGACGCTCACCTCACGTGAGGAAATCAATACCCGACTCCGCACCGTCCTCGACGACGCCACCGGCAAGTGGGGCATCCGGGTCAACCGCGTCGAGATCAAGGCCATCGATCCGCCGCACACCATCAAAGAGGCGATGGAGAAGCAGATGCGGGCCGAGCGTGACAAGCGCGCGGCCATCCTGCACGCCGAAGGGGAGCGGCAGGCCAAGATCCTCACCGCGGAGGGAACGAAGCAGAAGGACATCCTGGAAGCACAGGGCACGCAGCAAGCCATGATCTTGCGGGCGGACGGCGAGGCGAAGGCGGTGGAACTCGTCTTCCAGGCCGTCCATCGCAACAACGCCGACCCGAAGGTCCTGGCCTACAAGTACCTGGAAACGCTCCCGCACTTGGCGAAGAGCGACAACAACACGTTCTGGGTGATCCCCGGGGAGCTGACCGAGGCGGTTCGCGCCGTCACCAGCGCATTCGGCGACCGGTCGGCTATGGGTCTTCCCGGATCCGCGAAACCGGACGAGACAGCCCCTCCCGACAGCGACGGCGCATTGGACGGCGGGGCTCCGGAGCTCGAGGCAGGCTGGTCGCTTTCACTGGACGCTGCCTCGGCTGCCGACGCAGCCGCGAAGCAGGCCGCCACCGCCGTGAGCGACGCGAAGGCCGAAGCCGAGGCCGCGAGGGCGCCCCAGGTGCCGGGCCGGAGCCAGGCGTCCGGCGAGTGAGCCGACCCACGTGGCACGAACAACTCGCCGCGCTCGCCGGCACGTCCCACGGAACCTGCACCAAAGTGCTGCGCGACCTCGAGGAGCGAGGGCCCTTCCGGCTCGCCCGCGGGCGCAATCACCGTGATCGACCGCGAGCGGCTCCAGAACGCGGCCGGCTGACCATCGTACCGACCCAACCAACTTCTACAGTCCTGTGGATTCATCACCGCCGGGCGCCAATCCGGTCCACTGGCAGGAAGAGACGCAGCGTGTTCGGGATCAGCGAGATCACCATCTTCCTCAATACGCGCAGCCCGCATGCTTCCCGAACTCGCCCGTTCCCCGGAAAAGTCAGCACGCATCATAGGCCGCTGGTTCTCCGCCAAACTCTTCGACCGCCCGCTCACCACCATGGCCGGCGCAGCCACCTCCATGCTGCCGGGCCCCGGCCTCCCCATCCTCGCGGTCGGGCTCGCCCTCCTCGCCATCGGCGTGATCATGCTCGGCATCGATCACCCGCGCCGAGCCGTCCGGTCAGACCTGCAGGTCGCGTAGCCGGTAGCCGAGGGCCCCGGCAGCTGTCGCGATGACCGCCATGGCGGTCATCAGGAGGGAGGCCGGCCAATGGGCCGGAGCGTCGGGCACGGCTGCGAGATGCGTGAACGGGGAGAGCTGGGCCACCCACGTGGGCAGTCCTGAGCTGTCAGCGATGACCTTCAGCAGGAAACCGCCCGCAGCCGGTAGTGAGCCGACCAGGACAACTGCCCGTGGCGCCCAGCCCAGTGCGATCACGCCGGCGCCCAGGCACAGGAACGCGACAGGCAGCACGTTCCAGGCACCGGAGAGAGCATCGAGAACGCTGAGATCGGCGCCGACGGCCTGTGTCCCGGTCCAGGTGGCAAGACCGGCCATCGTCACGAGAACGACGACGCCTCCCAAGGCGGCGGCGATCTCGCCGACGAGCACGCGCGTCCGGGTGACGGGTTGGGCGAACAGGAGGGTCAGCCGTCGGCCGGCTTCGTCGGCGGCAAGGGCGGCGAGCCGGACGGCGACGAACGTTCCGGCGGGCACGGCCAGCAGGGCGAACAGCGTGGCCGTATATCCCTGGACGGTACCGAGCCCGGCGAAGCCGGCCTGTGCGGCGAGCTCGGCGAAGCGCGGGTTGTCGGTGAGGAAGGCCGTCATGGACAGGGCCAGCACGCCGATGAGGAGGTAGTAGGCGGCGACCGCGGCGGACCAGGCGGCCAGGGGCCGCAGCGTTCGCCTGACGGCGAAGGCCTGGACCGAGCCGAGCAGCCTCAACCGCGGGTCCCGGCCGGAGGGAGGCTGCAGGTAGCCGCCGCGGATGTCGCGGCGCCCGGAAGCAGCCACGGCGGCGATGGCGAGTGCAAGGCCCGCCGCGGCAAGGAGGAACAGCGGCCAGAGCCGGGCCCCGTCGTAGGGGCGCGTCAGCGCGGTCAGGCCGAACGGGGAGAGCCAGCGCAGCCATCCCAGGGCGGGAACACCGTCGGCGACCATCTTCGCCAACATGCCGGCGCCGAGAACCGCCACCGCGGCGCCGCTGGCCGACGCCCGGGAAGCGAGAACCTGAGCGGTCATCGCACCGACCGCGGCGAAGAACACGCCGCACAGAGCCAGGCCGGCGCCGTGCACTGCGGCGCCGCCCGCCGCGGCACCCGCCGCGACCAGACCTGCGAAGGCTGCGGCGCCTGCGATGAGTTGTGCCCCGGCCAGAACGGTGAGGTGGCGTGCCACGACACTCGTGACCGGGACCCGGCCGGCCAGCAGGAGGTCCCACCTGCCGGCGTCCTCCTCGCCCCGGGTGATCCGCGTCGCGGCGAGCAACCCCCACACGGCGAGTACGACCGCCAATGCGGTGCCCGTTCGCCAGACGGCGAAGCCACCGGGGTCGTCCAGCGCGACCGGTTCACCGAACAAGGTACGGATCGCCGGATTCCTTGCCAGCGCCTCCAGTGCCGCGGCGTCTTCCATGCCCGCGAGGGCGCTTCGGTGGGCCGCTACCGCCGTTGCCGACATCACGGCCGTCAGCACGGTGACGACGAACGCGCCTCGCCTGACCTGACGCCAGGCCAGCGTCGTCACCGCCCGCCACGGCGCCGGGGTGTGCTGCAGGGGCCCCGCTTGTGCGGGTGTGGGGGTCATGGCCGGGGGCCGCCGTAGTAGCCCAGGAAGATCTCCTCCAAGGAGGGCTCTCTGACTGCGAGGCTGGTGACGTCCGCTGCCGCGAGCGCCTGCAGAGCCGGCCCGGGCGGGCCGGTGAGGGTGAACCGTACCGAGGCGGGGCCGGTCACCTCGACCGCCTCCACGGCGGGCACACGGCTCAGATCCGGCGGCGTGCCGGTGAACGACACCGTCACCTCGGTGCGGTGCAGACGCCGCAGCTCCGGCACGGCAGCCACGTCGACCAGGCGCCCGGCGCGCAGGATCGCAACCTTGTCGCAGACGGCCTCGACCTCGGCGAGCTGGTGGGAGCTGAGGAACACAGTCTGGCCGTGTTCGCGGGCCTCACGGACAGCACGCCGGAATTCGCGTTCCATCAGCGGATCGAGGCCGCTGGTCGGCTCGTCCAGCACCAGCAGGGGCGCCCTGGTCGCGAACGCCGCCACCAGCGCCACCTTCTGCCGGTTGCCCGTCGAGTACGTCCGTCCTGCTGTGGACAGATCGAGGTCGAACCGCCGCACCAGCTCGTCCCGGTAGGAGCGGTCGGTTCCGGGGCCCGTACGCGCCAGCAGTTCGAGGATCTCGGCACCGGTCAGCTGCGGCCACAGCGCCACGTCGGCGGGCACGTACGCCAGGCGCCGGTGCGTCAGGGCGACGTGACGCGCGTCCTCGCCGAAGACCGATGCCCGGCCGCTCGTGGGGCGGGCGAGCCCGAGGAGCAGTCGGATGGTCGTGGATTTACCGGCGCCGTTCGGGCCGAGGAAGCCGAACACCTCTCCGCGCGGGACACTCAGGTTCAGCCCGTCCAAGGCCAGGACACGGCCGTAGCGCTTGCTCAGGGATTCCGTGTAAACGGCGTTCGAGACCATGCGGGCCTCCGGTTGGGCGCGGGCGGGCACACGGCCCCTCATCGCCGACCAGACTTCCCGGCACTCCACCCACGAACGTACTCGCGCGGGAACCGGCCGGACAAGACCTACGTGTGCGTCTGCCGGAGCTTGGTTACATCTGGGTCCGGGACTTCTGCTCGAAGTGTTCGTACGGTGTCTGGCCGTCGAGAGCGCCGTGTGGACGGTGGTAGTTGCAGTATTCCTCCCGTTCTCGGAATGTGTCGTTCAGGACGCCGGTGTCGTCGACCACGACACCGGCGAGCCTACTTCGTCGAGCCGATGTCGGTGCACCGGCGGCTGGGCCGGGTCGTCGCTGCCCACATGCGAAGCGACGCCGAGGACCGGCACTGCGGCGGTGGAGAGTCTGACGAGCACAAGGCGTCCAAAGACCGGGCGGTCCGGGCCGCAGAGGAAGGCGGGCACACTGCCGTCCAGGAACGATCGAAGCAGTCGATGCCGATGTTGCCCAGCGCGGGCAGCGCGGCGCGGTCACTTCGCCGCCCTGCGAGCGCGCGCCCGTTCGGCCCGCGCCGCCCGCCGCTCCGCCCGCCTCGCCCGCCGGGCCGCCCTCGTCCCGTGCCACGTCCGTACGAGGAGGACGGCCGCCGAGGCGGCGAAGAGAGCGGCGCTGATCAGCAGCCAGCGCGTCAGGAACCCGTCCGCGGGCAGCCCCGTGGCCGCGGTGAAGTGGTCCACCCGGCGCAGGACCAGGGGCCACCAGACGAGCAGGAGGACACCGGAGACGAAGGCCGGCACCCGGACGTAGTTGACGCTCACCCGCACCGCGGGCCCCCCGGCGTCCGGCGCGCTCGCGAAGACTACCTGCGCCGCCCGGTCCGTCACCGCGTACAGGGGCAGCAGCACCAGGTCGTGCACGAGCGCCGCCCCGACGAACCACACGGCCACCCCGAGGGTGTCCCCCTGAAGGAGCCGCAGTCCCGCGTAGAGGGCGAGGGCGAAGGAGGCGAGGACGAGGAGCAGGTGGAGCGGGGAGGCCCCGTACCGGCGCCGGAGGTCGAACGTGCCCGGGGCCGGGAGGCGGATCCTCACGCCGGCTCCCCGAAGGTGAGGCGCGTGACCCACTTGGTGTTGTGGACACCGGGGGCACCGGGCACGATCACCCGGGCCGGGTAGCCGTGGTCGTGGGAGAGGACGGCGCCGTTGACGCGTACGGCGAGGAGCGAGCGGGCGTCGCGGGCCTGGTTGTCGCGCAGGACCACCGAGCGGAACGGGCCGCCGCGCTGCACCGACTCCACGAACACCTGGGGGGTGTGCGTGCCGAGCCCGACGAGAGCGGCCAGGTCGGTGAGCCGCACCCCGCTCCAGCGCTGGTCGGGCGTCGACCAGCCCTCCACGCAGGCGATGGGGAGGGCCGCGTCGTGCTGGGGCAGGGCCAGCAGGTGCTCGTACGTCAGGACGACCTGCCGGCCGGCGCCGCGTACGGTCAGCCGCCAGGCGGGGCCGATGTCGCTGGGGCGGATGCCGACGGAGGCGGCGGTCTTGTTGATCTGGAAGCCGTTCGGTCCGGAGCCGGGGTCCTGGCCGTGCGGGGCGAGGAGGGCCGTCCGCCGCAGCCGGCCGCCCACGCTCTGACCCACCGTGACCACCAGCAGCACCAGGGATCCCAGCCCGACCATGCCGAGCGCGCCCCGGCGCGAGATCGTCGGCGCGGCCGGGCGGGGCGTGACCAGTCCCGCCGCCTCCCGCGTACCGGCCGCGGCCTGCTCCGCCCCGGTCCGGACCGCGCGCAGGGCCCTCGGCAGCCGGAAGGCCACGTGGACCACGAAGGCACCGATGAAGACCCAGGCCCCGTAGAAGTGCAGCGTGTAGAAGGAGCCGGGGAAGATGTAGTGCAGCTGCACGTTGAGGATGCCGGTGACGAACTCGAACCCGGCGCCGCCCACGAGGAGGAGCAGGGACAGCCGCTCGATGCCGTGGGCGGCCGACCGCACCGGGGGCAGGGCGAAGAGCTTCGGGATGACCGACCACAGCTTCGCCAGGAGCACGGGTACGAGCACGATCCCGAGCGTGACGTGCACCCCTTGCGTGACCCGGTAGAGCCAGTAGGGGGAGGTCGGCCAGGCGAACAGGTAGAAGCCGAGCCACCCCTTGCCGGGCGTCTGGTCGTTCACCGCCGCCAGATCCGGGTTGTAGGCGGCGTACGACAGCAGGCCCGTGACGAACAGCACGCTGATCCCGGCCAGCAGGACCAGCCCGAACACCGAGGTCAGCCAGGGTCCCCGCAGCGGGCTGCGCCAGAACTCCGGACGCCAGGGCCCGCCCGGCCCGCCACCGCTCGCGCCCAAGGGACACCTCCGCAGACTCCCGCACACCAGGGCTCACGGGACATCTCCCGCCGAGGAGAACATGCCGCACCGAGACCGCGGCAGCCCTCATGACACGCCACCGTTCCCCCGCCGGCGCGCCGCCCCGGCCCCGCCCGCGCGGCCGGGGCACGGAGGGCGGGGTCGTGGGGTGATCAGACGGGTTCGAGGAGGGCGTCGAAGGCGGCGGGGAGGTGTTTCCAGCCGTCGCGCCCGGCCGCGTACTCCGCGTCGGTGAGCAGGCAGGACTCCAGGAGCCGCTCCAACTCCGGGACCAGATCCTCGCGCAGGGCGCAGCAGGCGCAGTCGTCGACCAGGGGCGCGGCGTCCTCGGACAGCGGCCCGGTGGCGTCACGGATCAGGCGGCGTACCGAGCCGTGCGCCGCGCCGGCCAGGTCGTGGTGGAGGGCCACGCTGCCGGGCACGGCCCGCAGGAGCCGGTCCACGACCTCCTTGCGGGCCTCGGCATGGAGCCCGGCGACGATGACGACGGGCAGTCTGGTCTCCCGCTCCTTCAGCGGGCCCCGTAGCGGCGCTCGAAGCGCTCGACACGGCCGGCGGTGTCCATGACGCGGGCGGTTCCGGTGTAGAAGGGGTGGCTCGCCGAGGAGATCTCGACGTCGACGACCGGGTAGGTCCGGCCGTCCTCCCACTCGATCGTCTTCTGGCTGGTCATGGTGGAGCGGGTGAGGAACGCGGTGCCGCTCGCACTGTCGCGGAAGACGACGGGGCCGTAGGCGGGGTGGATGCCGGGCTTCATGGGGGTGTCCTTCGGGGTCGGGAGGGGTGTGGGGTCAGCGCTCTTCGCGGAAGTCGACGTGCCGACGGGCGACGGGGTCGTACTTGCGCAGGACCAGCCGGTCCGGGTCGTTGCGGCGGTTCTTGCGGGTGACGTAGGTGAAGCCGGTCCCCGCGGTGGAGCGCAGCTTGATGACCGGGCGGAGTTCGTTGCGTGCCATGGGGCCAGTATACGGGAATGGTTTTCATTACCAGTAGGTGCTGGCCGCAGCGAGGGCCGCCGCGGGCCCGGATCCGGGCCCGCGGAGGGAAGGTCTGATGGCGAAGAAGAGCAAGACCGCGCAGAACGGGAGCGCAAGGCGACCGTCGAGCGGTACGCCGCGCGGCGGGCCGAACACGACACAGCGACGTGGCCACCGACTGAGTCGGTGGCCACGTCGCCGTGTGTCGTCGGCCGGGACCGGGACCGTGACCGTGACGTGGTCGTCGCGGTCGGCCGCTGATGGGCTCTACCGGGGATCGGGTTGCATCGCCCGCGTGGCGGTCGTCCGCGTGGCGGTGGATGCCAGGTAGGTGACGCGGAGCGTGCCGGTGGTGTGTTCGCGGTCGACGAGCGCGTTCACGCCGTAGACCGACTCGATGAGGTCCGGGGTCAGTACGGCCTCCGGGGCGCCCGCCGCGGCCACCTGTCCGTGCTGGAGGACGACGATGTGGTCGCAGTACCGGGCGGCGAGGTTGAGGTCGTGCAGGGCGACGACACAGGTGACGTCCAGTGCGGCCAGCAGGTCGAGGAGTTCGAGCTGGTGGCGGATGTCGAGGTGGTTGGTGGGTTCGTCGAGGAGGATCTCCCGGGGCTCCTGGGCCAGGGCGCGGGCGAGCTGGGTGCGTTGTTTCTCCCCTCCCGAGAGGGTGTGCCAGCTCCGGTGCTGCTTGTCGGCCATGTCGGTCCGCTCCAGCGCGGCGCCGACGATCCGCCGGTCGTGCCCGGTCAGTGCGTCGAACCGGCCGCGGAAGGGGGTGCGGCCGAGTTCGACGACCTGGCGGACGGTGACGTGGTGGTGGGCGGACACGTCCTGTTCGACGACGGCGAGCCGGCGGGCCAGCACCCGGCGGCCGAGTCCGTCCAGGCTGGTGTCGTCGTAGCGGACGGTCCCGGTGTCGGGGCGGCGCAGTCCGGCGAGCAGACGCAGCAAGGTCGACTTGCCCGAGCCGTTGGGGCCGAGGAGGCCGACGGTCTTCCCGTCGTGGGCCGCCATCTCGATGCTGTCCAACAGCCGGTGGCCCTTGACCGACCAGGAGAGTTCGGTGGTGGTGATGCGGCCCATCAGGACTCCAGACGCTTCAGGACCAGGGCGAAGGCGGGCGCGCCGAGCAGCGCGGTGATGACGCCGGCGGGCAGCTCGTGGGGCGAGAACGCCGTCCGGGCGAACACGTCCACCCAGATGAGGAAGACGGCGCCGGCGATCGCGGACAGGGGGAGCAGGCAGCGGTGTGCCGGGCCCGCCAGGATACGGACGGCATGCGGGACGAGGAGCCCGATGAAGCCGATCGCCCCGGAGGCCGCCACGGCGGCCGCCGTGATGACCGACGTCAGCACCATCAGCCAGACGCGGGCCGCGGTGACGTTGATCCCCAGGGCGGCGGCGGAGTCCCACCCGAAGGTGAACGCGTCGAGGGCGGGCGCGAAGAACTGCACGGCGACCACTCCGGCCAGGATGATCACGACGGTCACGGTCACCCCCTCCCACCGGGCGCCCCCGAGGGTGCCGAGCAGCCAGTACGTGAAGCCGCGGGTGGAGTTCGCGTCCCCGCTGACCATGAGGACGACCGAGGTGACCGCGGCGAAGAACTGCGACACGAGCACACCGGTCAGCACCACGCGGGAGGGGCTGGCGACGCGCCCCCCGCCGAGCAGGAGCAGCAGCAGGCCGAAGGAGAGCAGGCCGCCGGCGAAGGCTCCGGTCGACAGGGAGACGCTCCCGCCGATGCCCAGCAGGAGCACGGCGACGGCGCCGGTGGACGCGCCGGAGGAGACGCCCAGCAGGTAGGGGTCGGCCAGGGAGTTCCTGGTGACCGCCTGCAGGACCGCGCCCGAGACCGCCAGGGCCATCCCGACGGCGGCGGCCAGCAGCACCCGCGGGAAGCGCGACTCCCAGATCAGCGCGTCCAGCAGGCCCGGGAGGGGTGGGGTGGGCGCGATGGCGCCCAGACCGACGTGGCGGAGGATCGTGGAGACGACGTCCAGGGGCCGGATGTCCGCGCTCCCGAAGAGCGACGCGGCGACGACCGACACCAGCAGCCCGGCTCCGGCCAGGACGAAGAGCGCCACCGTCGAGGTGCGCCGCCGGCGCACCGGGACCTTCTCACGGCTGGTGATCGGGTTTCCGGTGCGCACGGCGGTTGTGTGTGGAGTCGGGGTCATGGTGGTCGACTGTCACCCGAGCCGGTTGAGACCGTCGACCAGCGTGGGAACGACGGACGCGCTGCCGTAGCTGGGATCCATGTGCGATCCGGGGATGGTGATGAACCGGTCACCCTTCACCGCGTCGAGCTTGCCGGTGAGGGGGTCCTTCTTGAGCAGGTCGACCTTCTCCTTGGCGGTGTCGTTCGGTTCGCCCCGGGTCAGGTCGGCCAGGATGATGACGTCGGGGTTCCTGGCGGCGACCTCGTCCCAGCTCACCTCCGCCCACTTGGTCTTCGCGTCGGCGAAGATGTTCTGGACGCCGACGAGCTCCGAGATGTGCTGCGGCAGACCGCCGGGGCCCGCCGCCCACGGAGTGCCCTCGTAGGTGGAGTAGAACCACATCACCCTCAGCGGCGTGTCCCGCTTCCTGACGCCGCTCAGCGCCTGGTCCACCACGGCCTTCTGCTCGGTCGCCAGCTTCTCCCCGGCGGCGGGCACGCCCATGATCCTGCCCAGCCGGCGGTACTCCTCGTACAGCATGTCGAAGTCCGCGCCCGCCACGCTCTCGTGGTACGAGCAGTCGAACTCGGTGAGGTAGGTCGGCACGCCCAGCTCGTGCAACCGCTTGCGGTCGCCGGACTGTTCCGCGGTGAACATGCTCGCGAAGGAGCCGTAGACGAAGTCCGGCTGGGCTTCCACCAGCTTCTCGTGCTTGATCTCCTGCCCGGGCGCGGACAGGACCGGAATCCTCTTGTACCGCTCGGCTATCGCGTCCGGCGTCTTCTCGATCTCGTAGCCCGTTCCGGCGATCCGGTCGCCCACCCCGAGGTGGATGAGGATCTCGGCGGCGGTCTGGTTCAGGGTGACGGCCTTCTTCGGCGCGGCCTTGTAGGTCACGTCGGTGCCGCAGTTCCTGAGGGTGAACGGGTAGCCCGGTCCGCTCGTCCCTGCGGCCGTCCCGGGCCCACCGGCCTGAGCGGATCCGTCGCCGGCACACCCCGCGACCGCGAGCACCGTCAAGGTCGTCAGCACTGCCGTCATCGTCTTCATTCTTGATATGCGCATGGTGTCTCCTTGTATGTGAGGGAAGAGGGGCGGCCGCTACCGCAGCAGCGCGGCCAGCCGGTGGACGACCTGGGCGTCGAACAGGCCGTGCGCCGCCATCCAGTCGTCGTTGAACACGGTGTCCAGGTATTTCTCGCCGCCGTCGCAGACCAGCACGACGATCGTGGTCCCGGGCCCTGAGCGCTGCGCCTGTTCCAGGGCCTTGTAGACCACGCCGCCCGCCGAGCCGCCGATCAGGACGCCGAAGTTCCTGGCCAGGTAGCGGCAGGTCTCGAAGGCTTCCGAGTCGCCGGCCCTGACCCCCTCGTCGATCAGCGCGTAGTCGACGACGTCGCCGATCTCCGAGCCTTCGGGCGTACCGGTGCCGGACTGGTGGTACGGCGCGCCCGCGCCGCCGAAGACGACGGACCCCACCGGCTCCACGCCGATGATCTTCAGGTCCGGGATGCGTTCCCGCAGGACGCGGCCGGTGCCGCAGAGCGAGCCACCGGTGCCGACGGCCCCGTACAGGTAGTCGATCCCGTCGCCCAGGTCGTCGTGCAGCTCGCGGGCGAGTGGCCGGTAGCCGTTGGGGTTGCCCTGGTTGTTGTGCTGCGCGGTCCAGTACGCGCCGTGCTCGGCGGCGAGGCGCGCGGCCACGGTGTCGCGTTCGGCGGTGGCCAGGCCTTCCTCGTCCCCGGCGACGTTGAGGATGTCGGCACCGTAGGCGCGCATCCCGCGCAGCTTGTCCGTACAGGAGTGGTTGTCCACCACGGCGGTGAACTTGTACCCGCGTTCGGCGGCGATGAGCGCCAGGCCCAGTCCGGTGTTGCCGGAGGTGGACTCGACCAGCCACCCGCCGGGGGTGAGCAGCCCCGCCGCCTCCGCCTCGTCCACCATGTTCCTGGCCATCCGGATCTTGGCCGTGCCGGTGGGGTTGTACTGCTCCATCTTCAGCAGGACGGTCGCCGAACCGTCCGCGACCGACAGCTCGAGCAGGGGCGTCCGCCCGATCAGGTCGGATGTTCTGGTCTTGATCACGCCGTGTCCTTCGCGCAGATCTCCGTCAGGCACCGCACGAAGACGTCGTTGTCCTCGGGGGTCGACAGGGAGGCTCGGATGTAGGTCTCGTATCCCGGCTCGCGCCACGCCTTGACGATGATTCCGGCGCGGTGCAGCTGCTGGGCGACCCGGTCGGAGCGGCAGCCGGTGTCGATGAACAGGAAGTTGGCCGAGGACGGCACCACACACAGTCCCGCGCCGCGCAGCCGGTCGGTGACCCTGCTGATCTCCAGGCGGGTCCGGCGGACCGTGTCGGCCAGGTGCGCGTGGTCGCCCAGCGCCGCGACGGCGGCGTCCTGGGCCGGCTGGTTGACGTTGTACGGGGTACGGACCTGGTCCAGTGCCTGGACCAGGGTGGTGTCGGAGGCGATGCCGTACCCCACGCGGAGGCCCGCCAGGCCGTATGCCTTGGAGAAGGTGCGCAGCACGATCCACGGCCGGTCCAGCGCGCGCAGGGCCTCCAGCCCGTCGGGGTACTCCGGGTCGGCGCGGGCGAACTCGCCGTACGCCTCGTCGAGCACCAGCAGGGCCGATGCCGGGGTGTCGGCCACGACGCGCGCCAGTTCGCCGGAGGTCAGCGTCGTGCCGGTGGGGTTGCACGGGTTGGCGAGGAAGACGAGCTTCGGGCCCGCGGCCAGCGCGTCGCGCCAGGCGGCCGCGTCGAACCCGAACTCGGCGGTGACCGGGACCTTTTCGACCCGGGCCCCCATCACGCGGGGGAAGGTCTCGTGCAGGCTGAACCCGGGTGCCTGGGTGACCACCAGGTCACCGGGGTCGAGTACGGCCCGGCACAGCAGCTCCAGGAGGTTCTCCGAACCGTTGCCGAGCACGACGCGCCCGGCCGGCACGTCCAGGCTCCTCCCGATGGCCTCGGTCAGCCGCTTGCCGGTGGGGTCGGGGTAGCGTGCGACGCCGCCGGCCAGGCCCCGGCGTACGGCCGCGGCAACGGCGGGGGAAACGCCGTACGGGCTCTCGCTGTTGGAGAGTTTGATGACCCGGCGGACCCCGCCGAGGGCGGCCACCTCGTCCGGGTCGGCGCCGGGATCGTAGCGGGGCAGGCCCGCCACTTCCGCGCGGATCAGGGCGGCCGAAGCGGCCGGTGCGAGGGCGTGGTTCATGACGACTCCGGTTCCGGGAGGGGTACGCCGGCCACCGCTCGGTGGAGCCGGTCGACGCGGCGCAGGAACGCGACCAGCAGGAGGGCGGCGGTGGCGGCGAGGCCGATGGTCTGGCCGATCCAGACGCCCTCGACGCCCCAGCCGGCGCTCACCCCGAGCAGGTAGCCCGCGGGCAGCCCGATCAGCCAGTACCCGACGAGGGAGATCCGGAACGGGCCGGCGGTGTCGCCGATGCCGCGCAGGATGCCGTTGCCGATGTTCTGCGTGGCGTCGAAGACCTGCATGAGGGCGGCGATCAGCAGTCCGGTCGCGGTGAGCGCGATGACGCCCGCGTTGCCGGCGTGCTCGGCCGAGAGGAACAGGGACACGATCGGGTCCGGGACCGCCAGGTAGACGACGGCGACGACGAGCATCGCGATCACGCCCCAGGCCAGGCCGAGGAGTCCCGTTCTGCGCGCGGTGACGTAGTCACGGCCGCCGTCGGCCTCGCTGATGTGGATCGACGCCGCGTGCGACAGGCCGGCGGAGATCATGAAGGCGATGTAGACGATCTGGTTCAGCACCGTCTGCGCGGCGAGGGCGTCGACGCCCAGGGAACCGATGATCAGCGTGAGCACGCTGAAGAACCCGGCCTCCGAGGCATAGGTGCCCGAGATCGGCAGGCCGAGGCGCCAGACGGAGCGGACCGCGTCCCCGTTCCAGCGCCGCGCGTCGGGCGACGTGAGGTAGGAGCGCAGGACGCCGTCGCGCAGGATCACCGCGATGAAGGCCAGGAAGGACAGCAGGAACACGGTGACCGTGGCGATCGCGACGCCGACGAATCCGAAGGCCGGCAGGCCGAACTTGCCGTAGATCAGTACGTAGTTCAGGCCGATGGTCACCCCGACCGAGGTCAGCGTGATGGCCAGCAGCGGGCCGGGCCGCTTGAGGCCGGTGGTGAAGTGCCGCAGGTGCTGGAACCACAGGCAGGGCAGCATGCCCGGCGCCAGGACCATCAGGAACTCGCCCGCCTTGTCGACCACGGCCGGGTCCTGGCCCAGCAGGACGAGCAGTGGGCCGGCCAGCAGCAGCGCCGCGCAGAACACCACGCCGCAGACGGTCGCCCAGAAGAAGCCCGCGAACAGCAGCGCGCCGATCCGTTGCCGGTCGTCCCGCACCCGGGCCTCGGCCACCAGGTTGCCGACCCCGGTGACCAGGCCGGTCCCGGTGGTGCGCAGCTGGTTGAACAGCGCGATGGCCAGTCCGGCGGCGGCGATCTCGACCGCGCCGAGCCTGCCCAGCATCACGATGTCCACCGTGGTCAGCGCGACGTAGGCGAAGTTGGTCAGGATCAGCGGGAACGCGAGCGAGAGCAGCGCCCGCGAGTTCCTGATCCACCAGCCGATCCTGTCGGTTGTGCCGTTGCTCACCAGAAGTTGACCTTTTCGCCGCGCCCGCTCGCCAGGGCGAGATCGGCTATGTACCGGCCCAGCGCGGCGTCGGTGACCGCCATGCCGCTGTTGTAGGCGAAGACCACGTCGTCCGGATGGCGGCGGGCGGGTGCCCGGCCGAGCAGGATGTCCGGCAGCTGGGCGTCGACCGACGGCAGGCTGCCGTCCTCGCCCCGCAGGTCGTCGCAGGTGGCGTGCATCTGGGCGGTATCGGTGGCGATCCGGTAGTCGGCGCCGTGGCACACGTCGGCGTGCACGCCGTACCCGAGCAGTACGGCGACCGAGCCGGGCTTCATCCAGTCGCGCCGGACCTCCTGCGTGACGGAGAGGCCGGCGGCGCCGATCACGATGTCCGCCTCGCCGGCGGCCTCCCGCAGATCCCGTACGATCTCGACCTCGCGGCCGTCGGCGCTGTCCTGGACGGCGCGCAGGCCGTCGGGGTAGGTGCCGAACACCCGCAACCGCTCCAGCTCCGGCAGGGCCGCGAGCAGCATCGGCAGCGCCGTCCGCCCCTGGACACCGGTTCCGACGACCAGGGCGCTGCGCGCGTCGGGGCACGCGGCGCGGGCGAACAGCGCGGTGGTGGCCGAGGACCGCAAGGGTCCGAGTCTCACCACGTCCATCAACGCGATGGGGGCCCCGGTGGTGTCGTCGACGAGGAAGACGAACGAGTGGAACCGGTAGGCGTCCCGGCTGCGGCGCGGGTCGTGCTCGTAGACGGCCTTGAAGCAGACGGTGCCGCTGCCGCCGTCCCGGGCCACCATCGAATAGCTCAGTGAGCGGTGGCCGGGGTCGTCGATGATCGTCTTTACGGGGTTGTCCGAGCCGCCTTCGCGCAGCGCGCGGTAGGCCTGCTCGACGACCGCGATCACCTGCCGGTGGTCGACGTCCAGCCCTTCCTGGGCCGACTGCGGCAACAGCCACAACGGCCCCGGTGGGGCGTGGTGGTGTGACATGCAGGGGTTCTCCTTCGTGAGAGTTCGTTTCGGATCGCGTCGGACGGGTTCGAGATCGCGTCAGATTCCGTCCAGCCGCCAACGCGGCGGGCCGGCGCCGTCGCCGAGCCGGACGACGGCTTTCAGCGGCAGTGCGGCGTCATGGAACGGTGATTCGTTGGAGTCCATCTGGTAGCCGGCGGTGTTGAGGTAGACCAGGTGGTCACCGCGCCGTACGGGCCTCGGGAAGCCGATCTTCCGCCAGGTCACCAGGTCGTTCTCCAGGCAGGTCGAGCCCGCGACACAGGCCGGGAACACCTCGTCGGCGACGGGCCGGGAGGACATCAGCAGCGGATCGGGGAGGTAGTCGGTGTTGAACCACTGCTCGGAGAGGCTGAAGCTGCTGCCCGCGACCGTGACGATCGCGTACCCGTCGGTGTCCCGTCGGTCGTCGACCTGCTGAACGCGGAACAGGGTGAATCCGGCCTGGTCCAGCAGGGCCCGGCCGGGCTCGACGACGAACCGGATGCGGTTGCGTGACGCCTTCGCCGACAGGCTCTCGCCGCCGTCGACCGGGTGCGCCATGATCGCGCGCACTGCCCGGGTCGCGGGCTGACCGCCGTACGGGTAGAAGTCCTTGAAGTCCCTGGCCGCGTGGTAGTGGGCCGGCTCGTTCTGCTCGACGAACGCGTCCCACAGGCGCGGCTCGACGTAGCGGACCGGCAACCCGCCGCCGATGTCGACCAGTTCGGCGCGGAGCGAGCCGCGCCGTCGGGCGTCGAGGCAGTGCTCGATCATCTCGTTCGCCGCTGTCGCGCGTTCGGCGCTGGAGTAGCCGTTCAGATGGAAGGAGAATCCCCGGAGGCTGATGTGGGCGGCGAGTTCCGCGCACAGAGCGACGGCGGCCTCCCGCTCACCGGCGGACAGCCCGAATCTGCTCGCCGGCTGACCGGCCGTCCGGCACCGCAGCAGCACACGGGCCTGCCGCCGCGCGCGCCGGGCGGTCGCGGCCAGCCGGCGGAGTTCGCTGAGGGAGTCGACGGCGACCAGGCAGTCGTGCTGGACCGCCAGCGCGTGCAGCGTGTCGTCCTTCTCCGGGCCGGAGATCCCGATCCGGTGTCCGGGCACTCCCCCGGCCAGCGCCTTGACCAGTTCGGGGACGCTGGCGACGTCGACTCCGAGCCCGAGGGCGGCGGCCGACGTGACGTAACACCCGGCCTTGTTCGCCTTCTTGGCGAACAGGATGTCGGCGTCCGCGCCCGCCTCGGCGAACGCCCGCCGGAGTTCGGCGACGTTCTCCTCGAAGATCTCGGGCAGCACGATGTGCAGCGGTGACCCCAGGCCGTCCAGGAGGTCGGCCAGCAGGGCGCGGTGATCCGCCAGGAGCGTGGAGACCGTGGGATGCCGGAGGGCGGTGAGGGCGAAGGGACGCAATGCGGCCGTCGGGAGCTCCAGCACCTGTCGTGAGATGAGCACGCCATACTTCTATATGATGATGATAGTCATTTTCAATTCGCACGGCGGCCGGATGGTGGGGCGCCGCCCTCATCGGCTACCTCAACGCCCGGTCCTGAGCCCCGCATAGAGGGCCCGAGGCGAGACCCGGTCCGGCTACGGGCTCCCTGCCGGGCCCCCGGACACGGGTCCCGCGCGTTCAGTCGGCGACGGCGATACGGGCGGTGTAGTCGCCCGCGGCCTCGACCGCCGCGACGAGCGCCGCCGGGTCCACGTCCACGCCCCGCTCGAGCAGGACGCGGCTGCGTCCCGTACGGACGTCCGTGCCGGCCCGGCGTACTCCGTCGACCTCCTCCAGCTCGTCGTCGATGAGCAGGGCGCAGCTGGAGCAGTGCATGCCGTCGACGACCAGGTCCACGGTCGGCCCGTCCGCCTCGGCGGCTTCGTTCTTCTTCTTGCGGAACAGCTTCATGTCACAGGTCCTCAGCGGAAGTCGATGGCGCCGGTCTGCATGCCCATGGCGCAGGAGAAGCGGAGTGTGCCGGGCTTGCGGGTGCCCAGGTCGACCTCGGTGTCACCGTCGCGTTCGACGATCTCCTGGACGCCGAGTTCGGGGATGGTGAAGGCGCGGGCGCAGCCCCCGGAGTCCTTGCCGTGCAGGACGAGGGTGGTCGGCACGCCGGCCTTCGCGGTGAAGGCGGTGGGCTCGTAGAAGTCCGTCACGGTGAGGGTGACGACCTGCTTGCCCGAGGCGTCGATGCGTACCGGCGGGGCGTCGACGGCCGTGCCGCCGGTTCCGGAAGGAGCCGGGTCACCGTCCTCCTCGCCTCCCTCGGCCTGCTCGACGGTGAACGGTCCGGTGGCCGTGGCCGGTTCGGCCGGTGCGGTGAAGGAGAACCAGCCGCCGGCCTGGAGCGCGGAGCCCACCGTCCAGACGGCCACGGTCAGCACCACCACACCGGTCAGCACGGCCAGTCGGCCGGACAGCGCCTGCGCACTGCGCCTGAACAGGTATCCGAGCAGGGCGAACAGGGGCGCCGTGCCGAGCACGAAACCGGCCATCACGGCCGCCCCGGCCACCGGGGAGCCGGAGGTGACCGCCAGCAGCTCCATGGACAGGGTCACCCCGCACGGCACCAGGACGGTCGCGAAGCCGATCAGGGCCGGGGTGCCGACCGAGTCGGTCCTGGCGCTGCGGCGCAACAGCCTTCCCAGGGAGGCCGGCGGGCGCGGCACGAGCCGCCCGACGGTCTTGACGCCGAACAGGTCGAGGGCGAACAGCACCATCAGCAGACCGGCGGCCAGCAGCAGCACGGCCTGCGCGCGGGGACTGGGCTGGATCGCGTTGCCGAAGGCCCCCAGCAGAGCACCGAGGAGCGTGTGCGAGAGGAGCTTGCCCGACAGGAAAGCCCCGACGGGCGCCAAGGGCCGGCGTTCGGCCCCGGGCGCTCCGGGGAGCGCGGCGGCAGCTCCCTCGGGTCGGCCCTCGGCCTGCGAGGCGGCTCGGGCCGGCCGCCGGGCGGCCGGGTCGGAGGCGGGGGTACGGCGGCGGGTCACCGCGCCGGCCAGCAACCCCCCTTGTACGGCGGCGCAGGAGGCACCACCGGCGAGCAGACCGGTGGAGACACCGGTGACGAGCAGAGCGACGGACGACGACATGCGTCAACGACTCCCGATCGGGCAGGTCGGCAGCACACCGCGCCGGGGCGCGGGCACGCCGAAGAGGACGTGGGTCTCACCGCGTCCCGCAGGGCACACGCCCCGCGGGCAGGCGGACGATCACGTCCGTGACACGCACAACCGGTTCAGATCAGGGGGAGGTATGGACGGCGGAGCGTTCGGCAGGGTCACGACGGCGACGGCGAGACAGCTCTCCCCACGGGGCGACTCCGCCAAGGGCGGGGCGGCGGGGCTGTCCGGGGCCGGGGTGGCCTGCCGCGACGCACACTGCTGCGTCGCCATCGGGCAGTGGGTCCCGTGATCCGCGCTCCCGGACGTCGTCGCCCGCAGCACGTGGGCGGCGTCCGGACCGGGCCCGGACGTGGATGCGCTGCCCATGTCCATACCCATGGCCATGCCTGGCATCGGTTCCGGCATGGCCATCGCCGGCCGGGCGATGCCCGCCAGGCACAGCAGAAGCGCACACACCAGCAGCACCCCGGACCACATCCGGAGCGGCGGCGGCAGGCGACGCATCACCCGCGTCATGCTAGGCCACCCCGTACCCCGCCCAGGGTTCGGCACCCTGCCCTTGGCGCGGCGGAAATCGCGCCGACCGCCCGACGCTGGCGTCGCCGTAGGCGGCGCACGGCACGGTATGCACGGTTTCGGAAGACATCGACTCGCTACCGCCCCATCCTCAGCACGCGACCGCCATGGCCCCGGACGCACGAGAAAGGCCGTCCTCTCATGGATGAGAGAACGGCTTTTGACCTGCGAAAAGCAGAGTCGGGACGACAGGATTTTCACGACCCCCCTGTTGGTGGTCGCCACCCGTCCGGCCACCGTGCCTCAGAAGGCCGCAGGAGGCACCGACCTCACCAGCCCGGCGGACCGCACGAGGCCAGCAGCTACCAGGGCGTCAGCCCGGCCGGGGTGGTGCGGATCTGCGCCCGTACGCGTCTGCTCCCGGGCCACCTGTAGCCGCGCAACACCTCGACCGGCGGACCGGGCTGCCGGTCCGGCCACCCCACCGCCGCCGGCGGCGGAGCAGGGGGAACCCGCTCCGCAGCGACGAGCCAACGGGCGCGGACGACTACGGGCAGGCCGTCTGACCGGGTTTCGGACCCGGCTGCCTGCTGTGTTCCATGCAGACCAGGCCCTCGCGGGCGTCCCACGAGTCGGTCACGCGGAAGCCGCACCGCTCGTACAGGGCGATCGCGGCGGTCCGCCAGCGCCATACGGAGAGCCGGACCGTGGTGATACCGCTGTCGGCGCAGTGGGAGAGCGCCTCGTGGATGAGCGCGGAGGCGATGCCGCGCCCACGGTGGGCCGGATCGGTCCACAGCCGCTTGATCTCCGAACGCCCGTCGGCCGGGGCGGTCACCACCACACAGCCCACGGCCGCAGCGCCGTCGAGCGCCAGGCACACCATGTCGTCGGCGAATGCGGTCTGCGGGTCCTGGATCTCCGCCCGGTAGCGCGCGGGCAACTGTGTTGCGTCCTCGGCCGGTAGGCCCTTCTCCGCCTCGGTCTGCAGATGGTAGGCGGTCAGCAGGGCGGAGAGCCCGTCGTCGCCGGTCAGGTGGCCGGGGCGGCGGACGAGGACCGCCGTGGGGTGCATGGTCATGAGCATGAAGGATGTCACCTGCCCTGGGTGCGACCGTGGTTGTGGTCGCGGCCGTGGCCGGTGAAGGCTTCAGGAAGCCGGGACGGCGGCGGGGCGAGGATCAGCGGCCAGAGTGCGCCGGTGCCCAGGTCCGCCTCGATGTCGCCGGCCGAGCGGGCTTCCGGGGTGACGACGACCACCGTGGAATCGGTCGCCCGCGCGTAGGCGAGCGCCGAGACCGGTGCGCTCACCGTCAGCAGGAGCACGGCCTGCGGATCCCGGGCCGAGCGGAGCACGCCGTCCGCGTCGTCGGGGTCCGCCGGGTAGGCGGCGACGGACACGGTGAGCGTGCCGTCCGACAGCCGGCGCTCGGCCCAGCCGTCCGTACGGACCAGGAACAGGCAGCCGTCGCCCTCGTACCCCTGGGCGGACAGGCGGGCGACGGCGCGTTCTGCCGGGTCGCCGTCGGGGTCGACGGCCACCACCGGCAGCACCGCCTCCCGGTCTGCGGGGTTCAGGCCCCGGGCCAGCCACAGGCGCGCCGTCATGCCGCCTCCCCCTTCCAACGCGGGCGCCGGGCCAGGGTGAGCGCACGCAGTGCCCACTCCACGGGGCCGTAGGGATGGCGGGCCAGCCACCAGCGGCTGAAGACCAGCTGTACGGCGAACAGGGCCAGGGCGGTCAGGGTGACGAGGGCCGGGGAGATGCGCCCCACCAGGGCGGCGCCGAAACCGGTGAACACCAAGGCCAGCACCAGTGACTGGGTGAGGTAGTTGGTCAGCGTCATCCGGCCCGCCGGGGCCAGGACCGCCGCCAGGCGTCGGCCCCGTGGCCCGGCCAGCGTCCGCAGCACCGTGGCCGCGTAGGCGGCGGCCAGCAGCGGCGCGGTCACCACGTCCACGGCCACTGCCACCAGCTGGTACGCCGTACCGGAGTAGCCCTGGCTCGCGTGTGCCCAGACCAGGCCGCCTGCGACGCCGATGGTGAAGCCGGTCCACTGCAGGCGGCGCAGGAACGGCGTGTGGCGGGCGAGGTCGGTCAGCACGCCGCGCTTGCCGGCCGCCAGGCCCAGCAGAAACGCGGCGAAGGCCGCAGGGGCCTGGAAGAAGGCCAGCATGAACACCACGTCGGGCAGCTGCCGCAGGTGGGCCCCGATCACGGATGCGGCGTCGCCGCGGAGCGCCTCGGTGGCCTGGCGGCCCTGTTCGGTGACGGCGGCGGTGTCGATGCCGCCGCCTCCGGTGGCGGCGAGCGCCCCGGCCAGCAGCAGGTAGCCGACGGCGGTGAACGTGAACAGGACGACGGCCGCGCGCACCGCGGTACGCGGACGGATCCGGTGCACGGCGAGCAGGACGAGGCCGAGCACGGCGTAGGTGGTGAGGATGTCGCCGGGGAAGAGCAGGACGGCATGGCAGAGCCCGAGGACGAACAGGCCCGCGCAGCGCCGCAGGAAGCGGGGCAGGAAGGCGGCGCCGGCGCGGTCCGCGGAGGCCAGCTGGAGGGTGAAGCTGTAGCCGAAGAGGAAGGAGAACAGCAGGTAGAACTTGGCCTCGAAGAAGACCTCGGTGACGAAGCGGACGGCGGTGTCGAGCGCGGAGCCGAAGGCCGGGTCGTCCACGCCGGTGCCGCGGTACGCCGAGGCCATGAAGGTGATGTTCACGAGCAGGATGCCCCAGAGGGCGAAGCCGCGCAGGGCGTCGACGTCGGAGAGGCGCCGCGGTGCGGCCGCCCCGGCCGACGGCCCTGCCGTGGGTCCTGCCTTGGGTCCTGCCTTGGGTCCTGTCGTGGGCCGGGTGGTCATCGTTTCGCTCCTTCGGTGTCGACGGAGGTCAGGAACTGCCGCTGGTCTTCCAGGAAGCCGTCTGCGAACAGGGCCCTGGGCGCGCACAGCGCGGTCAGGGTGAGGCGGAGTGAGGAGTTCTCGACGTCGTGCTTGACCAGGCCGTGCGTGGCGTCCGGGTAGCGGCCGACGCGCAGCGCGGGCCCCGGCAGCAGCCGGCGGTAGGCGGCCTCGGTGTCGGCGGTGTCCACGTTCACGTCGTGTCCGGCGAGCACCAGCAGGACGGGCACCCCGCGCAGCGCCGGCAGGTCGGCGCTCGCATCGGCGGTGTGGTTCTTGGAGACGAACCTCCAGCGGGCGGCCGTCATGCCCTGCGGATCGCCGACGGCGCGTACGTACTCCTCGTACGGGGCGCCCCGCCCGAGCAGTTCCAGGCCCGTCTCACGGCGGCGCAGGGCGGCGGCGACCTCGGTGTCGGAGGCGCCGTCGCGGCGCAGCTCGGCGAGGAGGTTGTAGCGGCCCTGCTGGTGCCAGTTGACGGCGGGCGAGACGGCGATGACGAAGCGGATGCCGGGGTCCTTGGCGGCGATCTTGGGCAGCACCCAGCCGGCCTGGCTGGCGCCCCACAGGCCGATCCGGCGGCCGTCGATGTCCGGCCGCTGCCGGGCCCAGGCGATGGCGTCGACGGCCTCCCGGGCGCGGTCGTCCATGGACTGGTCGAGCCAGTCTCCGGGCGAGCCGCCCACGCCCGGCTTGTTCCAGGACAGCGAGGCGTACCCGGCGCGGGCGAAGGACTCCCAGATCGGCCGGTAGAAGGTGTCGTGGGTGGCGTCGACGGGCCCGTCCCCGTGCACGAAGACCACGAGCGGGAAGGGCCCCTTCCCCTGCTCGGGCAGGGCCAGCGTGCCGTCCAGGGTCCGGCCGTCCCGGCGTACCGTCACAGCCTCCTCGCGCAGGTCGTAGGTGTTCTGCCAGACCACCAGCCCGCCCAGGCCGGCCGCCACGACCGCCAGTGCGGCCAGCGCCGCGAGCACGGCCCGCACCACCCGGCGGCGGCGCGTGTTGCCTTTCGGTGCCATCTGCCCCCCAAATATCTATCGATCCTCAAACGATCGTTTCTGTTTCGACCGTACTATGATCGTACGCAGAACGCGAGGAGGAATCATGGACTCAGCAGTTGCCATCCGGCGCAACGTGCCCCGGCGGGCCGAGGAGGAGGTCGCCGGGCTGTACTGGGAGGCCTTCGGCCGCAAGCTCGGCGCCGCCCTGGGCCCGCCCGAGCACGGCCGCGCCTTCATCGCCGGCCACCTCCACCGCGACCGCGCCGCCGTCGCCCTCACCCCGGACGGGGACCGGGTCGTGGGCGTGGCCGGCTACCAGCTCGGCGGGCGCGGCCTGACCGGCGGCGGCGTGCGCGACGTGCTCTCCAGCTACGGACTCTTCCGCGGCCTGCCCCGGCTCGCCGTACTGGCCCTGCTCGAACGCACCCCGGAGCCGGGGGAACTGGTCATGGACGGCATCGCCGTCGACCCCGCCCACCGGGGCACCGGCATCGGCAGCCTGCTGCTGACCGAGATCGCGACCATCGCGGCCGAACACGGCTGCTCCCGGGTCCGCCTGGACGTCATCGACGTCAACCCGCGCGCCCGCGCCCTGTACGAGCGCCACGGCTTCACCGCCGTACGCACCGAGCAGACCCCGTACCTCAAGGGCCTCATGGGATTCGGCGCGGTGACTACCATGCATCGCGCCATCCCCGGCACCAGCACCGGCAAGGAGCAGCAGCCATGACCAGCAGGCCTCCGGCAACTTCCGCAGCGGAGCCCGCCGCACCGGAGATCGGGACCCGGACCCTGGTGTTCGCCCTCGTCCGCGAGGACGGCACCGCCGACGCCGGCGAGCTGTACGCTGTCGCCGAATCCCTCGGCATGACCGACCAGCAGGTCCGGCTGTGCGTCAAACGACTCGTCGCCGAGGGCCGGTTCACCCAGGAGGGCCGCGGCCGCAAGGCCCGACTGCACGCGACCGCCGACCCCACCGGCTCCATCGCGCCGGACGTGGAGTACGTACGCCACGCCTACCGGCAGGACCAGGGGCTCGCCCCCTGGGACGGAACCTGGCACCTGTTCGCCTTCGCCATCCCCGAGACCGCCCGGCAGGCCCGCGACACCCTGCGCGACACCCTCCTCCACCTCGGCGCGGCCCCCCTCCAGGGCGGCCTCTACGTCAGCGCCAACGCGATCGGCGACATCGTCGAGGCCCACGCCCGCCACCTGGGCGTCCTGCCCTCCCTCACCCGCCTCACCAGCCGCGACCTACGGGTGGGCGAGGAAACCGAACCCACCCGGCTGGCCGCCCTGCTCTGGCCGCTCCGGCCGATCGCCGAGCGCCACGAGGCACTCGCGGCGCTCGCCGCGGCCCGCCTGGCCAGACTGTCCGAACCGCCAGCCCCGCCCACCGGGACCGAACGACTGACGTACGCCATCGAACTGGCGGCGGCCTTCACCACCGCCATGGAACCCGACCCCCTGCTGCCCCCCGAGCTGCTCCCGCAGCCCTGGCCCGGCACCCGCGCCCGCGCCCTGGCAGCACGCTGCTGGGACGCCCTCGCCACAGAGGAGGACGAAACCCGCAGCCGGCTGCGGCTGTTCAGTCTCTACGACCACGCCGTCACCACGCCGCGGCCGGGCCCGCCCGAGTGAACCCGCCCCTGGCCTGTTCCATGACATGGACCATGGATCACCGACCAGTAGAGATCCCTGTTGGGAAGGTGCCGGGTGGTGGATCGACGAGCCCGCGCAAGAGCGACAGCCGACAGCCGGTGATCAGCAGTGCGGCGGCACTCCTGGGCGAGCAGGGAGCCGGCGCGACGAGCATCGACCGCGTGCCCGCGCACAGCGGCGCCCCCCGCGGCTCCGTATACCACCACTTCCCGGCGGGGAGGGCGCAGTTGATCGACGAGGCGGTGGCCTTCGCCGGTGATTTCATGGCCGCCCGGCTCATTGCCGCAGCACGCGCCGGTGATCCGCTGGAAGCGGTCGACGCCTTCTTCGCGATGTGGCATGCCCGGCTGGTCGAAACCGGCTTCCGGGCGGGCTGCCCGATCGGCCCTCTCCCGCCCCGACCGCGGCGGGGGCTCGGGACGGCCCCTCTCACAGGCGACGGACGGCCCAGTGCAGGGTGACCCGGCTGGCGGGACGCTCGGGGCAGTCACTCCGCCCGTGCGCCATGGGCGCGCGCAACCAAAGACGCCCATGCCTGCGGAGCCGGTCCCACAGCGGCCCGCATGCGCGACAGAACGATCTGGGGTACTCCTCGGAGAAGAGGACGCGGCGCGCTTCGGCGGGCAGGTGCCGGCGTCCGCAGGTCCATCCCGGCGTCGTACGAGGCGGAGGCAGTCGCCATGGAGCCAGTCGTCACGGTCGGCCTCGACGGCTCACCCGAGAGCATGGCCGCCGCTCGCTGGGCCGCCGATGAGGCCGAGCGCCGCAAGGTCGCGCTCCGCCTGCTGCACGCCTGGCCCATGCTGGCGCCCGAACCGGCCCGCATCCCCGCGGAGATCGACCAGAACTACTGGGCGAACCGTCTTGTGCACCACGCGCAGGCGGAACTCAGAGCACGCCACCCCGGCCTCGTGATCGTCGGCAACCTGGTCGCCGACGACGCGCAGAGCGCCCTGCTGAAGGCGGCATCGGAGTCCGAGCTGACGGTGCTCGGCTCACTCGGCCTCACTCCGGCCGAAAGCTACTTCCTGGGCTCCGTGAGCACCGCTGTCGTCGCACGGGCCGAGCAGCCCGTGGTTCTGGTCCGCTCCTCGGCCCGCGGGACGGCGCCGTCACCCGCCCGGGGCGGCGTCGTGGTCGCACTGAAACTGCACGGCCCGTGCGACGACCTGCTTGCCTTCGCCTTCGCCGCCGCCGCGGGCCGCGGCGTCCCCCTCCAGGCAGTCTGCGGCCGGAGCCTGCCCATCCATGCGCGCACCCCGTGGGGCGTGGACCACGAGGTGACGAAGGAGATCACGGACGACGCACGGCAGCGCCTGGGACAGGTTCTTCGCCCCTGGCGTGAACGTTTTCCCGATGTGGAGCTGGCCGAGGGCGTCCGGCTCGAAAGCCCTGCCGAGGCCGTCGTCCGCGCCGCCGAGGGGGCCGAGCTGCTGGTCGTCGGCCGGCGCAAGCACCGCCCCGCCCTCGCCCCGCGCCTCGGCCCGGTGACCCAGGCCGCCCTGCACCACGCCCGCTGCCCTGTCGCCGTCGTCCCCCATGACTGAGCAGACCAGCCCCGGGGAGCCGGCACACGGGTTCGCCCGCCTGAACACCCGCGCCGCCGGACCCTCCGACGCCGACTCACTCCCACTCGCCCCTTCAGGAAGGTGACCCGTCATGCCCGAGACCAACGTCCCGAACGAGCACGAGAGGCTGCGCATCCTCGAAGCCCAGGTGCAGGTCCTCGCCCAGGCCGTCAGAGCACTGGCCGAAGGACTGGAGGACATCCCCTCCCAGGACACCGAGCGGGAGAAGCAGGCGGCTCGCGGTGCCCGGCTGGCGCACGAGCTGCTCCTGTCCCAGGGACTGGGAGCCAGCGGATGAAGGAGACGGCCGGCTGAGTGATCCAACGGTGTCCACTCCGGGCAAGGACGTCGTCGAGGCACGTCGCCCGCGAGAAGAGTGGATGCGGGATCGGCTTCGGGTGGTCCCGGGTGCCCCCATCGCGTGGGGCCTGCCCATGGGTGGGCCTTGGTCGTTCATCCCTTGACGACTCCGAGCGGTACCAGGCGGGCGACCAGCCGCGCGAGCCGTCCGGCCTCCGTGGCGGCGGCCACGGCGTCGACGTCTTTGTAGGCATCGGGCGTCTCTTCGGCGAGCGCCCGCCAGGAAGCCGGGCGGACCGCGATGCCGTGGGACTCCAGCTCCCCCTGCAGTTCCTCGCCGCGGACCCGGCGCAGGGCCTGGTGACGGCTCCAGACGCGTCCGGCGCCGTGCGCGGAGGACCAGAAGGCGTCGTTGCCGGCGGTGCCGGCCATCACGTACGAGGCCGTGCCCATGGTGCCGGGCACCAGGACCGGCTGCCCGGCCTCCGCGAGGTCGTCCGGCAGGTCCGGGTGGCCGGGGGGCAGGGCCCGGGTGGCGCCCTTGCGGTGGACGCACAGCCGCCGGGGTACGCCGTCCACGTCGTGGGTCTCGATCTTCGCCATGTTGTGGGAGACGTCGTAGACCAGGTCCAGCTCCGCCCCGGCGGCGACGGCGAAGGCATGACGCGCAGCCTCGGTGAGCAACTGCCGGTTGGCGCGTCCGTAGTTCGCGGCGGCCGCCATCGCCCCGAGATAGGCCCGGCCCGGCACGGAGACGGCGGGAGCGCAAGCCAGCTGCCGGTCCGGCAGGTGGATGCCGTAGGCGCGCAGGGACTGGTCCATCACTTTGACGTGGTCGCTGCACACCTGGTGGCCCAGGCCGCGCGATCCACAGTGGATCATGACGCACACCTGGCCCGGGTGCAGGCCGAAGGCGGCCGCGGTCCGGGCGTCGTAGACGCGGTCCACGGCCTGCACTTCCAGGAAGTGGTTGGCCGACCCCAGGCTGCCCACCTGCCGCAGCCCGCGGTCCACGGCCCGCTGGCCCACCTGTGACGGATCCGCCCCCGCCAGCGTCCCGCCGTCCTCGCAGCGCTCCAGGTCACGGGGAACGCCCCGGTCGTGCTCGACGGCGTAGGCGGCGCCGGCGACCATGAGTTCCTCCAGCTGGGGGCGTCCGGACAGCTTCCACAGCCCGCCGGGCCCCAGGCCGCGCGGGACGGTGTCGCCGAGGATGTCCATCAGGCGCCGCATCCGGGGGGCCAGCGGGTCGCGGTCGATGCCGGCGGCGAGCAGCCGTACGCCGCAGGAGATGTCGAACCCGACGCCGCCGGGCGAGATCACTCCGCCGGCATCGATGTCCGTGGCCGCCACGCCTCCGATCGGGAAGCCGTACCCCCAGTGCACGTCGGGCATGGCGTACGAGGCCCGGACGATACCGGGCAGGGCCGCCACGTTCGCGACCTGTTCGAGCGCCTTGTCCCCGGCCGCCTGCGGCAGGAGCTCCCGGGTCGCGAAGACGACGCCGGGGACGCGCATCGGGTCCTGCCGCTCGATGCGGAACCGGAACGGTGTCTCCTGCACCAAGGTGATGTCCATGCCCGTCATCCCTCTCCGGGCCCCATGCCTTCCAGTAGATGCCGGCTGAGGCGGCGCGGCGACACCGTCACGACGAGTCACACGTCGAGAGTCACCGAGCACGTCCAGCCCTCCGGCCCGCGGACCATGGCCAGATCGTGCAGCGTGACCGCCTTCGGCGCGGCGCCCGTCACCGGGAGGGATCCGGCCTCGGCCATGTGCAGGAGGGCGCGCACGCCGCCGTCGACCGGGGTCAGCTCCACGTCGACGGGGACCTCGCCCTCGGTGTCGAGCCGGTACACGACCTCCTCCAGGAGCGAGACCAGCAGGTCCTCGTCCCGGTCCGCCCGCAGCACGATGTCCCTCGGGTGTGTTCCGACGGCCCCCGTCATGTCGAGGAACGACGCGCAGACCCCCCGTACGGCCTGTGCGAGGCACTCCTCCCGGGTGGGGGCCCATGCCTCCACCCGCAGGTCGGCCGTGTGCGGTACACCGCGATACCCGCTGCGTCCGGCTGCGGCGTCCGGTCTCATCACGCCCCTGCCCCGCTCACGCGTCACGTCCGGCGGTCAGGGAACCGCCGTGCCACGGTAGTCCCGCCGGGGCGGCAGCCCGGGCAGCGTCGTGGGGGCCTGTGGCCGCCGGTCAGCAGGCCCCTCCCGCACCGGATGGCCGACGAGGGCCGCGACGATGTCGGTCGCGGTCAGCACCCCGGCGAGACGCCCGTCACCGGCCAGCACCGGAAGCGCGTCGGCTTCTGTGTACGCCATGAGGTCGACCGCGTGGCGTACGCTCTGCTCCGCGTGGACGAGCGCCCGCCCGTGACCTCGAAGAAGGTCGCCCACCCGCACGGCGGACAGCGAAACGGCAGGCGCCGCACAGGCGACCGCCACATCAGCCCTGTCCAGCAGGCCGGCGCAGCGACCGTCCGGATGCACGACCGGAAGGTGGCGGGACCCCGATCGCTGCAGCAGTTCCCATGCCACGAGCACGGTTTCGCCGATGTCGACGGTGACCGGGGCGGGGCGCATCACGGCCGCGACCGTACGCGCCAGGACTTCCCGCTGCTCTTCCATGATGGCCTCCTCGGTCTCATGAGCCGGACCGCACGGACCACACGGACCGACGCGACCGGACGGCCCCCGGCCTGGCGGGCGAACCCGGGCCGGTCGTCCCTCCCGGGTTCCAGAATGGCGCGATCCGGCGGCGGACGCCCCGCTTACAGGATCGGCGCTTCACGCTCCATCGGCAGGAGGGAGGGCGCGTTGCGGGTCGAGCTGCCAAGCGGGGGTGACCCGCAGGCCCTCGGTGCACGGTCGTGGGGCACCTATGCGCCCCGCCGGTCGCCGCGCCCGCGCGCAGTGGTCGTCATCAGCCATGTGACCGTACGGCTGACGTCCGACGCGGAGACGATGCCCACCAGTCTGTCCTCGTCGAGCACCAGGACGCGGTGCTCGGGGCCCGGCTCGATGCGGGGCAGCAGGTCGGCCAGGGAATCGTCCGCGCCGACGACCGTGACCTGCGACAGCGGCAGCATGATCTGCTCCACCGTCACGGCGTGCCGCCGCTCCTCCGGCACCTTCCTGGCCGCTTCCAGAGTGATGAGGCCGACGAGCGCGGAGCCGTCGCCGGTCACCGGGAACGCCGAATGGCGATACCGGTACCGCGGGCCGGCCAGGAAGTCGGCGACCGTGAGGCCGACGGGGGCCGTCACCGGGTCCGGTGTCATGGCGTGCCGTACCGGAATCCCGGTGAGCAGGCCGCGCAGGTGTGCCTGCTGTCCCTCCACGGTGGCGGCGGTGGCCAGGAACCAGCCGATCATGGCCAGCCACAGTCCGCCGGCCACGTCTCCCCGCGCGAACAGCAGCAGGCCCACCACCATCAGGAACCAGCCGAAGGCGCGTCCGGCGGCGGTCGCCCCCTCGGTCGCGCGCAGCCGGTCTCCGGTACGCCACCACAGCAAGGCGCGCAACAGTCGCCCGCCGTCCAGCGGGGCGGCCGGAATGACGTTGAACACCGCCAGCAGGATGTTGATCGCAGCGAGCCAGGCCAGCACCTCGACGGCCAGTCCTGGCGCGGACGCCATGTCGAGCAGCCACGCGGCGAGTGCGAAGAACGCTCCCAGAACGAGGCTGACCAGAGGGCCGACGCCCGCGATCCGCAGCTCCGCCGCCGGGGTCGGCGCCTCCGCCTTGAGCCGGGCCGCGCCGCCGAGCAGCCAGAGGACGATGTCGTCGACCTCTACCCCGTTGCGCCGGGCGAGGACCGCGTGCGCCAGCTCGTGCGCGAGCAGCGAGGCGAAGAAGACAACGGCGGCCAGGAGCCCGACCGCCCCATACACCGGCCAGACGTGGCCCGGATACGCCTCGGGCAGGCGGCCTTCTGCGAGCCCGACGACGATCACGGCGAAGATGAGCAGAACGCTCCAGTGCACTCCGATCCGGACCCCTGCGATGCGCCCCAGAATGAACGTCGGCCGCATGGTGCACTCCCCACGTCAGATGTGTGACGACCCCACGATCGCCCGCGCGAGCTGTCGCCCCGAACCGGCGACGGCGCAGCCCGACGGCGCTCGGGAGGAGGCGTCGAGACCGACCGCCGGAGCAACATCCCTTCAACCAGCGGGCGCGCGCAGCGGTCCCATACGGTCAGCTCGTCGACGACATCGGTGACCGGCTCGAGTCCTTTCACCTCGGCGAGCAGCCGCGCTGCTTCGTCACCCGTCACGTCGCCACGGAGGCGGGCCACCCCCTCCCGGACTGTGACCTCCACCGTGTCGGCGGCCTCGGGAAACGCCTGCCCGATGCGCCCCCGCACGCCCTGAAGGACGGACGCGTCGTCCCGGAGCAGGGCGTCCAGCAGGGCGTTGCGGTGGACGGTGCCCACGAGCCGCCCGTCCGGCTTCGCCACGGGAACGCGCTTGAGACGGGCCAGGGGCACCAGCCAGGCGGCCTCAGAGACGGTGGTGTCCGGCTGGACGGTGATGGCGGGACTGGTCATGAGGGTCTCGGCCCTCTCGTCACCGGGCTCGGCCGTCGGCCCGGTTTCCCGCACTCTGCTCGCGGCGCCGGGGCGATGTGTCCGTGCGGCGGACAGGGTCGCGAGTGCGCCGAGATGACGCATGAGGGCGTCCAGCCGCTGCGGTTCGTCGGGCTGGCCGCCAGGCGTGCGGGGGCGCGGCTCGGCGGGCTTCGGCACCCGCTGCGAACGTCTCACGCTCGTTCATGGCGGTGTCTCCAGATGGGGTCGTTCCGTGCCTGCCCGGCACGGCCGCGCGGCTCGTCCGGCTCAGGTGGCTGTGGGTGACGGCTCGTGGGCGGTGGGGGCGATGGGGGTGATGAGGCCGTAGTGGCCGTCGTAGCGGTGGTAGAGGACGTTTCCGCGGCCGCTGTCGGCGTCGGCGAAGAACACGAACGGCCAGCCGGTGATGTCCAGGCGTTCCTTCGCCTCCGCGACGGTCATGCGGGGGGCGGCGGCGGGGCTGACGGTCAGCGGCACGGCCACCGGGCCGATCAGGTCCGGGCGCGGATTCACCTGCGCCAGCCGGTATCCCTCCGGGGCCGAGCGGTACAGGACGCTGTCCTCGCCCGATCCGGCGTCGGTGAACAGCTGGAAGCCGTAGTCCAGCCTCTCCAGGTCGTCGGCCGCCTCGTCGGGAGATTCGAAGGCGAGGGCGAACGCCTTGTGCCGGACGACCTCCCGTTCCCCGACCGGGCGTGGGAAATAGCCGGGGCGGTGGGTGGGCTCATCGCCGTGCCGCCACTCGTGGGCGGCGCCCGGCGGATGCGTCCGGCCGCGCCGGGCCTCCCAGTGCTCCGCCATGCGGGCGAGTGTGGCTTCGAGCCGGTCCCGGAGGAGATCAGCCGCTTCCCTGGCGCTGACGCCCGCCACGTGTGCGCGGGCAGGCCTGCCGTTGACGTCCAGATTGGCCTGGGCCACTACGGGGCGCTCCATCGCCGGGTTCGCGAACCGGGTCAGCTTCGCCCGGGCGAAGAGCACGGGCCCCGGTGCCTGACCGAGCACGGCCCGCACCTTGTCCCGGGCGTAGGCGGTGTCCTCTGCGGACACACCACCCCGGGTCTCCACCTGTACGTCCACCAGGGGTTGTGATGGCGTTCGTTTCATGATCGCCTCCGCTGCGAGAAGGGGTTGGCGGGGCCGGTCCGCGTCCTGGGTCTCGTGAGCGAGCCGGAGTCGGTGGGCCGGCCTCGGGCCCGGCAGGGGCCGCGGGCCGTTCCGGCGGGTGGGGGCATCCCCACGTCGCAGACCTTTCGATCCCGCCGAGCGGCTGTCATGCGCTCCGGCACAGCGCCCCGATGCCGTGGCCCGGAGCGCCGTCGGAACCGGGACGCAGGACGCGTACGTCCGCCCCGGACAGCACGGCCGACCGGACCGCCACATCGGCCAGCGGGCCGCGGATCACGGGGCCGGCGGTGCGGGAGGGCGTGGGGCGACGGTCCGACACGTCGGAAGCGGCCGAGCCGAACCACGCCGTGCGCGGGTCGTCCGGCTCGTCGACGAGCACGAGCGTCTCCACGCGGCCCTGGGAGAGCGCGCCCAGCGTGGAGTGCACGCCCTCGACGGCCCGCCCTCCTGGAGACCGCTCCTCGGAGAACCGCCGCAGCAGTTCCCTCGTCTGCTCCTCCGCCGCACGATGGGTCTCGGCCTCGATCTGCTCCTGCCGGATCCGGGCGGATCCGTCCGGTGTGCGTCCGCCGCTCACCTGGCGCACGGAGACCTGCCGCCGGACGCGGTCGGGAAGGTGCTTGGTGAGGAGCTGGAGCGCCCGCACGTCCCCGGCGAGCAGTACCAGACGGGCGGAGACCCGCGACACCGCACGGGTCAGGGCCTCTGCCACACGTACCGCGTTGTGCTCCCAGGAGTCCTCCGCCCTCCGCTGGAAACGGCCCTGGGACATTCCGCCGGGCGCGTTGCGCTCGATCTCGTCGTCGGGGCCGGTCACGGTACGCCGTACCGGCTCGGAGTCTCCTCTCGGGTACGCCTCCAGATCGGCACCGGTGCGGTCGACCACGGCGAGGACGCGGGCCGGGTGCTCCTGGCGCCATTCGAGCAGCGGCGCCAGATGCGGCAGGGGTGCGTGGATGCCGATGTCGGCGTCCCGGCCACCGGACAGAATCGTGGAGTAGCGGAGCTCGCCGTCGGCCGCGAAGGCCGCGAGCGTCCCGGTTCCGGGGAGCGTCTCGTCGACACTCCGTGTCAGTACGGCGATGGTGTCATCGTCGGCACCGAGGTCCGACAGCCGGCGGGCAAGCGCGCGCCAGCGCAGCCTGGCGTCGTCCTCCCGCTGAGGACGCGGCTCGAGCCGCAGATAGACCGAGGTCGTCGGCCCCCGGGTCTCGCACAGACTCCTCAGGGTGTCGTCGCTGACCGACGTCGTGGTTCCCATGACGCGCTCCCATGGTCGGCGGGCCCGGTGCCGCCGGTTCCCGACGCCGGGCTCCTTGGGCTGTGATCGTTGTGCGTTCTTGGTCGGGGCCACCCCGTCCCTCACCGGAAGCCGATCCTCTGGAAGGGGCGCCCCGGGGAGGCGGCGCCACGGCTGGGGGCCGTCCCCTCGACCAGTCTTCTCCTGCGGGGCAGGTCGCCGCTGGGGCCGAACGGTCCACAGCCGGGACGAACAGGCCCACGGGTCATTGCCCGCCGGGCTGCGCGGCAACCGGACAATCTGGACACCTCAGGGCCGGCGCTTCGGGCAGCGCTCGCGGAGGGCGTGTCCTGTTCGGGTGCAACCCGACAGAGGTGGAGAGCCTCACCGGCCGGGCCGTCAGAGGCTTCGACGACGCCCGAGCCCTCAGCACGAGCCGATCAGGTGTGCAAGCGGCTGTTCCGGCCGTCATGGCCGTCGGCCTGTTCCTCGTCGAACCAGTAGTCACCGGCGGCCAAGTACCGGAACGAATGGATCCGGTTGCCGGGCAACTCCAGAGTGACAGCCCGGGTGCCGTCCTCACGCGCGGAGAGAGGGTGCGCACCGGGGCGCCAGTCGTTGAAATCACCGACCACGCTGACCGGCCCGGGCGGATCGTCGACGGGCAGCACGAACGTGACTTCGGTGCGGTTCTTGCGCTGCTTCCGTTGGAGCACGGAGTGTTCCTTCCTGCGTCCGGTGGGTCCTCCCCCATCCTGATGGGTCCACGCCCCATCTGCGTGACGACGCGTCCGGCATGCGGCCGGATGGCCGTCCCCCCCGACGCGGCAGGAGCCTCGTGCCCGACAGACACCTGGTCACCGCTGCCTCGGAGCGGGCCAGGAAGGTGGTTCGATGTACTTCGACGATGCGGACGGACGACCAGCGGAGCAGGCCAGTCTCTTCCCCGCCGGTGTACCGCCTCGGCGCCCAGGCGAATGCGCGTGCCCGCACCGGTCCCGGGCCTCGCTGCTCCGGTGGATACGGGCACGGGGGTGGGCGCCTGGCCCCCGCCGCTGTCCCGGTGCGGCCACCGGCCGGCCCCACCTCGATACCTTCCGTCCGCGAAGGGCCTGGGGCTCATGATCGGCCGTCAGCGACTGCCGTGCAGGAAGGGGTGAGGTCCAGTGGGCGGACTTGGGACGGGTCGGGGTGTCCTGCGCCGCAAGCCCATCGAACGCATCGAGGAGACCGAGGTCACCGAGGGCCCGCACCTGGCACGGTCCCTGGGCTTGTGGCAGCTCACGGCTCTCGGCCTGGGCGGGATCATCGGCGCGGGCATCTTCGCGCTCGCGGGAGCGGTCGCCCAGGGCACGGCCGGCCCCGCTGTAGTGGTGTCGTTCCTCGTCGCGGGGGCGGCGAGCGCCGCCGCGGCACTTTCGTACGCGGAGTTCGCGGGCCTGATCCCCAAGGCGGGATCGGCGTACACCTACGCGTACGCGGTGCTCGGTGAACTCGTAGGCTGGTTGATCGGCTGGGACCTGCTGCTCGAGTACACGGCGATCGTGGCGGTCGTCGCCATCGGCATCTCCGGATACTTCGGCTTCCTGGTCGGTGAGACGGGCGCCGAACTGCCGGCGTGGATGCTGGGAGCCCCCGGTACGGGTGCCGGCCACCGGGTCGACCTGTTCGCCGCCCTGCTGTGTCTGCTGATCGCGTATCTGCTGAACCTGGGCATCAGGAGCACAGCACGCTTCGAGACCACCGTGGTGGCGTTGAAGATCCTCGTGGTGCTGCTGGTCATCGGCATCGGCGTCTTCCACGTCGACTCCGCGAACTACCACCCGTTCTTCCCCTACGGCGTCGGCGGGGCGTTGACCGGAGCAGCGACCGTCTTCTTCGCCGTGTTCGGATACGACGCCATGAGCACGGCGGCCGAGGAGTCCAAGGACGCCCAACTCCTCATGCCGAAGGCGATCATCTATTCGCTCGCCATTTCGATGGTGCTCTACGTGGCGGCCTGCCTGGTCCTGACGGGCATGCAGGACTACCGGGACATCGACCCGGAGAGCGGCTTCTCGACAGCGTTCAAGTCCGTGGGGCTCAGTGGCTTCGCCGACCTCATCGCGGTCGGCGCGATCATCGGCATCCTCACCGTGATGGTCACGTTCATGCTGGGCGTCACGCGCGTGTGGTTCTCGATGAGCCGCGACGGGCTGTTGCCGAAGTGGTTCGCCAAGACACACCCCACGCGGCACGTGCCCACGCGCGTGACCTGGATCGTCGGAGGCGTGTCGGCGGTCATCGCCGGTCTCCTTCCGATCGCCGCGGCAGCCGAACTCACCAACATCGGCATCCTGCTGGCGTTCGTCGTGGTGTGCGTGGCGGTCGTCGTGCTGCGTCACCGGCAGCCGGATCTGCCGCGCACCTTCCGTACGCCCGGGATGCCGGTGGTACCGGCGATCGGGGTCGTCTTCTCGCTCTGGCTCATCACCTTCCTCCACTGGCAGACCTGGGTGCGCTTCGCCGTCTGGTTCGTGATCGGGCTGGGCGTGTACTTCGGATACTCCTACCGACGGTCCGAACTGGCACGCCGGTAACCAACCCGGTGCGACCGGAGCACCAGGAGGCTGTCCGGTCGCCGGAGGCATCCGCCGGATCCGGACCTCAACTCGCGCCCGTCCTGGAGCCGTCCGTGGCGGTGGGCGGACGGTCGTCGTTCGTAGCCGATTGCCGACTCAGTACGTCGAGGACGACGGACCCGTCCACGGTTTCGCGGCCGACGAGGAGAGCGGCGAGGGCGTCGAGTTCCGCGCGGTGGTCGCGGAGCAGGGTGACGGCGCGTTCGTTCGGAGTAGGGCCGCCGCAAAGCCTCCTCGGCGCCCTCGCCACCGAGGTGGTGCGGGTCGCCCACGGCGTAGCCGACGGGCCCGAGTGCCGATGACAGGCCGAATTCGGCCACCATGCGGCCGGCGATCTGGGTGGCGCCCGCCAGATCGTCGGCCGCGACGCGTGCCAGCCCGGCAGACGGACCCGTGTGAGCACCGGAAAGCTCCTCGATCGGCGTGAACGGCGTCGTTCAGCATCTGCCCTCTACGCCGTCGCGGAGTTCCAGGCCGCCATCAGAACTGACGACGACGGCGTAGATACCGGTCATGGTGCTACCGGCGAATGCGGGACGAGGCGACGGAGTTGAGGTGGGCAGCGCTACAACTCCGTGCACCCCGAACGCGGCATCGGTATGTCCGTACGTCAGCTTGCGGTGATCTCGATGTGCCTCGGCTTGCCGGCCTCGGCCTTGGGAACGGTCACCGTCAGCACTCCGTCGGCCATGGTCGCCGTGACGTCCTCGGCCTTGACGTCGGCGGGCAGCAGCGCCCGGTACTCGAAGTGTCCCGTGCGCCGGGTACTGCGCCGCAGCACGCCCTCACGCTCGCGCTCCTTGTACTCCCCGGTGATGCGCAGCTCCCGATCGCCGATCTCGACGTCGATGTCCTCGTTCTTGATCCCGGGGATCTCCGCCTCGACCACGTAGGCGTCGTCCGTCTCGTGCATGTCTGCCAGGGGAGCCCAGGTCCCGGCAGGCGCGGCGGACGCAAGGAGCTGGTTCATCCGCTCGAAGAGCTCGTCGAACTCGGCGGCCATCGGTTCGCCCCAGCTCAGCGCGGGAAACCTCTCAAGAAGCCGGCCTGGCCTGTGGCGTACAGGCAGGGTCATAGCGGTTCACCTCCACGAGACGCCAGGTTCGGGGGTCAATTCCCATGCTCCGCTTCCTTGGCCCGGACGGCGAGTCGTGCAACGGAACCCTTCGTCCCCGCGCCGGCTGTGCGCCCGTGCGTGACGCTTCCTTGCCCTGTGCGGGCAGGACCGCCCGTCGGCCGTAGTCGCTGAACTGCGCAGGTGGGCGTTCTCACCCGGCGGGGGAAAAACGACTGGCTGCGGGCTGTCGGCCGCCGCCTCGGCCAGCCCGGTGCGCATGCGCGCGACAGGTCGGCCATCGCACCGCAGGACGACCCGCTCCTCCTCGTAGGAGACGTCGCAGCACCCGCTGCCTTCCTGCGCCGCCCGCTCCAGGACCTCCCCGTAGCCGCCCCCGACGCTCGGTCGGGGCAGAACCCGCCCCTCCCAGAGGGAAGCCGCGCCATAGGGGTCGGGGGCGAGGGCGGACCGGACACGCGGCGGACCGGACGCGTGCCCTCCTCCGTCGATGCCTACGGCCTCGGCGACTCGGCAGCGGCTCGGAGCGTACTCTCGAACTGGTGGGGGATGCCGGTGCGCGATTCCGGATGGCCCAGCTGCATCCGCGGCCCGACCTTGTCGGCCCGCTGTCCGTGCCACTGACCGTCGGCCAGGCCCCTGCCCCCCGTATGGCCATCACCCATGGCCAAGGGAAGTCTGATTGTGACCGGTTGGCTATGCGTGAGAGGGCGGTGGCCCCGATGGACCCCCCACTGACGGTCGGCCTCGACGGCTCCGACGCCAGCTTCCAGGCGCTTGACTGGGCCGTGGACGAGGCCGCACTGCACAGGCGCTCTCTGCGGGTCGTGTACGCCTCCCGGTGGGAGCGGTATGAGACCCAGGCACCCGACCAGAACCGGTCGGCCGGGCGGCTGGGCGGCCATGACGTCGTGCGCGTCGCCGCCAGGCGCGCCGAGCGGCGGAACCCCGACCTCACGGTGGATACCGAGGTGCTCTCCGACGACCCGGCGCATGCGCTGCTTCGGGAGAGCCGCACCTCCTGGGCCCTGGCCACCGGCTCACGGGGCCGGGGCGAGATCGCAGACCTCCTGCTGGGCTCGGTCAGCCTGTCCGTCGCCGCCCGCGCCCTGTGCCCGGTCATCGTCGTCCGCGGCGACGAGCCCGGCCTCCACGGCACGCACGACCGCGTCCTGCTCGGCGTCGCCGACGACCCCGGGGGGCGGGAGGCCGTACGGTTCGCCTTGCGCGAGGCCGCCGCGCGCGACTGCGAGCTCCACGCGGTCCGTGCCTGGAGATGCCCCGCACACGAGACCGTTGATCACCCTTCACTCGCCGACGGCACATGCGTCTACCACCAGGCACGTGCCGACACCCTGCTCGACGAGGCCCTCACCCGGCCGCTGCGGGAACACCCGTCGGTCCGGCTGCACAGAGCTCTGGTGGAGGGGCCCACGCACAAGATCCTCGTCGAACACACCGCGGAGGCCGACCTCGTGGTCGTCGGCGCACACCGCCATGAGCGCTCCTGGGGCCTGCAACTCGGTCACGTCGCCCACGCCCTGCTGCACCACGCGCTCTGCCCCGTCGCGGTCGTACCGAAGGTCGAGGGGAGCACCTGAGCTTGAGGGCCTCCGGCCGAACCCGCTGGTGAATACCACGCAGCAGCTCGGAGCTGCGCAGCGAAGTGCGCGACGGGCCCGGACGTCCCGCCGAGAGCGCCCCGTGCGACAGGCGGCAACACTACCGAGGAGGCAGTGATGAGCCCGATTACCGGAATCGAGGAGAACGCCCTGCAGTCCTCACGGATCACCCCGCGGCCACATGGGCGTGGACGTCCCGGGTCGGTGAGCCGCAGTGGTCGACACGTTGCGCCACGGCGACCTCCCCGGCGAGGCCCAGGTCGTTGGCGGGGTCCTGGCCACCAGCGGGCCCTGTCCGGCGAGGCCCGCGACGGCTCACTGATCCCGGTGGCGGCAACGGTCCGCACGGTCGCCGGAGGGTTCGCTGGGGCGTGCCTGCCCGCTCACGGAACGGGAAGCCGCGTGCCCAAGAGGCCCGACGCGCAGGAGGAAGCATGTCCAGAGTGACGACCACGGACCTGTACGAGGTCACCATGGCTCTGTCCTATCTCCGCGAGGGAATGCAGGGGCCGGCCACGTTCAGTCTCTTCGTTCGGGATCTGCCCGAGAGCCGTGGGTTCCTGGTGGCGGCCGGGCTGGAGCCCACGCTCGACTTCCTCTCCGCCTTCACGGTCACCCCGGCCGACGTGCGGGACTTCGCCGAAGCACTGCACCGGCGGCCGGACGAGCTCCAGCCGCTCCTCGGACTGCGGTTCGACGGGGAGGTGCGGGCGATACCGGAGGGACGGCTCGTCCTCGCCGGGGAACCCCTGCTGGAGGTGACCGCGCCATTGCCGCAGGCGCAACTGGCGGAGACGTACCTGCTCACGCTGGTCTGCCACCAGACCGCCGTCGCGTCGAAGGCGGCCCGGTGCGTCCTGGCCGCCGCCGAACACCCCGTGATCGACTTCTCGCTGCGCCGCAGCCACGGCCCCGAGGCAGGCAGGGCGTCGGCCCGGCTCAGCGCAATGGTGGGGTTCGCCGGAACCAGCAACGTGGCCGCCGCCGTGCAGTACGGCCTTCCCGCCTCCGGCACGATGGCGCACTCGTACGTCGAGTCCTTCCCCACCGAACTCGATGCGTTCCGGGCCTTCGTCCGGGCCCACCCCGGTCCCGTCACCCTGCTCGTCGACACCTACGACACCGAGCACGGGGTCGAGGCCGCCGCGCAGGTCTTCCACGAACTGGACGACCCGGCCGGCTGCGCGGTCAGGCTCGACAGCGGGGATCTCGACGCCCTCGCCCGGCGCGCCCGCGCCGTGCTCGACGCAGAGGGGCTGCCGGGCGTGCGGATCATCGCGAGCGGCGGCCTGGACGAGTACGCGGTCGACGCCCTCGTCCGGGCCGGGGCACCGATCGACGTGTACGCGGTCGGTACGAAGATGGGCGTGGCCGCCGACGCCCCGTATCTCGACGCGGCGTACAAGCTCGTCGCGTACGACGGCCGCCCGGTGATGAAGCTCTCCTCCGCCAAGGCGACCGCACCCGCCCCCAAGCAGGTCTTCCGCCGGCCGGGCCTCGACGACATCGTCGGCCTGAGCGACGAGGACATCCCCGAGGACGCGGAGCCGCTCCTGCGGACCGTGATGCGCAACGGACGCCGGGTCGGTCCGCACCCCTCCCTGGCATCGGCGCGCACCCGCTTCGAGATGGATCTCGCACAAACGCCGGAGGCGGCACGCAGGATCGACCAGCCCCGGGCGCCGGTCGCCGCCGTATCGCCCCGCCTGGCCGCCCTGACAGACGAGGTGAGGCGACGCATCACCGCCTCGATCGGAAGTGACCTGCCACCCGACACCACAGCGTCCCCGAGCTGATACGCCGACCGCAGTCGGCCTCCGCGAGAGGTATCCCTGAAGGGGATCGCCCTGTTCTCACGGGACCGTCAGAGCGTGCCGACCCGCACTGTCGCTGGCCTCGAAGTCCTTGCTCTGTGGTTCACGCTGGCCGCGGCCGCGCGGCTGGAGGGCTGCCGGCTTGCCGTCCCCGACCGCAGCGGAGGGCATCCCCCGGGCGCCTTCGGTCCGCGGGGCACGGCCGGGGCCGCCTCGGTACGCGACTTCGGCCGGACGCGGAAGGTGCCCGGCCGGGGCTGGGCGGCCTTCGAGAAGCGCCCGCAGCTCGCCCTGCTGGGCACCGACGCCACCGCGGCCCGCTCCCCGTCCCCACCGGCAGCCGGGCCACAGGGCCGACCGGGCCCTGGCCCGGACCCGTTCGGCCCTCCACCGTGCGCCTCCGTCCGCCCGAAGCTGGGTCCGTGACCATCACGAACCAGACGATCCGCAAACGCCACCGGCCCGGAAAGTCTTGGCGGCTGCCGGACTACGAGCACACGCGTGCCACGTTCACGTGGAACGAGGCCCGGTCGTGGTTGGGCGGGCTGCCGGGCGGCGGACTGAACATCGGGTTCGAGGCCGTGGACCGGCACCTCGCGACGGGGCACGGGCAGTGGGAGGCGCTGCGATGCGTGACCGCCGACGACTGCGTCACCCGTGTCACGTACGCGGAGCTCGCCGCGGACACCTCCCGATTCGCAAACCTGCTCGAATCCCTCGGTGTGCCCCGGCAGGCCCGCGTCTTCACTCTGCTGGGCCGGCGGCGCGAGCTGTACACGGCAGTCCTCGGCACACTGCGCGCCGGGCGCGTCCTGTGCCCCCTGTTCTCCGCGTTCGGACCCGAGCCGGTGAGGCAGCGGCTCGCCCTGGGCAACGCGCGGGTGCTCGTCACCACCGAAGCCCTGTACCGGCGCAAGGTCGAGGAGAGCCGGCACCTGCTGCCGCGGCTGGAGCACGTGCTGCTGGTCGGCCCGGTCACGGACCCGCCGCCCGGGACGGTCTCCTTCGACACCCTCATGGCCGGCGCGTCGCCGGCGTTCACGGTGCCGCCCACCGACCCCGAGGACATGGCCCTGCTCCACTTCACCAGTGGGACGACCGGCACTCCGAAGGGCGCGGTGCACGTTCACGAAGCGGTGGTGGCCCACCATGCGACGGCCGCCTTCGCGCTGGACCTCGGCCCCCGGGACGTGTTCTGGTGCACTGCCGACCCGGGCTGGGTGACGGGCACCTCGTACGGGATCATCGCCCCGCTCACCCACGGGGCGACGCTGGTGGTGGACGAGGGCGAGTTCGACGTGCACCGCTGGTACCGGATCCTCGACGGCCAGAAGGTCGCGGTCTGGTACACGGCTCCCACCGCCATCCGCATGCTCATGCGCGCCACACCGCGGGGCGGCGGCCGCGGGCTCCCCGGACCGTACGATCTGTCGGCCCTGCGCTTCGTCGCCAGCGTCGGCGAGCCGCTGAACCCCGAGGCCGTCCTGTGGGGCCAGGAGGTGCTGGGCCTGCCGGTCCACGACAACTGGTGGCAGACCGAGACCGGCGCCATCATGATCGCCAACTTCGCCTCCTGCGACATCCGCCCCGGCTCGATGGGCCGGCCCCTGCCCGGGGTGCACGCCGCGATCCTCGAACGGGGCGAGGACGGGCGGGCGGCCGTCACCGACGGACACGTACGCCCGGTGCCGGAGCCAGACGTGGAGGGCGAGCTGGCGCTGCGGCCGGGCTGGCCGTCCATGTTCCGCGGCTACCTGAACGAACCGGCGCGCTACGCGGCGTGCTTCGCCGACGGCTGGTACCTCACGGGCGACCTTGCCCGGCAGGACGAGGACGGCTGGTTCTGGTTCGTGGGACGGGCGGACGACGTCATCAAGTCGGCCGGGCACCTCATCGGTCCCTTCGAGGTCGAGAGTGCGCTGATGGAGCACCCGGCCGTCGCCGAAGCAGGGGTCATCGGCCGCCCGGACCCGGTTGTCGGGTCCGTCGTCAAGGCGTTCGTGTCCCTGCACCCCGGCCGTGAGCCCGGCACCGCGCTCAAGCGGGAACTGCTGGCGTTCGCCCGACAGCGGCTGGGGCCCGCCGTGGCCCCGCGGGAGATCGAGTTCGACCAGAACCTGCCCAAGACCCGCAGCGGCAAGGTGATGCGCCGACTGCTGCGGGCCCGTGAACTGGGCTTGCCCGAGGGCGACCTGTCCACCCTGGAGAGCCCCGGCTGACGACAAGTCCAGGACGAGAGGGGACGACCATGAGCACGACCGGACATACCGGGAGCCAGGCGGGGGCACCCGCCCGGAAAGGCCGTGGCAGGCGAGCCGCCAAGCCGCCCCCTGCGGACGAGCCCGGCGCCCCCGGCAGCCACGAGCTGGAACTCCTGCGCCAGATGCTCCTGGTACGCCGCTTCGAGGAGCGCTGCGTCGAGCTCTACAGCGCCGCGGAGATCCGCGGCTTCGTCCACCTGTACATCGGGGAGGAGGCCGTCGCCGTAGGGGTCGGCCAGGCCCTGACCGACGGCGACGCCGTGGTGTCGACGTACCGCGAGCACGGCCATGCCCTGGCCCGCGGCGTGCCGGCCGATGCCGTGATGGCCGAGATGTACGGGAAGGCCACCGGGTGCAGCCGCGGCCGCGGCGGCTCGATGCACCTGTTCGACGCCGAGCGGCGGTTCTACGGGGGCAACGCCATCGTGGCGGGCGGACTGCCGTTGGCCGCGGGCCTGGCCCTGGCCGACCGGATGCGCGGCGCCGGACGGGTGACCTGCTGCTTCTTCGGCGACGGCGCCTACGCGGAGGGCGAGTTCCACGAGACCGCCAACCTCGCCGCCCTGTGGCAGCTGCCCCTGCTGCTGGTCTGCGAGAACAACCTGTACGCCATGGGGACCAGTCTGGCGCGGGAACACGCGCAGACGAACCTCGCGATGCGCGCCGCGTCGTACGGTATGCCCGCCTGGACGGTCGACGGCATGGACGTGCTGGCCGTCGAGGCGGCCGCACGGCGGGCGGCGGACTCCGTCCGGGCGGGTGGCGGTCCGCACTTCCTCGAAGCGCGGACGTACCGCTTCCGCGCGCACTCGATGTACGACCCGGACCGCTATCGGAGCAAGGAGGAGATCGCGCAGTGGAAGACGCGTGACCCCCTGGCCGGCCTGGAGGAGCGGATGCGCGCCGAGGGCACCCTCGACGACGTGGTCAGGAAACAGCTGGAGGAGGACGTGACCGCCGCGATCGACGCGTCCGTACGCGCGGCCGAGGCCGCCCCGTACGAACCGGTCACGGACCTGCTGAGGTTCGTGACCAGCACATCCGGGAGCACGACATGAACGCACGTCAGCCGTCCGAGAGCCGCACGCCCACCCGCACGACGTACCGGGAGGCGCTGCGCGAAGGGCTGCGCCAGGCACTGCGCGCCGACGACCGGGTCTTCCTCATGGGCGAGGACGTCGGCCGGTACGGCGGCTGCTTCGGCGTGAGCCTCGGACTGCTGGAGGAGTTCGGGCCCGACCGGATCCGCGACACGCCGCTGTCGGAGTCCGCCTTCGTCGGAGCCGGCATCGGTGCCGCGCTGGGCGGGATGCGGCCGGTCGTCGAGATCATGACCGTCAACTTCAGCCTGCTGGCGCTCGACCAGATCATGAACAACGCGGCCACTCTGCTGCACATGTCCGGCGGACAGCTGAACGTGCCGATCGTGATCCGGATGACCACCGGGGCCGGGCGCCAGCTCGCCGCCCAGCACTCCCACAGTCTGGAGGGGTGGTACGCGCACATCCCCGGCATCCGCGTGCTCGCCCCGGCGACCGTCGACGACGCCCGGCACATGCTCGCCGCCGCCCTCGCGGACCCCGACCCGGTGCTGCTCTTCGAGCACGGCAGCCTCTACAACGAGGAGGGCGTACTGGACGGCACCATCGACTCCGTCGGGCTGGACTCCGCGGCCGTGCACCGGCCGGGTACGGACGTCTCGGTCATCACGTACGGAGGTTCCCTCCCCAAGGCGACGGCCGCCGCAGAGACCCTGGCGGCGGACGGCATCAGCGCGGAGGTCGTGGACCTGCGGTCGCTGCGCCCCCTGGACGACGCCACGATCGCCGAGTCGGTCGCCCGTACGCACCGGGCCGTGATCGTGGACGAGGGCTGGCGCAGCGGCAGCCTCTCCGCGGAGATCACGGCGCGCATCACGGAACGGTCCTTCTACGAACTCGACGCCCCGGTCCAGCGCGTGTGCAGCCAGGAAGTGCCCATCCCCTACGCGCGGCAGCTCGAGGAGGCCGCCCTGCCCCAGTCGGCGTCCATCGTGGCCGCCGTCCGGCAGGCGGTGGCCTGACATGGGCGAGTTCACCATGCCGTCTCTCGGCGCCGACATGGACGAGGGCACCCTCGTCGAGTGGCTCGTCCGCCCCGGCGACAAGGTGTCCAGAGGCGATGTGGTCGCCGTCGTGGAGACGGCCAAGTCGGCCATCGAGGTGGAGTGCTTCGAGTCCGGCACCGTCAGCACCCTGCTCGTCGAACCCGGCACCACCGTTCCGGTGAGCACACCGCTGGCCGTCATCGGCCCCGGGGCGCCCGCGGCTCCTGCCGTCGCCACCGTCCCGGAGGACGCGCCGTCCGCTCCCCTGCCCCCGGCGCCCGGCAGTCCCCTCGCCACCCCCCTGGTCCGGCACCTGGCAGCCGAGGGGGGAGTGGACCTCGCGGGCGTGCACGGCAGCGGCAAGGGTGGTCGCATCACCCGGTCGGACGTCGCACACGCGGCGCAGCCCGCGCCTGCCCGGGCCCCGACCCGCCCGTCGGCGGACAGGGTCGCCGCATCGCCGCTGGCCCGCCGCCTCGCCGGGGCTCTGGGCGTCGACCTCGCCACCGTGAAGGGCACGGGCAGCAGGGGCGTGATCAAGGCGGACGACGTACGTGCGGCGGCCGAGACGGCCGCCCGGTCGGCGGGCGCCGAAGCCCCCTCCGACCACGTGCCACCCGCGGCCGCGGCGCCCCAGGCCCCACCGGTCCGTGCCGGGGCCCCGGCTCCGTCCACCGGACGCCGTGCCATCGCCGCGCTGATGACCCGCGCCAACCGTGAGATCCCGCACTACTACCTGTCCACGACCGTCGACCTCGCGGCGGCGATGAACTGGATGCGCGAACGGAACACCACCCACCCGGCGGCGGACCGGCTCATCCCGGCCGCGCTGCTGACCAAGGCGGTGGCTCTGGCCGCGCGCGAGGTTCCGGAGCTGAACGGGTACTGGAAGGACGACCGCTTCGTCCCCGCCGAGGGAGTGCGGCTCGGCATGGCCGTGTCACTGCGCGGCGGCGGGCTGGTGGCACCCGCCCTGGCCGACGCCGACCGGCTGCCGCTCCCGGATCTGATGGCCACGCTGAAGGACCTCGTGGCCCGCGCCCGCCGCGGGCGCCTGCGGTCCTCCGAGACCGCTGACCCCACGCTGACCGTGACCAATCTGGGCGACCAAGGGGCCGAGGCCGTCTACGGGGTGATCTACCCGCCGCAGGTGGCGCTGGTCGGACTGGGCCGCGTCACCGACCGTCCCGTGGCAGTGGACGGGATGCTCACCGTCCACCCGACCGTGACGGCCACGCTCTCCGCCGACCACCGCGCCAGCGACGGGGCGACCGGCGCCCGGTTCCTGACGGCGTTCGACCGCCTGCTCCAGCAACCGGAGGAACTGTGACCCACGACGAAACCGTCGAAATGATCAAAGACGTCCTCGCGGAGGCGGTCCCCGGCGCCGATGTCGCCGCGGTCTCACCCGAAGAGAACTTCCGGGACCGCCTGGAGATGGACTCGCTGGACTTCCTCGGTTTCGTCGAGGCGCTGGGGGGACGCACGGGCCTGCCGCTGCCGGAGCAGGACTACCCCGCCCTGAGCACACTGGACGGATGCGCAGCCTATGTGGTCTCCCGCATGTCCGAGGGGTGAGGGCGGAGGCCGGTCGGACCTGAGAGGGGGACACCCGGCCCTCCCGCCCTCCCGGAGCCCGAGGTGAACCTGGGAAACGTGCCGCACGGCGTGCGGCGCTGAGGAGGTCCTGCCGTGCAGCACCATGTGACCGTCGGCGTCGACGGCTCCCCCGAGAGCCGGGCGGCAGCGCGCTGGGGTGCCCGGGAGGCGGCCGGCCCGCTGCCGCCCTCGCGACCGAGGCCGTGGACGCCGGACTGCTGGTGCTGGGTTCCCGCGGACTCGGTGGCCTGGCGGGCTTCCAGATCGGCTCGGTCGGCATGCCGACCTCGTCGCGGTCGGCAAGCTGTTGCCGCAGCTCGGCGATGTACTGGTCGAGCTGGCTGACGCGTTTCTGCAAGGCGTCACGCCCGCATCGACTCACTCGTGCCGTTACCGCCGTCCGGGGTCAGCGTCGTCGACCCGCTCGCGTACTGGACCCCCGGCGGACGGTGAGCTCAGTCCGGCTTGCCGTAGCCGCCTCCACCGGGTGTTTTCATGACCAGGACGTCGCCAGGCTGCACTGCGACGGAATCGCAGCCCGCGACGGGTGTCGTGGTGCCGTCGACTCGTTCCACATGGTTGCTGCCCAGCGCGCCCGGGAATCCGCCGGCCATGCCGTAGGGCGGGATTCGGCGGTGCCCGGACAGGACGCTGACCGTCATGGGTTCGCGGAATCGGAGCTTGCGTACGGCGCCGTCGCCGCCGTGCCAGCGTCCCTCGCCGCCGCTGCCGGCGCGAAGGGAGAACTCCTCCACGAGGACGGGGAGGCGCAGCTCCAGGATTTCGGGGTCGGTGAGGCGGGAGTTGGTCATGTGGGTCTGCACCGCTGATGCCCCGTCGAAGCCCGGTCCGGCGCCGGCGCCCGAAGCGACGGTTTCGTAGTACTGGTGGTGGTCGTTGCCGAAGGTCAGGTTGTTCATGGTGCCGCTGCCCTCGGCCTGCGCGCCCAGGGCAGCGTAGAGGGCTCCGGTGATCGCCTGGGAGGTCTCGACGTTCCCGGCGACGATGGCGGCCGGCGGGACGGGTGCGAGCATCGATCCGGCCGGGACGATGATGCGCAGAGGTCTCAGGCAGCCGTCGTTGAGCGGGATGTCCTCGGCGAGGAGGGTGCGGAAGACGTACAGCACGGCGGCGTGGACGACGGAGGTGGGCGCGTTGAAGTTGGTGGTCAGCTGGGGGGAGGTACCGGTGAAGTCGATGGTCGCCGAACGGTGTTGCCGGTCCACCGTCATACGGACGCTGATGACGGCCCCGGAGTCCATCTCGTAGTGGTATTCGCCGTCGGTGAGGGTGACGACCGCTCGGCGGACGGCGTCTTCGGCGTTGTCCTGGACGTGACGCATGTACGCCCGTACCACGTCCAGACCGAAATGGTCGATCATCTTCCCGACCTCCTCCACGCCTTTGCGGTTCGCGGCGATCTGGGCACGCAGGTCGGCTAGGTTGGTTGCGGGGGCACGCGAGGGGTACGGCGCCCCGGTCAGGAGGCGCAGGGTCTCGGCCTCTCGCAGCCTGCCGTCCTCGACGAGCAGCCAGTTGTCGAAGAGGACACCCTCCTCGTCGATCTCGCGGCTGTTCGCCGGCATGGACCCCGGCGTCAGACCCCCGATCTCCGCGTGGTGTCCGCGTGAGGCGACGAAGAAGAGGATCTCGGCCCCGGGCGTTCCGCCCCGCTCGTCGAAGACCGGGGTCACCACGGTGATGTCGGGCAGATGGGTGCCTCCGTGATAGGGGTCGTTGACCGCGTAGGCGTCGCCGGGCCGCATCGCCGCGATGGTCCGGCGGCGGATGACCTCCCTGACCGCGGTTCCCATGGAGCCGAGGTGGACCGGGATGTGCGGCGCGTTGGCCACGAGGTTCCCCTCGGGGTCGAACAGCGCGCAGGAGAAGTCCAGTCGCTCTTTGATGTTGACGGATTGGGCCGTCGAGGCCAGCCGTGCTCCCATCTGCTCGGCGATTGACACGAAGAGGTTGTTGAAGATCTCCAGCATGACGGGGTCGGCCCGGGTCTCGACATCGGCCCCGGCAGGCACGGTGACGCGCTCGATGCGCAGATGTCCGGTGACGGTGGCGGTCGCCTTCCAGCCGGGGTCCACGACGGTGGTCGCATGGGGTTCGGTGATCACGGCGGGACCGGGCACCGCTTCGCCCGGGCGCAGCCGTTCGCGCTGCCGCAGTACGGCCTCGCGCCACGCTCCGTCCGTGTGGAGCCGGACGGTGCCGGGGGGCACGCAGCTGTCGGCGTCCGGGGCGGTCACGGCAAGGTGTGCGAGATCGGGCTGTGGGGTGACGCCCCTGGCTTCGACCGAGAGGGCCTCTACGATGACGGGGCGTTCCAGCAGGAACGAGTACGTGGTCTGGTGGATGTCCTCGAATGCCTCCGTCATGGCGGCCGGCCCGGCCAGCGGTACGGTGACGGCCGTGTCGGTGCCGTCGTACCGCAGCCGGGCCCTGCGCGTGACCTGGATGCGTTCGGCGGGGACGTCCTCGTCGTGCAGCACGGCGCGGGCCGCGGAATCCAGTTCGCGGACCACGTTGTCGATCCGCTCCGTGCTCGCCTCTTCGAGGGGCAGTTCCACGGACTGCTCGCGCACGGTGGTGGTGTCGGCGAGCCCGATGCCGAGTGCCGAGAGCAGCCCTGCCATGGGAGGTACGAGGACGGTCCGGATGCCGAGGGCGTCGGCGACTGCGCACGCGTGCTGGCCGCCGGCCCCGCCGAAGGACGTCAGTGCGTACTGGGTGACGTCGTGTCCGCGCTGCACGGAGATCCGCTTGACGGCGCCTGCCATATTGGCCACCGCCACCTGCAGAAAGCCCTCGGCGACCTGCTCCGGCGATCGCCGGTCGCCGGTACGCGCGCGGATCTCGTCGGCGAGTTCGGTGAACCGCTGCTGTACGACGTCCTGGTCCAGGGGCTGGTCGCCGTCCGGCCCGAAGACGTGCGGGAAGTAGGCCGGCTGGATGCGGCCGAGCATCACGTTGGCGTCGGTGACGGTCAGCGGTCCCTGCGCGCGGTAGCAGGCCGGGCCGGGATCCGCTCCAGCGGAGTCCGGGCCGACACGGTAGCGGCTGCCGTCGAAGTGCAGGAGGGAGCCGCCGCCGGCGGCGACGGTGTGGATGTCCAGCATGGGTGCCTGGAGCCGGACCCCCGCCACCTGCGAGGTGGACACCCGCTCGTAATCGCCGGCGAAGTGGGACACGTCGGTGGACGTACCCCCCATGTCGAAACCGATGACCTTCTCGTAGCCGGCCAGCTGGGACAGGCGCGCCATGCCGACGATGCCGCCCGCCGGACCGGACAGGATGGCGTCCTTGCCGCGGAAGTGCCCCGCTTCGGCCAGGCCGCCGTTGGACTGCATGAACATCAGCCGCACGCCGTGCAGTTGGTCCGCGAGCTGCCGTACGTACCGGTGCAGGACCGGGGAGAGGTAGGCGTCGACGACCGTGGTGTCGCCACGGGGTACCAGCTTGGTCAGGGGGCTGACACCGGTGGACAGGGAGATCTGGGGAAACCCGATCCGTTCGGCCAGTTCGCCGATGGTTTGCTCGTGGGCGGGGTGCAGGGGACTGTGCAGGCACACCACCGCGACGGCGCGGATGCCGTCTTCGTACGCGTGCCTCAGCTCGACGGCAAGCGTGTCGAGGTCGGGCGGGCTCAGTACGGCACCGTCGGCGGTGATCCGCTCGTCCACCTCGATCACACGTTCGTACAAGGCTTCGGGAAGAACGATCCGGCGGTCAAAGATCCCGGGACGGTTCTGGTAGCCGATGCGCAGGGCGTCGCGGAAACCGCGGGTGACGACCAGCGCTGTCCGCTCACCGGTCCGCTCCAGCAAGGCGTTGGTAGCCACCGTGGTGCCCATCCGCACCGCCTCGATCGCGCACGGCGGGATCTCCTCGTGCTCAGCCAGGCCGAGCAGCGTACGGATTCCCGCGACCGCCGCATCTCGATAGCGGGCCGGATTCTCCGAGAGGAGCTTGCGGGCCAGCAGTCGGCCGTCCGGCATTCGGGCGACGACGTCGGTGAAGGTGCCTCCCCGATCGATCCAGAACTGCCAGCCAGGACCGGTTTCGGTGGCCATGCCACGCCTTCCTTTCCCACCTGGGAGCGGCCAGGTGCATACCCAGCACGACCTGCCGGACACGCAGGGCGACAAGACCCTGCACGGTGCGTGAGATCCATACTGGGGGCGGGGAATGCCTCGGACGGAGGTGGATGATCCATGATCCCCATGACGCTGGGCATTTGCCGGGAGACAGCGCCGGGAGAGCAGCGGGTCGCCCTCGTACCGGATGCTGTCCACGCGGTGCAGGCCCTCGGTCTGAACGTGCTGGTGGAGACCGGGGCCGGCGCAGCAGCCTGGATGCCGGACCGCCTGTACCGGCATGCGGGCGCCGATGTCGCGACACACACGGAGCTCTACGCCCGGGCGGACATCCTCGTAGGGGTACGGCCGCCGTTCCCCCCGGCGACCTCACGGTTCCGCCGGGGGCAGATCCTGATCGCGCTGCTGGACCCGCTGGACATCCCCTTCCACGTGCGGCGCTGGGCGGACGAGGGAGTGACCGCCATCGGCCTGGACCTCGCGCCCGACACGTCCGTCTTGGCCCGCCCGATGGACGCCGTCGCCTCCCAGGGCCGCCTCGCCGGCCACGAGGCGGCCCTGCTTGCGGCCGACCGCTTCGGGCGCCCTCTGTCGGGCACGGCCAGTCCCGATTTCCCGGAGCCCGCACGTGCCCTGGTGATCGGGGCGGATGCCACCGCGCGGCAGGCGGCCGACACACTCCACAGCCTCGGGGCGGACGTACAGGCCGGTGACGCCGTCCTGGGCACGCCGGGCCCCTCGCTGCCCGAGCACGCCGACATCGTCATCACGGCAGTCCGGCTCCGGCCTCCCCTCAGGCCGCCCGTGCTCGTGACCGCCCAGGCGATCGCCCGCATGCGCCCCGGGTCCGTGATCGTCGACACGGCGGTCGGACCGGACGGGGGAAACGTCGAGGGCGCACGGCCGGAAGCCACCACGACCCTGGCACCGGGAGTCACCGTGATCGGTGCCGGTCGGCTCCCCGAAAGCATCCCCCGACCGGCATCCATCGCGTACACCCACAACGTCACGGCGCTGCTCGAGCACATCGTGTGCGACGGCGACCTGCTGATCGACCCGGCCGACCCGATCATGGCCGCCATGATGGTCACCCACGGCACCCTCGTCCTCCAGGAGGCCGTGTGGCGGCTGATCCTGGACCAGACCGCTCTGGCGGGCCTGCCCTGACCGAGGCCGCCCGCTGGCCTCACCGCACTGCCGTGGTCTCCCGAAGCAGGCCGACGAGGCGGGCGACGGCCACGGCCCGGTTTCCGCACTCCTCGTAGCAGCGACCGAGCACCGCCGCGTGGATGGCATCGTCGGTCGCCATGGATGCCCCCCTCACCAGCAGCAGGCGGCCAAGCTCACGCTGCCTGCGCCCGATGTCCGCCAACTCGCTGTCCATGACCACGGAGGGCGCGGACAGCTCGACGACGTCACTCGCCCGGCCGATCAACCTGAGACACGCCTCTCCCAGATCCCGCACAGGAAGCCACACCTCCCCGGGAAGCGGCTGCCGCGACCACCGCGCCCAGGCGATATCGGCCACTTGGCGGATCAGCAGGTCGATACGCCCCACGTCCTGGCCGACGTACAGGCCCGTCAGGACAGAGGGAATGTCTGCGCCTGCGGGCGAGGGTGCAGCCTCATCCGCTGGGCCAAAGTCGTCCGCGGCGCGCCGCAGCTCGGCCAGGGCACCGCTGAGGGAGGCCATCGCCTCCTCCGCGCCGGGGCCGGTTCCCGCGAGTGCGGCCGTGGCAAGGGTGAGCGCGGTGTGCGCCAGCCCAAGCACATGGGCTACCCGTCCCGCGGTCGGGTCCGTCCCCGCGCGGTCTCTCTCGTCCACGTCGAACTCCCGCTCCTGCCACTCCACCCGCCGGGTCGCGATCCCAGCCGGCAACCACAACTGCGGCGTCGGCTCCTGCAACCGCACGAGGATGCCAGACCACCGCGTGTCGAAAAGGGACGGCGCGCCGTGCGCAGCAGCCGCCGAACCAGCCCGTCAGGTCGGGTGAGCACGTTGCTACGGCAACGATCTCGTCTTCATGGAACCCGTTGTCGTCCCCGTCTCCCTATGGTCCGTCAAGCCGGGGCGTTGTGAGGAACCTGCCATCGGGGCAGAGGCGATGGTGCGGAGGACCTCAAGGGCGGCAGACCTGTTCAGGCAGCGGATTGGCCTCGCTCCTCATCGCGGCGGCGGTCGCGGTTGTCACCTGCGGCCGTGAGCAGGTGAGGGGTCTGCGTATGCGGCACGCTCAGGCGCGGGGCATTCTCGAATGAGAAGTGGCCGTGTCTGTCGATCCATCCCCAGCCCCCTACGACATGGAGGCAGCCGCCATGGAGCCAGTCGGCATCACACAGACGAGTGGCACGACAAGGGCGATCCGGTTGGATGCCCCGGCGGTCAGACGATGAACGTCGCCGAGACGATGAGTTCACCGGTCGTGGCCGTCCCGACCCGGACACCGATCGGCGAGGTGGCCCGGCGGATGGACGAGTACGGGGTCGGTTCGGTGGTGGTCACAGCAGGCGGAACGCTGCGAGGTGTCGTCACCGATCGTGATCTCGCGCTGCGGGCCGTGGCCCAGGGGCTGGACACCGACGAGCCGGTGGAAAGCGTGATGACCTCACCTGTGATCACCGTGGACACGACCGCCGACATCCGTGAGGCGTACCGGATCTTCCACAGGTCCGGGGTCCGGCGCCTTCCCGTTCTGGACGGGCACCGTGTGGTGGGCATGCTGACCGTGGACGACATGCTGATGGACGTGTTCCAGCGCGTGGCCGATCTGCTGGGCCCTGTGGCCTGGAGTGTCCTCGAGGAGCCACCCGGGCCCCCCTCCGCGGCGACGCCGCCGCGCGAGACATGACCTCTGAAGGGGACGCACGGTGAGCGGAAGTACGGGGAGCAAGCCTCAGGACACCGCGTCGCCCCGGCCGGCGCTGATGCCCACCCTGGCCACGATCGGATGTGCCCTCTGCTTCTGGGCCTGGGCCCTGCTGGCCCCGCTCGGGCCCCTGGTCGCGGCGCTGACCATCGCACCCGTGCTCTTCCTGGGGCACGGGGCACGCTCACTGGCCGGCGTGCTGGCGGGCGGATTCTTCCTCGGGCTGGGCGGGACGGCGTTCGCCGTCGGAGTGCCGTTCGTCAACGCCTGGTATCCGCCCGAGCGCCGCGGGCCGGCACCGGGGATCCTCGGCGTCGGCACGGGCGGCACGGCTCTGTCGGCCTTCAGCACGGTCCAGCTGGCCGACGCCCTCGGGCGGGGCTTCCCCTTCCGCTGTGTGCGCGTTCGCGCTCGTCGCGATGGGGCTGGCCAAGAGCGTCACCGACGATCTACTCCTGGGGGTTCGTCCTCCTCGCCGCCGCAGCGGCCGGCGCCGGGCTGCTGGCCCTGGCCGTCCTGCGGCGCGGTGACCACGCGGGGACGCACGACCCGCCGTAACCTGGGGAAGCAGGGGGCTGCTCGTGAGGGGCGATGACATGACCTGGGCTTCGTGGACCACGACAGGGGTGTTCGCCGGGCGGGGCGGAGTACGTACGGACGACGCGGGGGTCCTCAGCGGAAACCTGACGGTGCACACCACCTGGTCGGGCTGCGAGGCCCAGGTGGCAGTGCAGTACACGGGCGGTTCGGACTGGTTCACCGTCACCGGCAGTCCGGTGCGCTGCGTATCCGAGGAGGGCAGCCGCCTCTTGCACCAAGCCGTAGTGGATGCCGTACGCGCCGGTGGGGCCGCAACCGTCCCTCAGGACATCCCCGCGGCCACATGGCGGGACGGGGCAGGACCTTCCTAGCGCCGCAGCCCCCACCCACCCCACGTATTCGTCGTCGCCGGCAACGACCTGGCCATGTCCGTGAAGACCTCCCGCGGCAAGGAATCCGCCCGTGTCACATCGGCTTCGTCCTTGGCCGACAAGATGCCCCTGCTCGCGGACGGGGTCTCCCGGGCGGCCGCGAAGCTCGGAGTCACGCCGGTGCCGCCGGCCACGCTGATCGGCGTAGCGGCGCTGGACGTGCCCGAGCACCTGGTCGAGATCGAGGCCACCGCGGTCCTCGACTGATCAGTACCGCGGTCGGCCCGGGTGGCGTGGTGGGTGGCAGCCGGGAGGCCATCGACGAACGGGGGTGTGTCGGAGCCGGCTGTCGTCCGCGCGCCGGTGGCGCGGGCAAGGGTCGCCGCAGTGGCCTCATGGGGGTGGCCGGCCACATCGACGCCCACATGCGCGGCCGGACGATCTGCGGTACTCCTCGAAGCAGAGGAAGCGGCGCGCTTCACCCTTGGTGAGCGAGGCCCGCATATCCGCCCGGCCATCCACGTGGTCGAGCGGCGTACGAGAGAGAGGCAGTCGCCATGGAGCCCGTCATCACGGTCGGCCTCGACGGCTCACCCGAAAGCATGGCTGCCGCTCACTGGGCCGCCGACGAGGCCGAGCGCCGCAAGCTCACGCTGCGCCTGATGCACGCCTGGCCCATGCTGGTGCCCGAACCGACCCGCATCCCTTCGGAGATCGATCAGAACTACTGGGCGAGACGGCTCGTGCACCACGCCCAGGCCGAACTCCAGGCACGCCACCCGGGCCTCGTGATCGTCGGCAACCTGGTCGCCGACGACGCCCAGGACGCCCTGCTGAAGGCGGCATCGGAGTCGGAGTTGACCGTGCTCGGTTCACGCGGCCTGGCTCCGGCCGAGAGCTACTTCCTCGGCTCCATCGGAGTGGCCGTGGTGGCACGGGCCGCCCAGCCCGTGGTCCTGGTACGTCCCGCGAGCCGCGAAGGAGGCCCGTCGCCCGCTCCGGGCGGCATCGTGGTCGCGCTGAAACTGCACGGCCCCTGCGACGAACTCCTCGCCTTCGCCTTCGCCTCCGCCACGGCCCGCGATGTGCCCCTCCAGGTGGTCCACGGCCGAAGCCTGCCGATGCATGCACACACCCCTTGGGGCGTGGACCACGGCCTCACCAGCAAGCTGACGGAGGAGGCGCAGCAGCAACTGGATCAGGTCCTTCACCCATGGCGCGAGAAGTTCCCCAGCATGAAGCCGGCCGTTGTCATCCGGCTCGAAAGCCCCGCCCAGGCGGTCCTGCGGGCCGCCGAGGGGGCCGGGCTGCTGGTCGTCGGCCGCCGCAAGCAGCGTCCCGCGCTTGCCCCGCGCCTCGGCCCGGTGGCCCATGCGGCCCTGCACCACGCACGCTGCCCTGTGGCGGTCGTCCCCCATGACTGAGTCGGGCCACCCCGGGGAGCCGGGCGCGTCGGCGCCGCGGCACGATGCGTCCGTGCTCCGGACTGGCGCCGCCCTCGGCACCGGCCCGTTCCCGCGGGCGGAGGTCTGCGAGACGCACACCGCTGTGGTGTTCTTCTTCGGCGACCGCGCCTACAAGATCAAGAAGCCCGTCGACCTGACGTTCCTGGACTACACCACCGTGGAGGCTCGGCGCGCCGCGTGCGAGCGGGAAACCGCTCTCAACCGCCACTTCGCCCCCGATGTCTACCTGGGCGTGGGCGACATCAGCGTCCCGCACGCGGGGGCGCCCGAACCTCTCGTGGTGATGCGCCGCATGCCGGCCGAGCGCCGCCTGTCCCGGCTCGTGCGCGAGGGAGCGGATGTCGACGAGGTCCTTCGGGCCGTCGCCCGACTGCTCGCCACCCATCACGCGGACGCATCCCGCACGCCGGACGTGGACGCGCAGGGCACGCGGGACGCCCTGTCGTCGCGCTGGGAAGCGAGCTTCACGCAGGTACGTGCGCTGTCCGGGGACGGCCACGTGCCGGATGGCGTGGAGGAGATCGAGGAGCTGGTCCGCCGCTACCTCGCCGGCCGCGAACGGTTGTTCGATATGCGCATCGAGCAAGGCCGCATCGTCGACGGCCACGGCGACCTGCTCGCAGCGGACATCTTCTGCCTCGACGACGGCCCCCGCGTCCTGGACTGCCTGGAGTTCGACGACCACCTCCGCTACGTCGACGGCCTCGACGACGCCGCCTTCCTCGCCATGGACCTGGAACAGCTCGACGCACCGGAGTCGGCTGCGTTCTTCCTCGCCCAGTACAGCGAGTATTCCGGCGACCCCGCACCACCGTCTCTGCGTCACCACTACGTCGCCTACCGCGCCTTCGTCCGCGCCAAGGTCTCCCTGATCCAAGCCCGCCAAGGCGCGACCGGGACAGACCTCGCCGCACGGCGACTGATCACGACGACCCTGCGTCACCTGTACGCCTCCACCATCGGTCTGACCCTTGTGGGAGGCCTCCCCGGCAGCGGGAAGTCCACGCTCTCCGGTGCCCTGGCCGACCGCCTCGGCGTCACGCTGCTCAGCAGCGACCGTCTCCGCAAAGAACTCGCGGGCATCCCGGCGGACCAACCCGCTCCCGCCGCCTACGGCGAGGGGCTGTACACGCCCGAGTGGACCGCCAAGACCTACGCCGCCCTGCTCGAGCGCGCGTCCACCCTGCTGTCCTGCGGCGAGTCCGTCGTCCTGGACGCCACCTGGTCGAACGCCGCACAGCGCGAAGCCGCCCACCGCCTGGCCGAACGCACCAGCGCCGACCTCGTGGCCCTGCACTGCCAGGTCCCTGACGACATGACAGCAGCCCGTCTGACCACCCGCGCCGCCGGGCCGTCCGACGCCGGCCTCGAGGTGGCCGCCGCCATGGCGGAGCGGGAGCCGCCGTGGGCGGAAGCCGTCACGGTCGACACCAGCGGCCCTCTGGAGACAGCGGTCGCTCGGGCACTGGCAGCCGTACGCCCGCACGGCACTGCCCCCCTGATCTTCCGCCGCCCCTACATGGAGCCCGACTAGCCTGGGGCAGGCGAACCGGGATCCTGCGGGCGACTACCCGAGGAGCTGGAAGAACGACGGGAGGGTCCCGAGCACGCCCAGCCCGATCAGGACGAGGCCTATGACGAGCGCGCGCGTGGTCTCGTACGCCTTGTTGCGCAGGATGATGTGCAGCACCGCCCAGGCCACGAGCCACGCCACCACGGCGAGGATCGTCTTGCCGGAGAGCGAGCCCACCGCATCGCTCCGCTTGAGAGCGCCGGCCACGTCCTCACCGGCCTCCGAGAGGGTGGTGAGCAGGCCGAGGGCGACCGCTCCGACGCCGGCGGCGATGATGGCGGCCGAGATGGGGCCTTCGGGCTCTTCGTGTGGGGGAAGTCCTCTTGGGCGCCGGGTGCGGCGGGCGATGTGCTCCTTCCGTTCCATGCCGAACTCGTGCCAGTCCGCCGTTCCCGGGTCGGCGGGCAGCTGTGACCGCGGGCTGTCCGGCGTCTTCTCCCGGTACCAGGCGTAGACGACCAGGTGCCGGTGATCACGGCCCAGGCGGTGACGGCCATCGCGGTGACCCCGATACGCACCCGGCGCAGCCGCCGGACCACGCCGATACGGGTCATCAGGGCCGGCTTGAAGCATCGACTACCACGAACTCGTCCTCATCGACCGCCTGACAGCGACGCTCACTCTCCTCGTCGCAGCTGACGACTGACGCTGCCGCGATCAGCGCCACAAGCGTTCGAAGAGGGTATTCGGGCAGTTCCAATACCCGACTCCACCATTACACCCCGACGCTGATCAGATCACGGCAGCTGGTGCGGCACTGTCTGCGCACCTCATGGCGCTCCGTGCACCTCGTTCACGGCCACTCACGACCATGGCCGCCGTCTGACCCGCTCGGACCGGCTTGGTCCCCAACTGGTCCCCAAAAATGATCTTGAGGCCGTATCGGATGCTTCCGATACGGCCTCCGACCTGCGTACTCGCAAGTCGGGACGACAGGATTTGAACCTGCGACCCCTTGACCCCCAGAAGCTGAGACCCAGTCCGTACCGTCCGCATGAGTCCGTGGCGTCTGACAAACGTCCAGGTCAGGGGCTTGTTCTTCATGTGTGGAGGCGAGGTGCGTGACACAGCGGTGACATGCCGGCTGGTTCATCTGGAGTGCGTCGTGGTGTCACCAGAGCCTTCAGGAAGCACGGCGTGGTCGTAGTCGGCTTTGTGGTCACTCGGCGGCAAGCGCCTGCCTAGTGGATCTACGGCCTGTGAAGGGAAGGCCTGGGATGACCGCGTGGGCCACCCGAGGCAGGTGCGGCTCTGGTCGTACTGCGTCCCCGCAGAGCGGGGGCACCGGAGCCTGACCCGCACACTCCATTCCGGCACGGGCTGACAGGAAGCTTAGTGTCGATCACCGCAGCAGGCATCGATCTTGCTCGTGCGCAGGAGCGGCCAAGCCGAATGGTTGGCCCTGAGGCTTTACCCACCTTCCTCGCGCTGGGGCCCGACGCGGGCAGGCCACATCGGGCTCCTGCGGGCATCTGTACTGATGCCCGATCTGCTGGGCAGCGTACGGCCTCCCCGCTCCCAGCACGATGCAGGTCATCGGCCAAAGCCTCAGGGCAAAGAGCGTCTGCGGGCGGGGGCTGGTCATAGCGGAGGGAACATGTAGCAGCCCGTCTTCTGGGGATCACTGCCTGGTACGTCGTCACGGAAGCCGTGGTGCCGGTATTGTCCGGCGTCTTGCATGGTCTTAACGGCGTTCTTGGAGACCACGAGGCAGAAGCTCTCCCGCAGGGGCTTCTGCCCGCTTGCTCGCTCAAGCACCAGCGTTCCTTCGTACCGGCCTTCAGCGAAGTTCCATCCGACCGCGTTGAACAGGAGCAGCGGTTGCTGGGGTCTGCCTTGGTCTACCAGGAGGGGACTCGGGTCTGCCACCCGCTGGTAGGTGAGGTCATGGGCAGCGGCGTTGTATGAGTAGGAGCCGGTCTCGTCCCAGAAGAAGGCCGGCGCCTTGGTGCTGGTTGTGGTGGGCCGCAACTGAAGGTCGATCTGGGTGATGACCTCGACGCGTTCGGTTTTGACCCGCGTGGATAACGTCGGCTGGAGGTACAGCCAGGTGTCGCGGCCCTGGGCAATGCGCACGATGTGCGGCAGGGCAACATCGACCGCTGGTTCACGCTGGAGGGCCAGCAGGTTGTAGATCGAGAGTCCCAGAGCCACTACGCCGACTAGCGTCCCAATCCAAGCCTGTGCCTGTTCGTAACGCTTCTTGGAACTTGATCTGCCAGGAGCGTTGCGCTCCGTTGCACCCTCGGGCTCGCTGGCAGAGGGGTTCTCACTCAGAGCCATGGCCTCAGCGTGTCGTCAGGACTGCCCTCCTGCACGTGGGGTTCCACTGACTGGAGTCGATGCATATCTTCCGCCAGAGCGAGGTGCTGTCCGATTCTCTGGGTTCGCCAGGGGATCAGCTTTTGCCCGAAGAGCAGATCATCCGCCCTTCGCGCGCTACGGTTACAGGTCGGTGACCGTGGGTGGTGGCGCGTGTTAGGAGGGGGCTGGATGCACGACACGAGGACAGCGGAACACGGTTGTCGAGAAGGATCCCAAGACCCACAATGGCCGGCGAGTCCTGCCGCTGCCCGAACCTGTGCAGGCAGCCTTGATCAGCTTGCGGGCGCGTCAGGCAAACGAGCGGCTCGCCGCGGGTGAGGCGTACGAGGCAAGCGGCTACGTCGTCGTCGACGGGTTGGGGCGCCCGTTCAAGACCGACAAGCTTCGTCGTGAGGCCCACCGGCTGATGGCAGAAGCCGGCGTCCGGAAGGTCCGTCTCTACGATGCGCGCCACGCGTGCCTGTCGTGGATGGCCAACAACGGTGTGCCCGACACGGTGGTGTCCGCCTGGGCCGGCCACAGCGACTTGTCGTTCACCAAGCGGGTGTATGTCCATCCTGATCCGCAGAGCCTCAGGGCCGGTTCGGACAAGCTGGGCGAGCTGTTGTCCGGTACGTGATCGACAGCGTCTGTGACGATTTGTGACACGACGAGCCCGAAAAACGATCAAGGGCCTTGCCTCACGTAAGTGAAACAAGGCCCTCATCTGCGACTACGAGGCGAACCTCTAGTCGGGACGACAGGATTTGAACCTGCGACCCCTTGACCCCCAGTCAAGTGCGCTACCAAGCTGCGCCACGTCCCGATGCCCGCTGACCTGGGGTTTCCCCCGGATGAACGCGCACGAGAACAATACCGCACTTCGCGGGGTGGTCGCGCGCACCTTTTCCGCCGCGGGCGGCGCTTGACCTCAAGTGGGGTTGGGGTCACAAGATCGGTGCATGACACAGACACCTGGGGACACGGGGCTCCGCCACGAGGATCTGGGCGCGCTCATGGCGCGCATGACCGGGGCCGAGAAGCACGGACCCGCGGCCACGTCCACGCTGGACGTGCTGTGGGTTCTCTACGACCGGGTGCTGCGGGTCACGCCCGCGAGCGCCGGGGACCGGGGACGGGACAGGTTCCTGCTGTCCAAGGGGCACGGGCCGATGGCGTACTACGCCGTGCTGGCCGCCAAGGGGTTCTTCCCCGTCGAGTGGCTCGACGGGTTCGGCGGGTACGACTCCCCGCTCGGCCACCACCCCGACCGCACGCTCGTCCCGGGCGTCGAGATCGGCAGCGGGTCGCTCGGGCACGGGCTGCCGCTCGCCGTCGGCACCGCCCTGGGGCTGCGGGCCCAGGGGCTGGACGACCCGGCGGTGTGGGTGCTGATCGGGGACGCCGAGCTGGACGAGGGCAGCAATCACGAGGCACTTGCGTACGCCGGCCCGGCCGGCCTGGAGCGGCTGCACGCCATCGTGATCGACAACGACTCCGCCACCCACGGCTGGCCCGGCGGCATCGCGTCGCGCTTCGAGGCCGCCGGCTGGTCGGCGGTGACCGTGGACGGGCGGGACCACGCGGCGCTGCACGCCGCCTTCACCGCTCCGCATCCGGGCCGGCCGCACGTGGTCGTCGCCCGCGTCGAGAAGAAGGCTTGAGGGGGAGGCACTCATGGACACCATGCGGGAACGGTTCATCACGGTGACGTCGGAGGCCCTGGACGAGGATCCGCGGCTGGCGCTCGTCCTCGCGGAGATCACCATGGACGGGTTCCGGCCCGCCCGGGACCGGCACCCGGACCGGGTGATCAACGTGGGCATCCGCGAGCAGCTGCTGGTCGGGGTCGGCGGCGGGCTGGCCCTCACCGGGCTGCGACCGGTCGTGCACACCTTCGCGAGCTTCCTGGTGGAGCGGCCGTTCGAGCAGGTCAAGCTGGACTTCGGACACCAGGGCACCGGCGGGGTGCTGGTCAGCGCGTCCGCCTCGTACGACTGGCCGGCCGGCGGGTTCACCCATATGGCACCGGGTGACGTGGCGCTCCTGGACACGCTCGACGGCTGGACCGTCCATGTCCCGGGCCACCCCGACGAGGCCGAGGCCCTGCTGCGCCACGCGTACGCCGACGGTGACGAGAAGGTCTACGTCCGGCTGTCGGCGCTGTCGAACGCCGCGCCGCGCGCGGTGGACGGTGCCCGGTTCCACACCGTCCGCGAGGGCGGCGGGGGCGTGGTCCTGGCCGTCGGTCCGACCCTCGACCACGTGCTCGCGGCCACCGGGGGCCTGGACGTGACCGTGCTCTACGCGACGACGGTGCGGCCCTTCGACGACGCGGCCCTGCGCGCGGCGGTCGGGCGGGGCCCGGCCGACGTGGTCCTGGTGGAGCCGTACCTGGCCGGCACCTCCACCACCGCGGCGGGCGATGCTCTCGCCGACCGTCCGCACCGCGTCCTCGGCCTGGGGGTGGGCCGGGCCGAGCTGCGCCGCTACGGCACGGTCGAGCAGCACACGGCCGCGCACGGCCTGGACCCGCACTCGCTGCGCGCACGCATCACCACGTTCCTGGCGCGGGGCCGCTGACCAGGGTGCCCCGACGGCTCTCCCGCAGGCGCCCCTATGCCCCGCCCAGCTCCGGGTGCGCCGCGGCGAGCCGCTTGGGCGCGGCCTGGCGCCAGGAGTCGACCAGGATCGAGCGCAGCTCCCGGGTGTCCTCCAGCGCCGCGAGCCGCACCCGCAGCCAGGCGTAGTTGTCGTCGTGGCCCTCGCGTATGAAGAACTTCTCCGGCTCCGCCCCGATCAGCTCGGCCCGCTCCTCCTTGGGGCACTTCACCCCGATGGACGCGTCGTCGTCACCGAGCGCGGCGAAGATCTTCCCGCCCACCCGGAAGGTGGGCATGCCCCAGGCCGGCTTCTCGCTGCTGTCCGGCAGGGACAGCGCGATCTCACGGACGTCGTCGGCGGTCGTGGTCATGCCCGCGGCTCCTCTCCGCCGGTGGTGCGGCGATCGGGTCGGCTCCGTCGGCGCGGTCCCGCCCTCCGGAGGAACCGCGTCGTCTCCGACCGTAGCCCCCGGCACTGACAACCGCCGCTGATCCCGCGCCCGTCGCCCGCGCCCGTCGCCCCCGCCCGTGCCTCGGCCCGCGTCCGTCCTCAGCCCGCGCGCAGGCCGTCCTCCCGCTCGTGCAGGTCCGCCACCAGCTCCGCCGCCAGTGCCTTGATGGTCCCCAGCCCCTCCGTCCCCCACCGGCGCGGCACCACGTCCACCGCGCACACCGTGCCGAGCACCACCCCCTGCCGGTCGGTCACCGGCGCCCCCAGGTAGGAGCGGATCCCGCTCTCGTCGACCACCGCGTTGCCGGCGAACCGCGCGAAGTCGCGTACGTCCTCCAGCACCAGCGCTCTGCGCCGTACCACCACGTGCGGGCACCAGCCGTGGTCGCGGGCCAGGACCCGCGCCGGGTAGCCGCTCGCCGGGGCGTCGGCGGCGTGGTGCAGCCCGGCGAAGAACTGCCGTTCCTCGCCGATGAAGTTGACCCCCGCGTACGGCGCCTGGAGGGTCTGAGCGACACGCCGCGCGAACAGGTCGAGGCGGGCGTCCACCCGCTCCCCCAGGCCCAGCTCGCGCAGCCGGACGACGCGCGCGGGCGCCTCCCGGTCCACCGGGGTCAGCAGCAGGTGTCCGGTCGATTCGTAGTAGGTCATGGTGTTCCCCCGAGTGACGGTTCCTTGAAGGGCGCCTTGAAGGGCGCCTTGACGGGCGAGGCCTCGGACGACGGGGCCCCGGCCGTGGTGAGCAGGTGGTGGACGAGGGTGGCCAGGACCCCCGTACCCGAGCCGGTCAGGCGGGCGTCGCACCGTACGACGGGCACGTCGGGCGCGAGCCCCACCGCGTCACGGATCTCGTGCGCCGCGTACCGGTGGCTGCCGTCGAACTCGTTGACGGCGACCACGAAGCGGATCCCCCGCCGCTCGAAGAAGTCGACGGCGGCGAAGCAGTCGGCGAGCCGGCGCGTGTCGGCGAGCACGACCGCCCCGAGCGCGCCCGCGCACAGCTCCTCCCACAGGAACCAGAAGCGCTGCTGGCCGGGCGTGCCGAAGAGGTACAGGACGTGCCGGGAGTCCAGGGTGATCCGGCCGAAGTCGAGGGCGACGGTCGTCGCGGTCTTCGCCTCGACCCCCTCCAGCCGGTCGGCGTGCTCGCTCAGGCCGCTGAGCAGCTCCTCCGTGGACAACGGCTCGATCTCGCTGACCGCGCCCACGAAGGTGGTCTTGCCCGCTCCGAACCCGCCCGCGACCAGGATCTTCAGGGTCACGGGCGCGCCCTCACAGGCGCTTGCGCAGTCCATCGAGCACCGCCCTCAGCAGACACACGTCATCGGCAGGGTTGTTCAGGAAGCGGGGGGCGCGTGCGGTGACGGCCCCGTACTCCATCAGGTCGGACAGCAGCACCTTGGCGACGACCGCCGGCAGCCGCAGCTGCGCGGCCACCTCGGCCACCGACACCACGCCGGTGCCCGCGCACAGCCGGAGCGCGAAGGCGTGCTCCGGGCCCAGCGGTGCGCGCGGGCGCACGCCGGTGGCGGTGACCAGCGACAACAGGTCGAGCGCAACGTCCACGTCCGGGCGGGTCCGGCCGCCGCTCGCGGTGTACGGCCGCATCACCCGGCCCGCGGAGTCGTCGAGCCACGGCGTGTCGCGGGCGGTCCTCATTGCTCCGGGGCGACGGCGACCGGCCGGCGCGGCGGCGCGGCGAGGTACGGCCGGACGCTCTTGACCAGCATGGCCATCTCGTAGCCGAGGACGCCGGCGTCGGCCTCGCGGTCGGCGAGGACGGCGAGGCAGGTCCCGGCACCGGCGGCCGACACGAAGACGAGCGCGGAATCGAGCTCCACGACGACCTGCCGGACCTCGGCGCCGCCGGCGAAGCGGGCGCCCGCGCTGCGGCCGAGGGAGTAGAGCCCGGACGCCAGCGCGGCCATGTGGTCGGCGCTGTCGGCGTCCAGCCCGTGGACGCAGGTGACGAGGCCGTCGGCGGTCAGCAGTACGGCGCTGCGGGTGTACGGCACGCGTTGGACGAGGCCGCCGAGCAGCCAGTCGAGGTCGGACAGCTGGCTGGTCGCCACTTCGCTGGCCATGGCGGTGCGCTCCTTGCTGAGGTGGGGGGTCATGACTGGTTCTCCGTCTGGGCGAGGCCGAAGCCGCGCTGGAAGGCGGCCATCAGGCCGGGGTCGTGCAGGGGCTGTTCCCCCACCACCGGCGGCCGCGGTACGGGGGCCTCCAGCAGCTGCGGCACGATGTGGGTCTGCGCCCGCCGCCTGGGCAGCGGCGGCCGTTCGTCGTCGCCCCGGTCCCGGCTCCCCGCGGCACCAGGGATCGGAACGCCCTCCGCGCTCTCCCGGGCCGCCGGGATCCTGGCTTCGGCGGGCGCCCACGAGGGCCCGGCCTGCGGGACGGGGTCCGGGCGGGACGCGTGCGGCACGGACGTCTCGGGCACGGGCTCGCGCGGTACGAACACCTCGGGTACCGGCTCCCGGGGTACGAGCGCCTCGGGCACGGACGCCTCGGGCACGGGTTCTCGCGGTACAAGCACCTCGGGTGCGGACGCCTCGGGCGCGAGCCGCTCCGGTACGCGGTCCTCCGGTACGGCGGCCCAGGCCAGCCCGGGCCCCGGCGCGGCGACGGAAGCCGAAGGCGGCACCGGCCCCAGCGCCTCCGCGGCCGCGGCGAGCGCCGCCGTCCCCGGGTCGGCACCCCAGAACACCGGCGGCGCCATGTCGCACCGCGCTTCCGGCGTCGCGCGCGTCCTTCCCGCGTCCGGGTCGACGGGGTCCGGGCCACGCCCCAGGGCCGGGCCGCCTGCGCCGTACCGGCCGGGGCCCGACGGGCCCGACGGGCCCGACGGGCCCGGGTCCGAAGCCGCGCGGCGGTCGGGGCCGGCCGCCGGGCCGGGCCGGGTGGCGGGCGCCCGGCGGGGCAGGGCCGGGCCGGGATCCCGTACGGATGCCGGGGCGGTGGCCGGCCACAGGGGGGCGTCCGGCTCCACCCCCGGGGCCGGGACCGGGGCCGCGCCGGGCTCCGACGCCGGCGCGGGCCACCGCTCGGGCCCCTGCTCCGGCTCCGGCCCAGGCCCCGGCTGCGGCTGTGGCTCCGCGTACGCCCTCCGCTGCGGCCCCCCGGCCGGTACCGTCCGCGTGCGCGGGATCCGGCGCGGCAGCGGTGGGTCGGCCACCGTCGGCGCCACCGGGTCGGCTGCCGTCGGCGGGGCCGGGGTGACAGGGGCAGCAGGGGCAGCAGGGGCAGCCGACGGCGGCAGGGGCACCCGTACCGGTTCCAGGAGCGGCGGGGGCGACGGCGGGGGCGTCGTCGCCGTACCCCACGTCGTGGCGCGTGAGCCGCCCACGGCGTCCGCGCCCACGGGGACGTCGGCGCCCAGCAGCTCCTGCGGCAGGACCAGCACGGCGAGCACGCCGCCGTAGATGTTGGACTTGAGCTCCACCGCGATGCCGTGCCGGCGGGCCAGCGACGACACGACGAACAGGCCGATCCGCCCGTCGGCCAGCAGGTGCTTGACGCTGACCTGGTCCGGGTCGCCGAGCAGCGCGTTCATCCGGTGCTGTTCGTCCACCGGCATGCCCAGGCCCCGGTCCTCGACCTCGACGGCGATCCCGGCGGTGACCCGCTCGGCGCGCACCACCACGTCGGTGTCGGGCGCGGAGAAGACGGTGGCGTTCTCGACCAGTTCGGCCAGCAGGTGCACCACGTCGGCGACCGCATGGCCGCGTACCGTGCCGCCCGCCGGGGGCACCACCTTGACCCGCGTGTACTGCTCGACCTCGGCGACCGACGAACGCAGCACCTCGCTCAGGTCGATCGGCCGGGTCCACTGCCGCCGCGAGGCGGCACCGCCGAGGACGGCCAGGTTCTCCGCGTGCCGGCGGATCCGGGTGGCCAGGTGGTCGATGTGGAAGAGCTCCTTGAGCAGGTCCGGGTCCTCGACCGTGTCCTCGAGCTCGTCGAGCAGGGAGATCTCGCGGTGCACGAGCGACTGCAGCCGCCGGGCGAGGTTCACGAAGACCTCGACCTTCTGCTCGCTGTCGCTGGGCGCGGCGGGGCCGGCCAGCCGGGCCAGCGTGGCCTGGGCGTGTTCGCGTGCGCCGCGCAACTCCTGCGACAGCAGCCAGAATTCGTCCACCCCGGGGCGGGCGTCCGCGGGCGGCGGGCCGGACGGGGTCCGGACCACCCGGGCCGGGCTCTCGCCCCGTTCCAGGCGCTCGGCCGCCGTCCTCAGCTCCTGGCGGCCCCGCACGCTGGACCGCCGCAGCGCCTCGCAGCGGTCGTGTACGGCCTTGGCCGCGCGCTGCGCGCCGAGCAGGGCGGCGGCGAGCGCGCCGACGACGAGCAGTCCGCAGCCGGTGAGGACCGGCCACAGCCGGGCGTCCGGCCCGCCGGGGCCGTGGCCCAGCTGGAGCGCGAAGATCACCGCGGCGGCGCCGCTGAGCCCGGCGGCGAGCGTGGGCAGCACAGCGGCACGGACCAGCTGGGGGCGTATCTGCCGCCCCGGTCCCGTGACGGTGTGGCGCGACGGGGCGTGGCGGGCGGCGCGGAGTCCGGACATTCGCGTCCTCGGTACGTGGGGCCGGACCCCCAGGTGCTCCGGGGTCCGGTGTTGATCACCGAATACCCACGCTAGACCGCACCCTCCCGCCCTGGTCGGCCAGTTGGGGAACTTCACCGGGGTGCTTCCCGCTCCGGAAGGAGCGCTCGTACGGCCGCCCGAATGCGCCGGGAGCGTACGCGCGGGGGCGTACCCTTCCCACCACGGCGACCTCCCTGGCGCCGGGGGTGCGCCCCCGGTCGAGTCCCGGTCGGCCTTCACCATGTTGTCGCGGGTCGTCATCGCGACTATGATCACCATGATTGTTGAAATCAAAACTATTTTGGTGTGAGAGGGGCCGGGAGATGGACCACACGGAGGTCGAGATCCTCGCCGCCCGGGACGTCCCGCTGGGCGGACCGCGGGCGATGACCGTACGGCGCACCCTGCCCCAGCGGGCCCGTACGCTCATCGGCGCCTGGTGCTTCGCCGACCACTACGGCCCCGACCGCGTCGCCGACTCCGGCGGCATGGATGTCGCCCCCCATCCGCACACCGGGCTGCAGACCGTCAGCTGGCTGTTCAGCGGGGAGATCGAGCACCGCGACAGCCTGGGCACGCACGCCCTCGTACGGCCCGGCGAGATCAACCTCATGACCGGGGGCCACGGCATCAGCCACACGGAGGTCTCCACCCCCGGCACCACCGTGCTGCACGGCGTCCAGCTCTGGGTCGCCCTCCCCGGCGAACACCGCCACGCCCCCCGCGACTTCCAGCACCACGCACCCGAGCCGCTCCGCGTCGAGGGAGCGGAACTGCGGGTCTTCCTCGGCACCCTCGCCGGCGGGACCTCACCGGTCCGCACCTTCAGCCCGCTCCTCGGCGCCGAGATCCTGATCGACGCGGGCGCCACCGTCACCCTCGACGTCGACCCGGACTTCGAGCACGGCCTGCTCGTCGACGAGGGCGACGTCCACTTCGCCGGCACCCTCCTGCGCCCCGCCGAACTCGGCTACGCCGCCCCCGGCCGCACCACCCTCACCCTCGCCAACACCTCCGGCCGCCCCGCCCGGACGGTGCTCCTGGGCGGCCCGCCCTTCGAGGAGGAGATCGTGATGTGGTGGAACTTCATCGGCCGCAGCCACCAGGACATCGTCCAGGCGCGGGAGGACTGGGAGCGCGCCTCCGACCGCTTCGGCACCGTCGACGGCTACCCCGGCGACCGGCTGCCGGCCCCGGCCCTGCCCCACGCCGTCATCGCACCCCGCAGGAACCCCGCCCACCGTGCCGACCGGACGGAGATCCGAACGTGGTGACACAGGAGACCCTGACCACCGAGGTCGGGGTGTTCGACGTGCTGGTCGCCGGGCCCAGGGACGGCACGCCCGTCCTTCTCCTGTACGGCTTCCCGCAGTTCGCCGTCCAGTGGGAGCACCAGCTGCGCACGCTGGCCGCACACGGTGCAGAGCCGTGGCACCGGATCAGCGGGGCTACTCGCCGGGGGTACGGCCGCCGGCCGTCGAGGACTACGCCGTCCGTCACCTGTCGGACGACGTCCTGCGCATCGTCGACGCACTGGGCTGGGGCGACTTCCACCTGGCCGGACACGACTGGGGCGCCGCCGTCGCCTGGGTGACGGCCACGCGCGTGCCGCATCGGGTGCGCACCCTGACCTCCGTCTCGGTTCCCCACCCGGGTGCCTTCGGCCGCGCGCTGCGCGAGGACCCCGTTCAGCGGCGGAAGTCGCGGTACATGCACCTGTTCCGGCAGCCGTCGCCGGTCCCCGAGCAGGCGGTACTCGCCCACTTCGACCGGCTCGGCCTGCCCGTTCACCGGAGCGACTTCTACTACCGGCGGTTCGCGGGTGAGCCCGGCCTGCTCACCGCAGCCCTGAACTGGTACCGCGCCGGGGGCCTCCCGCAGCCGGCCAGGACGGCCGTCCCCACCCTGCTCATCGCCTCCACCTCGGACGCGGCGATCGCACGCTCAGGCGTCGACGACACCGTGAACTGGGTCGCCGCCCCCTACCGTCTCGAACTCCTCGAAGACGTCGGGCACTTCATCCCCGAGGAGGCGCCCGAGGTGACATCGCGGCTGCTGCTGGAGCACGTGTGCTCGGTGCCGTGAACCCATCGGGGCGGCCCGCTGTACGGCGTCACGGGTGCGGCGTCGGGGTGCGGCGTGAAGTGGCGTTTCTTCGGTGAACCCGGTCCGCCGACGGGAGGCGGAGACGGTCCTTCGCGACCCGCGCTTCGGCCACGGCGCCCAGGACATCCGTGAGACGACGAGTTACGGGTTTCCCGCGCGGGTCTTCGTCCTCACCGACCCGCCCGGTCACACCCACCAGGGGGACCTGGTCCGCGCGCCGTTCACCCCCCGGAACACCGACCGGCTGCGCCGCCTGGCCCGGCAGGCCACCGAGGCCACCTGGGTGGCACGAAGCCTCCAGCACCTGCCGGTCACCCTCGCCGACGGCCCCCCTTCACACGGCGGGCCGTGGGCGTGAGGCGGTGCGTGTCGCCCGGCCCCTGGGCCGGGCGACACGGTCACGCCCTCGCGAAGACCAGGGCGGCGTTCTGCCCGCCGAAGCCGAACGACGTGGACAGCGCGTAATCGTGCGTCACCCGGCGCGGGCGGCGGGTGACGATGTCCAGTTCGTAGCCGGTGTCCTGGGCGACGAGATTGGCCGTGGGAGGGACCTCCTGCCGCTCCAGGGCGAGGACGGTGAACGCCGCTTCGATGGCGCCGGCCGCGCCCAGGGCATGCCCGACGATGCTCTTGTTCGCCGTGACCGGGGGTCCGTCGGGAAAGACCCTGCGCAGCATGACGGCCTCGGCCGCGTCCCCGAGCCGGGTGGAGGTCCCGTGGGCGTTGACGTGGCCGATCACGCCGGGCCGGCAGCCCGCCTGGCCGAGGGCCTGCCGTACCGCCTGCTCGGCACCCTGCCCGTCGGGGCGCGGGGCGGTGGGGTGGTAGGCGTCGGCGGAAGCGCCGTAGCCGCACAGCATGGCGCGCACCCGGGCCCGGCGGGCGCGGGCGTGCGCGGGCCGTTCGAGGACCAGGACGGCCGCGCCCTCGCCGAGTACGAAGCCGTCCCGGCCCTGGTCGAAGGGCCGGGACGCGAGGTCGGGCCGGTCGCAGCGCTTCGACAGTGCCCGCATCTGCGAGAAGCAGGTCGCGGTCATCGGCGACCACGCATCGCTGCCACCCGCCAGGACGACGTCGCACTGGCCGTCCAGCAGCATGCCCCGGGCGACGCCCAGGGCGGTGGTGCCGGACGCGCAGGCGCTGGAGACGGTGAAGTTGGGGCCGCGCGCCCCGACGTCCACGGCGATCTCCCCGGCCACCATGCTGGGCACGCTGCGCGTCAGGGCCAGGGGTGAGACCGTCTCCGGCCTGCCCTCGCCGAGGCGGGTGAACTCCGCGACGTAGGTCAGCAGGCTGTTGGATCCCACGCCCAGCACGACACCGACACGGTGCGACAGCGCGCCCGTGATCTCCAGCCCCGCGTCGTGGACGGCACGGCGGGCGGCCGCCAGTCCCAGGTGCGTGAACCTGTCGAGCCGGCGGGCCAGCCGCACACCGAGCTCGGCCCGGGCGTCGAAGCCGGTCACGTTGCAGGAGATGTCCACCGGCAGTCCCGCCAGGGCGGGGTTGCGTGCCGCGAGCGAGCGGCCCTCGGCGAGGGTCTTGCAGATGCCGTCCGGGTCGGTGCCCGCCGGGGTGAGCAGGCCCAGGCCCGTCACGGCCACTTCACGCTCCACGGGTCGCTCCGCTCTGCCGGCCGGTGTGCCGCATCCGCTCACGCAGTTCCCGTAGGCGCCGCGCCTTGTCCTCGAGAGTCTCCATGAGGTGGCCGATCCGTTCACGGGCCTCCTCTCCAGCGGGTCCGACGTCCGTGCGCTCCATCAGGCGCAGATGGCGCAGCAGCGGGAGCAGGACCCGCTCGTGGTGCAGGGCGACGTCGTAGATGCCGGCGGCCGCGATCCTGGCCGCCCGGGCGGCGAAGCCGGGGATCCGGTGGCCGGGCATCGTGAAGCCGCGGACGACGTCCGCGAACGCCCGCAGCAGCCGGTCGGGGTCGAGGTCGCAGGCGGCGGCGCACACGTCGCGGTAGAAGATCATGTGCAGGTTCTCGTCGGCCGCGATCCGGCTCATCAGCCGGGTGCCGTGCGGTTCCGCGCACAGCACACCGGCGTTGCGGTGCGCTTCGCGGGTGGCCAGCTCCTGGATCGTGACGTACACGAGGGCGTGCGCCACGGTGGGCTGGCCGCTGACGTAGCCGGCGCTGACGTGGGCCATTCGCGAGCGCTCCAGCTCCACCGGATCGAGCCCCCGGATGGCATGCAGGTAGCTGCGCAGCGCGTCCGAATGGCGGGCTTCCTCCGCGGTCCAGCGGTTGACCCACACGCCCCAGGTGCTGTCGCGACCGAAGCGGGAGGCGATCTCGTGGTGGTAGCTGGGCAGGTTGTCCTCGGTGAGCAGGTTGACCAGCAGCGCGTCGCGCACCACGGGGGACAGCGGGGACTGGCCGGGCTGCCAGCCCTCGCCGCCCAACGGGCCGTCGAAGTCCCTGGCCCGGCCCCAGGGCACGTACTGGTGGGGGAACCAGTCCTGGGCCGCGGCCAGATGCCGGTCGAGCCCGCCGGCCACGATCGGTTCGAGATCGGCGAGCAGATCGGTACGGCGGCTCACCGGAGCGGCACACGACCCCTGGTCGGACACGGGTTCAGGAACCTTCCGGACGGAGGTCGAGGACCGCCGCGCCCTGCCCGGCCGCTGTCCCCTTCGGCCCTGTCATGGTGTCGTTCAGGTTCCTCGCGAGGTCCTCCAGGGTGTGGTGCGGGGAGACGTCCCCCAGGTGTGCGACGAGTCCGGTTCCGGTGCGCTCTTCGACGGCCACCATCAACTCCATCAGGGCCAGCGAGTCCAGGCCGAGGTCGGCGATCGTGGCACTCGGAACGAGCTTCTCGGCCGGCAGGGCGAAGTAGTCCTTGACCAGAGTCGCCAGCGCCGCGGCGTCGAACGTCTGGGCTGCCTGTTCCGTCATCACAGCACTCCCGTCACACAGGGGTCGTCACCGGCCAAACCTTCCCGGGTGACGGCAGGTCACCGCCTGTCGCCCGTTCAGCCGGTCCGTACGGACGTTCCCGGGCGCGAGCAGGTGTCCGCACCACCGGTCGTCACCCCACCGGGCCGACACGCCCGGACCGCTCCCCCCGGACTGGTATCCCCACCGGGGTCACTGGAACGCTCTCGCCGCTGCGGCGGACGCCGACCGCAACGGTGAGCCGACCCCGGAGGAGTTCAGCAGCGCGGCCTCGGCGGCGCTGCTCGACCATGAAGAGCCGGTGCCTGCTCCAGGCACCGGCTCTTGAGCGTTCGCACGCCGGCACGGCCCGCGACGCCGCACGGCTCCCCGCCCGCCGTCAGCGCTCGCCGGCGAGGTCCAGGTCGCCGGCCCGGGAGTCGTCAGCCGGGCGGTCGACGGGCTTCGGGTGGCGCCACGGGTGGGTGATCGGGTGGGAGACCGGGCGCCACCAGGGGGCCACGGGCAGCGTGCCGGCAGGCTCGAAGGGTTCGCCGGGGTGCGGGACCGCCACCGGCTGGCCGGCTTCCCCGGCGGCGTCGAGCGTCCACTCGCCCGGCTCCGCCCAGGCGTGCAGGGCCAGGCTGAAGGTGCCCCAGTGGATCGGCAGCAGCACCCCGTGCGGCTTCGCTCCCTGCAGGTCGAGGTGGGCCTGGACGCCCTCCTGGGGGGTCATGTGGATGTCCGGCCAGTACTCCGAGTACGCGCCGATCTGGATCATCGTGGCGTCGAAGGGCCCGTGCGCGGCCCCGATGTCCTGGAAGCCGGGGAAGTAGCCGGTGTCACCGCTGTGGAAGATGCGGTGCTCGTCGCCCTCGACCACCCAGGACGCCCACAGGGTGTGCTGCTGGTTGCGCAGGCCGCGGCCGCAGAAGTGGCGTGCCGGGGTCGCGGTCAGGGCCAGCCCGTTGATCTTGGTGGATTCGTTCCAGTCCAGTTCGCGCAGCCGGTCGGCCGACACCCCCCACCGCTCCAGGTGCGCGCCGACGCCCAGCGGCACCGCGAAGACGGTGTCCGTACCGGCCAGCGCCTTGATCGTCGGCAGGTCCAGGTGGTCGTAGTGGTCGTGGGAGATCACCACCGCGTCCACCGGTCCCAGTGCGGCCAGCGGCACCGGTACGGGGTGCAGTCGCTTGGGGCCGGCGAAGGGGAACGGAGAGCACCGCTCTCCCCACACGGGGTCGAACAGCACGCGCCGCCCGTCGATCTCGGCGAGCACGCTGGAGTGCCCCATCCACGTCAGCCGCAGCCCCGTGACCGGCGGCTTCGCCAGGTCGGCCAGGGTCGTCGGGTGCACCGGAACGCCCGCGGCGGGGCCGCGGCGCTGCCGCTGCTCCTTGTGGAAGTAGATCTTGGCGAACTCCCGCATGGAGCCGGAGGGCCTGGTCCGGGCCCCGACCGGGTTCTGGAAGACGCCGTCGGCGAAGTTCGGCGAGCGGCGGATCCGCTCCATGCGCGCGCCGGACGGATCCGCGCCGAAGGCTTCGGGCCGCAGGTCGCGCAGCCGAGGACGCAAGGGACGGGAGCCGGTCAAGGCGCCTCCTGGGAGGGGAGTGTGGCGAGGGGATGGGACAGGGGATCCTGCTCTCTTCGACGTTCCCAACGCACACCGGCCCGGAAGGATTCCGCTTCCGGGCCGGAGCCCGGTCCCGGACCGGTCGGCGCCCCGCCCCGCGCACGGCGCTACAGGGGCAGCAGGTCCGGCCGCTTGGCCTCCACGTGGTCCCCGGAGGACTCCCCGCGCAGCCGCCGCCCGATCCACGGCACCAGGTACTCGCGCGCCCACTGGATGTTGTCGCGGGTGACCTCGGCCGATCCGCGCGGCTGCTGCGGCGGCCACGGCTGGTCCGGGTCGGCCGGTACGTCGATCCCGAGCACCTGGGCCGCGCGCAGCGCCACCCGGGTGTGCCCCTCCGGGGAGAGGTGCAGCCGGTCGTCGTCCCAGGCCCGCCGGTCCTGTACGGACTTCAGCGACCAGAGGTCGAGCACCGGGCAGTCGTAGCGGTCGGCGATGGCCCGCACGTGCGCGGAGTACGTCGCGACCTTGCCCCGCAGGTGCTTGAGGACCGGCACCCCGCGGGTGTCGAATCCGGTGGTGATCATGACCTGGCCGACGGCTCGGGTGAGGTCGGCCACGGCCGCCTCGAACCGCTCCGCCACGTCGTCGGGGTCGCTGCCGGGCCGGATGATGTCGTTCCCGCCGGCGCAGAAGGTGACGAGGTCCGGCGCGAGCTCCTTGGCCCGCGGCACCTGCTCGGCCACGATCTGGTCGAGCAGGCGTCCGCGTACGGCGAGGTTCGCGTACCGGAAGTCGTGCTCGTCACGCCGGTCGGCCAGGAGTACGGCGAGCCGGTCGGCCCAGCCGACGTAGATTCCCCCGGGTCCCGGGTCCCCCACACCCTCGGTGAAGCTGTCTCCGATCGCCGCGTACGAGCCGATGGTGTCGATGCTGCCGATGGTCCGTCGTGTCGAGTTGTTCATCGTTGTCGTCGCTGCCACGGGACCACATCCTTCACCTCGAGACGTGACCTACGCCACCGTAGGAAGGGGTTGACGGGCCGTGATCTATACCACCCGGTCAGGGAGGAATAACAAGGCGTGAGGCCAGGACCCCCCTCGGGCCCTGGCCTCACACGTTTCCCGGAGCCGCCCCCGTTGGGCGGCCGCCGCTGCCGTCAGATGCTCACGCCGTGGGAGCGGAGGTAGGCGAGCGGGTCGACGTCCGAGCCGTAGCCCGGGCCGGTGCGGATCTCGAAGTGCAGGTGCGGGCCGGTGGAGTTGCCGGTCGAGCCGGACAGGCCGAGCTGCTGGCCGGCGGTGACGCTCTGGCCGACCGAGACCGACAGCTGCGACAGGTGGGCGTACTGCGAGTAGTGGCCGTCGGCGTGCTTGACGACGACCTCGTTGCCGTACGAGCCGCCCCAGCCGGCGGACACGACGGTGCCCGCGCTGACCGCCTTGACGGAGGTGCCGGAGCGCGCGATGAAGTCGACACCGGTGTGGTAGCCGCTGGACCACATGGCCCCGGAGGCCCGGTAGGCGGTGGAGACGCCGCCGCCGACCGGGGCGACGAAGCCGGCCTTGCCCGGGGCGGCGGCGGTGCCGGAGCCCTGGGCCGGGGTCCGGTCGGCGGAACCGCGCTCGGGGGCGGGCGCGACCGGGGCGGGCCGGGCCGGGGCCGACTCCGGGGCGGACTCGACGGGCGTCGACTCGACCGGGGCCGACTCGACGGGGGCCGACTCGACGGGGGCCGCGCCCCGGTCCCCGAGGGTGAGCTCCAGGCCCGGGTGGATCAGCGACGGGTCGGTGCCGACGGCGTCACGGTTGTCGGCGTACAGCTCCTGCCAGCCGCCGGAGAGGCCGCGGTCCTCGGCGATGCGCGAGAGGCAGTCGCCCTGGACGACGGTGTAGGTGCTGGGGGCCGGCCGGGGCGCCGCGTGCGAGGGGGCGGCCTGGAGGGCGGCCGGCACCTGCGCCGGGAGCTGGGCCGTGACCGGGGCCTGCGGGGCGGCGGCGGGAGCCCCGGCCGCGTTCGCGCCGGTGGCGCCCATCAGCGGCAGCGCGAGGGCCGCACCGCCCGTGCCGGCGGCGACGAAACCGCGGGTCAGGGAGCGGGACTTGGGGCGTCGGTGCTTGCCTTTTCCGGGCATGGCGTTTTCCTCTCCGGCGCCTGCGAGGTGAGCTGTCGGGTTCGGACTGGAGCTGTCCGGCCGTATCACTACGGCTTCACCCCGAGCCATTCGGATATCAAGATCCGATCCGGCGGGCCTACCTGGTTCCCCCGCTCCTGCCACGTACATGAATAGTCGGGTGCGGTGTCCGGATGGTGGCAGGATTCGGCGGTCCATCCGGATCGGTCGTGAACGTAATCCAGCCATGCCGCGCGAAACAAGCCACGAATTCCCCCATGGATTCCCGTTGATGAGAGTCCGCCGGAATTCCGGTCACCCTCCGTCCATTCCGTCGCTTCAACAGCCAGCCACCGCAGGGAATTCGGCCTCCGCGATCAGGCACTCACGGTCACCGTATGATCCTGCTCACGGGGGCGGGAGGCGATCTCCCTTCTCCCCCGGGCACGTTGGGGCCAAGCAGCGCAATTCGGACAACCGCGACGATACGGAGGGGGCACTCATGACCCAGCAGATACCTCGGACCCGGCCCACGGAGCCGGAGCTGACCGGCATACGCAACTTCCGTGACGTGGGCGGGCTGCCGACCACCGACGGGCGGCAGGTCCGTACGGGACGACTGTTCCGAAGCGGACATCTCGCCCATGCCACCGAAACCGACGCAGAATTCCTCGCGTCGCTCGGCCTCCACACCGTCTTCGATTTCCGCAATGCGGCCGACCACGCCCTCGAGGGACCCGATGTGGAACTTCCGGGTGTACGGAATGTGAACATTCCCCTCTCCGACCCGGCGGACGGCAAGGAGTTCTGGAAGATGGTGCGCGACGGCGACCTCGGCCAGCTGCGCGATCTGCTCGGCGAGGGCCGGGCGGCCGACCGGATGACGCGCTCGTACCGCGAGATCATCACCCGGCGCACCGCCGAGCACAGCCGCGTCCTGCACGCCCTCGCCGAGGACAGCGTGCCCGCCCTCATGCACTGCGCGGCCGGCAAGGACCGGGCCGGGCTCTCGGTCGCCGTCACCCTCCTCGCGGTGGGCGTCGAGCGCGAGGCGATCGTGGCGGACTACCTGGAGTCGAACGCCCCGCACCGCCGCTACCGGGTACGCCGTGGCAGCGAGGCGCCCGAGGCGCGCTCGCCCGAGGTGATGGAACTGCTGGCCCCGCTCTTCGACGCCCGCGCCGAGTACCTGACCGAGGCCTTCGACGCCATCGAGGAGACCTGGGGCGGCGTGCCGGCCTACCTGGGCGAGGGCCTCGGGCTCGCCCCCGAGACCCTCGCCCGGCTGCGTGAGAAGCTCCTCGTCTGACGCTCACGCCCGCGCGGGAGGGAGCACCCACGCCCGCGCGGGAGGCGGCGCTCACGCCCGCGCGGGAGGCGGCGCCGTCACCGCTGTGCGGCGGCCTGCTTCACCAGCGTCCGGCCGAAGTCCCACATCAGCGAGCCCCCGCCGTGCGCGTCGTCCATGACCGCCCGGAAGGCGGTCACGAAGCGGTCCACGTCGGCCTCGTCCACGACGAGCGGCGGGATCAGCTTGATGACCTCCAGATGGTCTCCGGAGACCTGGGTCAGGATCCGGTGCCTCTGCAGCAGCGGCACCACGACCATCTGCGCGAACAGCCCCTTGCGGGCCGCCTGGAGCATCGTCCAGCGGCTGCGCAGGCCCAGCGAGGAGGGCCGGCCGAACTCGATGCCGATCATCAGGCCGCGCCCGCGCACCTCGTGCAGCAGCTCGTACTCCGGCACGAGCGCCGCGAGCCGCCCGCGCAAGGAGTCGCCCACCTCCCGGGCGCGGGCGACGAGCGACTCGTTCTCCATCACCGACAGCACCGCGAGTCCGGCCGCCATCGCCTGTGCGTTGGAGCCGAAACTCGCCGAGTGGACCAGCACCCGGTCCATGGACGAGTAGACCTTCTTGAAGATCCAGTCCTTGCCCAGGGTCGCGCCCACGGGGACGTAGCCGCCGGAGAGCGCCTTGGCCACGCACACCAGATCCGGCTCCACGCCCGGTTCGTTCTGGTAGGCGTAGAAATCCCCGGTACGCCCCAGCCCGGTCTGCACCTCGTCGGCGATGAGCAGGGCCTTGTGCCGGTGCAGCAGGTCCTGCGCCGCGTGCAGGAAGCCCGGCGGGGCCGCGTGCACGCCCTTGCCCTGGACGGGCTCCACCACGAAGGCCGCCACGTCGCCGCGCCGCAGCTCGCGCTCCAGCGCCGCCAGATCGCCGAGCGCGATCCGGGTGTCGGGCAGCAGCGGGGCGAAGCCGTCACGGAAGCCGCCCTCGCCGTTGACGGAGAGGGCGCCGGTGGTCAGCCCGTGGAAGGCGTGGTCGCAGTAGAGGACCCTGGGCCGGCCGGTGGCGCAGCGGGCGAACTTCAGGGCGGTCTCGACGGCCTCGGTGCCGCTGTTGCCGAAGAACACCCGGTCCAGGTGCGGGCTGTACGACAGCAGCCGCTCGGCCAGCAGCCCGGGCAGGGGCTGGCAGTCGAAGCGGGTGAGGTCGGCGAGCTGGGCGTCCAGGACGTCGTGGAGGGCCTTGCGCACGACGGGGTGGTGCCGGCCCAGGCCCATCACGCCGAACCCGGCGAGCATGTCGAGGTAGTCGTGGCCCTCGGCGTCGTAGAAGTGGGCGCCCTCGGCCCGCTCGTAGACCTTGTCGAAGCCGATGGTGTGCAGCATGCGGGGCAGTTGGTGGTTGAGGTGCCGGGCGTGCAGCTCGTAGCGCTCCGCGCCCCGCTCGGCCAGCAGCGCGCCGAGATCGAATTCCTTGCCGGCACCCGCGCCCGGCCCGGTCATGCCGAGGTGTCCCGGTTCCCCGAGACCGTCTCGCGGGCTGCCCGCAGGGATTCCTTCAGGGATCCCATGGTGGCCAGGACGGCCGTGGGCTCGTAGCCGCAGTGCGCCATGCAGTTGGCGCAGCGCGGGTCCTTTCCGCGGCCGTACTTGCTCCAGTCGGTGTCCTCGATGAGTTCCCGGTACGTCGGGACGTATCCGTCGCTCATGAGATAGCAGGGCCGCTGCCAGCCGAAGAGGGAGTAATTCGGAATGGCCCAGGCGGTGCAGGGGAAATCCGCCTTTCCTTCGAGGAAGTCGAGGAAGAGCGGTGAGTGGTTGAGCCGCCAGCGCCGCCGGTTGCCGCCCGCGAAGGCCTTGCGGAAGAGTTCACGGGTCTGTTCGACACCGAGGAAGTGTTCCTGGTCGGGCGCCTTTTCGTACGCGTACGCCGGCGAGATCATCATTTCGTCGACCTTGAGGTCGTCGTTGAGGTAGTTGAGGACCTCGATGACGGTCTGCGCGGTGTCGGTGTTGAAGAAGGTGGAGTTGGTGGTGACGCGGAAGCCGCGCCGCTTGGCCTCCTTGATGGCCGCCACCGCCTCGTCGAAGACGCCCTCCTTGGCCACGGACTCGTCGTGGCGTTCGCGCAGGCCGTCGATGTGCACGGCGAAGGCGAAGTACGGGGAGGGGGTGAAGTCCTCGATCCTCTTGCGGAGCAGCAGGGCGTTGGTGCACAGGAAGACGTACTTGCGCCGGGCCACCAACTGCCGCACGATCTCGTGGATCTGCGGGTGCATCAGGGGCTCGCCGCCCGCGATGGACACCATCGGGGCGCCGGACTCCAGGACCGCACCCACCGCCTGGGCGACCGGCATGCGCTGCTTGAGGACCCCGGCGGGGTGCTGGATCTTCCCGCATCCCTCGCACTTGAGATTGCAGGCGTAGAGCGGTTCGAGCTCCACGATGAGGGGGAACTTCTCGCGCCTCCGGAGCTTCTGTTCGAAGAGATAGGTCCCGACCCTGATGGACTGTCGCAGCGGCATGGCCATCTGGCTCACCTCCTGGGGAGCGGCAAAGAACGGTGCCAGTCATAAAAAGCGGGCAGTACGGCACGCAGTACGCGGAAGGCCGATATTCCACCGCGCACCGTGCCGATACGGACGAGCTCATGCTCCGGAGCGTCCACGATCACCCGGACGGCCGCAACCGGACGCCCGCCCGGCGGCGCGCCGGGGCCGTACAGCGCGCTGCGGAGGGTCGCGGCCGACTCCATGTCGACGGCAATGGCCCCGGTCGCCCGCAGTTCGGCGCGCTCGGCGCCGCGGACGACGTGGTCGGAGCCGGTCAGGACACCGGTGTGGACGGTCCGCCCGGGGGCGACCCGCGCCAGCGCCCCGGCGAGGGTCGCGCTGCCGGCGCAGGTGACGGTGCCCAGCGGGTCGCGGGTCTCCTCGGCGACCACCAGGTCGCCGGGGTGCATGCCGGGGACGAGCCCGGCGCAGAAGCCGGTGGCGACCACGGCGGCCCCGCGCAGCGCGGGTTCGGCGAGGGCCCGGGCCACGGACCGTTCGGCCGCGCGCGGCCCCATGCCGGTGCGTACGACGGTGACGCGCGGGTGGGTTCCGGCGGCCCGTTCGCCGCTGCGCAGGGCGAGGCGTTCGATGCCGAGGGCGCAGGCGACGAGCAGCGGCGGCGCGGCCACGTCGGCGCGGGAACCGGCGGGCGCGGCGGCTCGGTCCGGCGGGCCCGCCGGCGCGGCGTCCGCACCGGGCCCGGAGGGCGGGTGCCCGCCCCGGCGGAAGGCCATCAGCCCTCGCTCCCCTCGCCGGCCGGCCGCCGCGCGGGTACGCCGCCGGCCGCCCCCGCCGCGCCGCCGGCGCCCGGCCCGCCGCCCCTCCCCACCGCGGCGCCGGTTCCCACCACGCCGTCCGTCCCCACGGCAGTGCCCGTCCCCACCGAAACGCTCGTCCGCGCCGCGCCTGCGGTGAAGGGTTCGCCGCACAGGTAGCGGCCCAGTGCGGTCAGCGGGAACACCTGCCGGTACAGGTGGTAGTTGATGGAGAAGTCCCAGGGGAAGCCGGTACCGGTGAAGTACGGCTCGTCCCAGGAGCCGTCGGCCGCCTGCGTGTCCACCAGGTACGCGATCCCGCGCTCGACCGCCTTGCCCTCCCGCTCCCCCGCCGCCAGCAGGGCCATCAGCGCCCACGCCGTCTGCGAGGCCGTCGACGCGCCCTTCCCGGCCCACCCCGGATCCTGGTAGGAGCGCTGGTCCTCGCCCCAGCCGCCGTCGGTGTTCTGCACGGACTCCAGCCACGCGACGGCGCGCCGGATCGCGGGATGGGACGGCGCGATACCCGCGGCCGTCAGGGCCGGGACCACCGAGCCCGTCCCGTACACGTAGTTGGTGCCCCAGCGGCCGAACCAGGAGCCGTTCGCCTCCTGTTCGGCCAGCAGCCAGGCGATGCCCCGGCGGGCGCGCGGGTCGCAGGCCCGGCCCTCGACGGCGAGCATCTCCACGACGTGCGCGGTGACATCGGCCGACGGCGGGTCGATGACCTCGCCGAAGTCGCAGAACGGCAGCCGGTTGGGGAAGGAGCTGGTGTTGTCCGCGTCGAACGCGCCCCACGCACCGTTGCGCGACTGCATGCCGAGGCTCCACGCGACCCCCCGGGCCACGGCCGCCTCGACCTTGCCCGGCTCCGGGTGCCGGATGCGGCGCAGCGCGAGGACGACCTCGGCGGTGTCGTCGATGTCAGGGTAGTTGTCGTTGTGGAACTCGAACGCCCAGCCGCCGGGGGCCAGTCCGGGCCGGCGCACGGACCAGTCGCCGGGCCGGTCGATCTCCTCGCCGAGCATCCAGTCGGCGGCCCTGACCAGGGCGGGATGGTCGGCGGGCAGCCCGGCGTCGGCGAGCGCGATCGCGGCCAGGCAGGTGTCCCAGACCGGGGACTGGCAGGCCTCGATCATGCGGGCACCGTCCTCGCGCCACACGGCGAACCGGTCCAGCGACTCCAGGCCGGCCCGCATGACCGGGTGGCGCAGGTCGTAGCCGAGCAGGTGCAGGGCGATCACCGAGTACACGGCGGGCGGCTGGATGCCGCCCCAGCAGCCGTCGTTCTCCTGCCGTTCGACGATCCAGCGGGCCGCGCTGCGCATGGCGGCCTCGCGCAGCCGGCGCGGGGCGAAGCGGTGGTAGACGTGCAGCGCCCGGTCCATGCGCTGGAAGGCGCCTTCCCACGTGCCCAGCGGAGCCAGCGGCCGGGCGGGGTGGGGCGTGCGGGCATCGGTGTGGAGCTCGTCCAGTGCGAACGGCGCCGGGCGCACCGGGCGTTTGGCGGAGACGACCGTCAGCGGCACGATGGTCTGGCGCGCCCAGCACCCGAAGTCGTAGATGTTCAGCGGCACCCAGGGGGGCAGGAAGACCAGTTCGGGCGGGAGTTGGGGCAGGTGGTCCCAGCTCCACCAGCCGAACAGGGCCAGCCAGATCCGGGTGAAGACGCGGGACGCCGCGATCCCGCCGTGCGCCCGCACCCAGGCCGAGGCCCGCACCATGTGCGGGGCGTCCGGGGCGTCCCCGGCCAGGCGCAGGGCGACGTACGCCTCGATGGTGGCGGACAGGTCGGGCGGTCCGCCGTGGAAGGTGGCCCAGGTGCCGTCCTCGCCCTGCTCGCCCCGGATGAACAGGGCGGCGGCGCGGGTGGTGGGCTCGTCCCGGATCCCGAGGAACTGCCGCAGCAGCAGGTCCTCGGCGTCCATGGTGACGTTGGTCTCCAGGTCGCCCTTCCACCACCCCTCGGGGTCCTGGCGGGCGAGGAGGTGTTCCACGGCGCGGGCGGTGGCCGCGTGCACGGCCCCGTGACCGGGCCCGTCCCCCGCGGCGGGCCGGGCCCGTGGCCGTGGCCGTGCGGTGTCGGTGGTGGTGGTGGTGGTGTCTCCGGCGGATGCGGAGCCCGGACCTGCCGTCCCGGCTCCGTCGTCGGTCGTCGCAGTCATGGCTTCCCCTTCGTACAGTTGCGTCCGCTGCTGTGCTGGGGTCTGCCGTCGGCCGGTGCGCGCCTGGTTCAGGCGGGGGCACCGGCCGGCGACTTGCGCGTCATATCCGCTGCTGCGTGGTGGCGGTCACCTCTTGCGTACGACGACGAAGTCGGCGAGGTCCACCAGGGCCTCCCGTACGCGCTGCGGCATGGCGACGTCGTCCAGGGCCCGGATGGCGACCGCGTGCTGGCGGCGGGCCTCGTCGGCGGTCCAGCGGCGGCCGCCGGCCTGCTCGATGAGGGCGGCGCGGTGGGCGAACTCCTCCTCGGAGAAGTTCTCGAAGTCGCTGCTCTTGGCGTCGGCGGCGAGCAGCTCGGCGAGCTCCTCGGAGGCCGGGCCGCCGGCGGCCAGCGCGGCGACGACCGGCAGGGACTTCTTGCGCTGGCGCAGGTCGCTCCAGGTCTGCTTGCCGGTGGCCTCCGGGTCGCCCCAGATGCCCAGCAGGTCGTCGATCGCCTGGAAGGCGAGGCCGAGGTGGTAGCCGTACTCCTCCAGCTTGTCGGCGGTCCGGTCGTCGGCGCCGCCGAGGACCGCGCCGATGGAGACCGCGCAGGCGAGCAGCGCGCCCGTCTTGTTGCCCTCCATCTCCAGGCACTCCTCGACGCTGACGCGCTCGCGGTGCTCGTAGGAGATGTCCTGCGCCTGGCCGTCGATGAGCTTGCGGCTGGCGGTGGTCAGGCGGCGGGTGGCGCGGCCGGCGTCGACGGTGCCGAGCTCCAGCAGCACCTCGTTGGCGAGGGCGAACAGGGCGTCGCCGACCAGGATGGCCTGGGCCGGGCCGTGCACCTTCCACACGGTGTCGCGGTGGCGGCGCTGCTCGTCCCCGTCCATCAGGTCGTCGTGCAGCAGCGAGAAGTTGTGGACGAGTTCCACGGCGACCGCGCCGGGCACGCCGACCTCGGCCGGCGCGCCCGCGGCCTCGGCGGAGAGCAGCGCGAGCGCGGGGCGTACGGCCTTGCCGCTGTCGCCGTCCGCCGGGTTGCCGTGGGCGTCGATCCAGCCGAAGTGGTAGGCGGCGACGGTGTCCATGGGCGGGGCGAGACGGGCGATGGCCGCGCGGAGCACGGGCGTCGAGAGGGTGCGGCCGCGCTCCAGGAGGGCGAGGGTGTCCGCGCTCTCGGCGGGCGTCCCGCCCTTCGCGTCCGTCGCGTTCCCGGCATCCGGATTCCCCGGGTTCACTGGCTCTCCTCTGGTTCCTGTGGCTGCTGTGCGGGACGTGCTGGTGGTACTCGTGATCGTCATGCCGAGCTCCTGCTGGGGGTCGCCCCGGCGGAGCCGAGGGGAGGGTTCTCGCGGTGGCGGCCGAGCGCGGCGAGTGCGGCGTGCGCCGCGGCCTGCCCGCTGCGGACGGCGCTCTCCATGGTCGCGGGCCAGCCGGTGGCGGTCCACGCACCGGCGAGGTAGAGGCCGGGCGCGTCGGTGCGGGCCCCGGGGCGGAGCCGGCCGACGCCGGGGGTGGGGGCGAACGTCGCCGTGCGCTCCCGGGTGACGAAGAAGTCGCGGACCTTGGCGCCGCGCGCGGCGGGCAGCAGCCGCTCCAGTTCGGGCAGGTACGCGGCGCGCAGGACGGACACGGGCTCGTCGATGTGGTCCTGGGCGGCCGACTGGGACAGCGCCAGGTACTGGCCGCCGTCGGTGAGCCCGGAGGCGTCGGTGCGGTCGAAGACCCACTGGACGGGTGTGCCCAGCGCCGCGAAGAAGGGCTGCTTGAGCACCTTGCGGTCGTAGACGACATGGACGTTGAGAATCGGCGCGGTGCCGATGTCGAGGAGCTTGTCGGGGTCGGCGAGCGCTCCGTGCGGCAGCAGGCCGTGCGCCTCGCGCTGCGGTACGGCGAGCACGACGGCGTCGGCCGTCAGGCTGTCCCCCTCGGTGTCCACCCGCCAATCCCCTTGCGCGTCACGGGAGATGGCGGTGACCCGGGTACGGACCTCGGTCCGGACGCCGGCCGCGTCCAGCGCCTTGCGGGCGAGGGCGTCGTGCAGGTCGCCGAGCGGGACCCGGGCCCAGCCGATGTCGGCGGCCCCGGGCTCGGAGAGCAGCCCGGTCTTGAAGACCATGGCGGCCAGGGCGAGGGAGGTCTGGTCGGCGGTGGCGTTGAGGGTGGCGATGCCGACGAGGTCCCACAGGGCCTCGATGGCGCGGGGGGACTGGCCGTAGCGGGCGAGCCAGGTTTCGAAGTCCAGTCCGTCCAGGGCCGGGTCGGCGGGGTCGAGTGCGCGCAGGGCGAGCGCGGCGCGGGCCACGCTCGCCCGTTCTGCGAGCGAGAGGTGCGGGTAGCGCGCCAGCGAGCTCGCCAGGTGCAGGGGTACGGGCAGCGCGGTGCGGCGCAGCCGGCCCAGCCGCGGTCCCCCGGGGTGGGCGACGTCGAGGACGGGTACGTCGAGCCGGTCCTGGAGCGGGGCCAGGGCGGCGCCGCCGACCCGGTCCAGGAACCAGCGGTAGGCGGTGCAGCAGCGCAGGTAGACGTGCTGGCCGTTGTCGACGGTCAGCTCGCCGCGCTTGAAGGAGAACGCGAGTCCGCCCAGCCGCGGCCGGCCCTCCAGCAGGGTCACGCGCAGTCCGGCGTCGGCGAGTTCCAGGGCGGCGGTGACTCCGGCCAGTCCGCCGCCGACGACCACCGCACGGTTGCCGGTCATACGCCCTCCAGGGAAACGCGTGCCGTCCCGGCGGACGCGGCGGAGCCGGGCCGGGTTGCGTCACGGTACTGCCGGTTCGTCCCGGTCGTACGGTATTGACCCATCAGACCCGCCGCCTGGTGTTCTGCCGGGAGATGGTCCGCGCGTCCAGGCCGGACAGTCCGCGCACCGCGACGTACGCCTTCTCCCGCACCGGCAGTGAGACGCGGCCGCGCAGTACGGCCTCCGGCTCGCGCTCGATGCGGTCCAGCAGGCGCCGGTAGATGCCGGCCATGGCGGCGACGCAGGCTCCGCTGCGCCGGTCGAGCATGGGCAGCAGCCGGTAGCCCTCGACGAACAGGGCGCGGGCGCGCCGGACTTCGTGGTGGACGAGCCCGGCGAAGTCCGACCCGGCGGGGGCCCGGTCGGTGTGGAAGCCGTCGGCGCAGCCGAACTTGGCGAGGTCCTCGGCGGGCAGGTAGACCCGTCCGTTGCCGGCGTCCTCGCGGACGTCGCGCAGGATGTTGGTCAACTGCAGGGCGAGGCCCAGCGTGTCGGCGTACTCGGGGGCGCGTGCCGCGTCACGTGCGCCGGTGGTGGTCCCGAACACGCCCAGCGAGAGCCGCCCGATGGCCCCGGCCACGCAGCGGCAGTACGCCTTGAGGTCGTCCCAGGTCTCGTAGGTGGCGCCGCGGACGTCCATCAGGACGCCGTCGATCAGCTCGTCGAGTCCTTCGAGCGGGATCGGGAACCGGTCGGCGGCGTGGGCGAGCGCGACGGCGACGGGGTCGGTGTCGTCCTCCTCGACCCGGCCCTCGCGGATCCGGCCGAGCAAGGCGCGGGTCTCCTCCAGCCGGGTGAGCTTGGCGTCGGGCGGGAGCGCGCCGTCGCCGATGTCGTCGACGCGCCGGGAGAAGGCGTAGAGCGCCGACATGGCCTGCCGCTTGTCGGTGGGCAGCAGCCGGATGCCGTAGGCGAAGTTGCGCGCCTGGGAGCCGGTGACGGCCTCGCAGTAGCTGTAGGCGGCGAGTACCGGTGCGGACGCGTGCGTGGGGCCCTCCACGGTCGGGCTCACCCCTTTCTCGGCGCTGGGCGCAGGACGGCGGCCACCTCGCGGAGCAGGCCGGTCTTGGTGGGCCCGGGCGGACCGGGAAGGACGTCGAATTCCGCGTCGGCGACCGCGCGCAGGGCGGCCCGCCCCCCTCCGACGAAGCCCGCGAGCAGCAGGCGCAGCCGGCCGTGCACGCTGCCGACCAGCGGGGTGCCGGCGTCCAGCAGAGTGCGGGCACGTTCCGCCTCGAAGGCGATCAGGGCGCGGACGGAGGCTCCGGCGGAGGGGGCTTCCAGGTCGGCCTCGGTGACGTGGAAGCGGCGCATGTCCTCGGCCGGAAGGTAGATCCGGTCGCGGCCGCGCAGGTCCTCGGCGACGTCCTGGACGTGCTCGACGATCTGCAGGGCGGTGCAGATCTCGTCCGAGCGGCGGATCCGCTCGGGGGTGCTGGTCCCGGTGAGGGAGAGCACCAGTCGGCCGACGGGGTTCGCGGACAGCTCGCAGTAGGCGCGCAGTTCCTCGTACGTCTCGTAGCGCGTGACGTACTGGTCCTGGCGGTTGGCCTCGATGAGGGCGAGGAAGGGCTCGGGGGTCAGGCGGTGCGCGCGGACCACGGGTTGCAGGGAGCGCAGCAGCGGGTGGTGCGGGGCGCCGTCGAAGACGCGCAGCAGGTCGGCCTCGAGGGCGTCGAGCAGCGCGAGGCGGTCGTCGGCACGGTCGGGGCCGATGCCGAGGTGGGCGGCGTCGGCTCCGCCGGGGGCGAGGTCGCCGTCGCCGATGTCGTCGACGAGGCGGGCGTACCCGTAGACGGCCATGAGTCCCCGGCGCCAGGCGCGCGGCAGGAAGGCGGGGGCTACGGGGAAGTTCTCCGCGGTGGCCTTGTCGAGGGTGGCGTGCGCGACGGCGCCGGGCCGGGTGCCGGGCCCGCGGGTCACCGCCCGCCGCCCGGGGCGGGGACGGCCGGTCCGCCTGGGGGCGGGAGTGTTCCCGTAGCCATTGCCGTCACATCTCCCGTTCTACACTGCCGACCCAATACATCCTATTTCGGACACGCCGCCGGAGTTTTCGTCCTCAGTTGCCGCGATTCAGGACCGCTCCAGCTTACGTCGTACAACGTCGGAGGGGCCGCTCGGGTGCCCGACCGAGCCCGGATGTCGCGCACCCCACGCAGCAGACCCCCGCCGCGGGCGCGCGCGGCGGGGGTCTGGCCGGTCCGGTCGGACCTCGTCGGGGGCCGAACTAGCGGCCGGTTTCCTTCTCGTAGGCGGAGACGACTTCCTCGGTGGGTCCGTCCATCAGGAGTTCGCCCTTCTCCAGCCACAGGACCCGGTCGCACGTGTCACGGATCGAGCTGTTGCTGTGACTGACGAGGAAGACGGTGCCCGCCTGCTGGCGCAGTTCGCGGATCCGCTCCTCGGAGCGGATCTGGAACGCGCGGTCACCGGTGGCCAGCGCCTCGTCGATCATGAGCACGTCGTGGTCCTTCGCGGCCGCGATGGAGAAACGCAGCCGCGCCGCCATGCCGGAGGAGTACGTGCGCATGGGCAGGGAGATGAAGTCGCCCTTCTCGTTGATGCCGGAGAAGTCGACGATGTCCTGGTAGCGCTCCTTGATCTGCTCGCGGGACATGCCCATCGCGAGGCCGCCGAGCATGACGTTGCGCTCGCCGGTCAGATCGTTCATCAGCGCGGCGTTGACGCCCAGCAGCGAGGGCTGGCCGTCGGTGTAGACCCGGCCGGACTCGCACGGCAGCAGGCCGGCGATGGCGCGCAGCAGGGTGGACTTGCCGGAGCCGTTGGAGCCGATGAGGCCGATGGCCTCGCCCCGGTACGCGGTGAAGGAGACGCCGCGCACCGCGTGGACCCTGCGCACGCCCGGCGCATCGCCCTTGCGGCGGACTATCTTGCTCAGCGCGGCGGTCGCGCTGCCCTTGCCGCCGCGACCGGCGTTGACGCGGTAGACGATGTGCACGTCGTCCGCGATGACGGTGGGGACGCGCCCCTGGGTGTTGTCAGCCACGGCCGTAACGCTCCTCAGCCTTCCAGAAGTACACGAAGCCGCCGAGGCCGATCAGCACGGCCCAGCCCACCGCGAAGGCCCACACGTGGGGCGGCAGGTTGCTGCTGGAGTAGTCGTCGATCAGCGCGAACCGGACGAGGTCCATGTAGATCGCCACCGGGTTCCACAGCAGCACGTCGCTGATCCAGGCCGGCTGGTCCTTGAGGTACGCCGCGATCGGGAACATGACACCGGACGCGTACATCCACGTACGCATGATGAACGGCATCAGCTGGGCGAGGTCCGGGGTCTTGGACCCCAGCCGCGCGAAGATCATGGCGAGGCCGACGTTGAAGACGAACTGCAGCGCCAGCGTCGGGATCACCAGCAGCCAGGACAGCCGCGGGTAGTTGCCGAAGCTGAGGGCGATGACGAAGACGACGATCATCGAGTACAGCAGCTGCTGGAGCTGCTGGAGCGAGAACGAGATCGGCAGCGAGGCGCGCGGGAAGTGCAGCGCCCGCACCAGGCCCAGGTTGCCCGAGATCGCCCGGACGCCCGCCATCAGCGAGCTCTGCGTGAAGGTGAAGACGAAGATGCCCATCATCAGGAACGGCACGTAGACGCCGGGGGGCATCTCCTTGCCCGCGCCGATGATCACGCCGAAGATCAGCCAGTAGACGACCGCGTTCAGCAGCGGGGTCGCCACCTGCCAGACCTGGCCGAGCTTGGCCTGGCTGTACTGCGCCACCAGCTTGGCCCGCGAGAAGGCCAGGATGAAGTGGCGCCGGCCCCAGAGCTGCCGCACGTACTCGGGGAGGCTCGGCCGGGCACCGCTGACCGACAGTCCGTACTTCTCGGCGAGCTCCGCGGGGGTCAGCCCCTCGTCGGCGGACGGCGGCTTGCTCGTGGCGAGGGCGCCGTCGTGGGTTGTGTCACTCACAAGTGCAAACTTTCGTCTTCAAATGCGGCAGGAGGGGTCTCGCGTCCAGGGGGACGGGCGTCGGGACCGACGCCCATGGTCCCAGATGCGAGCTGGTCAGATCACCGGCGGGCGACCCAGCCGGGTCAGCCGCCACACGGTCCGCCACTTCATGGGGCGCCGGGGACCGCAGGGGGTCGTCCAGCCTTCCCTGAACCCGCCGAACCAGGCCTTGAGCGCCGGGACCGAGGGCCTGCGCAGCAGCGTCAGCAGCAGCCAGACGCCCAGGTAGACGGGGACCAGGGGGGCCGGCAGGTTGCGGCGGGCCAGCCAGACCCGGTTACGGGCCACCATACGGTGGTAGACCGCGTGCCGGGAGGGGGCCGTCGTCGGGTGCAGCAGCACCATGTCCGCCCGGTAGTCGATCAGCCACCCGGCGTCGAGGGCGCGCCAGGCCAGATCGGTCTCCTCGTGCGCGTAGAAGAACTCGTCCGGCAAGCCGCCGACCTGCTCGAACACCGACGTCCGCACGGCGTTCGCGCCGCCCAGGAAGGTGGTCACACGGGAGGACCGCAGGGGGTCCGAGGCGCGCAGCCGCGGCACGTGCCGGCGCTGGGTGGCGCCGGTGTCCGGGTCGGCGATCCGGAAGCTGATGATCCCCAGCTCCGGGTCCTCGGCGAAGGCCCGCCGGCACAGCTCGGCGGTGTCGGTGCGCTCCAGCAGCCCGTCGTCGTCGAGGAACAGCAGTACGTCCACGTCGTAGCCGTCGCCGCCGTCCCGGCCGAACGCCTCGATGCCGACGTTGCGCCCGCCCGGGATGCCGAGGTTCTCCGGCAGCTCGATCGTGCGTACGCCCTCGGGCAGGCCGGTGAGCTCGACGCCCTGGCCCACCACGACCACCTCGACGGCGTCGCCGTCCTGCCGGGCGACGGAGTCCAGCAGGGCGGCGAGCTCGGCGGGCCGGTTGCCCATGGTGATGATGACCACGCCCAGGCGCAGCGGCGGCGCGCTCACGGGCGCCCTCACTTCAGCCTGCTGGAGGCGAGGATGGACACCAGGTGCAGCACCGTCTGCAGCAGCGCGATGCCGGCCAGTACGGCGACACCGAGCCGGGAGAAGAACAGGTCGCCGCGGATCTGGTCGGCCACCGCCAGCGCCAGGATGAGCAGGGACGCCTCGATGCCCAGGACCAGCCGGTGGAACTTCAGCGCGGCGGCGGCCCGGCGGGCGAGCGCCATGCCGGCGGAGCGCGGCTCGGCCGCCGCGTCCTTGACCACCGGCTTGCCGGCCTGGTGCCGGGCCACGCCGACCAGGTCGGTCTCGGCCTTGATCAGGATCGCGCCGAGCGCCGCGAGGGTGCCCAGGAAGGCCCACAGCCAGTCGACGCGCCCGCCGCCCCACAGGTCCGAGGCGCGCAGGCCGAAGCCGACCAGGACCGCCGCGTCGCACAGGTAGGCGCCGACCCGGTCCAGGTACACCCCGGAGAGCGAGTACTGCTGCTTCCAGCGGGCGACCTCGCCGTCGACGCAGTCGAGCAGCAGGTACAGCTGGACCGCGACCACGCCGAGCACGGCACCCCAGATGCCCGGCACCAGCAGGGCCGGGAGGGCGAGGACGCCGGCGAGGGTCATCACGTAGGTCAGCTGGTTCGGCGTGACCTTCGTGGTGACCAGGACGCGGGTGACGCGCAGGGAGATCTCGCGCATGTAGAGGCGCCCGCCCCAGTGCTCCCCGCTGACCCGGTCCTTCACGCCCGCCGGGTGCACGACGGGCCGGAGTTCAGCTACGGATGGTCTTGACATAGTCGGAGTAAGCGTCCCTGATCTCGGCTGCGGACAGGTTGAGGTGCTCCAGGATGGTGAAGCGTCCCGGACGGGTCTGGGGGGCGTACTCGACGGCTGCGACGAACTCGTCCGCGCTGAACCCGATCTCCTCGGGCACCACGGGCAGGCCGTGGCGGCGCATCACCTCGGCGAAGAGCCCGGACTGCTCCTTGGCCCCCCGCAGGTACATGGCGAAGGCGGCGCCGATGCCGACCTGCTCGCCGTGGAGCGCGGAGCGGCCCGGGTACAGCAGGTCGAAGGCGTGGCTGATCTCGTGGCAGGCGCCGGAGGCCGGGCGGGTGTCCCCGCTGATCGACATGGCGATGCCGGTGAGGACGAGGGCCTCGGCGAGCACGGTGAGGAACTCGTCGTCGCCGCAGCCGCCGGGGTGGCGCAGCACGGACTCGCCGGCCGTACGGGCCATGGCGGCCGCCAGGCCGTCGACGGTCTCGCCGGTGATCTCGTGGGAGAGCTCCCAGTCGGCGATGGCCGAGATGTTGGACACGGCGTCGCCGATGCCGGAGCGGACGAACCGCACGGGTGCGTCGCGGATCACGTCGAGGTCGATGACCATCGCGATCGGCGTCGGGACACCGTAGGAGCCGCGGCCGTTGTCGTTGTCGAGGGTCGCCACCGGCGAGCAGATGCCGTCGTGGGCGAGGTTGGTGGCGACGGCCACCATGGGCAGCCCGACCCGCGCCGCGGCGTACTTCGCCACGTCGATGATCTTGCCGCCGCCCAGGCCCACCACGGCGTCGTAACGCCGTCCCTTTATGTCGTCGGCGAGCTTGACCGCGGAGTCGATGGTGCCGTCGACGACCGGGTACCAGTCGGCGTGCGGCAGTACGGGCTCCAGCTTCGCGCGCAGCGTCTGGCCGGAGCCGCCGCTGATCGCGATCGCCAGCTTCCCGGACGCCGAGATCCGCTGGTCGGCCAGGAGGCCGGCCAGGTCGTCCATGGCGCCGCGGGTGATGTCGACGACGACCGGGGAGGGGATGAGCCTGGTCAGTACTGGCATGCGATCGTCCGGCCCTTGGCGAGGTCGTCGTGGTTGTCGATCTCGACCCACTTGACGTCGCCGATGGGGGCCACGTCGATCACGAAGCCGTCGTCGACGAGCTGCTGGTAGCCGTCCTCGTAGTAGAGGTCGGGGTCGCGCTCGAAGGTGGTCTTGAGCGCCTCGGCGAGGGCCTCGGCGGCCTCCGGCTCGATGAGGGTGACGCCGATGTACTCGCCGGTGGCGTCGGAGGGCTCCATCAGCTTCGTGATCTTCCGCACGCCCTGGGCGCCGTCGACGACGACCTTCATCTCCTCGTCGGCGAGGTGCTTGACCGTGTCGAGGGCGAGGATGATCTTCTGGCCGTTGCCGCGGGCGTCGAGCAGGGTCTTCTCGACGGAGACCGGGTGGACGGTGTCGCCGTTGGCGAGGATCACACCCTGCTTCAGGACCTCACGGGCGCACCACAGGGAGTAGGCGTTGTTCCACTCCTCGGCCTTGTCGTTGTCGATCAGCGTGATCTTGACGCCGTACTTGGCCTCCAGGGCCTCCCGGCGCGCGTGGACGGCTTCCTTGCGGTAGCCGACGACGATCGCGACCTCGGTGAGGCCGACCTCGGCGAAGTTGCCCAGGGTCAGGTCGAGAACCGTCAGGCTCTCCTCGTCCCCTTCGGGGCCGACGGGCACGAGGGCCTTGGGGAGGGTGTCGGTGTAGGGACGCAGGCGGCGTCCGGCACCGGCCGCGAGTACAAGGCCGATCATGCTGGTTCTCCTTCGTCATGTACGGCGGGTGCTCCGGAGGAGACCCAGAAGCGGATGCTCTCCACGAGCACCACGAGTGCCACGTACACGGCCATGGCCGTGAGCGCGACGGGGAACGCGTCCCGGGGAAGGGCTGCGGCGAGGACCACGGCCAGCAGGACCCGGCCCTCGTGGCCGCCGGTCGCCCGCACCAGCCAGCGCGGGGGCGCGCCCGAGCCGCCCCGGATGCGGTAGACCGTGTCGTAGTGATGGTAGGCGACCGCCGCGACCAGTCCGAATGCCGCGGGCAGGGCCCCGGGGACGTCCGCCTTGGCGGCCAGCACGAGGACGGTGACGTACTCGGCGGCGCGGAAGAGCGGCGGGATCAGCCAGTCGAGGGTGCCCTTGAGGGGGGCGTCGACGGCTCCGCCCGCGAAGATGGCGTACGTCAGGGCGGTGGCGATCAGCCAGGGGGTGCCGAAGTCGCGGGTGACCGCCGCGCCGACCATCAGCACGGTGCCCGCGGCGGCCATCAGCAGCGAGCTGTAGCCCGGCCGGTGGCGCGCGGGGCGCGGCGGCCGGGACCAGGCGAGGACGCCGGAGTCGGCCAGGTCGGCCAGCGCCTGGGCGGCCCGGTCGGTGCGGGTCGCCTTGCGGGTCAGGGAGCGCAGCACCCGGCCCGCGGTGGTGTAGAGGGCGCCGAAGGCGCAGCCGATCAGGAGCGCGTAGAAGACGGTCCGAGGGGTGGTGACGGCGGTCAGCACCGCGATCATCGCCCAGCGCTCACCGATCGGGAGGATGATCATCCGGCGGACCCAGACGGTCCAGCCGACGCTGTCGAGCCGGTCGGACAGGGCCGCGGTGGGACTCGTGTTCGCCGTCGCGTCGTGATTGGCCTCGTTGAAGGAGAAGTCGACGACGTGCCGGCAGGTCATGAGGATCATGGCGCCGAGCGCGAGCGCCCAGACGTCGTCGCCGTTTCGGGTGGCGCCGAGCGCAAGGCCCGCGTAGAACGCGTACTCCTTGGCCCGGTCGAAGGTCGCGTCGAGCCAGGCGCCCATCGTGGAGTACTGCAGCGAGTAGCGGGCGAGCTGCCCGTCGGTGCAGTCCAGCACGAAGGAGACGAGCAGCAGCACACCGGCGGCGACGTAGCCCCAGCGCTCGCCCGTGGCGGCGCAGCCGGCCGCGATCAGCGCGGTGATCAGCGAGGCGGTGGTGACCTGGTTCGGGGTCAGGCCGCGGCGCGCGCACCAGCGGGCGATGTAGCGCGAGTACGGGCTGATGAAGAACGTGGTGAAGAAGCCGTCGCGGGACTTCACGGCCGTGCGCAGGCGTACGGCCTCCTCGTCGACGGCGGCGACGGCGGCGGCCGCGTCCGCGCGCTCCGCCTCGGTGGCGGGGACGGCCGCGACCAGGGTGCCGAGCTCGGGGTGGCGCACGGGGGTGCCGGCACCCTCCAGCGCGGCGGCGAGCTGGTCGGCGTACGGGCCGGACGCCTGCCCGGCGGGGGCGGCGGCGGCCTTGTCCAGGGCGCCGCGGGCGGCCGGCTGGACGGTGAGCGCGCCGGTGACGGCGCAGGCCTCGAAGCGCGGGTCGGTCAGGGCCAGGCGCAGGGTGTGCGCGTGGCCGACGAAGGCGCTGTCGACGACGGCGACGCGCTGGTCGGCGGGTACGGCGGCCAGGGCGGCCGCGGCGTCGGCGGGCTCGGGCACGGACCGGACGTCGAAGCCGAGGGAGCGCAGGTCGCCTTCGAGCGGTGATCCGGGAACCGGCGGGCCGGTGAGGATGACGGTCGGCAGACGGACTCACTCCTTGGAACGGGCGCCCCGTGGGGGCGGGCGGCACGTCGGCAGAGGCTATCGGATGAATGGAAGCGGGGGTTCACCACCCGTTCACGGCCCGATAAGCCGACGATTCCGTAGCCTGCGGCCAGGCCGCGATCATCATCGGTGATCGCAGCGATGTTCGACAAACCGCACCGGTGTCAGGGTTGATCGCGCACGTGAGCCGCGTGCGCGTTCCGCGAGCGTGAACCGCGCGCCGCCGGAACAACCCGGAACGAGCCGGAACGAGCCGGAACGAGCCGGAACGAGAACGAAGGAGGTGGGTTGATGACCGTCGTGGTGTTCGCCGCCCCGCGCGGCGAGGACGACCGCCTCACCCCCATCCTCCGGGCACCCGGCCGGGCCTGATCATCCGCTGATCACCCCTGTCGGCCGGGGCCCCCTTTCTCAAGGGTTCACATTGACCGACCACCTCACCCACGCCTTCTTCACCCTGCACGGCGGCCTGCCCCGGCAGGGCCCCGGCTCCGACGGCACCACCCGTCACCTGCTCTCCCTGTGCGGCCCGCTGCCCGAGCGGCCGCGCGTCCTGGACCTCGGCTGCGGCCCGGGCCGCAGCGCCCTGCTGCTCGCGGCCGAGGCGGGCACGGCGGGCGCGGACGTCACCGCCGTCGACCTCCACGAGGGCTTCCTCGACGAGCTGCGCGCGGCCGCCGGGGCCGCCGGCCTCGCCGACCGCGTCCACCCCGCCCGCGCCGACATGGGGAACCTCCCCCACGACGACGGCTCCTTCGACCTGGTCTGGGCGGAGAGCTCCGCCTACGCCATCGGCTTCGACACCGCGCTGCGGCAGTGGAAGCGGCTGCTGGCACCGGGCGGCACGCTCGTGCTCACCGAGTGCGAGTGGACGGCGGAGGAGCCGTCCGCCGCCGCCCGGGCCTTCTGGGACCGGCACTACCCGCTGCGCTCCACCGCCCGCAACATCGCGGCCGCCCAGGCCGCCGGCTACCGGGTGCTGGGCGTGTACCGGCAGCCCGACTCCGACTGGGACGCCTGTTACGGCCCGCTCGGCGAGCGGGCCGACGCCGCCGACCCGGCCGCGCCCGGCATGGCCGAGGCGCTGGCGGCGACCCGTGAGGAGATCGCCGTACGGGCCGTCAACCTGGCGGCCTTCGACACCCCGCTGGAGGCGGACCTCGTCGACGCGTTGCGCGCCGACCCGGCCTGGCTGCCGGGGCTGAGCTATGTCGCCGAGGGCCCGGACGGGGCGGTGGCGGCGCACGCGCTGCTCACCCGGTGCACGGTCGACGGGGTACCGGCGCTCGCGCTGGCCCCGGTGGCCGCCGATCCGGCCCGGCAGCGCTCCGGCGCGGGCAGCTCGGTGGTCCGGGCGCTGCTCGCGGCGGCCCGGGAGCGCGGGGAGTCGCTCGTCGTCGTGCTCGGGCATCCGGAGTACTACCCGCGGTTCGGATTCGTGCCGGCGTCACGGTTCGGGATCCGGGCGCCCTTCGAGGTCCCGGACGAGGCCCTGATGGCCCTGGTCCTGGACGACCGCGCCCCGGTGCCGGCCGGCACCATCGGCTATCCGGCGCCGTTCGGCGTCTGATCGCGCCGTCCGCCCGCCGCCGCGTCTACCACGCGGCGGCGGGCGGACATGCGTGGATCTCCGAAGTGGGGACAAGCCGCTTTTGTACGGCAGACTGAAGGCCGGAGTCCGAATCGAAGGATGGTTATGCCGACCACACCAGCCACCGCCGCGAACAGCGCGGCCCACGGCACCGGCACTCAGGAACCGATCATGCTCGAACTGGTCGACGAGTCCGGCAACACCATCGGCACCGCGGAGAAGCTCGCCGCGCATCAGGCACCCGGGCAGCTGCACCGGGCGTTCTCCGTGTTCCTCTTCGACGAGCGGGGCCGGCTGCTGCTGCAGCGGCGGGCGCTCGGCAAGTACCACTCCCCCGGCGTGTGGTCGAACACCTGCTGCGGGCACCCGTACCCCGGGGAGTCGCCGTTCGCGGCCGCCGCCCGGCGCACGTACGAGGAGCTGGGGCTCTCGCCGTCGCTCCTCGCCGAGGCCGGGACCGTCCGCTACAACCACCCGGACCCCGATTCGGGGCTGGTGGAGCAGGAGTACAACCACCTTTTCGTGGGACTGGCGCAGGGTCCGCTGCGGCCGGACCCGGAGGAGGTCGGGGAGACCGCGTTCGTGACCGCCGGGGAACTGGCGGAGCGGCACGGGCAGGCACCGTTCTCGGCCTGGTTCATGACCGTGCTGGACGCGGCCCGGCCCGCGATCCGCGAGCTGACGGGCGAGGGCGCGGGCTGGTAGGAGGCGCACCGGCGGTCCGCAGGGGCCTCGGCTCGTGTTGATCGGGTCGGGCTGATCCGTACGCGCCGATCCCTACGCGCCGATCCGTTCCCGTTGATCAGTTCGCGCTGATCAGTTCGCGCTGATCGGGAGGGCCGCCCAGATCACCTTGCCGCCGGTGGAGGTGTGCTCGACGTCGCACACCCCGCCGGCCTCGCGGGTGATCTCGCGCACCAGGAGCAGGCCCCGGCCGCCGGTCTGGCCGAAGTCGGCCTCCAGTGCCTTGGGACGGTAGGGGTGGTTGTCCTCGACGGCCACGCGGACCCACTGGCGGCCGATCGCGACCTCCACCGCGACCTCCGGCGAGAGCAGGGCCGCGTGCCGCACCGAGTTGGTGACCAGCTCGGAGACGATCAGCAGCAGTGAGTACACCAGGTCCCGGTTCGCCGCCGCCACGCCCTGGCGGCCCAGGAGGTCGCGGACCGCGCGGCGGGCCTGCGGAACGGATTCTTCTGTCGCGGGAGCGGTGAACCGCCAGGCTCCCTCATAGGTCAGGGGATCGGCCGGGATACCCGGCCCATGCCCCTGAACTGGCGGGACGCTCCCGCTGCCGTCCATCTTCCGGCCCCCGTCTTCACGCTCGATCGTCTCCACGCGTCCAGAGTGGGGACCCGGCTGGTCCGGACCGGACCGCTGACCACAAGTCAGCGTCAATCGGACACATTCTGATCGGACGCGTTCCGACCGGTGGCGTATGACAGCGTCAGTTGTTCGAGGGTCCGATCCCTCCCCGCACCCCAGCCGCTCCCCTGATCACGGGATCCGGCCGACCGGGCCAGCGTCCGGCGTGGATAGCATCCGGCCCATGGACGCGCAGCTCTCGTACACCGTCACGGACGGGGTCGCCACGGTCGTCATCTCCCACCCCGCCAAGCGCAACGCCATGACCGCCGCGATGTGGCGGGAGCTACCGCCGCTGCTGGCCTCCCTGGCGCCCGACCCCGCGGTGCGGGCGCTGGTCCTGACCGGCGCCGGCGACACCTTCTGCGCCGGCGCCGACATCTCCTCCCTGACCGGGGACGACGACCCGCAGGCCCTGTCCGTGGCGGCGGAGGAGGCCCTGGCCGCCTTCCCCAAGCCGACGCTTGCGGCGGTGCGCGGGTACTGCGTGGGCGGCGGCAGCCAGCTGGCGGCCGCCTGCGACCTGCGGTTCGCGGAGGAGGGCGCGTCGTTCGGGGTGACGCCGGCGAAGCTGGGCATCGTCTATCCGGCGTCCTCGACCCGGCGGCTGGCGGCGCTGGTGGGACCGGCGGCCGCGAAGTACCTGCTCTTCTCGGGCGAGCTGATCGACACCGCCCGCGCGCTGCGGGTGGGGCTGGTGGACGAGGTCCTGCCGGCGGGCGCACTGGACCGGCGGGTGGAGGCCTTCACACGGATCCTCACCGCCCGCTCGCTGCTCACGCAGGCGGCCGCGAAGGACTTCCTGTCCGAAGGGCCCGACCGGCAGGCCCACTGGGCGGAGCAGGCGCGCGGCAGCGGCGACACCGCCGAGGGGGTCGCCGCGTTCCTGGAGCGCCGGGCCCCGCGGTTCACGTGGACGGCGTGAGGCGGGCGCCCGCGCGGACCACCGCGGACCGCGCGCGGACCGCCGCGGACTACTGGGCGGCGAACCGGCTCCTGTCCCGCCACTCCTGGACGATGTCGGCCGGCGCCTTCTCGGGCGAGCCGGCGTCGTAGGGCGGCTGGGGGTCGTACTCGGTCAGCAGCTGGACGGACTGCGCGAGCCGGTCCCCGCCGATCCGGCCGAGCAGGGTCAGCCCCATGTCGATGCCGGAGGAGACCCCGGCGGCGGTGACGTACTTGCCGTCCGTGACCACCCGCTCGCCGGTGGGCTCGGCGCCGTACCCGGTGAGCAGCTCCAGGGCCAGCCAGTGGCTGGTGGCACGGCGGCCCCGGAGCAGCCCGGCGGCGCCGAGCAGGAGCGAGCCGGTACAGACGGAGGTGGTCCAGGTGCTGGTGGCGTCGGTGGCGCGCAGCCAGTCGAGGATCACGGGGTTCTCCATCTGCTCGCTCTGCCCGGGCCCGCCGGGTACGACGACGATGTCGGGGGCGGGGACGTCCGTGAGCGCCTTGGTGGCGACGAGGGAGAGCGAGCCGGAGTCGTTGGGGACGGGACCGGGGGTCTCGGCGACGAAGACGGTCTCGGCGCCGGGCAGGCGGCAGAGGGTCTCGTAGGGGCCGACGGCGTCGAGAGCGGTGAAGCGGTCGAAGAGCAGGATGGCGATCTGCACGGATCTTCCCTCCGGGTTCGGTGACGATCGGTTCGGCTGGTGATGGGTGTCGTACGGGGGCCGCGCCCCGGGATCCCCGCCCCTCACGCGTCGGCGGGAGCGGCGGGAGCGGCGGGACCGGCGGGACCGGCGGGAGCGGCGGGACCGGCGGGACCGGCAAGGGGGCGGTGGCCGAAGCGGCGGCGGTATTCGGTCGGGGACTGTCCCAGGGTCCGGACGAAGGCGCGGCGCAGCGCCTCCGGCGTGCCGTAGCCGCAGGCCCGGGAGATCTGGGCCACGCCGTCCCCGCCCGCCTCCAGCAGCCGGCGGGCGTGTTCCACGCGGACGCGTTCGACGTAGCGGCCCGGTGTCACCCCCGTCTCGGCCTGGAAGGCGCGCGCGAAGTGGCGCGGGGAGAGCCGGGCCCGGGCGGCCAGGGACTCCACGGTCAGGTCGGACTCCGGGTGCTCGGTGATCCACTGCTGGACCTCGCGGAGCGGATCGCGCCGCGCCGTCTGCGCCTCCAGCTGCGCGCTGAACTGCGCCTGGTTGCCCGGCCGGTGGAGGAACACCACCAGGTACCGGGCCACCGTGAGCGCGATCTCGCGCCCGTGGTCCTCCTGGACCAGGGCCAGCGCGAGGTCGATGCCCGCCGTGACCCCGGCGCTGGTGGAGACCGGCCCGTCCCGCACGTAGATCGGCTCGGCCTCCACCCGCACCCCCGGGTGGTCCCGGGCCAGCTGGTCGCAGGCCCGCCAGTGGGTGGTGGCGCGCCGCCCGTCGAGCAGGCCCGCCTCGGCGAGCAGCAGCGAGCCGGTGCACACCGAGACCAGGCGCTCCGCACGCCCCCCGTACGTGCGCAGCCAGTCGACGACCCGCGGCGCGGCGTCCGCCCGGTACGAGCCGCCCGGCACGATCAGCGTGGTGCCCGCCCCCGGCGCACAGGCCTCCAGGGCGCCGTCCGGCACCAGCGTGAGCCCGCTGCTGGTGCGCACCGGCGCGCCGCCCGGCGCGGCGGTCCGGATCCGGTACGCCGGCTCCGCGGCGCCGGCCAGCTGACCCGCCCCGTTGAACACCTCGACCGGGCCGGTCACGTCCAGGCTCTGCACGCCGTCGTAGAGGACGACGAGCACGTTGTGCGCTCCCATGACTCCATCCTGTTGCCTGCGGCGGGCGTCAGCAATGACGGCCTTCCCACCTTTCCTGCCATGGCCCGGGGGTGGGGCGCCGGCGGATAGGATCGACGGATCATGACTGCAACCCTCGTCGTCAAGGACCTCGCCGCCGGCCACGGTGAGCGCACGCTCTTCGCCGGTCTCGACCTCGTCGTCGCACCCGGCGACGTCATCGGCCTCGTCGGCGTCAACGGCGCCGGCAAGTCCACCCTGCTGCGCCTGCTGGCCGGGCTGGACACCCCGGAGGACGGTGAGCTGCGGCTGTCCCCGCCCACCGCCGCCGTCGGGCACCTGCCGCAGGAGCCGGAGCGCCGCGAGGGCGAGTCGGTGCGGGACTTCCTGGCCCGGCGCACGGGCGTGGCCGCCGCGCAGGCGGAGCTGGACGCGGCCACCCAGGGCCTGGTCGACGGCACCCCGGGCGCGGACGACGCGTACGCGGGCGCCCTGGACCGCTGGCTGAACCTGGGCGGCGCCGACCTCGACGAGCGGGCCGAGGAGGTCGCCGACGACCTCGGTCTCGCCGTCGGCCTCGACCTTCCGATGACGGCGCTCTCGGGGGGCCAGGCCGCCCGCGCGGGTCTGGCGTCGCTGCTGCTGTCCCGCTACGACGTCTTCCTGCTCGACGAGCCGACCAACGACCTGGACCTCGACGGCCTGGAGCGGCTGGAGGCCTTCGTCAAGGGGCTGCGCGCCGGCACCGTGGTGATCAGCCACGACCGGGAATTCCTCACCCGCACCGTCACCAAGGTCCTCGAACTCGACCTGGCCCAGCAGCAGATCAACCTCTACGGCGGCGGCTACGACGCCTACCTGGAGGAGCGCGCGACCGCCCGCCGGCACGCGCGCGAGGAGTACGAGGAGTACGCCGACAAGCGCTCCGCGCTGGAGGGCCGCGCCCTGATGCAGCGCAACTGGATGGACAAGGGCGTCCGCAACGCCCGCCGCAAGGCGAGTGACAACGACAAGATCGGCCGGAAGCTGCGGGGCGAGTCCAGCGAGAAGCAGGCCGCCAAGGCCCGCCAGACGCAGCGCGCGATCGAACGGCTGGAGGTGGTCGACGAGCCGCGCAAGGAATGGGAACTGCGCATGGAGATCGCGACGGCCCCGCGCTCCGGCTCGGTGGTGGCCACCCTGCGCGAGGCGACCGTCAAGCGCGGGGACTTCACCTTCGGTCCGGCGAGCCTGCAGATCGACTGGGCGGACCGGGTGGCGATCACCGGGGCCAACGGCGCCGGGAAGTCCACCCTGCTGGCGGCCCTGCTGGGCCGCCTGCCGCTGGACTCCGGCGCCGCCACGCTCGGTTCGGGCGTCCTCGTCGGTGAGGTGGACCAGGCGCGCGGGCTGTTCCTGGGCGAGGAGCCGCTGCTGGAGGCGTTCTGCGCGGCGGTTCCGGAGACCGAGCCCGCCGACGTCCGTACGCTGCTGGCCAAGTTCGGCCTGAAGGCGGCGCACGTACTGCGCCCGGCGGCCACCCTCTCCCCCGGCGAGCGCACCCGGGCGGCCCTGGCCCTGCTCCAGGGCCGCGGGGTGAACCTGCTGGTCCTGGACGAGCCCACGAACCACCTGGACCTGCCGGCGATCGAGCAGCTGGAGTCGGCCCTGGAGTCCTACGAGGGCACGCTGCTGCTGGTCACGCACGACCGCCGGATGCTGGACGCGGTCCGCACGACCCGCCGCCTGGTGGTCACCGGCGGCAGGGTCGTCGAGGAGTAACAGCAGCCGGACGGCGCGAAGCCGGTACGCGCGGCGGTACGGCCCGGATTCCGGTGCCGTGCCGCCGCCTTCGCGTGCGCGCCCCCGCGGCACGCGGCACGCGGCCGAACGCTTCGCGCGGAAGGCCACCGTGGCCGGATTCGGGCTTGTGCGACCAGAGTGGCCAGTGCGTAATGAAGCCCACTCACACCGGCGCCATACCTCGGGGGGACGCATGGAAGCGGAAGAGCACGGGCCCGGCACGCCTTCGGCCTCGCCGGAACAGCCACCGCCGCCGGTACCCCCGTCGGCTCCCCCGGCACCGCCCCCGCCGCCCGGCCGGCCGCTGACCGCTCAGACTCCGCCCGGCGGGCCGCCGCCCGCCCACGGCGCGGGGCTGCCGAGCTCCCTGGAGCTGACCATCACCAAGCGGCTGCTGTGGGTGGGTGCGGCCGCCTACCCGCTGCAGAACGTCGTCAGGGTCTACACCTTCGTCCTCCAGCCCCGGCGCGGGGAAGCGGTGCTGCGCTTCCTGCGGCGCGTGGTACCCCTGGTCCTGGCCGCCATCGCGGTGACGCTGTTCACCTTCGTCATCGACGTCCTCACGGACTTCGACACGGCCGCCCCCAGCCGGTCCCCCGAATACCGGGACCCCCTGATGCCCTCCGAGGGCTACGCGGACGAGGTCTCCCTCGTCCCCTTCTTCCTCTTCCTCACCTGGGCCCTCACGCTGGCGGCGGGCATCTGGCTCCTGGTGGAGATGCTCACCGTGGTGACCGCCTCCGCCCACTACGTCCTGGCCGTCGAGTCCAACGGCCAGTCGACAGCGCTGGTCACCGGCGCCCGGCCGCATCTGGACCACCTCGTCCACCGCATCGCCTACGCGATCGAACACCCGGGTACCGAGCTGACGGTGGCCGTCGAACGGCTGAGCATCAGCCGGCCCAGCAACTACTACTTCGGCGACGCCGTGAACATGTACGGCGGCAGCGGGAACGTGGGGATATCGGCATGACCGGCTAGAAGGCTGCTGAAAATCTGCTGTTCTGGCCCCGGCTCGGTGGAGCTGGGGCCAGTCTTGTTGGCATGCAGGGGGAATGGGCCGGGGAGACGG